>NZ_JABLSJ010000048.1 GCF_013618635.1 Thalassobacillus sp. CUG 92003 | reverse complement strand
GAACCCGTGTTACTGCCGTGAAAGGGCAGTGTCTTAACCACTTGACCAACGGGCCATATTTTTACTGGCGGAGAGCGAGGGATTCGAACCCTCGAGACCGCGGTAACGGTCTACACGAATTCCAATCGTGCTCCTTCGGCCAACTCGGACAGCTCTCCAATATGGCTCCACCGGCAGGATTCGAACCTGCGACAAATCGGTTAACAGCCGATTG
>NZ_JABLSJ010000047.1 GCF_013618635.1 Thalassobacillus sp. CUG 92003 | reverse complement strand
CAGGATACGGTCCCATTACGGACCGTGGGTTCCCCCATTCGGACATCTCCGGATCATAGCCTACTTACGGCTTCCCGAAGCATATCGGTGTTAGTCCCGTCCTTCATCGGCGCCTCGTGCCAAGGCATCCACCGTGCGCCCTTATTCACTTAACTACATGTGACTAAGACGCTTTCTTGTTTCGATGTTCGTTGAATCTTGCTTATCCAGTTTTCAAGGTTCAC
>NZ_JABLSJ010000046.1 GCF_013618635.1 Thalassobacillus sp. CUG 92003 | reverse complement strand
CTCGTTCGACTAAATCGACGTCTGACAATTGATAAACGGTCTTAAGAAAGAGGTATTTGAACATACGAATGGGGTGAACCGCATTACGGCCGTTATGATGACAATATTTATCTTTCAATTCCTCATAAATGAAAGTGAAATCTACAAGGTCATTGATTTGGCGAAGAAAATGGTCTCGGGGCACAATCAAATCGTATAAATTGGAATATCCACTTATGTTCATCGTCATTTGACGTTCAATCATCCGAATCCCTCACTTTTATGTATTGGGTTCAGTGTACAAGAA
>NZ_JABLSJ010000045.1 GCF_013618635.1 Thalassobacillus sp. CUG 92003 | reverse complement strand
CCTTCTCCCGCGGGAGTCTCACCCTTCCCCAACGGCCCTTGCCATATAGGCTTCTCGACATCACTTGGTTGAGAATCTGCTATAGGGAACCGATTGCACATATAATCACGCGTATGAAACCTTTTTCAGACAAAGCTTCCTGTTACGGAAGGTCTTTTCGAGCACCTTATGATTGTATGGTGGACGGGAAAACGGTGAGACGCCTGTGAGAATAACATGAGCGGTGAGATCCCGCAAGGCGTAGCCTGAGGAAGCTCACCCCATGCCCACGGAAAGCGATCCGTTTTCCCA
>NZ_JABLSJ010000044.1 GCF_013618635.1 Thalassobacillus sp. CUG 92003 | reverse complement strand
AGCTTAACTTCTGTGTTCGGCATGGGAACAGGTGTGACCTCTCTGCCATCGCCACTAGATCGTTTTACAGTGACAAATAATATTATATGTCGACTGAAGGTAAATTTCAAGGGTAAATTTTAAAGTGAACCCTCAAAACCGGATAAGCTGTTTCATTCAACGACGCATCAGGCAAGGCGTGCGCCCTGTCACATTGATTTAGATAAGTCCTCGATCGATTAGTATCCGTCAGCTTCACATGTCGCCACGCTTCCACACCGGACCTATCAACCTCATCGTCTCTGAGGGATCTTA
>NZ_JABLSJ010000043.1 GCF_013618635.1 Thalassobacillus sp. CUG 92003 | reverse complement strand
AAAAACACATCTTTTTGTTCAGAGGTTCCTCATCTAGGATACTATTCTTCTGTTTCAAACATATATAGCTGGGGGCGGGAGGGTTAAATTATGGGTCGTTATAGGAATGGTAGTAACAACTCTTGGAAGGAAATAGTTGTTCTTCCTACTAAAGAATAGTAAAACTAAAACGAATCACCGAGTAGTCAAGAATCTCCATTCAAATGAAATTGGAAATAATGTAAACTTCTCAAATTGTCGACGAGTTAGTCCTACGAATACAATAATAGGTCCAATAGATCTAACTCTGGATGTGAACGGCGAAGTGACAGGTGGAGCCGCATATGATCTAAATGGA
>NZ_JABLSJ010000042.1 GCF_013618635.1 Thalassobacillus sp. CUG 92003 | reverse complement strand
TCGATCTTTCAAAACTAAACAAACCAGCACCAGTACGTCTCCGTTTTAATTCCTTAGAAAGGAGGTGATCCAGCCGCACCTTCCGATACGGCTACCTTGTTACGACTTCACCCCAATCATTGGCCCCACCTTCGGCGGCTGGCTCCATAAAGGTTACCTCACCGACTTCGGGTGTTGCCAACTCTCGTGGTGTGACGGGCGGTGTGTACAAGGCCCGGGAACGTATTCACCGCGGCATGCTGATCCGCGATTACTAGCGATTCCGGCTTCATGCAGGCGAGTTGCAGCCTGCAATCCGAACTGAGAATGGTTTTATGGGATTTGCTACACCTCGCGGCTTCGCT
>NZ_JABLSJ010000041.1 GCF_013618635.1 Thalassobacillus sp. CUG 92003 | reverse complement strand
AGAAGCCATCTTTCAACCTCCCTCCAGGTGGAGGAAGGTGTTATCCGGTATTAGCCCCGGTTTCCCGGGGTTATCCCAGTCTTACAGGCAGGTTGCCCACGTGTTACTCACCCGTCCGCCGCTCGATCCACGAGTTTCACCCCCGAAGGGGATCCGCTCGCTTCACGCGCTCGACTTGCATGTATTAGGCACGCCGCCAGCGTTCGTCCTGAGCCAGGATCAAACTCTCCATAAAAGTAGTGTTTGACTAGCTCTCACACACCAAGTGTGTGTCTCTTACATATGTCTCTTCTTATAGAAGAAACTGAATTGACGTACTGGTTGGTTTGTTCAGTTTTCAAAGATCGA
>NZ_JABLSJ010000040.1 GCF_013618635.1 Thalassobacillus sp. CUG 92003 | reverse complement strand
TTAGAATAAACAAAAGTAAGTAGTAGAGTTAATAAACCAAGAAGAACGATTCCCCCGCCAAAGAATAAAGATATACCCATCCCTTCCCATTTTCCTACGTACAGACCCCAGTAATGAATTCCTACCCCTAAGAGGAGGAATACAAATCCAATTAAATATTTTCTTTTTTTCAAAACACTCCAAACAATCCCGACACAAGCAAAGACTAAAACAATAATTGGAACGTTCGAAAGCAAGCTATCCACCATTCCAGAATTCATCATAACAACTCTCCCTCTTTGTTAGGTGAAATTTCTGTCTTGCGTTGATGATCTTTATTTAACTATACCATTATCCATCCAATTAATTCCAT
>NZ_JABLSJ010000003.1 GCF_013618635.1 Thalassobacillus sp. CUG 92003 | reverse complement strand
CCAACTGGAAATTCCTCTAGGAAGAGCTCTTATAAGTATTATACGAGGGGGCTTTACTTTAAACAAACTTCATTAATAGTCAGCTTTGAAACTAAAATTAGTCTAAACTGTATGTTTACTACTAGGGTTTTCGGTAGAGGAGAATTAGGAAAATTATTGAACTTGTATAGTGGAGGTGCTAAATCATATATGAGTAATGGAAACTATAATAAACCGTTCAATGATGCTATAGCCCACAAACAGAATATCGAAGGTTATGCGAAAAACACTGCGGGAAAGGTACCTTTACCAACCAAGATACTTTTGTATTTTATGTTTGGAAGTGCGTTTATAATGATTATTCTTTCAATAATTAGCTACTTCCTTTAATTAAGAATTAGCATGTTAGCTAAAGCTCATTGTAGATAAGTAAGTTGAAACTAAAATAGTTTGACTTCTTACATAAAATAGAATGTTTTATTAAAAAAGGGATATAAGTTATTGGGGACTATTCTAAGGCGAGGGAATATTTATGTGGCTAAAAATCTCGAAGTACGTGCTAGCGGTAATAGTTATTATATATGGATTATACGGACTGATTAATATGGACTTTAAATTCAACACCCAAATGGATATATTCTTAGGATTATTATTGTTGGTAATAGGTGTGGAGGAATTTAGTAAAGAGAGAAAAATGACAGGCTGGCTGTTTATTATTGTTTTTTTAGCTTTTGTATCTTTATCAATTTAACACTCTTCTCGATATCTAAAGTTCCTATACGCTTTAACACATATGATACAGAAGAAGAAGGAAGCACTAAAAAAATTTAACGATTGATAATTTGATTAGTTGCATATGACTCTAAAAATATCTTGATATCGAGTCTTCACGTAACGGGGGCTTTTCAGTAGTGAGATAATATATTGAATTGGAGGGAACTCAGTTGGATTGGTTATTATCCTGGTTTGCATTTGCAGTAGCAGTGGGGGCCTATGTAGAAGCTGCTGTAAGGAATAAGATGTTAGAAAAAAGAATTCGTGTCTTAGAAGAATACTATGAAGAAGAAATTAATTAGAAGTTACTTTTGAAATAAATCTCGAATCCGAGTCTTCACCTATCGTGGGCACTAATTCTAAAAAAGGGATTATCAATCTTATACTTCATTTAAACTTATTTATACCATATTTTCAGGAGGGGAAATAATGAAAGAGAAGTGTTGTACAGAATGTGGTGCCTGTCTTACTAAAGGAAAGACATGCCAATCCATTTATCATGAATTTCTTGCCCTAGAGCTTACGGATCCTGGTTATGGCCAAGTCCATTTTCTTACTGTTGCTTGTTATATGATTCAACATAATGGTTATAGTGATGATGCACTTGTATGGATCGAATCTAAACTACGAACATACTTAGAAAATAACTTAACTGGACCTGAAATTCGTACTCTTGCAGCGAAGGACATTGAGGGCAGAACGTGGAAAATCAAGAGACACGAGAATGAACAACAACTACCAAAAGTTTCTTGGTCAATGACCATTGCTGATGTAGAAAAAGAGATGCATGATACTGAAAGCTATTGTGAATTGATCACGGAGTGGGGGAAAAGGACGTTAATTGATATGGGGCCATTGATAGAAAGGGTAAATCCGTAAAAGTTGGTTAATAACTTGGTATCGAGTCTTAAACAAACAGGGCGATTGCTCAATAAAGTAGCATCATTTGCATAAATATCTCTGAATTAGCTTTTTTCACTACGGTCGTTAATTTCTCTTTTAATTAGAAACACGGAAATTTCAAAGGCTTTTATCCGCCTTTTAGCTAGAGTGATTTGAGATTTATAATTATCAGGATTTTCTTTAGCTTCAAAAGATTTTACTGTCTCTCTAAGTTTGTGTAGTGTTGAATTAATTTGACGTTTTGCTTCCACTAAGTCAGATACTTTAATATCCATTTAAGTGCCTCCCCTTTTATTGATTAATAACGACAAATTATTTTTTACTCTCGACAATCAGGATAGACTAGTATATAGGATCTAAAGAGGAGTGTCAAAAGCTTTTGTCTAGTCATGATCTCTCGACTTCGAATCTTCAACTATTGGGGGCGATTGTTTAGTAAGAACAGCCCCCTTTAGTAAGATCGTTGAAAAATTAGCATTATCCATTTGAAAAATTCTATTGTAAGTGAGGGGCGTGTATCAAAAAATATCTATTGGCATTAATGGTTCTATTAGCTTGAGCCTAATGAGTTGTTCGCAATCTCAAAATCGATTACCTGGTGAAAAGCCTCAGGAAGTAAAGATAGAAATCGAAAATGAAACGTATGAGACAATTCGTGGTACATATTTCTGGAATGGTACGTGTCCAGACACGGGAGGCCCTCGTGAACTCTTAAAAGGAAAAGAACCTATTCTTGTAAATCCCGGGGACTCTTTTAAAATCGACTATAAACCTAATCCAAATAAATTCACTTTAATCCAGATAAGTGAAAGTGACGAAGAGGAGGTCTCAATGAAAAAGTTTTTTCCGAACCTTCACAAAAAGGGACCTATTATTATTCTTACGGAGTTTGGTGGGAAGATAAGAAGAAAGAGGACTTATTTCACGGAGATGCCTTTATGCTTTCGCTTTAGAAGTAAGGAGATTATTTAAACCCGATTATTACAAAGAGTTCAAATGTATCTGATTATTAAGAAGTAATCAATTTGGAAATCAGGATCACTACGAATAATACTAAAATTACCGAGGTGAACGAAGAATCAGAACTTAGAAAGGTATTTAGACTTTTAGAAGAATTAAGAGAAAAAAATAAAAATAAGTCACTATGTAATTAGCTGTAAAAATAATACACTGCAAATAAACTAAGAGACATGCTTACCTATTGAGCATGTCTCTTAAATCAATTCAATTAATTTTTAACTTCCTAGAAGAAGATTATTTATGTGCGAAGTGTACGATGATTTTCCATTAAAGTATCATTAATTGTTTTTGCTTGATGAAGTGATTCTTTATCAAAGACTATATCATTAGGCTTTACACCTTTCCCCAATATATAGTCTTTGAAAGTAAACTCCATAAATTCACACACATATTTAAACTGTTGGACAAGAGGCAACCCTTTTATTTTAGGTTTATCTCCGCCCACGGCAATTAAATACACCGGTTTATTTGTCATTGACTTTTTAAAATTAGGGAACTTATCATCTCTTGCTGTTTGAGACCAGCGATCGGTGAACATTTTCATGACACTAGACATTCCGTACCAGTAGATAGGAGTAGCAAATATGATCACATCCGCATCAATCATGGAAAGAATGACCTGATCGTAGTCATCCTGCACCTTGGTAAAACCGCTCTCTTCGTGTCTTTGATCCACGATATGGGTGATTTCAAGGTCTTTCAGAAAGATTCGATGGGCGGAGAGGTTTTTAATAGCCCGTTCAGTGAGGGTTTCCGTATTTCCATTCTCCCTAGTGCTTCCATACAAAACTACAGTTTTTCATATTAAACCACCTCGTAATCGATTTTTGTTTTTTCTTTATGAGATTTTCTCCATACAAACACTTGTATACCTAGACTAATCATTAGTCCTCCCATACTTACAAAACCAATGAAAGGGGAGGATATATCTATGAGCAGTCCTAGTCCACTCGCTAATAACGCCTGACACAGTAGTGCAATACCCATCCAAACGGAAAGAGTTCTACCCATTAACCGTTTCGGAACGATTTCCATGAGCATTGTGTTTTCATAATGATCCTTAAAGAGGAATTGGAAAGTCCAATGATGAAACTTCCTAGATAAATGAACAGTACAAGTCTGTTAGCTGCTAATCCAATCAGTGTAGCAAAGGCAAGTATGAAAATAACCACGACTGCTTTGTTTTCAGAGTTTTTCTTAGCAAATGGAGCAGCTAAAAGACCTGACAACAACCCGCCTATTCCGTAGCTCATATCAGAGAATCCAAATACCACTGAATCGGCATGTAGAGTGTCGTTTACATATCCAGGGAGGACTACATTGTAGATCATGGTCGAGATCAGGGGAACAATCGAAACAATGCCTAACAAAAAGGTCAATTTATGCGTCTTTAGGTATTGTACGCCTTTGGTAAAAGAGGTAAAGTATCCTTCAACGTTTCTAAGCTAATGGAGTGATACTTAACAAAGATCATAAACAGAAAGCTACCTACAAACATCAACGCATTAATAAGTAAAATAGCCTCAAAGCCGATATATTTGTAAATGAACCCAGATGCTGCTCCGGCCATAAACATGCCTACTTGTAAGCTGATCTCAATTAATGAATTCCCTTTCGAGAGTTCTTCTTCAGGTAATAGTTCTTGAATTAAACTTCTGGATGCAGACATGTAGACGCTCCACCCAATCCCATTGATAATGGCAAAAGCGTATATGTAATAGATGGAGGACCCGTCTAGGATAAACAAGGCGGTTAACGCACCAATTAAAACAGCTCTTGAAATAAAGGTTTCTTGAATGACATTTTTTCGATTGAACCTATCCGTTATGATTCCAGTTAAAGGAGATAATAAAAACCCAGCGAAAACATTCAACGTCAACATTACCCCTACAGCTGTTGCTGAACCGGTTTGGTCTAATAAATACCAGTTTGCACCAATCGTACTCATTCCTACACCAAATCCGGAGATAATATCTGCAAGGAAAAACATTAGAAAATACCTTTTAAAAACCATTCCTTCACCTCATTTTTATATGTTGTACCAAATGATAAACGAGGGTTTTTAATTAGTAAAACTGATTATTTTAATTGAAACAATCGAATTTTTTGATTGATCGAAAAAGAAGGATGCTCCCTAGCAGGCGACACCCTTCTTTTTAAGGTTGAAGGATTTTTCGGGTTAAATCAATAAAGGCTTCGAGAGGGATGGTCATAAACTTATCTTTGTGCCATGCGATTTGAGTATAGAAGGCAGGTGTATCACCTTGCCAATTCAACTCTTTTATTCTCCCCTCCTGGATGTCTTTCTCTACCACCATTTCAGGGAGTATAGCTACGCCTAATCCAGCTATGACACATTGCTTAATCGCTTCGATACTCACAAATTCAAAATTATTTGTAGGATGGACTCCAGCTTTTCGAAGAGAATCTTCTAAGATTGTACGGTAGGAACAGCCTGTTTCGGTCAGTAGAAGCGTCTCTTCTTCAAGGTGCTCTGGAAGTAAAGTTTTTTTTGTATGTAAACGGTGGTCCGGAGCTGCAACCAGTTTCATATTGTCCTGGATGAGCGTCTCGACATTCAATGGGTCCTTCGGCTTGTCCACATCCATAATGAATGCAATATCTAATGTCCCATTTATGAGCTGTTCTTTTGCCTTTTCGTCTGAATGGGCAGGTCTGAAAACCAGTTTGACCTGCGGGAATTGATCTTTGAATGCCCTTAAAATTGATGGCAATCGATAGGTGCATTGACTTTCTTGGGCTCCGATCACTAAGGTTCCGGAGGGCTCTTCTAAACCTTTCGCAGCCAAATGTGCCTCTTCTGTTAATAAGAGCATATGATCTGCATATTTTTTGAATTGGCGACCAGCTTCCGTTAAGTAGAGTCGCTTTCCTAACCGTTCAAATAAGGGCGTATCCAGTTCTTTTTCTAAAGATTTTATCTGTGCGGTAACACTCAATTGAGCAAACTGAAGAGCTTTGGCTGTCTTCGTAAAATTCAGTGTTTCTGCTGCAGTTTTAAATGTAACTAACTGTTTCGTTTCCATAGGAACCTCCTGTTATCGAATAAAGTGATTGATTCGATTAATATTATCGTCTGTCATGATCTATGGGGTGAGTATAGAATAAATGCCAGGTCACCACAAGGGAAGAGACTTGTAATAATTAACAGGAGGGATGAGGAATGAGTATCAAAGTGGTTGGTTTAGTGGAACCCAGCTTTTATGGAGTGAAATACGTGAAAGCCACTTATGAACAAGGATATAAGGTGGTTGTCCTTGCATCTTCCAAAGAAAATCCAATCAAATATGGTTATGAAGAACTTTACCGTGATTTAATTATTGCAGACATCAGAGATGAAGAGTCTATATGGCGGGCTATTCAAGAATCACAATATAAAGACGAACTAACTGCTTTGATTCCAGTCACCGATTTTGCCTTGCATATCACTTCAAAACTTGGTTGTTGCACTTTGCTGCAAACCTAGATCTATATGATAAAGAAAAGTTATATTCTGGCATAATTTTTATTTGTATAGCAGCACCTTTTTATGCAATTTGCGTTTTCGTATATTACCGTTTAAATATAAACAATACATAATCAGGAGTAATATTTATCTTGATTTCAAGTCTTAATGTAAAAGAGGCAAATCTGAATACCTAATAAAATGATTCAGCTAGAAAAAAGAAAGGAGGCTGGTATATGCATTAACTTGCTTAAAGGGTTATTTGGAAAACGGAATTAACAATTTAAGAGCGTCTTTAATCATTAATTAATGAGGAAGTAGTAGACATTCCAAGGATTGTTCCACAGTAAGCTAACATTTATATTGTATATATTCGAAATGGAAGATTATCATGACTTCCTGCTAATTATCATGAGTGAATATAGTGGAAGGTCCTTAAACATTAGTTTGAAAATCATCCAGTGATATTCAGCTTTTTGTTTTTCTTTAACTAGGTGCATTTCTATCATGAGGAGAAATGTGCCTTCTTTAATTTAAGTAATCAAAAAAAGATTCTCTTGATAATGGATAATTATCTTGATTTTGAGTCTTCCACTAAAGAGGATCTATTTTCCTTAATTTTCTCAATCATGACATATCTTTTTACCAAGACGTTACGTTATCAATTGGAGAATTCAGCAGTACATGTATTTGAAATTATTCCACCATTAGTAGACACAGAGATGACCAAAGGGAGAGGAACAAATAAAATCTCCCTTGATCGACTCACGGATGAATTTATTGAAGCCTTTACTAAAAAACGTTATGAAGTGGCGATTAGCAAAGTGAAGATCCTTAAAAACTTGAATCGAATAGCCCCTAGTTTAGCAGAAAGAATTTGGAAGAATCAAAGCTAAAATGTTTGATAGTTTGACCATTTGGCGCTTAAGAAGATATAACTCCCTAGTAATAAGAAAACTTTGTTGTTCAATTTAAGGGTGAAAAATAAGAGGTTGTTAGTAATTATCTAATTATCTTGAAATCAATTCTTCATGAAAGGGACGCTTATCTTCAATAACGATATATTGTGAAAACAATCATTTGAGTTAAATGCCCAATTTTGAAATAATTGGTATCAAGAGGTATTCTAAAATGTTTTTTATATAAAGACCAGCTATAAAATGTCAAGTAACTAGGTAGATGCTTTTAACGCTCACTTAAATAAAATTTCGCATAAATATTTTCATGATACTCGACATTCCGTACCAGTAGATAAGAGTAGCAAATATGATTACATCCGCATCAATCATGGAAAGGATGACCTGATCGTAATCATCCTGAATTCTGGTAAATCCGTTCTCTTCATGTCTTTGATCCACGACATGGTTAATCTCAAGGTCTTTGAGAAAAACTCGATGAGCTGAGAGGTTTTTAATAGCTCGTTCAGTCATGACCTCTGTATTTCCATTCTCTCTCGTGTTTCCATACAAAACTACAGCTTTCATATTAGACGATATCGTAATTAACGGAGTTAGCTTTGAAATCAAAGTTGAAATTAATGCCATACTTTCATTCATGTTTTGTTTTTCTTTCAAAAGACTAAATTATTGTTTTGACCTTCTGGAAGTGATTATAATGAGGTTTTTCGACCCTTATATTACTTTATTTTATGAAGCTAATCCATGGGCGGCATGATGTAGTAAGGAACTTTCACTTTTCCTAAAAAGGTGAAACGAGCTTATTCATCAATTCCCCTTGGTACTAACTAAACTGTCAATAACAGAACTAAAAAGGTGCTTCTCAACATAGAGAAGCACCTTTTTTCAAAAAAATACGTGTTACTGCATATTATTTTTTTGAGGAATCTCTGAACACAAAATGCTTTACCATGAAAAAGCTGGCAGTAAAGGATAAAAACATTGCGAGACCTTTCGCTAGGTTATACCTGAGCCAGCGTGGGATTTCAATGATTTGAAAGAGCTGATTTGCTCCAAGAAACACGAGATTATTGACACCGAGACTGACAATTCCCTGGAGTATAAATGCAATCCGTTGTCTGTTGCTTCCTTCAGCACTGTGTCTAAACGTGATATATGAATTCCAGAAATAGCTGTTTGCCAATGCAAGTGAATAAGCAATTGTATTATATAAGGCGAGAATTCCCCGCTCGTCCGTAGGAAAAAGCACCAGCAGCACATTTAATGAACCGATGTCTACTGCGGCATTAGCTATTCCGATCGCACTGAACGACATAATTTGAAATGGCCCTTTTCGCATCTTTTTTTTCTTCATCGGTTATCCCTCTGCTTTTGGTACTTCTTACATTAATTTTTTCTTTTTCATTGGACGTTTTCTATCCAGTCCGATTACTTCTTCATATAAAATCTCTCATTTGTTCAGCAGCTCCAGCAGCCCATCCGAGCTCAGCACTATCCTTGTGTGCATTCAGTGCTAATCGTTTACGCAGATTCTCGTTTTCTAAGCGGCATACAGTTTTTGTGAAATCTCCAACAAGTTTAAATCAGCCTTCTTCGACCCGACGTTTGAGCGTTTTTTTCACTTGTTTGATATCAGTAACGTTATTTTTAGCCATTTTTAAATAACAAATAGCAGAAGGGATAAGAAATATTTGTAGCAGGGATAATGTGACAACATAGCTGTATGGTTCCACAAAATGAGTAGAGACAATCCCAAGTACTATTGCTACACCTACATTCCCAAGGGTCCGTCCTAAACTGTTAAATAGATTCGCTACGCTAAAGGCAGTTCCTCGATGTTCTGGCAGGTTTACGTCAGTAATTAAAGCCAACCAATTAGGTGTATTGGCTGACTGGAATGCGGAAGCAAAAAAGGACAAAATAAATAATAAAGCAACCCAAGGGTTTGTGAAAATTTGCTTAACAATATTTACAAAAATTACTAATGAATTACTAGTTTCAGGTAAGTCCAGACCTGTCATTGGCAAAAAGAAAAACAATATGTACAGTGGTAATGTAAGGAATACAAAAATTGATGTTAAATATGCACGTCCCTTAAAGCTTTTGGTTTGAATTTTATCGCCTAAATGTCCTAAATATACCGATGCCATTCCTCCAATTTGAAAAATGGCGTAAAAATATCCTGAGGCAACAACAGCTGTCTCCATGGAATAGCCTTGCTCTACGGTTTTATATATATATAAAGTTGGAATCCAAATTAGGCTTCCAGTCGCAATATTCATGAAAAAAGCCTGGATATATAAGTAAACATTACTTCCTTTTAACAATATTGCTTTTACATGTTTAGCCTCTATTTTGTAATCATAGGATTGATCGTTATGGTTAAGGTTCTCTAATTCAGGATCGGCACCTCCACGTTTTGGTTCTGAAACAAATAAGAAGAGAATAATTAGAAAGATTCCGATAAACCCTACTAGTTCAAAAGGCCACCGCCAACTTGTAGTAGTTACAGTTGATGATGCC
Source organism: Thalassobacillus sp. CUG 92003 (assembly GCF_013618635.1). Classification (GTDB taxonomy): domain Bacteria; phylum Bacillota; class Bacilli; order Bacillales; family Halobacillaceae; genus CUG-92003. The sequence goes on along the minus strand of NZ_JABLSJ010000003.1, from coordinate 417,252 downwards.
AAAATGGAACCCATAATCCCACCAAACCCTTGAGCCATTCCCCAAAGACTTAGAACAAAACCTCGTTTTTTGTAAGGGATATAGTCAGTCAAGGCACTAAAGCCAATCGATGCCATACACCCCAAACCAATTCCCGTCAACATTTGGTAAAGTAGCAACTGAACGAAATTACTACTAATTGCTGTTAAAAATACGGACAGTACCCAAAGAACAGTACCGATTATAATTAGTCTTTTTCGGTTATATTTACCTGAGAGGTAACCCCAAACGAGCGCTGAAATAGCTGTAACCAGGATATTCATCCCTGATATAAAACCTAAATCAGCAACATCTATTGCTAAATCCTGTGCAATGTACTGAAATAATGGTGGGAACAATCCAATTATGATATGTTCAAAACCTGCAAGTGCTATAAAAACAAATACGGTATAATATATCTTGAAATTCACTTGCGCCAAACTGAGTGTAACTCCTTTTTCATTGATGTTTTTCTCATCAATACTTTGACGTAACACCCTCTGTAATTTTTAGTCCACTAAAGTAAGCTCTTCTATTTCTGATCTCTTTTCGTAAATGTTGTGTAATTTCATTTTTAAGAAACGCATTCTACTTTTTGCTAGATTGTTCAGAATAATCTATGGCTGAAAACGATAACCGGCTCCCCAAACAGTTTGTAGATGATTGGGGTTAGAGGGGTCTGTTTCAATTTTTTCTCTTAACCGATTTATGTGGACAGAAACTGTTCTACTGTCACCATAGGCATCTAGTCCCCATATACGTGTATATAATTCTTCTCTAGTGAAGACTGTCTCTGGGTTTGTGGCTAGGAAATATAACAACTCATATTCTTTGTTCTTAATAAATATTTCTTCGTTATCTTTATAGACCCGTCGTGATTGTGTATTTATACGAAGGCGCCCATAAACAATGTCTTTAGGAATTGACAGTTGAGGTTCTTCCGATAATATTCTTTCATATTGCGCCAAGTTTGCTTTCACCCTAGCTACAAGTTCTGTTGGAGAAAAAGGTTTGGTAATGTAGTCGTCTGCACCTAAGCCCAATCCTTTAATTTTATCTATATCCTCAGTTTTAGCAGTTACCATTAATATTGGAATATTTAAATGATCTCTAATTCTCCTTATGATTTCGATTCCATCCATGTTAGGTAACATTAGGTCTAGCAGTATTAAATCATATTTACCTGACAAAGCGTCCTCCTGCCCCTTTTTTCCATCTTCTACAATATCTACTTCATAACCATCAATTACAAGAAAATCCTTCTCTATTTCAGCTATTGCATAGTCATCTTCAATTATAAGAATCCGTTTCATTTTTACCTCCAACTATAGGGAGAGCAATGGTTATGATCAAACCACTATTAGAAGGACTTTTTGCAGAAATAGTACCTCCAAATCTCTCTATGATTTTATGTGAAATGGCGAGACCCAGTCCACTCCCCTGGCCAGGGTTCTGTCTAGCTGCATCTGTTCTATAAAAAACATTAAATAAATTTTTAAGCTTGTCTTCGGGCACACCTGGTCCATTATCTTGAAATGTGATTGTTACTTCTTCTCCCCTTGGAATACATTCTATAGTGAGTGAGTTATGTTCTTGGTTTCCGTATTTTAAAGAATTCTCAATAATATTTGTGAAAACATTTCGTATTTGAACAGAGTCAACTTTTACGAAAACATTTTCCGCAAAATTTAAAAAGGTTGTTTCCAACCCTCGCTCATTATACTCTGTTGTGATATTTTGTTCATAGTCCTTTAGCAACTTACCTATGTCAAGGGTTTCTATTGAAAGAGGGAAATCACCTGTATCCAATTTTGAGAACAAAAAAAGTTGATTGACAACATGATTTAAGTCACCGGTCTTTTCAGTTATTCTCCTTAAATATTCCTTTTTCATCTCGGGATTTGAAGCTACACCTTTTTCTAGACCTTCCACATATGCTTTAATGGATGTAAGTGGTGAACGCAAATCATGTGAAATTCCAGCCATTAATTCTCTCCTATTTGCATCATCTTTCTTTTTTGCTTCTATTAATCCTTGTAACTGCCCAGCCATTTCATTAAAATCCTCACAGACACTTAAAAATTCATCTTTTCTATTGTATCGAAGACGGTAGTTAAGGTTTCCATCACGAATTTCACGCACTCCATCAACAAGAATATCCAAAGGAACAGCAATACTCTTGAACACCATCCTGTTTAACAGCCAGATTGCAACAAATAAAATAAGCACCATTATTACAATATCCCAAGGAAAAGGGGAGTTATAACCTTCAATGTTATTTTCTTCACCACCGTATTCATAAGATAAATAAAGTCGATAGTCCCCACTATTTATCGAATATAGGGCGCTATTATCCTTAGTAAAATGATGGCGAGATTCTTGATCATTAGCTATATCAAAAAGTTCATTTTCCTGAAAACCTCCTATGTCGTATAAGATATTTTCATCTTTATATATAGCAAAAGCAATAGCTTCGCTTTTGTCTAGTATGTCCATCTGCTCAACATCACTAAGTATTAGCTCTAAGTCATCCTTTTCTATCAACTCTTCAAATTGGAAAGCAATTAATAAAATTATAATTATTAATGCATTAGATAAGAATAAGCGAAGTTTTATAGTCAAAACTCTTACACCTCATTGTCATATCATCCTTTACATTACGAAACACGTACTACTTTCCGTATATTTCCTCAAGCTCATGTAATCCATCTTTACCGAACCTATCTTTTAAATCCCTAGGCTTCTCAATTTCATTAGGTTCATCCTTAATATAATTTGTCAGCAACAATTTATTAATAATCATAGGGATATATCCTCTAATTAGTTTATCGGTTATTTTTAAACTCCTTTATTTTAAAACTTAAACAGTTTTTAAACTAAAGTGACTCCTTTAAAATCAACGAAAAGTAATTTATTCTTATGCGGCTTCACTTAATTAGACCTTTTTTAGGAAAGCGTAGATCCATATGTTTTCTAAATGATATTTCTTCACCTATTTTTTCCATAAAATGACTGGTACAAACTCCAAAAGGTCATCAATCATTAATTCCTCACCCCAGGGTTACAAATGTTAAAGCCGTTTACAATACGCAGTCCGTCACGAATGTCCGGGTGAGGAACCAGGACCGTAATAAAAAAAACAGTATTCCAAATAAGCTTTTCCTTACTTGGAATACTGCCATGTATGCCAGTTAAATAGATTATTAATTGTACGAAAGACTAACGTCATCATTTGTCTCTTCCTGATAATAAAGTTTTACAGTTTCTAAAATAAACTGTAAAATATCCTCTGCTGCATGATCATTGATGAACGCTTTTTGTGATCTTTTAATGCTGTTCAACTTATAACCATCATTTTTTAATAAATCTTCAATAATCGGTTTAATATTATTTATATCGTTGCATACTACGCCAAGATTTAGCTTTTGAGCAAATGCAGGGTTGTCTTCTTCTTGACCAGGTAAAGCACCAGTAATGATAAGTGGAGTGTTTGACGCTACGGCTTCAAACATAATGTTTGGACTACCTCTTGTAAGAGCAATATCGGATGCAAACATTAAATCTTGAATATTTTTCGTAAAACCATAGATCTCAACTTTTTCACCATATCTACTCAGCGTTTCCTCTAATTCAGCCTTTAATTTTTCATTTCTTCCTGCAATAATTTTCACCCTACAATCAAAATTATCTAACATATTTTCAGCAATCCTTTTCATATTGCCGACCCCTTCACCACCGCTCATAATTAAGCATTTAAGAGGGGGTTTTTGGTCTTGTGCAACCTGCACATTTTTATCATTGGCAAAGAAACGAGAACGTACAGGAAACCCTAAAACAGCTATTTTCTCCTTAGGCACCCCAAACTCCAAACATTTCTCTTTTGCTTCTTCCGTAGGGCTTAAAATATAATCTGCTCTCCGGTCTGCCCACAATGGATAAATATTTACTAAGTCTGCAATTAACGTTAGAAAAGGTATTTTAATTTTTTGCTTTTCTAAAATATTGAGAATTGATCCATTAAAGTTAGGATGGACCGATAAAATCACATCCGGTTCAACTTCCTCAATAAGCTGTAAAAAATTTCTTTTAATTTGTAATTCGATAAAATTGTTTACCAAAGATGCTTTTATTGCTGTTAATTTCCAAACTATTTTCCATAAGAATCCAGAGGTTCGGGTTATTGGTCCATAAGAACTTCCAATTAAAGATAGAAGTTTACCGCCAAGTGAAAACCCGTCAACTACATGTGTTTTTACCTCATCACTATTAACACCAATCTTTTCGCACAAAGATTCAGTTATACTCTTATGTCCATGTCCTGTATTATCAGAAGAAATGATTAATACCTTTTTTTGCATATATTCAGCACCCCTTTTTTCCGAACGCGATAAAAGCCGAGCACGTCAACCGCATGCACCGGGACCGCACCTGGGCCGCTCCGGCCCAGGTGCAGCGACCTTCGCATCAGCTGTCTCCGCTCACCAGCTTGAGTACAGGTACCCGGGAGACCCGGAAAGCGGGCCACGCTGCAGCGAGCACGCCCGCTGCGACTGCGACGATTAGCGTCACTGCCAGACGGAGCCAGGGTACGATGACGGCCGGGATCTCCGCGCCTCCAGTAACATCGATCATCGCCCAGCCGTAGCCGGCTCCGACGGCGATACCGATCGATGCTGCAACGAACGACAGGATTGCCACCTCGAGCTGCACGATGCGACGCAGCTCCCGCCGAGACGCCCCGACCGCTCTTAGCAGCCCAATCTCTCCAGAGCGTTCATTGATCGCGAGCGCCGTGGTGTTGGCAATTCCAAGAAGCGCGATGAAGCTCGCCAGAATGAGCATCCCGTCGATGAAGTTCCCGAACTTAGCGATCTCGCTCCCGCTGCTGGCGACGTGTTCTTCCCGGGTCGCCAGGAACGACCCGGGCGTATCTCGGACCAGGGCACTTACGTCTTCCTCGGCGTCCGCCACCGCTCCGTCAGCGAGGTCGACGAACACCTGTGCATCGAGCAGACGACCGACCGAGGCTTCGAGTGTCGCCGCGTCGACGAAGTAGGCAGGGGCTTCGAAACCACCAGTGCTCCTCGCGACCACGGCAACGATCGGCGCTTCAATGGTCGATCGTTCGAACTCGATCTCCAGGGTTTCGCCAAGCAGCGACGGGTCGTCACCGACCACGGCCACGCCTCCCGAGCTTAGATCGGCGAGGTCGCCAGCAATCGGGTCGAGGTCGAACATAGTGGGCAGGGCCGTCGGATCAATGCCGCCGATCGCCTGGGCTTTCTCTTCCACGATTCCTTCGGTTTTCTTCAGCGCAGTTACCGCGTCTACGTCGGGCTGTTCTGCTATCCGACCGGCCAGGGTGGGGTCGATCGTCGAGAAGTCGGGGGTCGCCGACGTGACCACCAGGTCCGCCTGCAGCCCGTCATGAACGTCCGTTCCCACCGCGCTCGTTAATGAGCTCGCGAACATCGCGAACATCGTCACCATCGCGGTTCCGAGCATGATCGCGAGGGCCGTCGATGCCGATCGACGGGGGCTCGCAGCCAAGTTGCCCGCTGCGATTGAGCCAGAAACACCGGCGGCGCGGCGGGCCGCCGGAGAGCTCCAACGTGCTGAAGCTATCACGATCGCTGGGCCGCACAGCACGAGCGCCGGGATAATGGCAGCAGCGAGCATGAGCCATACTGGGTTCGAGCTCACCACAGCCACAGCTCCGCCAACGATCGCCGCCGCGGCGAGCACGAGTCCGCTTGCAGTCCTTGCCCGGCTCACGACCCGGGGTTCCGCCGCGCTCTCGCGCAGCGCCTCCATCGGTGATGTCGCCGCCGCGCGGCGAGCCGGGATCCATGCCGAGAGGATCGTTGCGCCGATACCGACGGTCGCGGCGATCGCGATCGAGGTCGGGCTCACGATCGACGGCCCGGTGATCAGGCTGATTCCGGTGAGTCCGACGACCCAGCGCAGCGCGCCCACTCCCGCGACCCCGCATACGAGGCCGACGAGCGTGGCGATCGTTCCGATGAACGCCGCCTCAATCACCACTCCGCCGAGCACTTGGCGTCGTTCCGCACCGATCGCACGCAGCAGTCCCGACTCCCGCCGGCGGCGGGCGACGGTGAGCGTGAACGTGTTGAAGATGATCGTCACGCCGATCAGAACCGCGACCACGGCGAAGGCAAGGAGGAACACGTTCAGGAACTGCAGCGGTGACGTCGCGGCGTTCTGCATCGTCCGGATGTAGTCGGATCCATCGACGACCTTGGCATCGGACAGCGCCGACAGTTGGCCGAGCACCTCGGTGCGGTCGGCACCCTCCGCGATGTCAACGAGCACCTCGGTCGGCGCCGCCATGTCGAGCCAGGCGGACCCCGCTCCGTCGGGCAACAGAACCGTTCGCTCCAGCGGTGCCGCGTCCGCCGACGCGAACGTTGCGATACCGGTGATGGTCGCGTCGTGCATCCCCGTCGCGGTCAGGACCTGTACGACATCACCCGGAGCCACGCCTGCGTCATCGGCGAGCGAGCGATCGATCACGACCTCTCCGACCTCAGTCGGTGGTCGCCCGCTCTCGAGCTGGAACGGATTGAACTCCGGGTTGGCGACCCAGTTGCGACCGACGTCGCTCGCTGTGCCGGTTCCGACCGGCGATCCGTCGACGACCAGCTTCGCGAAGCCTTTCCATTGCGAGGCGGCCTCCTCGACGCCGTCGACCGCAGCCACGCGCTCAGTCATATCGGGATCCAGTGATCGCCGAACCGACCTGACAGGATCACCCGGTCCTCCGCCGGGTTCACCGAGGGAAACGCCCTGCACCACGGCGTCCGTCCCGGCCAACGCTTCGGCGATATCGCTGGCCGCTCGACCGCGCATCGAGTCGGACAGCACCAGCGTTGCGACGAGGAACGCCACCGACAGCGCGATCGCCGTGCCCGTGAGCAGGAACCGACCCCGACTCGCGAGCACGCTTCGGACCGCGCTCCGCACCATCTGGCTCATCGTCCCAGCCCTTTCATGACGTCGAGCACCGTATCGGCCGACGGGCTATCCATCACGTCGTGCACTCTGCCGTCGACGACGAACACGACGTGGTCCGCCCAGGCAGCGGCGTTGGGATCGTGCGTGACCACCACGATCGACTGATGATGCTTGTCGACCGCTGATCGCAGGTACCCGAGGATTTCCTGTCCGGACCGGGTGTCGAGGTTGCCGGTAGGCTCGTCGGCGAACACCACCTGTGGCCGGGCGACCAGCGCCCGGGCGACGGCGACGCGCTGTTGTTGTCCGCCCGAAAGCTCCGCCGGCCGATGATGCATGCGATCACCGAGGCTCAGCATCGACACGACCTGATCGAGCATTCCATCGCTCGGCTGGCGTCCCGACAACGTTAAAGGCAGGCAGATGTTCTCCTTGACCGTGAGGGTCGCAACGAGATTGAACGTCTGGAACACGAACCCGATCCGTTCTCGGCGCAGTTTGGTCAACTCACGGTCGTCAAGGGTCGACAGATCGGTGCTGCCGACAAATGCGCGGCCCGACGTCAATTGATCCAGCCCGGCGGCGCAGTGCATCATCGTCGACTTGCCCGAACCCGACGGCCCCATCACAGCTGTGAACTTCCCCGCCGGGAACGCGATGGTGACGTCGTCGAGCGCAACGACGGCTGACTCGCCAGAGCCGTATCGCTTAACTGCGCCGTCGAGCATGGCCGCAGCGTCATCAGAGTTGGCTAACAGGGCGCTACCGGACTGCCGTTTATAAGGTAATCCCATGATTCCACCTCCAAACCTGATTACTACATATTGTAATCGTCGACTTGCCCGAGCCCGACGGGCCTATCACAGCCGTGAACTTCCCCGCTGGGAACGCGCTGGAGACGTCGTCGAGCAAGGACGCAGCGTCATGATGCCCAGAGGGAATGGTCAATAAAGGCATAAATAAGATATTGTTCATTTTAATTGCTCCTTTTGAATTAATTTAAAATCCTAACCAAAGTATATCCACTACCTTTAAACTCCCTTATTCAAAACAATAAACAGTTGTTAAACAACTGTTTATTGTTTTGTAAACAGCTTTCTGACAAAGGGCGCATATCAATAATGATTTCAAAATCCTGTAAACTATTTCCTACAGCTCTAGGATTTCTTCCACCATGTCCTGGGTCCAAAATAACTTTCAGTTTGGCCATTTACTGATCCCCTCGCCGGGATTCACGTAATTGGCAATCTTAGGTTTTTCCTTCTTAATAATTTAGTAATCCTTTATTCCTTCTTTATAAGAACTTTAGAACTCTCATATATACTGTGTCTTGTCTTAAAAAAATGATTAGGAGGAATTTATATGGAAGAGTCAATGTCGATTATGTTTACAATAGAGGCATGGTATGTGTTAGTTCCATAGATGATGATCAACAAATTGCTGAATTAATAGAGGTGTACTTGAAAAACGAAGGGTATGTAATCGATAAAGCTTCGGGATGGTGTGGAGGCTTTTCAAATGTTTGAGCACTCTTCTTTTGACCGGATTATATTAGATATGATGTGGTCAAACATGGATGGACTTTAGTTCTGTAAAAACGTGCGGGAAAATAGTCAGATTCCTATTCTGATGGTTAGTGCAAAGATGGAGGATATGCAATCAGTATTGTGAACAAAGATGAAGTAGATTCATTTATTCATAATGTTGGAGAACGTTACAAGGATAAGACAGGCATTGAGGTTGATTTTTACGTCGTAGCAATCGGAAATGGAGCAAAACGATTGGAAGGAGAGAGGGTATGACGGTTCTAGTATGTGGAGGAGCAGGATATATTGGAAGCCATGCAGTTGCTCAACTTCTCGATCGCAACGAAAAAGCGGTCGTAGTGGATAATTTACAAAACGGACATGAAGAGGCGATTTTGGACGAGGTCACTTTTTTAACGGTGATTTGCGTGATCCATCATTTCTCGATCGCGTGTTTCAAGAAAACGAAATTCACTCAGTCATACACTTTGCAGCAGACTCGCTTGTCGGAGAGAGTGTAAAAGACCCTTTACAATATTATGATAACAACGTTTACGGTGCCACCTGTCTTTTGAAAGCGATGGCAAGACATGATGTGAAACGGATAGTTTTTTCTTCAACAGCCGCCGTTTATGGTGAGCCAGAGCAAGTACCAATTCAAGAAGACGACCGGGTTGTACCAACAAACCCGTACAGAACAAGCGGGATTAAACATGTTGTGCTTCGATACTTTAATGTGGCAGGTGCTCATCCGGATGGCAGGATTGGGGAAGACCATCGTCCTGAAACACATTTGATTCCGATTGTATTACAAGTGGCCCAAGGGAAACGTGAGAAGATCATGATTTTTTTAAAATGAAGACTAGGCTAGATTTTTTTCCAAGTCTATCAAACCATACGGGGGCTTCATGAATAAATTTCTAATACGCAAGATGTCGGGAGAAAACTTTCATTTCAGATTAGCGTTGGCATGATGTACTTTCGTTTAGAAACCTAATTTAAAGGGCTTTAGCAGGCCAGAATCAAATAAAATTAATCAAATACAATATTATTTGAATGCCACTCAATCAGTTGATGAACTTTTGAGTGGCTTTTTTACGTGTCTCTACACTATTTTATAGGTTTTCCCCTTTAGGTTTGGTACATGAATATATGTTAAGGTAATGAATTTGTCATTAACGCATTATTACAATTTATATTTAAATATTTTTAAAATTGTGAAAATCATTGACAAATGATAGCGCTTTCTTTAAGATCTAACTTAGATTTAAGTTAGATCTAAGTTTAATGAAAGGAAATAAAGGAGGTTTTGAATGTTCGTCGTTGCAGGGAGAAAGAATTTGGCTGCTTCTAGCAAAGAATTTGATAACAAATTATAAGGAGAGGGTTGATTATGTTAAGAAATAAATTCATTAGTATCATTGCACTGATGATGGTCTTTCTTCTCGTAGGTTGTGGGAATTCCTCGGAAGAGAGTGCCGGAAAATCTGATGAAAATTATCCATCGGGTAATATGAAGTTTCTAGTTGCTGCTGGAGCGGGTGGTGGTACTGATAATTTTGCAAGACAAGTCCAACCAATGTTGGAAGAAAATTTGGGCACAACAATTAGTGTAGTTAACTTACCGAGTGCTTCTGGGGCACAGGCTCATAAAAGAACGGCCAACAGTGAAGGTAATGGGCTTACGTTAGACTTTGCATCCTCCACCTATATAACTTCACTAGCAGCAGGGCAAAACCCAACTGGACTAGAACAACTTACTCCTGTTGCTCGTATGCAATCTGATGTTATGACATTGATCGTAAATCCTAATAAGTATAAAAACTTTGATGAGTTTTATGAGCATGCTAAAAATAATCCCGAAGACGTAACAATTGGAGGGACTCACGCTGCCAGTCCTGATAAAATGGCTTTTCTAGAATTCAAAGATGCTACTGGATTGGATTTGAATTTTATTCCTTATGATGAACAAGGAAGCGTCTCATCTAATGTATTAAGTGGGAATATCGATGGCATGTTCGGAGAAATAAGCTCAATCCTTGGTTATATGGAATCCGGTGAAATGAAACCAATACTTATATTTGCAGAAGAACGTCTTAAAGATTTTCCTGAAATTCCAACCACAGTTGAAAAAGGATGGGATTTGACAAATGGAAATGAAAGAGGGGTATTTGTTAGTGCAGATACACCTGATGAAATTGTTAGTAAAATTGAGCAAGAATTAAAAAATATATATGATTCCGATAAGTATCAAGAATATGAGAAGAAAACTAACTTGGATTTTAGAGAAGGATGGCTTGGAAGTGAAGAATATCGTGAAAAACTTGAGAAAGACTTAGATAAATATAAGAAGTTACAAAAAGAGAACAAGTAATTTCAGACAAATGATTTGGGATCACCTCTCAATAGATTGTTAATCAATGGTGCTTTTTGGGAGGTGATTCAGAATCGAATGAACACTGAAAAACAAAATTTTCTGCTTTATTAAAAGTGCAGGTGAATACTAATGAGAAGAAATCTTTATGCTTTTGCAATATCAATTTTTTTAATTTCTCTATTTTTTTTAGTACAAACTATACAACTGCCGGGGTCTAGTGAAGTTTCCACCTTAATAGGTCCGCGGTTTTGGCCATTGATTTTGGTGGTTTCGCTAATCTTTTTATCTTTATCCCTTCTAATTGGAACATTTATCTCAAATAAAAGGGAGGAAAATAATATAAGCGAAGAAGCAAAACCAGATCAGTTAATCGATAGATATGGTGCAGAAGGTAGTAAGAGTAACGCGTATGATCAACGATTTATTACGAAACACAGACATTGGATTTTGTTAGTTGTAACTATACTGTACACATTTTTAATGAATATAATTGGATATTTATTTGCAACCATAATTTTTATTGCTATTTGTTCAATCGTTTTGGGTATGGGCAAAAAAATCCATGTGCTGATTACTTTGGTTTCTGGGGTTGTATTAATAGTAGTAGTTTTTGATCAATTATTAAATATTCCATTACCTTAATTCCTTTAATGATTTTTATCGTTAAATAGAAGACTTTATATAAAGCGTAAAATTGAGAATGGGGACGGTAATTTTATGTTGGATAGTTTGCTAAATGGGTTTTTAACAGTTACGGAACCTATGAATCTATTACTGCTTTTTTCGGCTGTTTTTATCGGGTTTTTGGGGGGCGCGTTACCAGGGATTAGTGGTGTCATATTGGTGGTGATTTTACTTCCCGTTACATATGGAATGGACTCCACAAGTGCATTTATGTTACTTACAGCAATTTATGGTGCTACAGTATTTTCTGGGTTAATAACTTCAATTTTGTATCGAGCACCAGGTACGCCAGAAGCTGTGATGACAGCGCTAGATGGATATCCGATGACTCAAAGGGGTGAAGCAGGAAAGGCTTTAGGGATAGGGATCTTTAGTTCAGTCCTTGGGGGGACTGTAGGGACTATTGTTTTAATTATTTTCACTCCACTGTTAGCTTCGGTTGCCTTGCAATTTTCATCGCCTGAATTTTTTGGGTTGGCAGTGTTGGGTTTAACTGTTGTAGCTTCGTTAGGAGGAAGATTAATACTTGGTCTAATTGGAGTCATGCTAGGGCTATTTATTGCAACCATTGGAATTGACCCACTTACAGGAACGGAACGGTTTACATTTAACAGCCTTAATTTATCTGCCGGAGTTGAACTTATACCGGTAATTGTCGGACTTTTTGCAGTTTCTGAGGTCTTAAAAAAAGCAAAAGAAAATGATACTGAAAAAGAAATTACGAAAGTTAAAATTAAAATTTTTGATTCTTCAATTTTCAGGAAAATTCGGTTCACCCTAGCTAGATCATCTATATTAGGGGTAGCCATAGGTATTCTGCCAGGTATAGGCGCTAGTACTGCAGCAATGGTTAGTTATAGTGAAACAGTTAGGTGGTCTAAACATCCAAAGAAATTTGGAAAAGGAGTTCCTGAAGGAATCGCCGCTCCTGAAGCTGCAAATAACGCTGCAGCAATGGGAGCATTGGTACCTTTGTTCGCATTGGGGATTCCGGGTAGCGGAACAACAGCTATTATACTTGGAGCTTTTGTAATGCATGGTTTGCAACCTGGCCCGACTTTTATGACAAATAATAGTGAATTAATATATGCAGTATTTGTAGGGTTGTTTATTGTAAACATTTTAATTCTTTTGTTTTCAAAGCCATTTATTAGGATGTTTTCCAAGCTGCTAAATATTCCATATGCTTCATTGGGACCTATCATTATTATATGTTGTATTGTTGGTACTTTTTCAGTTAGAAATTCTATGTTTGATGTTTGGCTTATGTTAGGTTTCGGGGTTCTAGGTTACTTCCTTGAGAAAATAGACTTCCCTTTAGTTGCAATTATATTAGGGTTAGTATTGGGACCGATTGCTGAAAGTGAGTTAAGACGCTCGCTTGCATTGTCCCAAGGGGATTTTTCAATCTTCTTTATAAGACCAATTAGCGCATCTCTAATTTCTGTAGCTATCTTATTAGTATGTGCTGTAATTATTAGCCCAATTATTAAAAAAAGAAAAGCTCAAAAATTATAAATAATATAGGAGGAAAAAAGTATGATATATCAACATTTATTCCGTCAAGCACATAAAGAAAAAGGTGTAGTGCATACTGCCGTAATTGGCACAGGTCATTTTGGAAAAGCAATTGTAACTCAAGCTAAATACAATCAATTTGTAAATGTCAATGTCGTAATGGACAAAAATTTAGAGTCTGCACGCAATGCATTTATAGATGCGAATATCGAGGATAAAGAGATATATTATTGTGATAATCTATCAGATGCCAAGAAGCATTTTGACGAGGGCGGCTATATATATACCGACAAATTTGAAGTAATCTTAGGATTAGATGATATTGATGTGATTTGCGAGGGAACTGGGGTACCTGAAGTTGGTGCGCAACATGCTAAACTAGCAATTGAAAATGGTAAACACGTCGCTATGGTTAATAAAGAAACTGATTCTGCTATTGGTCCTGTTCTTAAGTACTTAGCTAATGAAAAAGGTGTAATATATACACCTGTTGATGGTGATCAGCATGGTTTGTTGATGTCTCTATATGAATGGGCAAGGGAAATTGGATTGACAGTCGTATCTGGTGGTAAAGCTAGGGATGGTGAATTTATTTATGATGAAAAGAATCAATCAGTATATATTGAGGCTGATGGAATTACCGTACATGAAACCACCTCAGTATCCATATCAGATGATGATGCAAAGTACCTTAAAAAAATTCCAAAGGGTCACGTGACGGAATATATTAAAAAACGGGAAGAAATTCTAAAATCCTTACCTGGTGCAGGGGCTTTTGATTTATGCGAACTCACAATAATTGTTAACTCCACAGGTTTAAAGCCCGATGTATCAGAATTAAATAAAGCAGCTCTGAAAATTTCAGAGCTACCTATTGCATACGCGAGTCATACTGATGGGGGAATATTTTCTGAAGAAGGTATTATTGATTTGTTCACATGTTTCCGAAGAGAGGACGAAGCTGGTATGGGTGGCGGCGTCTTTATAGTTGTAAAATGTGATAATGCCTACTCTAATTACATTCTTACCACTAAGGGACAAATTCCAAATTATGATCGTTCTACTGCTGTTATATACCGCCCATATCATTTGTGTGGTATTGAAACTTCAATATCAATTGCCTCTGCGGGATTACTTAATATAAGTACTGGGTCGTTAGATTATCAACCTAAATATGACCTCATTAAAAGAGCCACAAGAGACATTAAGGCTGGGGAAACTTTTGGAAATGATCATGATTTGTCTCTGGAAGGATTAATAGCTCCGGCTAAAACAATGGAAAGCAACCATCCAGTTCCCGGTCATTTGATCACATACCAACAGGCAAAAGTGGACATACAAAAGGGAGAAATTATCACGTATGATAAAGTGCGAACCCCCCATAATTCAACGTTGTGGGAACTGAGAGAAAGTCAGGATGAAATTTTTCTATCGAGTGAGGAAAGTTAATATAACCCTTTTGAGAATTATATTATAAAAAAGTTTAGAAGCAGACGGAGAAGATTCGAAGTTAGTAAAAAATAACTTCCTGAAGCAACTAGTTTATGTTTAGCTGCCCGGCAGTATTATATTTAACATAAGGAAATTAAATAAAGAATGAGAAGGCTCGCCAAGCCTTCTCATCAAATTATTTGCAGTGGTCTAAAGAATTTATTATTGGAGAGTACTATCTCTTTTATAGTTGGGGGGGGAGTATAGTTCTTATTTTGATGTGTTTAATAAAGTTATAGCTTTTGACCGACTATTCTGTATGATTTTAACCGTCCTTGACAATGAGGAGGCAGTATTAATTGAAACTAGATCCAAATACTAAATTGTTACTAAAAGATTTTGCATATGAAAAAATAAAAGAAGGTATTCTTCATGAAAGGTACAAACCTGGATCTTTCATTTCTGAGAAAGATTTAATTGAAGAATTAGAGATGAGTAAAACCCCAATTAAGTCAGCAATTGTCCGTTTAGAATCAGAGGGATTTGTTAAAGTGTCATCAAAGCGGGGCATAATCATAAATGATTTATCCATTGATCGCATTAATGATATTTATAATTTACGTATCGCTCTTGAGTCGTTTAATTGTGAGCAAATTTATAACAAAATAACGGGTCACGAGTTAGAAAGTATTGAAAAGAACCTTAATGATATGGAACAAATCGTGGAGGAATTAAATGTAACTGAATTTGCTAGGGTGGATCACGAATTCCATCGTATGATCAGTAAAATAGCTGGAAATGAAGAAATTCAACGAATATTAATAAATTATGGGGATCATTTGTTCCGTATCACGTTGAAACATCTAAATAGGGATCCAATCCGAATGAGACGATTTTATGAAGATCACATTTTAATATTTGATAAATTGAAAAATCACGATATTAAAAGTGCAAAAATGATGAGGAAGCATTTAGAGAATTCAAAATTAATATTATTTCAATAGTATTGGGGCGGAATATATGAATGCGGTTGTTATTAAAGACGTTGATCACGTTACTATAGAGAAAAAAACAGTTCCTAAGATCAGATCCGATGAGATTTTGATTAAAGTGAAGATGGCTGGAATTTGTGGTTCAGATATTCATACTTACAAAGGACTTCATCCATTTCGTAAACCTCCAGTATTAATTGGCCATGAAGTATCAGGTGAAGTTGTCGATCTAGGTTCTAGCGTCAGCGACTATGAATTGGGAGATAAAGTAACGGTTGAACCACAGTTAGGATGTGGGGAATGTGAATATTGTAAAGAACACATGCAAAATTTATGCACATCCCGTCAGGCTCCTGGTGTTGGTGAATGGGACGGAACGATGGCTGAATACTTTAAAGCACCTGCATCTTGCGTTATGAAGCTCCCAGAATGCATTAGTCATGAGGTCGGGGTTTTAGCGGAGCCATTAGCTGTTGCGATACATGCTGTAAACAAAGCGAATATACGTCCAGGTGAGGAAGTAGCAATATTAGGCGGAGGCTCGATAGGATTACTAACCCTAGCAGTTGCCCATGATAAAGGTGCCCAGCAATTGTTGGTAACTGATGTTCTCGACTACCCTTTAAATCTAAGTGAACAACTAGGTGCATCGTATACTATAAACGTGACAAACCATTCTAGTTGGCCAGAAGCAGCCATTAAAAAAACTGATGGTCTTTTTGACAAAGTAATTGTTACCAATAATGCGGACAATATTATTAATGAAGCACTGAGCATCACAAAAAAAGCAGGTAAAATTGTAACGGTGGCCATGTTTGAACAAAATCAAAATGTCAATATTCACAATTTACAAAATACAGAAAAAGAAATTATTGGTTGCATGACATATAATCATGAAGATTTTCTTGGAGCTATTCGCTTTATCCAAAAGGATCAAATTCCAATTAAAAATATTGTTTCTCACAACCTTCCTTATCATCAAGCACCTCAGGCTTTTCGGTTAGTTGACAGAAAGGAAGATAAATCTTTAAAAGTGCTACTCCATTTTTAAAATTCAAACAAGGAGAGGTTAAGAATGGGTGAAATTGTTTTAGGGGTTGTAGCTGATGATTTTACTGGAGCTAGTGATGCTGCTTCTTTTTTAGTTCAGCAAGGAGTAAAAACTTTATTGTTCAATGGTACACCGCAAGAACCATTGCCAATATCAAATGAAAAAATAGCTGTGGTCATAGCCCTGAAAACAAGAACCGAAGAAAAAAATAAAGCTATAGTTGAATCTTTAAGTGCATTTTCATGGTTAAAAGATAATGGGGCTAAACAATTCTATAGTAAGTATTGCTCTACTTTTGACTCGAATGAAACAGGAAATATAGGTCCTGTAATTGACAATTTTTTGGAGTACCAGAATATAAAATATACAATTATCGCCCCCTCCCTTCCTATTAATGGACGGATCGTAAAAAATGGTCACCTGTTTGTCCAAGGGGTTCCGTTGAACAAAACTCATATGAAGGACCACCCACTCACACCGATGTGGGATTCAGATTTAGAAAAATTAATAAGTCCTCAGGGAAAATATGAAAGTTTGAAAATTACAGAGGATATGTTATTTGCCAGCGATGAACAAATTTTTAGCTTAGTTGATGAGTTTGGTAGTGATAAAGATCATTTCTATGTTATACCCGATTATGTAAATGAGAACCATGGTGCGAGGATAGTAGAATTGTTTGGGGACTTACCTTTTTTAACTGGGGGGTCCGGTCTGGTGGGAAATCTTGGGCGAAAATACCGTAAGGAAGGCAAAGCCGTTTCAGAAGTAAACTATAGTTCAACCGAGGGGAAAGCAATTATTTTATCTGGAAGTTGTTCTGAAACAACACTTCAACAAGTTGAGAATTTCCAAATAAATGATGGGAACTCTATAAAGCTTGATGCAAATAAATTAATTGAAGGCACTCAGACGAAAGAACAAATATGGGAAGAGATATCCTCGAGTAAAGATGATGCAGCGCTAGTATATAGTTCTGACACACCAGAAAATGTAAAAAATGCACAAAGCTCAGGTGTTGAAAAAATATCAGAAATTCTTGAACAGACAACTGCTTATATTGCGAAAAGAGCAAAGCAGCATGGTTATAATCGTATTATAGTAGCGGGTGGCGAGACTTCAGGTGCTGTGACACAAGCTTTGGGTTATGATGCATATGTAGTGGGAGAAAGTATTGCAAGTGGTGTTCCTATAATGGTACCGCTTAATAATAAAAAACTTCGCTTGGTCCTAAAATCAGGTGATTTTGGACAGGAAGATTTTTTTATGAGAGCAGTCAATCTTACAAAGGGTGATTCGAATGACAGTTGAGCAAAAGCTGGAAAGTGCAATATGGATTGCCCAATCATTATTTGATAGAGGAAAAGCAACTGGTTCTTCCGCCAATTTAAGCTTTCGTGAGTATAATAAGATTTATATCACAGGAAGTGGTACTTGTTTTGGAGGTTTAACAAGAATGGATTTTTCTGTAATAGACATGGAAGGGAATCATATTGAAGGGAAAAAACCGAGCAAAGAATTATCGCTTCATAAAACTCTCTATGATAAGGATTCAGATATCCAGTCGGTGATCCATACTCATAGTTTTTATTCAGCCTTGTGGTCATGTTTAAATCATCAAAATGAAAATGATATTATTCCAGAATATACACCTTATTTACGAATGAAAATAGGAAAAATAGGTTTAGTTCCATATGCTCCTCCTGGGTCTACAAAGCTCTTCGAATATTTTGAAGAAAAAGTTAACGATAGTGACGGTTTTATTTTACAGAATCACGGACCTGTTGTAGGTGACAAGGATTTAATGTCTACTTTTTATGATTTGGAAGAGTTAGAAGATAGTGCTCGAATTGCTTGGGAGTTAAGGCATGAAAATGCTAATTTAATCAGTCAAATAAATTAGTTCCTTTCTTAAGTATTTTTTAAATTGGATGTTCAGGAGATATTCAATAAATATTTTCGTAGAGGACGTTTGATTTTGCGTAATTAGATATATTCGTATTCACACATAGGGGAATTTGCGGGGCTAACTGCAACATATTAAAAATGCATTCTACTCAACGGCTAAAGGTCCATTTCTTTTAGTGTGAAAATCTAGTCTCAAATGGGAGACTTGATATTACAATGTTCCTCTGTCAATGCCGCCCATTCATTCACCTAGTTAAGGAGACAACAATATATTCGCTATATTCGTCACGTCATTTTCCAAAACGAGGACCTTGCTGAAAGTAGCAAGGTCTGTTTTATGTGCAGGAGTTAATAAGTGATACTCTTTTCCTCGAACAATCACGTTTCCAATTGTTCAACCCTGCTTTGTAGAACACCCGCATAACCACACATATCTAACATCTGAAACCTCGGAAGAAAAACAATCTTTATGTAGAAACATATCTTCACGTAAAAGTAGGACAGTTCGCACTTGTTCACCATATTATCCAATCATACAAAATAAACTGCTGGACATACACCTACACCACTTCTTTTCCCATCTTTCAAATCGTAATTGAAGGCGTTAATGAATTATAGTATTATGAAAAAATATACATAATTTTGAATAAAATTTTTGATCTTCATTCAAACATCATCACGAAATAGCCTTACGCTATGAAAAAGGTGAAACAATGACGTTTGAAAGAAAACATCTCCCGAAGCATAAGAAAAATGGTGTGATCGGTCTTATTTGTGTGATTTGAGTTGAGCTGAAAGTTTCGGCATAATAGGCTCCAAAGATTTTACCAGCTTTTGCAGTATGCAATGTGAATCGGCGATTCCTGTTTGGGCAATAACCTCGCCATGCTTTTGAAAATATCAAAGAGGTGAATAAATTGGATAACACTTTAATATCGTCAGACAATACGTGGGCGCTCTGGTCGTTTCTGACAGGGTGGGCAGCAATCAGTATTTATTTGGAGCAAAAGTACAAATGGGCATCTAAAATTTCCGGAGCAATTATTGCATTAATCGGTGCTATGGTATTAGCCAATTTAAATGTTATACCGCTTGAGTCTAGTGTGTATGATGCTGTATGGAATTATGTTGTACCGTTGGCGATTCCGTTACTCTTATTTCAGGCGAATATTAAGAAGGTTTGGCAGGAAAGCGGACGTATGCTGACTATTTTCCTGTTAAGCTCAATCGGTACGGTTACTGGTACCATTATCTCATTTATGCTCTTAAAAGATGTGATTCCCCATCTGGATAAAATTGGTGGCATGATGGCAGGGTCCTATACGGGAGGTGGCGTGAACTTTGCAGCAATGGCCGCAAAATTCCAAACACCAAGTGATCTTGTTTCGGCTACAGTGGTTGCCGACAATATGATGATGGCTACCTTCTTCTTTGTTTTGATGGCCATTCCGTCATTTTCATTTTTCCGTGACAAATTCAAAACACCTCATATTGATGAGGTAGATGCGGGCTTTACTGGAGATGAGAGTGAAACGCAGGCAGCTTCTTTCTGGAAAGGAAAAGAAATATCATTAAAAGATATTGCTATCAGTGTGGCGAGTGCATTCGCCCTTGTTACAGTATCCTTTAATCTCGCAGATTTTTTTGCAGACATCCTTCCTGGTGATGAGGGTGTAAACATCATTTATCAGGTGTTGGGTGGTATCATTGGCGATCGTTATCTGATGCTTACGACCCTTACAGTGCTAGTAGTTTCATTGTTCCCCAGACAATTCGAAAGTATCAAAGGTACACAGGAGATTGGAACGTTCTTGATTTATCTATTCTTTGTAGTCATCGGGGTACCAGCTTCTATCGCAATCGTAGTAACAACATCACCTTTATTATTAGTTTTTGTTTTAATTATTGTTCTGATGAATGTGCTATTCTCTCTGGTATTAGGTAAACTATTTAAATTTAATTTAGAAGAAGCCCTTCTTGCAAGTAACGCAAACCTGGGAGGTCCCACAACAGCTGCAGCAATGGCGATTGCAAAGGGTTGGCATAAACTGATTGTGCCCATTCTTCTTGTTGGTACACTGGGGTATATAATTGGAAACTACATTGGCACAGGACTTGGATTCTGGTTTCAGAGTCTAATGTAATTCAGGTGAAGCCGGGTATCGTTAAGGTATTCTAAGTTAGGCGGTATCTTCGAGTGTAGAATGGATGCAGCAACTCAACGATTTGAACTCTCTTTGATTGTAGGAGGAGTAGCTGGAGGCATGTCTGGTGCAAAGTATAAGTCATTTAGTAAGTAAACAGCATACCTTTATATACTAACTGGAATCATAGGTTTTTTCTTTTTCCACTTTTTCTTTCAAGCCAACATGTGGTGGAGTATTCTTCTACCAGCACCATGTGTGTTAGTGGGAAGTTTAACATTGAAAGAAAACAATAATGATGAGGGCCCTCTTAATGAAAATACTATAATTTAATGAGATTTAAGCTCCTTGTGAAACGTTTCTGTTCCAAGGAGTTTTTTGCATGGAAGAAAGGCCAGGAGTACAGGAGGGTGGTTAAGGGGTAACCCAGACTTGCCCCGGTTGATCAACTTGAAATGCTAGTTTATTGGAGATGAGTAAACTATCCATTTTTAAAAAAATAGACGGTTCTCATGTGGCAGCCGTTTTTAAAATTGATGACTCTACCTCTGTGGTTAGGGCTTATCTCGTTAGTGATAAGCCCTAATTATTTCATGTTTATGGGAATAAAGGAGCCGTATGCCAATGATAAAACCCAAAACTAATATCAGCCAAAACTCTCCTGTTACAAGGGAGTATGAGAAATTTCTTTCGGCAATAGGATAGAATAGATGTGCACCATTTCCAAGAAAATCTATCAGGATCCCGCCCATCAATAACGTGCACATAATTCCGATCCATTGCTTAATAAAAGGTTCTGTCATTATTTTTCCCGTTAACAAAGCAACTCCTGCACCAATAAAGGGGACAAAAAAGAGCGAATGAGTAAATATAAATCCAAATAGTTTGGGAATGTCTAATGTAAACACCACTATACTGCCTAAAAGGATAATTAATAAGCGTCTTTTTATAGAATATTTATTACCAAAGAAGATATCTATTATTAAGGCTCCCGCTAGTGCATGGAGTGAGCTTGAAGGAATATGATCAATTATTAACTGCAGCATGTTTATTATCCTTCTTCCTTACATAAGAATGACCGTTGTATATAAACTTCTAATAAATCGAATGCTAATGATAAGGGAGGTTCATATTAATTATTTTCAATTGATTTTTACTTTATCTGTATCATCGAAAGGTAACTACTGAGCCTATGAAGAACTTACCCATTAAATGTTTTTCTAACACATACCCTCGTTAGAGCCCCTTCATTGTTTCTGACATCTATGAAATAATAGGTTTTATAAAGTAGAGAAAGGGGCCAGTCTATGGCACAGTCTTCTGGGTACTCCAAGCAATTTAAAGAATTTTATATGGAAAATAGTAAGGCCTTTGAACAAACGCTTTTATCGGAAGCGGTGAATGTTCAAGATAAGATTGATGAAATTATGCGAGTAGGGAATATCGATCTTGTTAACAATGCGCATACCTTAGTCATGTATATCATTAATGGGGAAGATGAGCATTTGAAGCAATTCGCTGAACAAGAAGGGATAGCCTGGGCCACGCATGCCATTGATCTATCATTCAAATTAGAATGGGTCCATTCTATACGTAGAACGTTGTGGTTATTTATTGAAAAATATTATAAGGGGAACGATAATAACGAAATAGAGGATTTTTTCCAGTTGGAAACTGAAATTAACAATCGGGTCGATGACTTTTTAAATACCTTTTTCATTCGTTATTCCACCTATAAGGATGCGTTAATTCAGACTCAGCAGCAGTTGGTTGAGAATCTTTCTGTACCCATTATTCCCATTAATGAGTCCATCTCCGTCCTTCCTCTCATCGGTACAATGGACCCTGATCGTGTAGATATTATTCAAGATAAAGTGTTAACGAAGGTTTCGGAGTTAGGCATAGCCACTTTGATTGTGGATTTATCTGGAGTTGCAAAGATGGAACGAGAATCTATCGTTGATTTAAAGAAGAGTATCGATGGTTTAAATATGATGGGCTGCAAAGCTGTCATTACGGGTTTAAGAAAGGAAATCGTACGAGAGGTACTGGACACCGGGCTTGCATTCAATCAACAGACCGAAACCTTAGCTACCCTGCAACAAGCGTTAAGCAAATATTTTCTTCCTTAGAAAAAGGAGGGAGCTCTTTCATAAATTGATGCATATTCGCTAGTATGCAAAAAAGCCTTCCCTATAAAAAGGAAGGCTTTCGATTTTTGTCGCGAATGTACCGACGACCACATTCGTCGTTTAGCATTTAAGCTTGTACTTCGTCTTATACAAATAGCTCATCGCCCTTAAACTATACACTATTTCTTCATGGTTAGCAATGAAGTTTTTTCAGAAACCGATTTAAATGAATATATGCCAAAGTTTATCTTGTTGGGTAAAGCCTAGACTTGCCGTAGTTATATATAAAGAACGCCGGGAGACTTGAGTCATTTGTTACCATGGGGGTCTTTCTATTAATTGTT
This sequence comes from Thalassobacillus sp. CUG 92003, assembly GCF_013618635.1. Taxonomy (GTDB): domain Bacteria; phylum Bacillota; class Bacilli; order Bacillales; family Halobacillaceae; genus CUG-92003. Next base: position 394,152 of record NZ_JABLSJ010000003.1, on the reverse strand, counting down.
TGAAACGTCCGGATTGCTGAAATGACAGACCTCAATAGCCACCTAAAGTAGTTTCGTCGGGGCAACCCAAAAATTGAAAAAAAGTGAAACAACAGTATAGACGATTGAATAAATATGATGTATGGTATTAATTAAATCATTACAAAACTTAATAGGAGAATTCACTAGGGGAGCCTTTGTTTTAAGGCTGAGATCAAAGTATAACTTTGGAACTCTTTGGACCTGTCCTGGCTAAAAAACCAGAAGAGGAAAGTGAAAGTGCATAAATGAATTATATTTTATCTTGCTAGTAATAGACATGTCACTTTTCTTTTCTGGAAAGTGACATTTTTTATGTCTAAAGAGTGCTACTATGAGACTGCGTTATCTATTACCCGTTCACTATGTTTAATTACAACTTAATAAGGATCCTTCACTGGGGGAGCCATGAAATGGCTGAGAGAAGCTTGGAGCTTTGACCCTTATAACCTGATCTAGATCATACTAGCGGAGGGAAGTGAAGCGAGTGGAATTTTTTTCTATTATCTATATTCCAAGGTATGAGCTCGCTCCTTCGCGTGAAGGGGCGGGCTATTTTATTTTAGAAAGGAGGAAGGATTATGGATAACAAGTTACATCGGTTATGTAATGAAGTGGAAGAAAGAGAAGGAGAAATTTTGACCCTATTGTTCGATTTGGTATCCTATCCAACTTTGAGTCCGCCCGCCAGAAATGCGGCGAATGCTCAAGAGTACATGGCCGATAGATTGAAAGGTATGGGCTTTTCAATCGACTCCTGGGATCTGTATCCCGGTGATCCTGTAGTTGTAGGTACTAAACGGGGAGAAGACGAGGAACAAGCGAAGAGTCTGATCATTAATGGCCATCTCGATGTAGCAGCCATCGAGGAAAATGAGCGATGGGATTATGATCCATTCGTATGTACGATAACGAAGGACAACGTATTCGGGCGCGGGGTAGCAGATATGAAAGGAGGCATGGCTGGGGCTCTCTTTGCATTGCAGGTGTTGCATGAAGCTGGTGTAGAACCTAGAGGAAATCTCTATTTCCAATCCGTTGTTGGGGAGGAGGTTGGTGAAGCAGGGGCTAAGTCTTGCTGTGAAAGAGGATATCATGCTGATTTGGCGTTAGTAGTCGATACAAGTGACTGTCATATCCAGGGCCAGGGCGGTGTAGTCACTGGCTGGATTATAATCGAAAGCGCAGAAACACTTCATGATGCCCAAAGGCGGTCGATCATCCATGCTGGCGGTGGTGTGCATGGAGCGAGTGCGATAGAGAAAATGATAAAAATCATTACTGCGTTGCAAGAATTGGAGCGGTATTGGGCGGTCACGAAATCGAGTCCTGGCTTTCCTTCCGGTTCCAATACAATCAATCCGGCTGTAATTGAAGGCGGCCGTCATGCGGCTTTCATTGCCGATCGCTGCTCGTTATGGATCACTGTACATTACTATCCGGAAGAACACCATGAAGAAGTAATCAGTGAGATAGAAGCGCACATTAATCATGCCGCAAAGGCAGACCCCTGGTTAAGAGATCATCCACCTCAATTTTCATGGGGAGGTAAGTCCATGATAGAAGACCAAGGTGAAATATTCCCTGCATTCACAGTGGACACCAGTCATGTCGGGGTTGAGATGCTGACAAACGCACATCAATGTATTCACCAAACTCCAGTTGACTATTCTATGTCTCCTACTGTTACAGATGGGGGATGGTTAGCGGAGGCCGGCATTCCTACTGTCCTGTATGGCCCGGGCGCCTTGGACCAGGCACATGCTATTAATGAGTCGCTGAACCGGAATCAGCTTCTACGCTTCACCAAAACAATGGTCACTTTTTTATATAACTGGTTTCAACATTCTGAGCGAAAGGATGATATATGATGTTTACCGATCGTCTTTATAATCAGGCTAAACCGATATGGGATGCCTATCTCGAACACCCTTTTGTAAAGGGCATTGGAGATGGGAGTTTAGAGCTTGAAAAATTCAAGTTTTTTATGGAGCAGGATTACTTATATTTAATAGACTATTGCCGGGTATTTGCGTTAGGAAGCGTGAAGGCAACTCGTTTAGATACTATGACAATGTTCGCTGATTTACTGCATTCTACCCTGAACGAAGAAATGGAGCTGCATCGAAACTATGCTGAAAAACTTGGAATAAGCAAGGAAGAATTAGAAAACACCGTACCTTCTTCTACACTTCTAGCTTATACGAGCTACATGCTGAACAAGGCCCATCAAGGATCGGAGGCTGAGGTGGCAGCATGCGTGCTTGCCTGTACGTGGAGCTACAATGTTATCGGGCAGGCACTGAACGAAAATGAGGGGGCCAGTGACCATGAATTCTATGGTGAATGGATAAAGACATACGCTTCGGACGAATTTACGGAGCTTGCGGAAGTAACGAAAAACCTGATGAACGAACTTGCGGATGATAAGCCAGAACGAGAAAAAGCTCACTTAGAAGAAATCTTCCTTCATACGAGTAAACTAGAATATTTATTCTGGGACATGGCTTACCACAAGAAAATGTGGCTGGACAATTCGGATCTACTGAACAACTGAAAGGTTTGGCTGACATGAACCTAAATAAATATTCATTTACATTCACTAAGCAAGGGAGATGGAGAAAAATATGGGAAAAGGGTTAAAGCTGTCAGATATTTTAGTAACCATCATTATCGCACTGATATTTGGGGTTATTTATAAATTGTGGGGACCGCTATATGGAGTGGTTGCTACATTGGGACTTCATCTGGAGCAGCTGCTTTATGGTATGTGGTTTATAGCGGCGGTCGTTGCTTATTTGGTCATACGAAAACCTGGCGTCGCTCTATTGGCAGAGGTTGCTGCTGCCCAGGGTGAATTTATTTTTGGAGGGGAGTGGGGAGTCGCTACTCTTATCTTCGGACTTGGTCAGGGACTTGCCGCTGAATTAATTTTCGCAGCGTTCCGTTATAAGCGTTATGACATGTTAATTGCATCTTTAGCAGGTATTGCAGCTGCGTTCGCTTCTCTCGGAATTGATTTTTATTACGGCTACATCGGGGACTTGGCACTTTGGAATATGCTGGTTTTATGTGGCACAAGAATAGCCGGAGCGGTTCTGATTTCAGGTGTTTTTTCTCATCTCCTTGTTCAATCATTAGAAAAGACAGGGGTTACGAACCTGGTTCGACCAGCTGCTAAAGAAGATTATCAGGCTTTAGGCTAACAGGGGGGATTAGATGACAACAATCGCTAGTATGACAAATATGCGGTTAAAGTTTCCCGGAGCGGAATCTTTATTGTTCGAGGACTTCTCCCTTTCTTTTGATAAGGGAGAGAAAGTATTGATACTTGGACCATCCGGTTCGGGTAAATCGACACTATTACACGTATTGACGGGGCTCATACCTCATGCGGTGGAAGTACCAATGAAAGCTGATGCACTCACTATTCCAGAATCCTGGGGGGTTTTATTTCAAGATCCGGATTCCCAATTTTGTATGCCTTACGTAGATGAGGAGATCGCATTTGTATTAGAAAATCTTCAAATTCCCCGGGAAAAAATGAAGCTTTATATCAACCATTATCTCGAGCAAGTTGGATTGGAATTTGCTGATACTCATACGAAAATCCAGACGTTATCCGGGGGGATGAAGCAGCGGCTGGCCATTGCCTCGGTACTCGCTCTGGAACCCGAGGTGTTATGTTTAGATGAGCCGACAGCCATGCTGGATCCGGAAGGTACTAAGCTGGTTTGGGACACGATCAAGAGTGTAGGAGAAGAAAAGACTGTAGTGATCGTCGAACATAAAATTGGGCAGGTGGTCGATTTTGTCGATCGGGTCATCCTTCTCGATGAAAATGGGACAATCATTGCTGATGGGCCAAAACAGACGGTGTTTGATCAACATAGCCACGTGCTTGTCGAACAGGGAATTTGGTATCCAGGCGTTTGGGAGGATTACATGCAGGAGAATGACAGACAGATGCCATCGCCGATAAATACAGCTCACGTGAAACCGGCTGTTCACTTATCCGATTTTTCAGCTTTTAGAGGAAAAGTTACAGCTCTCCATGTGGAAGAGGCTCGTGCATACCCAGGGGAGTGGGTAACGGTACTTGGCAAAAACGGGGGCGGGAAAAGTACGCTGCTTCTCGCCATGATGAATCTGATAAAGACCAGGGGCACTTATCACATTCTTGGACAAGATTATAAGCGGATCAAACATATGGCTGCGTATGTCAGCTTTGTCTTTCAAAACCCTGAATATCAATTTGTTACGAATTCAGTTTATGAGGAAATCGCATTCAGCCTTCATTTAGCGAAATGGGACCAGGAGGCTATTTCCCAGCGCGTCAACCAGATGATGACCATTTATCATCTGGAGGAGCATAAACACACCCACCCTTATCAGCTATCCATGGGGCAAAAGCGAAGGTTGAGTGTCGCTGCTTCGATTGTGAAAGAACAGCCCATTATCCTTTTGGATGAACCTACCTTCGGGCAAGATGCGAAAAACACATTTGCAATTTTAGAACAGCTCGAACAGTTGAGGGCTAAAGGGACTACCATTATTATGGTGACCCATGATCTGAATATAGTGAACTACTTTGCAACGAAAGTGTGGGAGATAGATCACGGGAAACGCGTCAAAGAATCTTCTGCTTTAAACTATATAGAAACATTACAACAAGCCGTTAATTCATAGGGGTGAGCAGCGATGCCAATGGACTTTTCTTACAAGGAAACATGGCTCCATAAAATTAATCCGAGCTTGAAATTACTCGTTATGGTTCTCATATTCATTCATCTGTTGCTGATTCATAATACGAATATCCTTATCAATTATATGATAGGAATGCTCGTACTCTACTTGTTCTTTACCGGTCACCCATGGAGGCGTCTATTGGTGATTTCTATTCCGTTTCTCTTCATTTTTCTTACCTCGTCCACATCGATGATATTCTTTGGGAAAGGGGAGATCACGTGGGCCGAGTGGGGACTGGTCCATATTACCGAAGAGAGTTTCTTCCGGGGGTTACATTTAGGCTTTCGCGGGATTATCTTTGCCGTATTAGGCATTGTTTTTGCCCTAACAACTAGGCCAGTGTTTCTCTTTTATTCCTTAATGCAACAATTAAAACTGAAACCGAAATATGCCTATAGCTTTATGGCCGCCATACGGTTGATTCCGTTGATGATTGAAGAGATGCAGACGTTGCATTATGCCCTGAAAGTACGCGGTGTTCAAGGAGAAAAAGGGGTAAGAGGGTTTTATAACAAACTTAAATCCTATTCCATTCCCCTTCTTTCTCAAAGTATCAGAAGAGCGTATCGGATTGCGGTAGCGATGGAAGCCAAGCGTTTTTCAATCCCCGGAAACCGAACGTATTTTTATCGGTTGGGTTTTTCTAAATTTGATGTTATTTTTCTGTGCTATCTTCTAGTCATCATTCCATTAGCTTATATTACAGCTAACCACTTTCCCTACTTTTCCATCACGGATGTTCGATTTGGCAGGTAGAAGGTCTTTTAAATCGGAGGTTGGCTTATTTGTGCGGAGATTTTAGAAATTGGAACTAATGGAAGATAACAGGGAATTTAATTGTTCTCCCATCGTTTCAGGTGAATCGGACATATCATTATCTAACCAATAATTGATAACGCCGAAATGGACATGAGCGATGGAGTAAATAATCAATTCCTTGTTCATCTTTAATTCTTCATCATTCACATTTAGATGTTTAGCCTCCTCATGAAAATGTTTTTTAAACACTTCGATAAATTGAATGTAAAAATATTTACCGCCTTTATACTTGAAAATGGGTTTATAGAAGTGAGAATAGCGTTGGAAGTGTTTGAAGAATTGCACGTAGGGATCGTTATCCCTCCTTTTTATGCCGTTCTTTATTTGTTCTCGTTCCCGACTCGACATCTCAACTGTTGAAATAAGATCGGTTAATAACTCGTCTACGTATTTTTCATAGAGTTCATATTTATCCCGATAATGTAAATAGAAAGTCCCGCGATTGATATCTGCCCTGTTTGCGATATCATAAACACTGATATTCTCAAATCCTTTGTTATCGAGGAGTTCAGTAAATGCCTGTTTGATCGCTTTCCTCGATTTTTGAATACGCCGGTCCTCTTTTTTTTGTCATGGATAGGCTCCCTCCAATATGACTCATTCATTTATAAATTAATCAGCAATTTCTCAATTTTGTTCATTATTCAACAGACTCTGAAAATTGATTATTGAACGTGCGTGCTATCTGTTGCTACGATTTTAATGTATAAATTGTCCATTAATCAACAATGAGTTCAGTATTATTAGTTCGTTGGGCTCCTGTAAATCATTTTGACTACGCATTCTATTTTTAGGAGATGGTCACATGACAAATCAATTTTTTATTATTTCAACCGGAAGAAGCGGGTCAACGGCACTTTCCAATTGTATTAATCTTCACCCTAATCTTCTAAGCCTTTCAGAATTCTTATTATCTATCAACATGCAACCTTCCGGACCAGAAAATAGCAGCTGGCCGGGGTTGTCACTGGAAAGATGGGATGGGAAACAATTTTGGGACTTTCTTTCAAAAACACAGCCCATGAATTTGGCTCCTTATATTAAAGAAGGGGTGCAGATCAAGGAATTTTTATATGAGGTCTCTGATACCTCACGTTTTAATATGGAAACTGGGATTCCAAGTATTCTAGGTATGACGCTTCCGCATTTAACGGATAAACCAGATCAATTGTTTGAAGAATTGGAGTCGGTTGTTCCCCAATTTCCGGAAGATCAACTGAACAACCAGTACCAACGCCTATTCGATTGGCTGCTGCAACGGTTTCAAAAAGATGTTTGTGTTGAACGGTCCGGCATGTCGGTCGATGTCGTGGATCGTTTGATCACCATGTTTCCAGATGCTAAGTTTATATTCTTATACCGTGATGTTAGGGAAACGGCAATGGCGTTCAATCGATTTCAGCCTTATAAATTAGGCACAGCATTGAAGGAGGCGAAGGAAACAACCGGAGAGGACCCATCGAATCCGACTACTGATATTTCCCGACTTGGCGAGTACAAATGGTTACACCCGGATTACTTTACTGTAGAGAAATTGAAACAGTTTGAAGTACCATACGAGGAATTGGGTGAAAACTTATCTTCATCTCTGGTGTCAGCTGCTGAGCACCTTTCCAAACTACCTTCAGAGCAAGTGCTTAATCTTCGGTATGAGACGCTTATGGAAGCGCCGGAGGATCAACTAAATCGTGTCATTCAATTTATACAGCCGGAATCAACTACACCGGAGCAGGACAAAGCGTGGGTAGAGCAGAGCGCCGCTATTATCCGGCCGAAGCCTGATACATGGTCCGATTTACCTGCAGACAAGCGAAAGCAGCTCGAAAAGGCGAGTGAGCCTGCGCTGAAATTGCTTAATTATGTCTGATCAATAGACGGAATCGATGAAGGTTGACAGTGTGATAATCTACATAAAGTAGAAAGAACCCCGGGTTACCTGAGTTAACGTTACCATGGGGTTCTTTCTACTTAAGTGTATAACTGAATAAAAACGCACAGGACTTCCGACTGGATATCGATCTTCTATACAACTAAACTATTTACATACGGACTACAGAAAGAGGTATAATGTCACTGTTGCGTATGATTCATGTTCCTGCCTGGAAAAGAATTGTATGCTACATACCAGGTTGGATTGAAGAAGTAGAGCTTAGGATAACAGAACGATTCAACGAGGGGGAGTATAGTTGTGGCGCCAGTCATCTCAGTACATGATTTAAGAAAAACCTATAAAAAACTCGATGCTGTGAAGAGCATCAATTTCGAAGTGGAAGAAGGGGAGATCTTTGGATTCCTCGGTCCCAATGGAGCAGGGAAAAGTACCACGATCAACATGATTTGTACCATGTTGGCCCCGAGTGAGGGCTCCATTATGATTAATGGATTTGATGTGAAAAAGCAAAAGAACAAGGTGCGGGAAAGTATCGGCATTATTTTTCAGGAAAATACGTTAGATGAAAAACTGACTGCCAATGAAAATCTCATGCTGCATTGTCGATTCTATCAAGTACCGAAGGATAAACGGGAACAGCGCATTCAAGAGGTGCTGGAAATTGTTGATTTAGTCGGGCAGCGAAAAGACCGTGTGGAGACTTTCTCTGGCGGGATGAAGCGGCGTCTGGAGATCGCCCGGGGACTGCTTCACTATCCTAAGGTACTGTTTCTTGATGAGCCAACAGTCGGTCTCGATCCGCAAACGCGTGCGCACTTATGGGAATATATTTTGAAGCTGAAAGAAAAAGAAGGCATTACGATGTTTTTGACGACGCATTATTTAGATGAAGCGGAAATCAGTGATCGCGTTGCAATTATGGATCAAGGGGAAATTATTGCGATCGACTCGCCTTCCGCTTTAAAAGGTCAACTTGGCGGCGATATCATTGAACTCTCTACAGAAGATAATCAGAAAGCATTAGAAGAAATACATGACAAAATTGATGGTGCCGAAGTGTCGCTTAAAGATGACACCATCCATTTGAAGGTTTCGAGCAGTGATGTTTTTATTTCTTCCATTATAAAAACGTTGAATATCCCTATTACGAAATTAAACATACGCAAACCGACGCTTAATGATGTATTTTTAGCCTTTACGGGCAGAAAAATTGGTGAATCCGATGAAAGCTAATCAGGTCGAGAGGAGGCGCTTTTAATGGAAGGAATTTTAGCTATTTGGCAAAGAGATCTAACGAAGTTTTTTCGAGACAAGGCTAGATTGTTTGGCTCATTTACGATGCCTATTCTATTTTTGTTAATATTCGGTGGCGGCATGAGTGGCACGATGGAAAATATGATGACGGGAAGTATGGGAGCAGCAGGGGGAGCTGAGTTCAACTATGTCGAGTTCGTTTTCCCAGGAATTGTAGCGATGACGTTACTGATGACCTCGATCTTTTCCGCCTTATCCATCATTGAGGATAAGGATTTCGGATATATGAAAGAAATTCTCGTATCCCCGATTTCGCGGGTGAGCATTGCAGTGGGGAAAATGCTGGGAGCAGCAACCGTTGCGACCATCCAAGGTATTATCCTATTTATTCTCATTCCGTTAATTGGATTGTCTTATGATTATATGGCGCTCCTTCAAGTGATTCCTTTTATGTTTTTGCTTGGTAGTGCTTTGTCCGGATTGGGGCTTTTATTTGCTAGTTTCATCCGGTCGACTCAAGGCTTTCAAATGACCGTGCAAATTCTCGTCATGCCAATGATCTTCCTATCGGGTGCTTTGTTTCCGGTTAACAACATGCCTGCCTGGATGGACTTCATCGTCAAAATCAACCCCATTACGTATGGCGTTGACGTTATGAAGAAAATCATGATTGATCTTGAGGGCGTTTCTCCGGTAGTACGTGAAGCCATGGGGCTAGATCTAATGGTCTTTGGAAGACAAGTGTCCGTATTTGAAGAGATCTTATTTATTCTTGGCTTTGCGGTTTTACTCGTTCTGCTTGCAACCTTAAGTTTCAGAAGAGCAAATGCTTAGTTACCATAATACTAGAGGATTGCCTGAGTTCCACTACGTGAGAGTAGCGGGACTCAGGCTTTTTGCTCAGGAAAAAGTTCCCGATAAGCATTACTTTGCTTGATCAGGAACCCTTAAGTGCTGGCGTTATAGATTCAAAATGAATAATTTGTCGCGCGTCATGGATTCAATACTGCGGCGTATCCCTTGGGACCCGAGTCCGGAGTTTTTAGCCCCGATGAATGGGAAATGGTCAGGGCCGCGTTCTGTTTTTGCGTTCATTTGCACGGAACCGACGTCCAGTTTGGTAGCGATGTCCCTGGCTTTCTGAACGTCTTTTGTAAAAATACTTGCTTGCAGACCGTATTGTGATTGGTTGGAAAGCGAAACGAAGTCTTCCGTTTCGTTAATCCGAATAATCGGCAGGACGGGCCCAAAAGGTTCTTCCCACGCGACCTTCATATCTGAATTTACGTGATCGAGTAAGGTTGGATAAACTAAATGATCTTCACGTCTATTGCCCGTAACGAGCTCTGCTCCTTTGCTTAAGGCATCATCAATCAAATCTTGCACAAAGTCAGCTGCCTCATTATTGATCAATGGCGTCACTGTGGCATTATCTTCAGGGGTTCCGACGGAGAGATTTTCAACCTTCTGCTTAATTTTCTCTGATAGATCATGAGCAATCGTGTCGGATGCTAGAACGCGCTTAATTGCCGTACAACGTTGGCCCGAATAAGAGTAGGCCCCACTCACGATGTGTTCAGCTGCCAGATCAAGGTCGGCATCCTCCAGGACAATCGCTGGATCCTTACCCCCGAGTTCTAACACAACAGGGATCATTTTTGCCTTTTGGGAGATGGCTTGTCCTGTTTCTGTACTGCCTGTAAATGTAATCATATCAATGTTCGGGTGGGTAACGAGGAAATCACCAATTTCTGACCCTTTCCCGGAAACAAATTGAATGGTATCAGAAGGCAGATCTGTTTCTAACAGCGCTTCGATCATCAGCTTCCCGCTCAAAGCTCCTTGTGAAGCTGGTTTGAAAACAACGGCGTTGCCTGAGATGAGGGCGGGCGCAATTTTGGAGGCTGCTAAGTTAACTGGATAGTTGAATGGAGAAATGGCGAGGACAACACCGAGCGGCTCCTGCTCTACCATGGCCATTTTGTTTGATGATCCGCCTTTGGACGAATCCCCTTTTAACAGTTCACCGTGGATGCGGCAGCCTTCCTCAGCGGTGTAACGGATGAGATCTGCCGTCCGTACCACTTCTTTGACAGCGGAAGCCAGGTTTTTACCGACTTCTTTAGAAATAACCTCACCAATTTGGTCTTGTTTTTTTACTAATTGCTCGGCCCATTCGTGTAAAATTTCTGCCCGCTTATATACCTCTGTTGAGCCCCAACTTCCTTGGGCGGCACTTGCCTGATGTATTTTATCGCCTACTTCCTCTTGTGACATCAAGGGAAGAGAGCCAAAAACTTCGTTTCCAGAAACAGAATAGACTTTCTTTTCATTTTTGATGGCAATACTGATGACTAATCAATCCTCCTAATATATTTGATTATTCTGATTATTAAGTAAAAACGAAAAGTCATCAAACTCTATTAAAGCGGTTACATCATTCGTTTAACCGCTTACATGTTGCGCAAAGTTACTTATAATCTATTATTCTTTTATTTTGATGCAAGTGGTAAAAATTGGATTTTAGCGCAGGCAGTTAGATCCATGTATGGTGATCGTTTCAGTAGCTTGATAAATTTTATGAACAATATAGAACTGAAAGTTGGCCATTGCTTCTTTTGATAAATTGAGTATAAGGATCCATCAATTTAAAATCTCTAAAAACGAAAAAAGGTTATACAAAGATTCATTCTACATATAAACGAAAATGGATATGTAAATAATACGATTGATTAACTTGCTGATGAGTACGACATTTCTCTTGCCTTTGCTGAACGCTGCCTCATCCATTTACAACAACTCGACCCTCCTGGAATTGGTGTGCTCTTTAAAAGAATCTCTACTACTTCAGGCAAAGCGAACTTTTCGGAGGATAATAAACTGACTTGACTCATTGCCAATTATCTTACAGCCTGTACTGGAATAAACATCCCGAATTGTTAGGCGTTAATAGGGGGTCAATCAACTTCAAGTAACTTTAATTGGGGATGTAATAGTTATTGCTTATTTGACCTTAAGCTAATATTGTAAAGTGGGCTCACCGATAGGTTTTTAACTCTTACCTCGAAGTGTTTTTAATTCAGGGATAAGCAGCATGATTTATAACGCCAAATCCTCCTTAGTTATCATGTTTTTTGCGAATAGAAAAACTAATATATGATTAGAAATTCAGTTTCTTAACAGTCTATTAATTGTTGAGAGGCTTATTGTTATTTATGAAGTGAGGGGGAGCAGTATAATTGTTTTTAGGGTATTCAAAAAATGTAGGTAATAGAAGACCTTCTGTGTTGGTTGCGTAACTATTCTATAAGTTTAAGACAGGATAATAAGGTGAAGTACTACTACATAAAGAAAAAGACTGATTATGAGAGACCCTGAACATAAAGATGTTATTATTGAAAGATAATATTTTCAGGAACTTAGGTGATGTAATATGTTGAAAATATATCACAAGTTAAAAGAACATAAGAAAAAAACACCGTGGGAGAAAAAATTAAATTTTTACGCTAACCTTTGGGTTACACCAATCATTTATACAGGTATTGCGATTTTACTTTTTCTCTTCGCCGTTATTGCAGATCTTCAAATGGACGTGGGGGAAAATTTATCTTCAGCTATAACTATATCCTATCAATTGACACAAACAATTCTCAGTACATTGACGGCAGGTATACTGTCATTGACAACCTTCACATTTTACGGCGTACTTTCTGCTTTGACCACATTCTCTGTTCAGTTTTCGCCTCGGATTTTAAAAAATTTCATGATGAATTCAGTGACTCAGAGGACTTTAGGGATTTTTATTGGAAGTTTCCACTATGTACTTCTATGTTTATTATTTGTTAATAAAGAAACTAGCTTTTTCTTTATTCCGATTATTGCAACGGGACTTACGATGACAACCATTGCTACGTTTATTATTTTTATTAATCATATAGTGACTTGGCTGCAAGTAACCAATATGACAGAAGATATGAAAGAAGAGTCTGCTATTATCGCCAAAAATTTATTAGTAGAAGAAATGGATAACCATCGAGTGGAAAATACAGAGTCTATCAAGCATCAAATTCCCACTTCTGATCATCAAAGCCATTTCATCAAGGTGAAGAATTCAGGGTATATTCAGACAATTAATTTTGTTGCACTCATTAAGGAAGCCGAGAAAGACAATATAGTGCTCAAATTAGAATACAAGGTAGGTAGTTATGCGTTTCAATCCACTCCATTATTCACATATTGGAAAAACGAAAATAACTCTATCGATGAGTCTAAATACTATAAAATGGTTGAAATAGGAAAAAGCCAAAATGAAGTGCAAGATATTGAATATAGCTTAAGTAAGTTAGTAGAAATAGCTTTACGTACTATAGGAAATAATGACCCTAAGACTGCCACAAGGACAGTCTACCAAATTGGGGATTTGTTGATCGATATTTCAAAAATGGCAATGTTTACTCCGTACCTGGCTGATGATAAAGGCGATTTACGGCTAATGATTCAAAATCTCGTGTTTAGAGACTACATATACATTGGCTTAGCCTCTATAAGACACTATGCAAGAACAGATGTGATTCTTACTGTTGAAATATTAAAAGTTCTTTATGCCATAGCCTTGGTAGATGAAATGGATGAGCAAGAAGCTATTTGGGAATTCGCTGAATATACGACTAGATCCCTAGAGGTGCATTTCATTCATAGCTTAGATCGGGAAAAGCTATATTATACTCTTTTCGGAATTGCGAAGACTACAGGGTATCAGGAGCGATATGATAAGTTAGTTAACGGCATGTTGAAGATTATAGAAGATGAAGAAGACAGGAGTGAGTTAAAGAGAAAGTTTCCCTTAGATAGTAGTATAAATAAAGAAATGAATTAGCAATTTGCTCTCCGTACAAAAATTACCCCCTCCCATGCTCCGCATACGAAAAAAATGCCGAACGATCTTGCTGAAATCGTTCGGTATTTGTGTGTTTCATACAGTTTTATCCCAGCCCCGTCTTTTTTTGTCTTAATAACCTAGGCAAGCGGACAGACAAAATCTGAATAAAAATAGCCTAATAAAATGCAAAAAGGAGGGAGAAAAGTATGGCATTTCCGTCTAATAATTAGTTTCTTATTAGGGCCCAAATGATGGATTACATTTTGGTGGTAAACCAGACTATCTCTTAGGTTTTCAGTTTTCAGCAAGTGAATTCTTAAAACGTTAGGAATTTCAGAAAGCACACTGCTTCAATTTATCATTAAGCAAACAGCGGGTAGTGTTGGAGAAGTTGCTGGAGGCGCCATTGATGGAGACTCGGAACGTTGGAAAAAAGGGACAACAGCTGCAGTTGGTGTCATCGGAGTGAGTGTAGATGCTGCAGACGTTGTCGATATAAACGGAAATGAAGGTGGGACAGACATCAAGCAATCTTCTAAAAGCGTAGCTGATGATTACTTTAAAGGAGAACTCGTGGAAATAAAGCAGAGTGAGGTAGAATATAAGGAAGTAGAAAATTTGAATCATCATCATGTTGATCCCCACTTCAATAGTTAATGGCCGTTGCAGAGGATTATCGCGTCAATAAGTTATAGAATCTACATTATTTTTCTTAAATCGTTTGTATTAAAGGTAAGTTAAACACGTTTAGTTTGGAATACAGAAACTAAATTGTTTCAGGCAGTATTTTATAGCTAAACGGTAAAAAGGAAGTTATCAACTGAATGACCAAAAAACAGAAAAAATTTTTCTCAAAACGAGAGGGGACTCTGCTTTCTCCTCTCTTTTTATATTGGACATAGCTTTCATTCTGAAAAGAGCGTTGGAAGACTTTCAGGAAAAAAAGATTATTTTATCTGTATACTCTACTACTTCAAAAGGGGGGGCATTAATAGAAGAAGTGAAGAGTGTGATACACCAAAATCTATACGGCTATTCAAGAAATAATTCACCTCTCATGTGAAGAAAGTACAATAAGTACCACAGATAATATTTTGAAAATTGTTGCAAAATTATTTCAAGTAGTGTACGCTTTACTTAAACTTATTTCGTTCACTGAAAAAAGTAAGTTATTCGTTTAATTGAGGTGAGAAAATGAAGGCTTTAAGAACAGGCAGCAAAGAACTCATTAAAGAAATTAATCGATTCAAAGTATTGAATATCATTCGGCATCAGCAGCCCATCAGTCGGGCTGAAATTTCGCGACAGTGTGAACTTGGAATTTCCACCCTTTCCTATATCATGGATGAATTGAAGTCACAAAATCTTATATACGATGTTGGCGAATCAACCTCTACCGGAGGAAGAAAAGCTAAGCTTTTGAAGTTTAATGAGAACCATGGCTATGTCATCAGTATCAAAATTGAAGAAGAACAAATTTTGATAGCGCTTACGAATATGGAAGGAGACATCCTGTTAAAAACGTATGTGCCGTTTGAAAAGAAAGCAGCGGCTGAAAAGGTTGTCTCTTTGATTGAAAGAGAAGTGACCTCTATTTTCGCTAGTCAGAACAAGGATATGGCGCATCTTTTAGGAATTGGCGTTTTATCTTCTGGGCTTGTAAACCGGCATGAAGGCAAGATTATTCGTTCGTCTATGCTGGAATGGGAAAATGTTCCGATTACCACCATGATGAAAGCTCATTTCCCGGGTGTTCCTGTCTTTGTCGACAACAATATCAATGGGTACAGCTTAGCTGAATTGGAGAGAGGGGAAGGGCGGGAGGATCACAATTTTCTCATTGTTTCCATTGGAGCTGGTTTGGGGCTATCCGTCGTTATTGACCGGAAGATATACTACGGGGCTGTCGGCGGAGCGGGAGAATTCGGTCACACGAATCTCGTGATGGGAGGCTATCCGTGTCACTGTGGGCAGGATGGCTGCCTGGAAATGTACGCCTCGGAGTTTTACTT
The DNA here is from genome assembly GCF_013618635.1 of Thalassobacillus sp. CUG 92003. GTDB lineage: Bacteria > Bacillota > Bacilli > Bacillales > Halobacillaceae > CUG-92003. The sequence goes on along the minus strand of NZ_JABLSJ010000003.1, from coordinate 378,530 downwards.
CGAAAATAAGTACAACGAAAAAGCTAAGGAGAACCCGGAGTATAACGAAAGCGATTATCATTTTTCCGCCGTGGCGAAGGCTGCTGAAGATAACGACGTGTTCGCAAAGTCTTTGATGAAGGAGATGGGGACGCATCTGGGTTATGGCTTAAGGAATCTGATCAATACCTTGAATCCTGAAAAGATCATTATTGTGGGTGAAGGTGTGAAATATAAACATCTATTCGAAGAGGACGTTTTTGAGATTTCTCATGCTAACTTTTTTGAGAAGGTGGACATTCCTACCGAGGTTGTGTTTTCCCATCTAAAAGATGATTCCTGGTTTACGGGAGGCGCTTTGCTGGCCATCAATCAGCTTTTTCAAGAACCGATTTATGAACAAATGAAAACAGACGTTTGACTATTAAGGGAGGTGAATAGGGATGGTCGGAATGACAAGGAAGAAAACGTTGTTTTGGCTTTGTGTCTTTCTTCTTCCCAATCTGCTTGGCTTTTTAACATTTATAGGTGCTCCAATTGTTTCGTCATTAGTTATTAGTTTTACGGATTGGGATTTGCTTGGAGAGATAGAATTTATCGGTTTTGACAATTACATACGGCTGGCGCAGGACCCGGAGTTTTGGGTATCCTTTCGCAATACTATTTTCTTTATTCTTGGATATATTCCTTTGGTTTTAATATTTGGCTTAAGCTGCGCGTTGTTGTTAAACAAACAAATGAAATTCCGGGCCTTTTTTCGAGCTACGTTTTTCCTGCCGGTTATTACAAGCTGGGTTGCTGTGTCGCTCGTATGGAAATGGTTGTATAACCCGGAATACGGCCTGATCAATTACGCGTTGTCAACGATCGGGATTGCGGGCCCTGAGTGGTTGAATGATCCTAACACGGCCATGATCGGTGTTATTTTGGCTAGTGCCTGGAAGGACATCGGGTTTGTCATGGTCTTGTTCCTGGGAGGCTTGCAGAATATTTCACCTTCCTTTTATGAAGCGGCTTCTATTGATGGGGCAGGGAAGGCGAGGCAGCTTTGGAATATTACGATTCCACTCTTGGCTCCGACGACATTTTTTGTCACGATTATTTCGCTCATCAATTCGTTTCAAGTCTTTGACCAGGTCATGATCATGACAGGTGGGGGACCAGGGGGATCCACCGAGGTGATGGTGCAAAACATATATAATCACGCGTTCCGGTATTTCGATATGGGCTACGCATCGGCCATGAGTTGGATCTTGTTTTTGGTTATTTTCCTATTCACCTGGATACAGATGAAGTTTCAAGATAAGGGGGCGCATTGATGTATGGCTGGGGAATACTCGAGTAATGCTTTGATTGACAGGAACACCAGGTCGAAACAATCAAATAAACGCCCGATTCTAAACAAAATCCTTTTTTATTTACTGTTAATTGTAGGCGCTTCCACTATGCTCATCCCTTTTCTCTGGATGATTTCAACGTCTTTGAAGCCGGACGGAGCGACGATGGTTCTGCCGCCGGAGTTCGTGCCCAATGAACCGACGACGCAAAATTATGAACGCGTGACGCAGCAGTTTCCGATGATGCGCTTTCTGTGGAACTCTATTGTTGTCGCTGTATTGACGACGGCGGGACAGATGATCTTCAGTTCCATGGCTGCTTACGCGTTCGCACGCATGCAGTTCCGCGGCCGGGATAAATTATTCCTTTTATACCTGGCGACCATGATGGTTCCAACGCAGGTTACGATGATCCCGCAGTTTATTTTGATCAAACAGTTTGGATGGCTGGATTCTTATCCAGGACTCATCATCCCTACGATGTTTGCTGTGTTTGGAACCTTCTTGATGAGGCAGGCGATGCTGAGTATTCCGAGAGAGCTTGAGGAAGCGGCCTTCATGGATGGCGCGAATCATTTTCAAGTTTTTTACCGCGTCTGCCTTCCTTTAATCAAGCCGATGCTGGCTGCGCTTGGGATTTTCACTTTCATGCAATCCTGGAATAACTTCCTCTGGCCGCTGATTGTGATCAGTAATGAGGAGTTAGCGACATTGCCATTGGGTCTTTCTCTGCTGCAAGGCCGTTGGGCCACAGACTGGGGATTGATGATGGCTGGGGTTGTCATCAGTGTCTTACCGATTCTGATTGTCTATCTTTTCGCTCAGAAGTATTTCATTCAAGGCATGACGATGAGCGGAATGAAAGAATAAATAAATTTCTATAAAGGGGAGTATAACATGAAGAAATTATGGCTTTTTTCACTGCTTTTTCTTATGGCTGTCGGCGGTTTAATAGGGTGTTCGTCTGATGAGGAAAGCGGAGGAAGCGATGGTGACGGCGGCGAAGGTAAAACAGAAATAACGTATTACAGCTTTTCTGCTGCACCTGATTACGAAGGGGTGCTGGAGGAGATCGTGACAGCGTTCGAAGAAGAAAACCCGAATATTACAGTGAATACCGAACTCGCTGCTTACGATGATTATTTTACGAAACTGCAAACTCAGTTAGCTGGCGGGAATGCCCCGGACGTATTTGAATTGAATTATGAAAACTTTGTTCAATACGCGTCGAAAGGAACATTGGCGGATCTTTCAAGTTTTATTGAGGAAGATGAAGATTTCGATCCTTCGCAACTGAATCAGGAAGCTTTTGAAGCCTATCAATATGACGGGAAGCAATACGGGATGGTTGAAAGCTTCTCAAACGTGTTGACGTTCTATAATAAAGATCTGTTTGATGAAGCAGGTGTCGAGTATCCTTCAGCTGATTGGACCTGGGAAGACGAACTTGCTGCAGCAGAAAAAATTACAGATGAAGAGAACAATGTCTGGGGCACATACGCTCCAGTGACCATGAATGAGTATTTTAAGATCGCTCAACAAAATGGCGGTCAGCTGTTCAATGAAGACGGGGAGCCTACCGTCGATACGGAAGAAAATTTGGAAGCGATGAATTATATGGTGGATAAGGTTACAGAATCAGGGGTCTCACCATCGCCTGGGGAAATGTCCGGCCAAGCGCCAGCCGACCTGTTTATGAATGGTCAATTGGGAATTGTGCATACAGGTATCTGGATGTTTGAAGCGTTCAAAGATGCCTCGTTTGAATGGGACGTGGCTTTAGAAGCCGGAAACACACAAAAAGCGCACCACTTCTTTGCCAATGGCCTTGCTGTTTCAGCTGAGACAGATAAGAAAGAAGCTGCTTATAAATTCGCGCGATTTATGAGTGCCAGTGAACAAGTAGCTAAACTTCGCGTGGAGAACTCTTGGGAATTGCCGGCTGTAACCAACGAGGAAGTACTGCAGCCTTACCTTGAGCAGACTCCTCCGGAAAACCGCGAGGCTGTATTCAATGCGCTGGATACCCTGGTCCTTCCACCAGTAGTTGAAAACTGGAGCCAAATCAGTGACACGACGAATCAGGAATTCGAAAAAGCCTTGAACGGCAGTAAGTCAACGGAAGACGTAATCAAAACGCTTCAATCCGAGTATGAAAATATTTTGAACTAACGTTAATGAAGGGGAAGGATATATGTGGATCATCTTCACATATATCCTTTTTCATGAAAGGGTGGTAAAAGTGGAAGAGGCTTATATACAGTTGCTTCGTGCGCATGTTCATCAGCTGCATGGTGAGTATGCAAAGGTGGAAACCTTCATCAAAGCCTATCAGCCGGATATCGATAAAGCTTCCTTATATAGCATCGCGACATGGGTATGGCTATTGCAGAAACACGTGCATCTTGAACCGCAAAACGAAGACATGACAGCCATTGATTACAAACCTTACACTGACTATCTCGTACAGGAGTGGAAGAAGCCGCACGCTGAGATCTGGGAGAATGAAAAAGATATTTACCTCTCCAATGTTGCTATGGTTTACGCGGCATTGGCCGAAACAAAAATGAATCGTGATGCGTCAATCTTACAGAAGGTGATGACTGAGATCCGTGATTTTGTATTCGATGAGTTGCTTTCCGGAGGCACCGCCTTAAATGGGGTAGAAACAAGAAGTATTTCTGTAGATCAAACGTTGGCCGTAATGCCTTATGGATTGTTTTCGCCGGAAGATTTGATTATCGTGGAAGCGACGAACAAAATGGTGCTGCATCTGGAAGAAGATAGCGGGTTGCTTCCTTATCGGGGAGCGCACCAGACTTCAAAGGCGGCCACAGCTATGATGGCCCTTTATTATCTGGAAAAATCCGATAAAGAGAATGCGTTTCACTATGCTCATTTAGCGCGCGTTCACCGGGAGGAAGATGAGCTTGGCGAAGTCGTGCTGTCTCTATTTGAATATTATGCTTCCCAGTTTGGCGAAGGTGAAAAAATCATTCATGCCCCATTAGGGAATGAAAATGTTTACGTGCCGCAGCTAACGGAACGTTTTCCCCACTACCCTGCGTTGGACGATCATGTCCACGTAGCTTGCCAGGTTATCAGTGAAAGGGAAATCGCTGAGTTAGACGTACACATACAAACGAACACGAAGGATTGGCAGGGTGCTCACAACCTTCTACCGAAAATGAAGGAGGAGACGCTCATTTATCAAGGGAAGCTTCCTCCATTACAGGAGCATGGGGAGTATGCCTATCGCTTCCATGTGACGTTCACGGATGGGGAGCATCTGAACTCTGATACGTATACACTCCCTACCCGGCAAAAAAAGGTCGCCGAGTCTTTCTCGGTACTCGATAAGACGGACAACACGTTAGAACTGGGATTCGGCGACCGACATAAGCTGACCTTTATCATGAAAAAGAGCGGCATGGATATGGCTGTTCAGCAGTATAGCGGTGGGAAGTCGGATTATCATTCAGCCAAGAAGACCGCCTCTATTTCAAATGGCGATTATCGCCTTAACGTAGAAGCGGAACATGGGGAAATTATTCTATTCCACAAAGATGAAAACATTATGCGGACGCATCCTTTATTGCCGTCAATCGAATGGGAAGAGGATGTGAAAGGCGTTGTCCGATCGTTCCAGGTTCACTGGTATGCGCCTGAAGACGAGGCATACTACGGATTCGGCGAGCGTTACAACGCCATCGAACAACGCGGCGAAATCATCGATTGTTACGTGTATAACCAATACAGAGATCAAGGAACACGAACGTATATACCTGTACCTTTCTACATGACGAATAAGGGGTATGGCTGTTTCATAGATACGGCTGCATACACCACCTTTGATCTCGCTGCGTCTCTGAAAGATAAGTGTACGTGGACGTTTGAACAAACCAGAGATCTCCAGGAAACGACCGTTCATTTTTATTTTGGCGATTATAAACACCAGGTTCAGCAATTCACGGGAGAGACAGGTAAACCTGCGATGGTTCCTGCCTGGGCGTTGGGACCCTGGATGTCGAGTAATAACTGGGACCGCCAATCCATTGTGGAGCATGAAATCGCAACAACGAATAAACATAGTATCCCGGCGACAGTGATTGTGTTGGAACAATGGAGCGATGAAGCAACGTATTATATGTTCAACGACGCCGCTTATGAATTGAAAGAACCCGGTCATATTTACGCCTATGAGGAAATGACGTTTCCTTCCTGGGGGCGCTGGCCAGATCCAAAAGGGATGGTTGAGCACATACACGAGGAAAACTTAAAGCTTATCCTATGGCAGATTCCGATCCAGAAATATTTGAATAAACAAACCCACCCGTTAAAAGACCAAGATGAGACGTACATGATCGATCAGGGATATGTCGTGAAACATGAAGATGGACGCCCTTACAGGATTCCTGAGAACTGGTTTACGAAAAGCCTGATCATGGATTTCAGTCATGGCTCAGGACGGAAATGGTGGTTCGGGAAACGTCAGTACCTGTTAGACATAGGCGTCGATGGCTTTAAAACCGATGGAGGGGAATTCGTTTTCGGTAAAAACCTGCAATTTGCGAATGGCCAGACCGGAAGTGAAATGCGGAATCAGTATCCGAATGATTACATTCAAGCCTATTATGATTTCGCTCAGCAAAACGACGGCATCACGTTCAGTCGCGCAGGCTATACCGGTGCTCAAAATTTCCCGGCGCACTGGGCTGGTGATGAACGATCGACATTCGCTGCTTTCAAGCGATCGCTCGTAGCCGGATTGAATGCTGGACTGGCCGGTATTGTATTTTGGGGATGGGACCTGGCCGGATTTAATGGAGAGATTCCTTCAGCAGAGTTGTTCATGCGTTCTTCATCGATGGCGGCTTTTTGCCCGATTATGCAATATCATGCGGAGAGTAAAGCCGAATTCAATCAGGATCGGACACCCTGGAATATCGCTTCCCGGACAGGGGATGAACGGGTAATTGAGGTTTATCGCTTTTACGCCAATGTCCGTATGAATTTAATGCCTTATCTTTATCAGGAGTCCGAGAAAGCTTGCAGAGACGGGGAACCGCTGATGAGAGCCCTTATGCTTGATTATCCGGAAGATGAACGCGTAGCAGGAATGTATGATGAATATTTATTTGGCGAATCGCTGCTTGTGGCTCCTGTCATTGAAGAAGATCACATTGAGCGTCAAGTCTATTTGCCGGAAGGAACATGGGTGAATCTCTGGACAGAAGAGCTGCATGAAGGGCCTGCCTATATCACGTGCAAGGCAGAAGTGGAGGAGATTCCTGTGTTCATCCGTATGAATCGCGCGCTGCTTTTAAACCTTGCGCCATCCGAAGGTCTTGGAAGCGCCGTGGGAAATGATGTATCGGCTTATAAACAACCGGTGTGTCGTGTCTATTGTGATGCTTCTTTCCAGCAAACGTTGAATGATCATCTTGGTCATACGATAAAGTTGCAGGTCGAAGTGTCTGAAAAAGAAATCACGGTACAGGCAGATACGGACATCGACGATCTGTGCATAGAAGTGAGAGGGAACGAGAAGGACTTACGCGTTCTTTAAGACAGGGAGGGACGAACCATTGCTTGAACATACGAGTTATGCCATATTGCCATCGAATATAGAAGAAACTGACGAAACTCTACACGAAGCCGGTGCTGTAGAGTCGGTCAAATGGGATGGAGACGTGATTGAAGGGACGCTGACAGAAGGGACTTTCCTCGTTTACCTCCTTGACGAAAAAACGCTCCGCTTCAGTGTGCATCCTTTCGAGAAGGTCTCCAGAAACAGAACGCTGGCAGTGGAAAACGACGAACCTGCTCCAGGTACTGAGTTTTCCGAAACGGCAACACATATCTGCTTGCGTTATAAAGGAATGAAAGTGACGATCGGAAAGGATCCTTTCTCCTTAACAGCTGAAAGGCATGGCGAAACCATGTTTAAGACCTCGGAACCTGCGATAGCGTTCGATAAACATAAGCGCGTGCTTTGTACATTTGAAAAGGAATTCGATGCGCCGGTTTATGGACTGGGGGAGAAGAGTGGTTTTATCAATAAGAACGGAGAAAACATAACGAACTGGAACACGGATGTGTTTGCGCCTCATAACAAGGATACAGTCGAACTGTATCAATCCATTCCTTTTGCAATCATCCATGAACCGGGGAAAACGACGACGGGCGTTTTTCTGGATAATTCCCATCGAACGGAATTCGATATGCAAACCTTCAGGAATCGGATGAAAATTGCGGCAGAGGGAGGCAAGCTAAACACGTATATCATTCTGGCAGAAGATATCAAAGATACAGTGCGCGCTTATACAGCCATCACAGGTACAACGCCACTGCCTCCGCGATGGTCCTTAGGCTATCATCAATCCCGCTACAGCTATCGTTCCGAAGAGGAAGTGAGGGCAGTAGCCGAGGCTTTTGACACATACGATATCCCATTGGACTGTCTGTTTTTGGATATTCACTATATGGATGACTATAAAGTGTTCACGTTCGACAAAGACCGTTTTCCTCATGCAAGCGGACTGATTAAGGATTTAAACCAACAGGGTATTGATGTCGTTCCAATCGTGGATCCTGGCGTAAAAAAGGATGTGGAATACCCGGTATATCGCGATGGCGTGGAACAAGGTCTGTTCAGTACGTATATCGATGGAAGCATTTATTACGGTGAGGTGTGGCCGGGTCTCAGTGCCTTTCCTGACTTTTTTCAGTCGAAAACGCAAAAATGGTGGGGGCACCTTCATACATTTTATACGGAAAAAGGTGTCCGGGGCATTTGGAATGACATGAACGAGCCCTCTGTTTTCAATGAGACTAAAACGATGGATCTTGAGGTGATGCATAATCAGGACGGGAATCTCATCAGTCACCGGGAAGGCCACAACCTTTACGGGTTGTATATGAGTAAAGCGACATATGAAGGGTTGCAAGCATGTCTGCCCAACACTCGGCCTTTCTCCCTGACACGCGCAGGTTACGCGGGCGTGCAGCGCTATTCGGCTGTTTGGACTGGTGATAACCGCAGTCATTGGGAACATCTCGAAATGTCGCTTCCGATGATAATGAATCTCGGCATGTCCGGCGTGGCTTTCAGCGGCGCTGATGTCGGAGGGTTTGCATCGGACTGCTCGTCTGAGTTATTGGTTCGCTGGACGCAGGTTGGAGCTTTTCTCCCGTATTTTCGCAATCATAGCGTTCAGGATTCCATTTACCAGGAGCCCTGGGTCTTTGACGAACAAACCCTGCGTATCGTGAAAAAGTATATTCAGCTCAGATATACCTTTCTCCCTTACGTTTACACCCTGTTTCATGAAACGGAGCAGAGTGGGGTGCCTGTGGTACGATCATTAGTGATGGAGTATCCGGATGATAGGAAGACGATGGATATCAGCGATCAGTTTCTCTTAGGAAAAGACATCATGGTAGCGCCCTTGTTGCGGCCTGGCCAAACCCATCGTGCCGTGTATTTCCCTGAAGGCACCTGGTATGACTGGTGGAGTGGCGAGACGATCGAGGGTGGCCATTATCAGCTTGTGCATGCAGCGTTGGACACCATTCCGGTCTTTGTCAGAGCAGGAACTGTTCTTCCGCTGGGCAGTGACGTGAGAAATACCAAAGAGAATCAGCACGTCCGTCTTATCGCCTTCTATGATAATGAGCGGCAGATGAGCGGTCGATTATACGAAGATGATCATATTTCTTATAACTATCGAGCAGGAGAATATGCTTTAACGGATATTGTTGTATCACCAGACGGAGACGTGACCATATCGAAACAAGGAAACTTTGAATCGAATTTGGTAGAATCAGACGTAAAAATAATCGGAAAATAAAAGGATGGTTCGTATGACCACGGATTGGTGGAAGAAAAGCACGGTATATCAAATTTACCCCAAAAGCTTCAATGATACGACCGGGAATGGAGTAGGTGATATCCCGGGCATCATTGCAAAGCTTGATTACTTGAAAACACTCGGAATTGACGTTATCTGGCTATCTCCCGTGTACGATTCCCCACAAGAAGATAATGGCTATGATATACGGCATTACAGGATGATCGATGCCCTCTTCGGCTCGATGGAGGATATGGATAAGCTGTTGGAAGAAGCGAACAGCCGCGATATAAAGGTCGTCATGGACCTCGTCGTGAACCATACGTCCGATGAACACACATGGTTCGTGGAATCGAAAAAAAGAAAGGATAACCCGTACCGCGACTATTATATCTGGAAAGACGGGAACCCAGACGGAACGCCTCCGACAAATTGGGGGTCGATTTTCAGCGGTTCTGCATGGAAGTATGATGAAAAGACAGCGCAGTATTACCTTCATTTGTTCGCTGAAAAGCAGCCTGACCTTAACTGGGAAAATCCCGACATGAGAGAAGACATTTATGCGATGATGAACTTTTGGATGGATAAAGGCATCGACGGATTCCGTATGGACGTCATCAATTTTATCTCGAAAGATCAGTCATTTCCAGATGGGGAAGTGAAAAGCGGGGATAAGTACGGTGACCCTGGCCCCTATTTCGTTAATGGTCCACGCATCCATGAGTTTTTGCGGGAAATGCACGAGAAAGTTCTTCAAGGCAGGGACGTGATGACCGTCGGCGAGATGCCGGGAGCGGCTCCTGAAGATGCGAAAGTTTATACCGACCAGGCAAATGAAGAGCTCGATATGATTTTCACATTTGAACACATGTCACTTGATGAACAGGAGGGAGGCAAGTGGAATCTCAAGCCTCTCGATCTGCGTGATTTGAAAGAGAATTTCGAGAAGTGGCAAACCTCCCTGCACGGTGTGGGATGGAACAGCTTGTACTGGAATAACCATGACCAGCCTCGCATCGTTTCACGGTTCGGTGATGACAGAAAGTACCGGGAGAAGTCTGCGAAAATGCTTGCAACCTGCCTCCATATGATGCAGGGCACCCCGTACATATATCAGGGAGAAGAGCTCGGCATGACGAATGTGCATTTTGATAGAGTGGAAGATTATAAGGATATTGAAACCCTGAATATGTATAAGGAAAAATCAGAGTTGGGATGGCCGCATGAACACATTATGGAAGCCATCTATGCAAAAGGACGCGATAATGCAAGAACCCCAATGCAATGGGATACGTCTGAGCATGCTGGTTTTACTGAAGGCACCCCCTGGCTGCCTGTGAATGAAAACTATCAAACAATTAATGCTGAAGCCGTGCTTCGTGACAAGCAGTCCATTTTTTATTACTATCAAAAGTTGATCAAACTCAGAAAAGAACGGGATATTATCTCAGAGGGCGCTTTCGAATTGTTAATGAGGGAGCACCCAAACGTGTTTGCATATGAAAGAATAGGTGAAGAAGAATCGCTTGTGGTTTTGTGTAATTTTTCGAGTGAAGCGCAGGAAATAGATGCGGATATAGCGACTCGTATTAAAGATGCTGATCGCTTGATCTCGAATGAAAATCAGGGGAATAGAATGGCGTTGCGACCTTATGAGGGAAGTGTTTATCATATCACGTAGATAGTCATACATTTTCAACCCAAATTAACTGTGCAAGTAGAACTGCGTGTGGTTTCTACTTGCACAGTTTTTATGTTGGTACATTGAGCATAATGATCCCTCAATTTAGAATCTGCACTTTTTTCCGTTTGCTGGAAGAAAGAATATGCATGGAATCACGATATTTTGCTATCGTTCGTCTTGAGGCATGGCAGCCTTCCTCCGCTAATAAATGAACCAGTTTTTGATCAGAGAGCGGACGTCTCGGGTCTTCATTCATGACGAGGTTGCGGATGCGGTTTTTAATCATAGCAGAAGAGGAGCCGTTTCTCGTGCGAGAGGGGAACAACGCTTCCATGTCATAAGTACCAGCAGGCGTTTCAACGATTTTATTTCGAACTGCGCGGCTGACTGTAGACTCGTGAATCTCAAGGCTATCTGCCACTTCTTTTCGCGTAAGAGGAGAAAGCGACTGCGTTCCCAGTGATACCAGAGTTGGCTGCTGCCGTACAACTTCTTCGGTGATCGCTAAAATGGTATGCTGCCGCTGTTCAATGCCTCTTTTGAGCCATAAAAATGCATTATATTTCTCTTCAAGGAAAGAAGCAGTTTCTTTATGTTCTTTCATCATGTGTTTGTATTCCTGGTTCATGTCAAGTTTAGGAACGATTTGGTTGTTAAGGGAAATGGAATATGTGCCTTCCTGAGCATTGATAAAGATATCAGGAACTAGAATATCGGCACGTGAGGTTCCGATCAGAAGTCCAGGTTTAGGGTGAAGGGACTGAAGGCGTCCCAGAAGGTTGTTTAATTCAGTAGGGGTAAGCCTCAGGACCTTGCAAAGATCATCCTTTTTATGAGCTGCCGCTTCCTGGAGGTAATCGGTGATGAGACGAGTCAGTTTCTGATCCCCGGGGAAAACTCGCTTTGCCTGAAGCAGTAGAGATTCTTTTAAAGAGCTGGCGCCAATTCCAGGCGGGTCGAGTTGTTGTAAATGGGTGAGGCAGCGTTCAGCAAGGGCAAGAGAAATGTCGTACTCCTCAGCAAGTTGCTCAAGCGTATCATTCATATAGCCATGTTCGTTTAAATGAAGAATGAATCGTGGTATCATCTTTTTTTCGTTTTTATGTATAGACAGGAATGCTGTCTGCTCCAGTAAATACTCATAAAGGTCTGGCTGCTGGTCTTTTTGATAAAGAGGGGTGTCATTCGGGTTATCTGTACTAGTGAAAGAAGGTTCTTTGAGATCGATCCACGGGTTTTCAAGCGCTTCCTTCTCTATGTATGCTTTCAGTTCGGAGGAAGACAACTGGAGTAGATGAATAGCTTGTTGAAGAAACGGCGTCATGGTTACGTGTTGTGTTTGCTTGGTTTCCATGTTAAGTTTCATCTTACTACCTCCGTTTTTAAAAAAATATTGAAAGCGCTTTACAAACTGATTAAACTGCTAACAACTTTATCCCGTAGTATAGCATGAAAAAAGTGTTGGTTGTCGAAAAATTTAGTCAAAAAATTTCGAGAGAAGTGGAAAACCTTGGAGCAGCTTTTACCGACCAGAATAAATTACACTAAAAACAAGAAAATACAACAAATTAAAAAAGTTTATGGTAACGTTCTCCCCCGTGATGACAGATTTTTTAGCGAAAATAATAGTATTTTCAGAATAATCGCACTTGACTGACTAGTATTGCGGATATATATTGAACATGTCTTAGCCGTAAGATCTATAGGTGGTGATGTTAAGTTTAGTTTTTCACTCGTTTGGGGCATTTTCTGCTTTTACTTTACGTAAAGTAGATATTTTTTGTCTATATATCAGAACAGAGTTCGATATTATAGAACAAAAAATCATTAAGATCTGTTTGGGGGTGTTAACTCATTTAAATCATCTGCGGCTAAAGACAAGAATTCCCTTTTTTTCCATGCAAAGATTTCCTCTCTAGTATCGAAACGGTTGCTCGTCGGAGAAGACCTAATGAACAGGAGGTAGTTTTAATGAAAGCGACGTTGGACAATTATACGTACATGAACTATGTGAATGGGCAATGGAGGGGATCATCCTCAAATGAAGTCACAGAAAGTAATAATCCTGCTAAACCGGATGAAATTGTAGGGAAAGTACAAGCTTCAACCAAGAATGATTTAGATGAAGCGGTCGAGGCTGCCAAAGCCGGGCAGAAAAAATGGAGCAAAATGACTGGTGCCGAGCGAGGGAATTATTTGTTCAAAGCAGCGGACATTCTAGAGCAGCATATAGAAGAAGTTGCATTATCAATGACGAAAGAAATGGGGAAAACCTTCCCTGAAGCGAAAGGTGAAACTGCTCGTGGAGTCGCAATTTTAAGGTACTACGCAGGAGAAGGAATGAGGCCGGAAGGGGACGTCATCCCGTCAACCGATAGTTCCGCTCTTATGTTTAGCAAACGTGTACCTTTGGGTGTCGTGGGTGTCATTACACCGTGGAATTTTCCGGTCGCGATCCCGCTATGGAAGTCCGTACCTGCTCTGATTTATGGCAATGCGGTCGTTTTGAAGCCAGCTTCAGAAGCGGCTGTAACCGCTGCCAAAGTGATTGAATGCTTTGATGAAGCTGGGGTTCCTGAAGGAGTTATGAATCTTGTTACAGGAAAAGGGTCTGTCATTGGTCAAGGGCTAGCTGAGCATGAAGATGTCACGGCTGTTACCTTTACAGGATCAAATTCCACGGGTCAGCTCATTGGGAAGACAGTCGCTGCCCGCGGAGGTAAGTATCAACTAGAAATGGGCGGTAAAAATCCTTTGATTGTGGCGGATGATAGCAATGTTGATCTGGCTGTCGATGCGGCAATCAGCGGAGGACTAAAGTCAACGGGACAGAAATGCACCTGCAGCAGTCGAGTTATCGTTCAATCAGGCATCTATGAAAAATTTAAGCAGAAGTTGTTGGCAAAAGTAGAAGATATCCGTGTAGGGGACGGATTGAACACGGATGCGTTTATGGGGCCATGTGCGACAAAGAGCCAATTTGAGAGTGTTAAAGAATATATAAAAATAGGGCAGGAAGAAGGGGCTGAGTTGATCTTTGGCGGTCACCCTGTCAGTGATGACGCTGGGGGGTATTATATAGAACCGACAATTTTTAATGAGGTCAGTACGTCTATGAAAATCGCTCAAGAGGAAATATTCGGTCCAGTTCTTGCGTTAATGAAAGTCGACACAGTAGAAGAAGCGATTGATCTAGCAAACGATGTGGACTTTGGTTTAAGTGCTTCTATTTTCTCAAAAAATATTGATCACATCCTCACTTTCATTGATGATATCGAAGCCGGGTTAGTGCGAATCAATTCAGAAACAGCCGGCGTAGAGCTTCAAGCTCCATTCGGAGGAATGAAAGCATCCAGCTCTTACTCAAGAGAGCAGGGTCAGGCTGCGAAGGAATTCTTTACGACGACTAAAACCGTGTTTGTAAAGGGGTGATATATGACAACTGGTTTTCTAGCACAGGTCCCTTTCACCACCTTTAATACATGATTGGAGGATTTATTAAAAAGTAAGTATTCAGGCGTCAGAACAATGAAAGGAGAGGTATATGAATGGATAGAACAAGGGATATGATTGAAAAACTCGGCTTTCCTGGAGGGGACTGTAACGATCTTCCAACATCACATAAGACCTTTCCTGATGGAGCTCAATATAGAATAGAAATTCCTAGTGTTGAAGGAGTCAAATCATTGGAAACAGTGGTAGAGGCTTCCCGTACGTATCAGGTTCCGGTTCATCGCATCTCCCAAGGAAGCGGGATCATGCTTTATACGGATGAGGAGCTTACCACTATGATTCAGTTGGCTAAAAAGGAAAGTCTGGAAGCCAGCTTGTTCGTTGGACCACGAGGGAATTGGGATATTACAGCGATGCCCTGGTCCAGCGGTGGTAAGGTTGCTGGGCAGCGTGTCGAAGGAATGGACCAGTTAGTATACTCAATCGAAGACATAAAAAGGGGCTGTGAAGCTGGGTTAAGAAGTATTCTTGTGGCTGATGAAGGTTTACTCTGGCTTGTTAATGAATTCAAGAAATTGGGAGAGCTGCCGGAAGACTTGAATGTGAAGATTTCTGTACAAATGGGCCAATCAAATCCAGTATCCATTAAAATGATGGAAGATAACGGGGCAGGGACGTTTAACGTGCCTACTGATCTGTCTCTTGCGAAGCTCGCGGCCATCCGTCAGTCTGTCGACATTCCTTTAGATATTTACGTGGAGGTCCCGGATGAATTAGGCGGGTTCATTCGCCATTTTGATATTCCTGAAATGATTAGGGTAGCTTCTCCGGTGTATATCAAGTTTGGTTTACGTAATGCCCCTAACATTTATCCGTCAGGAACTCACCTTGAACAAACATCGATTGATTTATCCAGAGAGCGCGTAAGGCGAGCCAGGGTAGGGTTTGAAATGATTCAAAGATACGCCCCTCATTTAAAAACATCGGAAATTGGTGCTGGAGACTTAGCTATTCCTGTAGAAGGACGGTTAATTTCACCCCCTCGTTGATGCTAGTCTTAGACGGGTACTTTTAATAAACTAGGATCGAATATGTTACGATAATTGCAAACATATTTTAATGAGGGATGAATGAAAATGGCGATAATCCAGTCAGTTGAGCGAGCTTTAAAAATATTAGATTTATTTAATGAATATGAAACTGAACTAAAAATAACAGAAATAAGTAATAGAATGCACCTTAGTAAAAGCACGGTTCATTCCTTGCTCAAAACACTTAATGAGTATGGTTACATTGAAAAAGTAAGTGAAAATGGAAAATATCGATTAGGGATGAAGTTATTCGAACGAGGTAACTTTGTCATTTACAATCTGGATATTCGTTCTGTAGCTAAGAAGTACTTGTGGGAATTATCCAGAAAAACAGGTCATACGTTACACCTCGTTATCTTAGAAGAAAAGGAAGGGGTTTACATCGACAAAGTCGAAGGCAGCTCGGGAAACGTACAATATTCTCGTATAGGCCGCAGAGCCCCTATTCATAGTTCAGGAGTCGGGAAAGCCCTGATAGCTTTTAGAGATCAAGAAGAAATCAACGATATATTGGCGGATTACGTTTTTGAAAAACAAACGAGCAATACTTTGACGAATAAACAGGATTTTCTAGAAGAATTGCGTAAAATCAAGGAAAGGGGCTACGCGATCGATCGTGAAGAAAATGAACCGGGGATCAGCTGCCTTGCGTTTCCGATTTACAATCACACAGGTGATGTGACAGCTGCCTTTAGTCTATCAATGCCAACTCCCCAGTTGAATAGTGAACAATTCGAAAGTCTTGTTCCGTTGATGAATGAAACAGCACAAAAGATCTCAAAGGAGATGGGGTATCAAAAGGGGGCATCTTAGGTGTATTTTATGCCTCAAATTTGGTTTGAGTATGTCCATATATCAGAACTTAGTTCGATAATGTAGAACAAAAATTACTCTTATTCTGCTTATGTCTCCTCAGGACGAGGTCAATTATTATCGCTTTTTATGTAAGCGCTATCTTATTAAGGCAAAGGAGAGGATTTTTTGGCTTCAACTTCTTGGCTGATTATTGTGGCCATTTTAGGCGTAGCTTTATTGCTATTCCTTGTAATGAGAACCAAACTCCAAGCATTTGTTGCACTGATGGTCACAAGTTTTCTTGTAGGACTGGCAGTAGGGATGCCGCCTGAAGAGATCATCGAAACGTTTGAAGAAGGTATGGGAGGTACGCTTGCTTTCATAGCCATCATCATTGGCCTTGGTGCTATGTTCGGAGAAGTATTAAAGGTCTCAGGTGGTGCAGAACGCTTAGCGTTATCCTTGCTTAATAAATTTGGTGAAAAAAACAGTCCCTGGGCATTGAGTATTGCAGGATTAATTATTTCAATTCCTGTTTTTCTCGACGTGGCCCTTGTCATTTTGATGCCGATTTTGTACAGCTTAACACGTAAATCGAACAAATCTTTGCTCTATTATGGAATACCTTTACTGGCGGGACTCATTGTAGCTCATGGCATGATTCCTCCAACTCCAGGTCCCATCGCTTCCGCCTCATTAATTGGAGCTGATTTAGGTTATGTGATCTTGTTCGGTGTTATTGCTGGTATACCCGCTATGATCCTAGCAGGACCTGTATTTGGAAACTATATATCACAAAAAATCCATCTTGGTATCCCGGAGTTTATGCAGGAACAAGCAGCGGCCCTTGCTGATAACGAACGGGAAACTGAAGGGCAATATAATGGAAAAGAATTGCCGAGTTTCATAAATGTGATTTCGATCATTCTATTACCCATTATCCTGATTTTATGTAGTACGACCGGAGATGTCCTGTTGGCGGAGGGAAGTACACTCAGGAGCATATTCACCTTTGTAGGGCATCCTTTTGTTGCCCTTACCATTGCTACACTCCTCACGTTCTATATTTTCGGAACGAAAAGAGGATATACAAAATATGAAATCCAAAAGATTACCACGAAAGCTCTTGAACCTGCCGGTATTATCATCTTAGTAACGGGTGCCGGTGGTGTATTTGGAGAAATGCTCATTGCATCAGGAATAGGTGATGTGCTTGCCGATGCTATGGAAAAAACTCAACTCCCGCTCGTTGTCTTTGCTTTTCTGACTGCAGCTTTATTAAGGATCGCTCAAGGTTCAGTAACGGTGTCAATGGTGACTGCTTCTAGCTTGGTTGCCCCGCTAATAAGTTCATTTGATGCAAGTGAGCCATTAAAAGGAATTGTGGTTATCGCTGTAGCATCGGGCGCAACAATTGCGTCTCACGTCAATGATTCAGGTTTCTGGATGGTTAACCGTTATTTTGGAATGACGGAGGGTGAAACACTTAAGTCATGGACGGTCATGTCAACTATTGTAGCTTTAGTAGGGTTTACAGTTTGCCTATTACTCAGTTTGTTTTTTTAATCTTTTTAGAAGAGGAGCGATACGATGAAAATCTTAGATGTCCAAACGTATATTGCAGGTAACGGATGGAAAAATTGGGTGTTTGTGCAAGTTGACACCGATGAAGGGGTGCACGGTATAGGAGAAGCCACATTAAATGGATTTGGTAAAACAGTCGAAGCAGCTATCCATGAGTTGAAGCCTTACGTTATAGGTAAGGATCCATTTGATGTAGAAAATCATTCTCTTCACATGTTCAGGGATGTGTTTTCCGATGGCGGGCAAATTCAAGGTGCAGCTTTATCAGGGATTGAATTTGCTTGCTGGGACATCATGGGGAAAGTATTAGAGCAGCCTGTTTATAAGTTACTCGGTGGAAAGTGTCACGAAAGCCTTAGAGTTTATGCAAACGGATGGTACACGAGCGGGCCGCGCACGCCTGAAAATTTTTACAGGTTGGCTAAACAAGTAGTAGATAAAGGATACACCGCATTAAAATTCGATCCATTTGGTGCGGCGTGGAAATCGGTGGAGCGGAAGGATTTTAAATTATCGCTTGAACTCATCGGAGCGGTGCGTGAGGCAGTAGGGGACGATGTAGATATTTTGATTGAAGGGCATAATCGTTTCAGTGTCCATACTGCACTTAGATTCTCGGAAGAAATGGCTAAATATGAACCAACATGGTTCGAAGCTCCTGTGCCCCCACAAAGTGTTTCATCGATGATTGAAGTTGCTAAGCGCAGCCCTGTGCCAATTGCATGTGGGGAGGATTATTACTGTAAGGAGCAATTTGCAGAACTTCTTTCACACAATCAAGTTCACATTATTCAGCTTGAGCCTCAATTTATGGGATTGACGTCAGCGAAGCAGGTAGCAGGAATGGTTAACGCTTTTAACGGTGTAATCGCACCACACAGTGCGCAAGGGCCGTTATGTTCGATCGTATGTGCTCACCTTAATACAGCTACACCTAACTTCTTTATCCATGAAATCTTCGAGGACTTTAATGAACCATGGACCCAGCATATACTTACGAACACGCTTGATATTGAGGAGGGATATATTCAGGTTAGTGATCGTCCAGGATGGGGGACTGATTTGAATATAGAAGAAATACGTAAGCATCCCTATAAAAGAGAAAATTTCTTGCCTTTGTTTAGAGAAGGGTGGGAGAAACGTGAACCTGTGGAAGGCTTTTAAGATTTTTAGTCAGGTCGTTGGGAAGTCATGTAATAGACATTCACTTTGAAGAGTAGAAAGTAACCAAATACAATATTGCTTGAAAGCTACTCAATCGTTCGCAGAACTTTTGGGTAGCTTTTTTTATCAGGGTCCATTATTAGAGGTATAGTTCAAGTTACTTAAAGCCCCGTCTTTTATAAGCTGGCTGTGACTATATTACTTAGAGCGTTGATCTACCATTCAAGCTAAAAAGGGAGAGAGAATGAAAGCAAAATTTTAACTTGCACGTACATATTTTTTATATTAAGATAAATTAAAGAAAAACTTATACGTACAAGATAGAAAGTTAGAGGGGAGGCGGTGACTCTCATGTTAAAAGATCTGAAGAACGAGGTGCTGAAAGCGAACCAAGAGCTGCCTAAACACGGACTTGTTACTTTTACGTGGGGAAATGTAAGCGGTTTCGACGACAAGAGTCAGCTGATGGTTATCAAACCGAGTGGGTTAGCTTATGAAGATTTAACCGTAGATAGTATGGTGGTCGTTGATTTGGAGGGGAATGTAATTGAAGGAGATTTAAAGCCTTCTTCAGATACGCCGACCCATCTCGTGTTATATCAAAGAATTCCCCAAATAGGCGGGGTGGTTCACACACATTCTACTTGGGCGACCACCTGGGCACAGGCAGGCAGAAGCATACCCGCGCTCGGTACCACCCATGGTGATTATTACTATGGCCAGATTCCATGTACGCGAAGAATGAACGATCAAGAAATCCAGCATAATTATGAGCTGGAAACCGGTAATGTCATTGTAGAAGCGTTCGAAGCGGTCAGCCCTCAGCAAGTACCCGGTGTTCTGGTGCACAGTCATGCGCCATTTAATTGGGGTGAAAGTCCAAGTGATGCTGTTCACAATGCGGTGGTTCTCGAAGAGGTGGCTAAGATGGCATTTCATACCTATCAATTAAACCCGCAAACTCCGGATATGGAACAAGCACTGCTGGATAAACATTATTTGCGAAAGCACGGTGCCAATGCTTATTACGGTCAAAAATAATAAAGGGGGGGGATATAAATGGCAGAAAAATACGCCATCGGAATAGACTTTGGCACAGAGTCAGGCAGGGCTGTACTCGTGTCGTTAGAGGATGGGACAGAAGTAGCGGATCATGTGACGAGCTTTCCGCATGGGGTTATGTCTGAACAACTGCCTCAAGGTACCCAGCTTGGCCTGGAATGGGCCTTACAGCATCCAGATGACTACATAGAGGTGATTAGAAGGTCGATACCTGCTGTGTTAGAGCAATCCAAAGTAAGGCCTGAGGATATCATCGGATTAGGCATTGATTTTACGGCTTGTACGATGCTTCCGATTGATGAAGACGGGATTCCTTTATGTTTTGATCCTGAGTTAGCAGCTCATCCGCATAGCTGGGTTAAATTGTGGAAACATCATGCGGCACAAAAAGAAGCAACTTTGCTGAATGAAATTGCGGAACAGCGCGGGGAAGCTTTCTTGCCTAGATACGGGGGAAAAATATCCTCCGAATGGATGATTGCGAAAATATGGCAAATTTTGAATGAAGACCCGGACATGTACAACCGAGCGGACCAATTCGTAGAAGCGACGGACTGGGTCGTTTCACAGCTTACTGGCTGTTTGATGAGAAATAGTTGCACGGCTGGGTACAAAGCCATTTGGCACAAGCAGGATACTTATCCAAGTAAGGAATTCTTCAAATCCTTAGATCCGCGGTTTGAATATCTCGCGGAAACAAAACTGCGTGGTGAAGTGGTGGAACTCGGTACCAAAGCAGGCGGTTTATCAGAGGAAATGGCAGAAATTACTGGTCTGAAATCAGGTACGGCTGTAGCAGTCGGTAATGTGGATGCCCATGCGGCTGTTCCAGCAATGGGAGTAGTCTCGCCAGGTAAAATGGTGATGGCGATGGGTACTTCCATTTGCCACATGGTTCTTGGGACGGAAGAAAAATATGTAGAAGGCATGTGTGGAGTGGTGGAAGATGGGATCATCCCTGGATTTTATGGTTATGAGGCCGGACAGTCTGCAGTTGGAGATATTTTCGCCTGGTTTGTAGATGAAGGGGTCCCGGGATATGTTTTAGAAGCTGCTGAAAAGGATGGCTTAAATGTCCATCAATGGCTTGAGAATAGAGCGATTAATTACGCACCGGGCGAGACAGGATTACTTGCACTAGATTGGTGGAATGGAAATCGCTCTGTTTTAGTCGATACAGAGCTAAGCGGTCTACTAGTCGGGGCTACACTCCAAACGAAACCGGAGGAAATTTACCGGGCATTGTTAGAGAGCACGGCCTTTGGTACAAGAAAAATTGTCGATGCCTTCCATCAAAATGGGGTCTCAGTCGATGAATTATATGCTTGCGGCGGGTTACCCCAAAAAAACCGACTGCTTATGCAAATCTATGCGGACGTGACCAACCGAAAGATAAAAATTGCTGACTCCTTCCAGACCCCGGCTTTAGGCGCTGCGATGTTCGGGGCAGTTGCGGCCGGGAGCGGTAAGGGCGGCTATGACTCCATTGTAGATTCAGCTAGCCAAATGGGGCGTATTAATGAAGAGGTCATTGAGCCCATACCTGAACATGTCGAAATTTATGAACAGCTCTATCAAGAATACAACAGGCTCCATGACTATTTCGGCCGAGGAGAAAACGATGTGATGAAAAGACTGAAAACCCTTAAGTCAGGAGCAAAGCCCCAAGCCGAATTGAATATGTAAACATAGGGGAGGGTTCATATGTTAAAGGTCAAAGACTATGAATTTTGGTTTGTAACGGGCAGCCAGCATTTGTATGGAGACGATGCTTTACGAACAGTAGAAGATCATTCGGTGGACATGATCAACAAAATAAACGAAAACGGGAATCTTCCTTTTTCAATCACATTTAAATCTGTACTTACTACGGCAGACGACATTTACAGACTCTGTCAGGAAGCTAACTCAAGTGAAAGATGCGCCGGGTTGATTACATGGATGCATACTTTCTCCCCAGCCAAAATGTGGATAGGCGGGCTGAATAGTCTGCAGAAACCATTACTTCATCTGCATACTCAATACAACCGCGATATCCCATGGGATAGTATCGATATGGAGTTCATGAACTTAAATCAGTCGGCTCACGGAGACCGGGAATACGGCTTTATTAGCACTCGGATGAAAATTCCGCGTAAAGTGGTGGTCGGGTATTGGAAGGATGAACGTGTATTAAAGAAATGCGCTGACTGGATGAATACGGCTGTTGCCGTGTCGGAGAGCAGGAACGTTCGTGTAGCAAGATTTGGAGATAATATGCGGAATGTTGCTGTAACGGATGGAGATAAAATAGAAGCGCAAATTAAATTTGGTTGGACAGTTGACTATTATGGTATAGGTGATCTCGTGGAGGAAATGAATACGGTGACAGACCAGCAAGTGGAGAATGTGTATCAGGAATATAAAGCGTTGTACGATTTTGAAGAGGATGATTTTTCGAGTGCCGCCATCAAAGAACAGGCTAAAATGGAGATTGGCTTGAAACAATTCTTGCAAAAAGGAAATTATACGGCATTTACTACGAACTTCGAGGACTTACATGGCATGCTTCAGCTGCCTGGCCTGGCGGCTCAGCGTTTGATGGCAGAGGGATATGGATTTGCGGGCGAAGGGGACTGGAGGACAGCTGCTTTATTACGCTTTATGAAGATCATTGCGCACAACAAGGATACGACATTTATGGAAGATTATACGTACCACTTAGAGCCAGGCAACGAAAAGATACTAGGATCTCATATGATGGAAATTTGTCCAACCATAGCTGCGACTAAACCTGAAATCGTCATTCACCCCCTTTCTATGGGCGATAAAGCTGATCCCGCCAGACTTGTATTCGATGGAAAAAGCGGTAAAGCAGTTAATGTCTCTCTTATTGAGCTGGGTGGCCGCTTTCGTCTCGTTGTCAATGAAGTGGATGCGGAACAGCCGCATATCGATACTCCTCATCTGCCTGTTGCGAAAGTATTGTGGAAGCCCAAGCCTTCTTTGAATGAAGCGACAGAGGCATGGATACACGCTGGAGGCGCCCACCATACCGTTCTCTCCTTTGAAGTTACCGTCAATCAGTTGTTGGAATTTGCAGAAATGGTCCAAGTAGAATGTTTGATTATCAATGATGATACTAAATTGAGAGAGTTTAAAAAGGAATTGAAATGGAACGACGTTTTATGGAGACAATAGCTGCAGTCTATAGCTGATTGTCTGCTAATCCTCTAATTAATGGCTTCTCCAGAAGCATAAATGGTATAATAAAATTAAGAACTTGTACGAATATATTAAAAGCAGTTCCAATAGCTTAGAGGTGTTAACTATGCAGACAAAGCATAATATGGTCAAACAAGCAATTAAATCAAAAATAATGGATGGCACGTTCCAGCCTAACCAAAAAATCAACTCGGAAAGCGAGTTAATGAAGCAGTTTAATGTGAGCAGGCATACGATCCGCTTAGCCATTGGAGATTTAGTCAATCTGGGATGGCTTTATCGCGAACAGGGGGCAGGCACTTTCTGTGCTGATAGAATGCCTGACCAGACTCAAGTAAAAAAGGACCGGAAAAATATAGCGATCGTCACAACTTATATTTCCGATTATATATTTCCGTCCATCATTCGTGGTGCGGAATCTTACTTAAGTGACCAGAATTACCAGGTAAGTTTATTCAGTACCAATAACAACCATGAGAATGAAAAGGCTATTTTGGAAAAAATTATTGATAAACAATTTGACGGTGTAATCATCGAACCAACCAAGAGCGCTTACGCTAACCCGAATCTTGGCTACTATTTACATTTGGAAAGGTTGAATATCCCTTACATCATGATAAACGCTTTTTATGATGAACTGGAACCTGTAAGCGTTATTGTCAATGATGAACAAGGTGGTTATTTACAGACGGAGCATCTAATTAAACAGGGCCATAAACATATCATTGGTTTATTTAAAACGGATGATATGCAGGGAACTAGACGAATGAAAGGATATTTGAAAGCTCATCGAAGCAATCATCTCCCTGTTGATCCCGATTACATTTTCACTTATAGTACAAACGAAAAATCGGAGCGGCCAGCTCAGTTTCTTCGGGAGATTCTGGATAAAGAAAAGAAAGCGACGGCCATCGTATGTTACAACGATGAGTTGGCGATTAATCTGCTGGATGTATTAAGAGAGCGCCGAATAATAGTACCAGATGAGCTGTCAATAGTAGGCTTTGATGATTCATTTCTTGCTGAAGTGTCCGAAGTCAAACTGACTACGATTTCACATCCTAAAACGGAATTAGGAACAAAGGCCGGTGAAATGATTTTGGACTTGATAAAGAATAAAAATAATAATCAATTAAAAGTCGACAACACTTCATTTGTTTTCGATACCGAACTTATAATCAGGAATTCGACTCGATCCTTGCAAGAAAAGGTGAAGCAGGAAACCTTCAGTAGTTAGTGTCTTTTCTATGTAAACATACTGGGACAAAACTGAATACAACATAAAAAACCCGAATGATTTTTATGAAATTGTTCGGATTTTTTATGTTTCAGCCTCTCTTACTAGGGTGCCCGCTAATCTTATACGTACAAGGTGTGAGCCGTTAAATCCTTAACCTTTCATAGAGCTCCATGCTTTCTCCTATTTAGATAGGGCGGAAAAGAGCGGTGTTAACACCCTTTATTTAGGATCGAGTCTATAATCTACCAGGAAAATTTTAAGAATTTTAAAAAAACAATTGAAATTGAGTATGACCTCTTTTATAATTTACTTAATGTTACTTATACGTACCAATTTTGATGAATGAAGAATTAAGATGTAGAAGTTGTAGGGTGAATCCATTTTTTGTATGTGGCTGTATGGAGAATGTGAATGAAACAAAAGAGGTGATAGAAATATGTCATTTTAAAAAAAAATTTTTGTAAGCGCTTTAAAAATAAGGGGGGGGAAGCAATAATGAAAAGTAATAAGCTTTTGTTATTTTTAGCAGTCGGCTTATTGGCTCTTTTACTGATTGCTTGTAGCGGCGAAGGAAACGAAACCAGTGGAGACGCGGATGAAACACAGACAATGGGAGATGGAGGGGAAGATGCAACTGAATTGACTTTTTGGACATTTGCTACACAGCATAACGCTTTTTATGAGAAAGCAGTTGATCGTTGGAATGAAGAAAATCCAGATCGCCCGATCACTTTAAATGCAGAGACCTATCCATTTGACCAAATGCACAATAACTTACTTCTGGCACTTCAATCGAGTGAAGGAGCGCCGGACATTGTCGATATTGAAATTTCCCGTTTCCCAAACTACTTAGAGGGTGAACCGCAAATACTGCCCATGAATGAGTATGTGGAACCGGTCATGGAAGACTTTGTTGAAGCCCGGTTCGATATTTATAGCAAGGACGGACAATATTATGGAATGCCGACGCACGTAGGTGCCAATATGATGTACTATAACACCGAGATTATGGAAGAGGCCGGAGTAGATATTGACTCTATCAAAACCTGGGATGATTATGTGGAAGCCGGTCACAAAGTGGTTGAGAACACCGATGCCATGATGACCTCTTTTCCTACAGGTGATTTTATCCAATATTGGGCGCTGATGTCTCAGCAAGGGTCAGACTTCGTTAGTGAAGATGGAGAGCTTACCATTAACAACCAAACGAACACCGAGACCCTGCAATTCCAGCAAGATCTAATTTATGAAGAGGAAATC
This sequence comes from Thalassobacillus sp. CUG 92003, assembly GCF_013618635.1. Taxonomy (GTDB): domain Bacteria; phylum Bacillota; class Bacilli; order Bacillales; family Halobacillaceae; genus CUG-92003. The sequence continues at coordinate 352,824 of NZ_JABLSJ010000003.1, read as the reverse complement.
GCTGAAGTGATGCCTGGGGGAGAACCTCATGCTGAAGAATATTATGCCTATATGAATGATGGAAAATCAGCTTCACTTACAATGCCTATGTGGTATATGGGGCGTTTCTTGGATAATATGCCTGATTTGTCCGGTAAGATGGCTATTCGACCAATGCCTCAGTGGGAGGAAGGCGGTAACCGTTCAGCAGGGATGGGCGGTACTGGAACCGTGGTTACAAACCAAACTGAGCACCCGGACCTTGCCAAAGAATTTTTAGCCTTTGCTAAGCTGTCGGAACAAGGAAACATTGATTTGTGGACCGTATTAGGCTTCGATCCGCCAATGTGGACAGTTTGGGAAAGTCCAGCTCTTCAAGAAGACAATGAGTATTTCCAATACTTTAGCGAGGATATTTTTGATACGTTGCTTTCTGTCAGAGAAGAAATTAATGGATTAAATATTACGCAACAGACACCGGCCATTTCAGAGCAAATGGGGACTAATGTATTAGACAGTGTACTAAGGCAGCAATCGCAAACGCCTGAAGAAGCTTTGGACGCTGCTCAGGAAGCGGTAGAAAATCAATGATAAAGAAGGGCAAGGATTTGAACCTTGCCCGTTACATACTAAATACTATCGTAACCGTGGTTGATATAAACCTCAAATTTTATTAAGTGTGAAAGGAGTGATTCAATGGTTGAACAGTTAAAGGCAAAAATGGTGGTAGATAAAAGTTATCAGATTGCTGAAATTGACGAACGCATTTATGGGTCTTTCCTTGAGCATCTAGGTCGTGCAGTATATGGAGGCATATATGAACCAGAGCACCCGGAATCAGATGAGCAAGGGTTCCGTACAGACGTAATAGAGCTTGTAAACGAACTGCAAGTACCAATCGTAAGATACCCTGGAGGCAATATGGTCTCCGCCTACAATTGGGAAGATGGTATCGGACCGAAAAAAGACCGCCCCCGCAGGCTGGAATTAGCCTGGCGCACGATTGAGACAAATGAAGTAGGGGTCAATGAGTTTGCAGACTGGACAAGAAGGGTCGGAGCGGAAGTCATGATGGCTGTGAACCTTGGGACAAGAGGTATCGATGCGGCTAGAAACTTATTGGAATATACCAATCACTCAGGCGGAACATACTGGAGTGAATTAAGAAAGTCGCACGGTTATGATATTCCTCACAATATTAAGACATGGTGCCTGGGCAATGAAATGGATGGTTCGTGGCAGGTAGGTCAAAAAACAGCACATGAGTATGGAAGATTGGCATCCGAAACGGCAAAGGCTATGCGGCTAGTGGATCCTACTATTGAATTAGTTGCGTGTGGCAGTTCGAGTACTCAAATGCCTACCTTTGCTGAATGGGAAGCTACTATATTAGACCACACGTATGAGCAAGTAGACTTTGTATCCCTTCACCAATATTATGGCAACCACGAAAACGATCCCGCCAATTACTTAGCCAAAAACATGGATATGGATCATTTTATTAAAACGGTGACATCGATTTGTGATTATATTAAAGCCAAGCACCGCAGCAAAAAAACAGTTAACTTGAGTTTTGATGAATGGAATGTCTGGTACCATTCCAACGATGCTGATAAGAAAATTGAGCCATGGACCATAGCGCCGCCTCAGCTGGAAGATCACTATAATTTTGAGGACGCCCTGTTAGTTGGCAGTATGCTGATTACTTTTTTACAGAACGCGGACAGGGTGAAAATGGCTTGTATGGCGCAGCTTGTTAATGTTATTGCTCCGATTATGACTGAGAATAACGGACGTGCCTGGAAACAAACCATTTTTTATCCATATATGCATGCTTCCGTTTATGGACGTGGTATTTCTCTAAAGCCGATTATCTCTGTACCAAAATACGATAGCCGAGAGTTTACGGATGTCCCTTATATAGATAGTGCGGCTGTCTATAACGAAGAAAACGAGGAAGTGACTTTGTTTATGGTCAATAAGCATCTGGAAGAAGCCATACAGGTGACTACCGACGTTAGAAGTTTTGAAGGATATCTCCTGGATGAACATCTCGTATTGGAGAATGATGATTTAAAAGCGGTAAATACTCCTCAACACGAAGCAGTTAGACCGCACCATTTGGATGCGTCCACACTGGATAGTGGCGTTCTTGACATAAGACTTCCAAAAACCTCTTGGAATGTAATTCGATTAAAGAAAGCTTCTTCCTAGTAATTGAATTTTCTGTGGCGCGTTTGAAAATCATCTCATGTCATATCGAGGGGAGTTTTCTATGACATCTACTTCTGCTAATGCAAAGAAAGATCCTGTTAATGGGGCGCAGGCATCTAAGCCAAGAAGACGTAAGCAGCCTGAAGGACCAAAATCAAACAGAAATAAAGGTCCAAATCAACCTAATAAAGTGCTGCGTTTTTTTAATTCCAAGAAGGTGGCGCCCTATATTTTCATTGCTCCATTTATCATTTCCTTTTTGGTTTTAACGCTTTATCCGGCAATCCAGGCAATTATTATGAGTTTTCAAAGTATTTTGCCGGGTCAAGTGAATTTTATTGGGCTTGAAAACTATGAGCGGATTACTAATCCTACTTTCTATAAAGCACTAACGAATACGACAATCTATGTCATATTAACCGTGGCTATCCTGGTCGCATTTCCGATTCTATTATCCGTTTTCCTGAATTCCAGGCTAGTAAAATATAAAACCTTTTTCAGAGCCTCTCTGTTCATCCCAGCATTGGCCTCAGTTATTGTATCAGGGATGGTTTTCAGGTTGATGTTCGGTGAAACGGATACGGCTGCAGCTAACCAATTCCTTGGGTGGTTTGGGATTGGACCTCTAGAGTGGAGATACGAACGCTGGTCTGCAATGTTTCTTATGGTTTTTCTGACGTCCTGGCGCTGGATGGGTGTGAATATTTTGTACTACCTGGCCGCTTTGCAAAATATACCTAAGGAACTTTATGAAGCTGCAGATATCGATGGCGCAACACCCATTCAAAAGTTTTTGTTTGTAACGTTGCCATTCTTGAAACCGATTACAATTTTTGTGACGACTATCTCCATTATCAATGGGTTCAGAATGTTTGAAGAAAGTTTTGTCTTCTGGGAATCGGGATCGCCTGGCAATATTGGGTTGACGGTTGTAGGTTACCTGTATCAGCAAGGGATCCAGCAAAATGATATGGGATTTGGAGCGGCAGTTGGCGTGGTCCTGATGTTGATTATCTTCGTTATCAGTTTTATCCAATTGATCTTAACTGGTGCCTTTAAACGGGGGGATGAATAATGAAACCTAATCAAAACAAACTCCTAAAGTTGATCATAAATGGGATCTTTTTCATCATTTCGTTCCTTGCATTGTTTCCAATTATCAGCTTGTTTATTTCCTCTTTTCGACCATCATCGATTTTAATGAGAGAGGGTATCAGCCTTACCTTTGATCCAAGCACATTAAACTTAGATAATTATCTGTATATTTTTACTGAAGGCGGCGTGTATTGGCAATGGTACACAAACAGCCTAATCATCTCTCTGCTTGTCATTGTCCTTTCTTTATTTTTTTCCTCAATGGTCGGTTATGCTCTGGCCGTGTACGATTTTCGGGGGAGAAATTTCTTTTTCATTCTCGTATTGTTTATCATCATGATTCCGTTTGAAATTATGATGTTGCCTTTATATCAAATGATGATTAGCTTCCAGTTGATTAACTCTTATACGGCGGTTATATTGCCGATGATCGTCGCACCGATTGCCGTCTTTTTCTTTCGGCAATATGCGCTTGGCCTTCCAAGGGAATTAATGGATTCCGCACGAATTGACGGGGCTACTGAGTATGGCATTTTCTTTAGGATTATGATGCCGCTTATGCTTCCGTCGTTTGCGGCTATGGCAATCCTGCAGGGTCTTGGCAGCTGGAATAATTTCCTGTGGCCGTTAATCGTCCTTCGCTCTAACGATATGTTTACTCTGCCGATTGGACTCGCTACGTTGCTGACCCCTTACGGTAATAATTACGATCTTCTAATTGCCGGATCGGTCATGACCATCTTGCCTATATTGGTATTATTCATTTTCTTCCAACGTTACTTCGTGGAAGGGCTTACAGTCGGAGGGGTAAAAGGCTGATGAGCGGTGGTAGTTATAGAAGCTGATTTTTAGAGAAGTAAAGAAAGGTGGGAAGTCGGTTATGAATGGTAAGGGTATAGTGACGACATTAGATTTGCTTCTGCAATGGATTACCAGGCTGGTGACGGTCAATCTATTATGTATTGGAGCTTCTCTTGCAGGTTTATTCATAGCAGGCGTTTTCCCAGCTACTGCTGCTGCATTGGGGGTATCGAGAAAATGGCTGAGAGGAGAGGAGGATTTTTCAGTTTGGAAAACGTTTTTCCACAGCTATAAAAAAGATTTTATTGCAGCGAATTTGATTGGTTGGCTTATCGCTATTGTCGGTATTATTCTTTACGTAAATTATCAGTTGATCATCGGTAACCAAGGAGACTTTCCCTTCTTTATTCCTTTTGCTTTCTATCCTGTCTTATTCCTTTACTTTATTATGGCTATCTGGACATTTCCATTATTCGTCCATTATAAAGCCAAGTGTTTTCATCATATCCGGAATGCTGTCATTATTGGCCTCTCTAAAATTCATTATACACTCGGAATAGGGGTGGTGCTTTTTTCTATAACGTATCTTTCATTAAGTTATCCGGGACTGATCCCGTTCTTTTCAATTAGTGTCGCTGCTATATGCAGCATGTGGTTTACCTTGAGAGTATTTAATCAAATTGATGATAGGAAAGCTTCTTAAACCAATAAGTTCACGATTTCCTTTATTACACGTAGTTATATGTCATGTTGAGAAGGTTTAACCGTTGACTATGGCCAGTTCATCCAGTTTCACATGGTTTTAAGTAACTCATTTTCTTTAGTGAATTGAGGTGGAAATAGTGCACAAAGTTATCGTAGAAACTGATATAAAGCAGGGAAAGATTAACAAGAATATTTATGGTCACTTTGCTGAACACTTGGGCAGGGGGATTTATGAAGGGATTTGGGTTGGCGAGGATTCCTCAATACCGAATACCCGTGGCATCCGAAACGATGTATTAGACGCCCTGAAAGCGATTGAAATACCTGTATTGCGTTGGCCTGGTGGGTGTTTTGCTGACGAATACCACTGGAAGAATGGAGTAGGGACGCGTGAGCACAGGAAACGTATGGTCAATACTCATTGGGGAGGGGTGACTGAGAGCAATCACTTTGGTACCCATGAGTTTTTAATGCTATGTGAACTGGTGGGGGCAGAACCGTATATTTGCGGAAATGTGGGAAGCGGAACTGTTCAAGAAATGTCCGAATGGATAGAATATTTAACGTTAAATGGCGAGTCGCCAATGGCTAATTGGAGAGCGGAAAACGGCAGATATGAGCCATGGCAAGTGACGAATTTTGGTGTCGGGAACGAAAACTGGGGATGCGGGGGCAACATGCGCCCGGAGTATTACGCGGATTTGTACAAACAATTTCAGACTTACATACGAGACTATAGCGGCAATAAACTTTATAAGATTGCCGGAGGCGCAAGTGATGATAATTTCCATTGGACTGATGTGCTGATGAGGGAGGCCGCTCCTCACTTGGATGGTTTAAGCCTCCACTACTACACTATTCCAGGTGAGCACTGGCACGCTAAGGGATCTGCAACAGATTTTTCGGAAGATGAGTGGAACACGACTATGGAGAAGGCCCTGCTCATTGAGGAGCTTATTGAGAAACATGGTACGATCATGGATAAATATGATCCGGAAAAAAGGGTCGGTATGATAATTGATGAATGGGGTACTTGGTTTGATGTAGAACCAGGGAGCAATCCGGGATTTTTATATCAACAGAATACGATTAGGGATGCTTTAGTGGCTGGTGCTTCCTTGAACATTTTCAACAGCCATTGTGATCGTGTGCAAATGGCTAATATCGCCCAAACCATCAACGTGTTGCAAGCAATGGTATTAACAGAACGGGAAAAAATGATTCTTACGCCGACCTATCATGTGTTTAACATGTTTAAAGTTCATCAAGATGCAGATAAGCTGGCTCTACACCTGGAAACCGAAACCATTAGACATAAAGAAAAGTCTTTCCGGCAAATAAGCGCTTCTGCTTCGCAAGCGCAAGATGGCAGAATAAACATCAGTCTGTGTAATTTGGATCACCAGAGGCAAGCCAAGCTTCATCTTGATTTTCGCGGAGCCCAATTCTCTGAAGTCACGGGGAGAATTCTAACTGCTGAAAGTAAGAATGCTCATAATACGTTCGAGGAACCGGAAAATGTACATCCTGAAGCGTTTAACGATATAACAAACGGTGATAATGGATTGGAGCTGCAGCTGCCGGCCATGTCTATCGTTGTATTACGCCTTAAGGAAACGTAATAGGAGGAATCGTTGTAGGAGGGGGAAGTATGGCAGCATTTCAAGAATTAAATCAGTTAGCGCAAGAGTTGACGGGCGAATCTGTCTCTTTGCCGGAAATAACGATTAAAAAGGGCGCGCTTGACCTTATTTCTGATTATTTAAGAGCACAAGACATGAAAAATATCGTCATCGTCGCAGATGAGCATACTAAGTCAGCAGATGGCAACCATCTTTACGAAAAGCTGGAACATATGGTTATGGTTCAGCTGGAACAGGATGATAACGGACAGGTCATTGCAGATGAACAGACAATCGTTCAGCTATTGGCAGAAGTACCAGTGGAAACTGATGTATTGCTGGCAGTAGGAGCGGGAACTATCCATGATATTGTCCGGTTTGTCGGATATAAAATGAACATTCCGTTTATTTCTGTACCCACAGCTGCATCTGTGGACGGTTTTACCTCCAAAGGAGCTCCATTAATTTTTAAAGGGATGAAGAAGACGATTCAAACGGCTGCACCGATTGCTGTTTTTGCTGATCTTAATGTGCTGATGCATGCACCAAAGGAACTGACTGCCTCTGGTTTTGGAGATATTCTCGGTAAATATACCTCGCTTACGGATTGGAAAATCTCACAGTTAGTCGCTAATGAACCATATAGCGAGCTGGCCGCTGCTATCACACGCCAGTCGCTGGAAGCTTGCGTGACACATGTTGATAGCATTGGAGCAGGCAACGAAAAAGGTATTCGCATTCTTACCCAGGCATTAATTGAATCAGGGATGGTCATGTTAGTGCTTGATCATTCCAGGCCAGCTTCAGGAGGGGAACACCATCTTTCTCATTATTGGGAAATGGAGCTTTTGAAGACAAACGCCAGACAGCTTCTTCATGGAACGAAGGTAGGCGTTAGCACAGCTATTATTACAGCACTATATAAAGAAAATGTGCGTCATTATAAGCGTGAAGACATCTCAATAGAGAAACTTCGTGAGAACTGGGAAGAAGTGCAGCAATTAATAGAGTCGCTTCCTAATCCAGAAAGAATTCGGCAGTTGCTCACCGGAGCTGGAGGGCCGAGTACTGCTGAAGAACTTGGACTCCCCGGTGCGTTAATTACAGATAGTCTGAATGAGGCACATCATTTAAGAGATAGATGTACCGGACTGTATATATTCAATCAGTTAAAGAATGAACAACTTACAAGCCTTGATTTATACAGGGATAAACATCAGGAAGCCTATAAATGGCTTTATCGCTAGTAACCTATCCAACATTCTCCCCGCCCCCTTTGATTCATTAGTCTATCAAAACTCTCTAAAAGAGGAATAATGAAAATAGATTAGATGGCGTTTCCGTACAAATTTTTCACTTTGTCGGGAGCGTTTTTTTTCGTGTTTTGTTAGAACGCGAATTCTACAATGGTTTGAATCGAAGTCTCGATAGGTCATACATATACATCACATATATATCCTTCAAAAGGCTTACTATTTCTCACTTTAAATTCTGATGAGATTTTTCGTGTATTTTAGTAATTTTTATGAACACACACTTTTGAAGGAGGACATTAAGATGCGTAAAGACAAGATTAACCAAATAAAGAGAGGTCCTATGACAGCTGTATTAATGGTAGGCAGCTTTATATCGATTTTGAATTTAACGCTGTTGACCACTGCAATTCCTTCAATTATGGAAGTTTTTCATTTATCTGCTAATGAGGGCCAGTGGTTGAATACAGCATTTATTGTAGTATTGGGAATTCTTATCCCAATAACCGCTTACTTTATCAAAAACTATTCTGTTCGAAAGCTTTTCTATAGCGCTATGGGAGCTTTCACGCTGGGAACTTTTTTATCTAGTATAGCTTTTAGTTTTGAAATTCTACTATTAGGGAGAGTGATTCAGGCAGTTGGGGCAGGTATTATGTTCCCTTTAGTCAAATCGATTGTAGTCCTGATGTACCCGATCAACAAAAGAGGAACCATTATGGGGATAGGAGGGTTGGTTGCCTCTTTTGCTCCAGCAATAGGGCCTACGTTGGCTGGATGGCTCATCGAATTATTTTCATGGCGAGCCGTGTTTATAACGGTTTTACCCATAGCAGCAATAGATATGCTAGTGGGCTATTTTGTGTTAGCGGATGTTACAGAACAAGAAAGGTCCAACTTAGACATTAAGTCATTGCTGCTTTCTACAATAGGATTCGGAGGTCTCTTATTAGGATGCAGTTTAGCAGGGCAAAAAGAGATGAGTATTATTTTTGGAGGAAGTTCAATTATTTTGGGTGCACTATCAGTGGTTTTGTTTACCTATAGACAACTAACATTAGATAAACCCATACTAGAATTTCGAGTGTTTAAAAATTCGATGTTCACTGTTGCGACTATTGTTGCTATCATAAGTTTCTCATTAATGATTAGTGCTGAAACGATTCTCCCTATTTACATGCACCAAGTATTAGAATACTCTCCTTTAGAAGCTGGGTTGGTTTTGCTTCCAGGCTCTGTAGTGTTTGGTATTGTGACACTAGTCTCCGGGATTATTTATGATCGTGTTGGAGTGAGGTGGCTTGCCATTATTGGGCTGACGATTGTTGCGATATCAACTTATCTCTTTACCGATTTAACATCGGAGCGTTCGTTTGCTTATATTACGATTATCCAAACGGTCAGAATGCTGGGGATCTCGATGTTAAATATGCCAATTCAAACCGCAGGACTTAATCAGCTCCAGGAATCGCTTATACCTGATGGATCAACTATGATGAGCGCATTAAGACAAGTTTTCGCAGGGGTTGGAACTGCCCTGTTTATCACGATTATAACGCTAACCAGTAAAACAGAAGGAGGGGCTGGGTTAATAAAAGGAGTGAATCATTCCTTCTTAGCTGCCACTCTTATAGCCATTATAGGTGTTCTTTTATCCACTGTTATAAATGAAAGAGCCAAAACCTATGCACCAAAATAATTCACACAACCTAAATGACACCCAAAAATTCCGAATGACGCCAAATTGCTCGGCATTTTTGGGTGTCAAGGAAAGGGGTTCCACGACCGTTCCGTCAAAACACTTCGCTCTGCGTGGCCGTCAGCTTCCCTGTAAAGCGAAGGTCGCTTTCCTGTGGGACTTCGGCTCGCGCTGTCACCGCATGCGTTTCTGTGTTTTGACTATGAAAAAGTAGATAGGTTTCCAATGTTTGCTCATAATAACCTCTGATTTACTTATGTTTCATTCGCTTTGTACATGAAGTGGAAGTACTGAGTTAGTTTTTTATGAAAATTAACTACCGACCTTTAATACGATTGCAGCACCATTATCACCTGCGGCACACCCCGTTACCAGGGCATAACCGCCGCCTTTTTCTACCGTTTCTTCTATCGCTTCAATAGCTAAACGGCCGACTGTTGGCGCCTGGGGGTGGCCAAAGACTAAAGAACTGCCGTAATTATTAAATGTCATCGGGTCTATTCCGAATGCTTTTGCTAGATATAAATCATTCACTATAAAAGGGTTGTGATTCTTAATGGTAGTCATGTCTTCAATCGTCAGCCCAGCTTTCTCTAAAGCCGTTCTAACGGCATGCACAGGGGCAGTCGGCATCATGGCTTTATTTACTCTGGAAAAACCATACGACATAATTTGGATCGGAATGTGTGGGTCTTTGCTTAGCCGTTCTGCATGCGCTTGGGTGGTTACAATCATACCCGCATTTCCATCAGCCGGGTGAGTCTGGCCGCCAAAGGATACAACCCCGTTTTCCATAGTCGGATTCAACCGGCGCAAAGCGTCTTCGGACGTTTTCATGACACCTTCATCACCAGCTACGATTTTTGATTCTCTTTTTGATACAGCGATTTCGACTGGCTGCATATAGCGTTTCTGAAAGGAAGCATCATTTATTAATGAATCCTCATATTGTTCGTACCTTCTTAACGTAAGTTCATCGGCTTCTTCCTTCGTAAATCCATTCTCTTTAGCGACATTTTCAGCAGTCATGAGCATTCCTTCACCTGTGGAAGGATCGGCAGCCATGTTATCAAGGTTCCAATTCTCGGATATAACCTGGCCGCCTAATCCTTTAGGGTTGGGCCAAATCGTGTGGGGGCCGTTTGAACATCTATCAGTCAATAGGCAGTAACCTATATCCATATTACCGACTTCTATGGAGGCCGCTGCATTATAGAGTGAAGTAGATGCTGTAGCACATGCATGCATAACCGTCTGCCCAGCGACGTCTTGTGCACCCATCATTGTCGCTGCCCATGAAGAACCATAAAATACACCTTTTTGCCCGACGGTAATTCCCAGATAGAGAAAGTCTAATTCTTCATTAGGGTCCATATTATTTGATTCAAACCATTTCTTACTGCTTTTAGCTCCTAACTCGATCGAATTTTCATTTTGAAAGCTATTTTGCCATTTACTGAAGGGCGTGGAATAATATCCGCCATAGGGTATATAAGCTTTATTAAACATGCTCATAATGATCAGGCCCTCCTACAAAAACAGGCTGGGTATTTCGGATAGAAGCGGTAAGCCCTCTCAATGCGTCTTCGGTGCTGAAGATTTCTGTTAAGTGATTCAATTCAAGCTCAATGCCTTCGTCAATCGAGAGGTCTGCTTGTTTGTTAATTAAGTGATTAATCGTTTTTAACGCGATGGGTCCTTTAGCTTTAAGGATGCCGATTAATGTGTCGGCTGTTTTTTCGTCTATACCTTTAGGTTGTTCACCCTTCAGGAGCAATTCAATATTATGATCTGAGAAGGCTTGTTGATGAGGGGTGAATGAGTTGGGAATGCTTCTCTCTTCATACTTATCAACGCGGCCTTTTTCAACTATTGCTTCTACAGTTTCCTGCATGTTATCTAAATCCGTTACGTCCGTTACTAGCTTTAAATCTCTGGCTTCTGCTGCTCTTATGGTTTTACCTGTCATGACATAATATTTTGTTAGCTCTTTTCCGATTTGGTGGTTTAAGCGAAGCATGCCTCCAAGCCCTGGGTATATCCCTAAACCGCTTTCAGGAAATGCCATAGTTCCCTGGTTTGTAGCTGCGATAGCTTGGCATGCTAGTGCTAGTTCACTGCCCCCTCCAAGCGATAGCCCATCTAAAATAGCAACCGTCATTTTATTCGACGTTTCCAACTTTCTAAATAAATGATGGCCCTTCCTCGTAAAAGCTACGTTTTCTTGGATGTGGTCATGTTTAATGCATTCAATAAAGAAGTTGATATCTGCTCCAGCCACGAAGGCTTTCCCAGACCCTTGTATCGCAATGCCTTTAACGCTAGGGTTCTCTTCAGCCCTATCAAATGCCTCTTCTAACTGTTCGACTACGACCGGGTTTAAAGCATTCATCGCTTCTGGACGCTTAATTGTCAGATAGGCGATGGCGTTTTTATGATGTGTTTCAACATATTTAAACGTAAAAGGGGTGTTGTTTTCAGCGTGATCTTTCAGCAGTGCTGGATGATGAAAGGTGAGACGTTTGGAATGTAGCTCCTCTACAATGCTATAAGATTTTTTAATCCCGATTTTATTCATTAGTTCGAAAGGTCCCAACTTCCATTTCAAGCCGACTTTAGAACCTATATCCGTGTCTTCTATACTTGCGACGCCTTCTTCAACCTGAGCTGAAGCTATACCAAATACTGTTGCACGTAGATGCTGTTTTATTTTATCGAATTTTTCCTCAACAACTTCTCCGTTCAGATCCCATTCTTTTTGACGTTCTGTTTGCTTTTTTAATAAGTTCGCCGGTGCGTAAAATTCACTGATTTCGTTTGCTAAATGAGTGGAAGCATGTTCGGCAATAGGTACGCCGGTAACATTCATTAATTCAAAAGGCCCCATGCCAATCTCAAATGCTTGTTTTGCTGCAGCATCTATAGTTGGAATGTTGCCGAATCCTTCTTCTAGCAGCTGGACGGATTCATTCAAAAAGGGGACAAAATAACGATTAACTGCAAATCCAGGCGAATCCTTCACTTGTATACATGTTTTATTATGAAGCTTTCCAATTAATAGTGTGGTTTCAATCGTCTCTTTGCTCGTCCCTTCATGAGGAATGACTTCGACTAATCTGTTTTTAGCAGGGTGGTAAAAATAATGCATGCCGATGACCCTATCCGGTCGATTCGTATAGTGAGCTAGGTCCTTCACATATAGACTTGACGTATTCGTAGCAAGGATTGTTTTGTTTGAGCAGACGGCATCTAGCTTCTGAAACACACTTGACTTAATGCCGATGTCTTCAAAAACGGCTTCTACGACTAAATCGGCATCCTTTAAATCACCATAAGAAGTAGTGCCATGGATATGATTCATGACGTTGGTCACTTCGCTTTCTTTAAAAATCCCCCGGGATACACCTTCTTCCAGCGTCGATTTTATATTGTTAATCCCTCTATCTACTTGTTCCTCTTTTAGGTCAACTAAGGTTACGTGCAGACCTTCCTGAGCCATTTTTTGTGCGATTCCGGCCCCCATATTCCCTGCTCCTACAACGCCGAGCTTAAATTGGTTACCCATTTGATTTCTCCTCCTACTATAATCAAATTCATTGTAAGCCTTTACTTGATTGATATGGTTTACATTTTAAGCCGTTGAGTAAGGGAGCAAAAGGTTGATTTTCTTTTATGTGGAACTTATAGTAGGAGAAACTAAAGCAACAACCTTCAAGGAGGGTAAAAATGGGCGAACGTTCACCTACAAGTCTTGAAAATGCACTGTATGCATTAAAATGTTTTTCCAGTAGTAACCCGGAATTGGGTGTTAGTGAACTTTCGGAAGAATTAGGTGTTGGGGTCAGTACGGCCCACCGTCTGCTCGTTTCGTTGGCAGAAGAAAATTTTATCGTTAAAAATAGGGAGACCCAGAAATACGCGCTTGGCCTTTCTATCCTGGAATTAACACATACTGTGACGGAGCAGATCCACATTATTCGCGAGTCCACCCCTATCCTAAAACATCTTAGAGATGAAACAGGGGAAAGTGCTCATTTGAGTATTATCGATGACACGCAGCTTATTTATCTGCAAAAAGAAGAAAGTCCTTATTCCACTCAATTGGATACTTTCCTCGGAAAGCATAATCCTGTTTATTGTACAGGGGCAGGCCAGACGATATTAGCCTATCAGTCGAAAGGTGAAATTAATAAAGTCCTCAGCGGTGAAATGACAGCGTTTACTGAGAATACATTGACACGTCCTGAAAAATTGAAAGAAAAACTTGCTCACATTAGACAAGCTGGTTACACCATAAGCGATCAGGAATATCAAACAGGCATCTTCTCTATTAGTTCGCCGGTATATAATAAAGAAAACGCCGTAATCGCTGCTATAAGTATCGTAGGTCCTGTTCAGAGGATGAAGCCCTCTGAAGATAGTTTAATCGGTAAAGTTATGATGGCAGGAAGAGATCTATCTGACATAGTAAAGCGGCGGCAGGCACATGCCGCTAGAAAAGGGTGATGTGTATGTCTTCCCAGAAGTACCTGCTGACTTCAATAATGAATGCTATGAGAATCCTTAACCTATTTAAGACAAGCAAAAGCAAGGAACTTAGTGTTACTGATATAGCTAACCAGGCAGAGCTGCCGAAAAGCAGCGCGCACCGCTTGATTACTACATTATGCAGAGAAGGCTTCTTGTCACAAAACCCACGCAATGGAAAATATCGGCTGGGTTTATCACTACTGACCCTTGGCGGTGTAGTTTCTGTGCATAAGGAAATTTATCGCGATACGTTTCCCTTCGTGGAAAATCTTGTTAGGCAGGTAAACGAAACGTGCCAAATATGTCTGCTTGAAGAAAAACATTTGGTTTTTTATTATCGTGTTCAAAGAAACGAGCCTGAGCATCTTATCACAAACGAAGGGCGAAAAGGCCCTATCCACTGTACAAGTGCAGGATTAGTCCTGCTTGCTTATCAGGATATGGCGTTTAAGGATCAGGTTTTATCAGCACCTCTGCAACGTTACACTTCCCACACTATGACACATCCAAATGAACTCAGAGAACGTCTTCAATCTATTGAAGGCGAAGGTTATGCAATTTGCGATGGAGAATTCTATGAAGGATATTCCAGTATAGCTGTACCTATTAGGGATTACTCTTCAAACGTTGTGTCGGCATTAACAATGATAACTCCATCTAAACGCCTTGAGAAAAGGGAGCGTTCCTTTTATGTAAGCCATTTGAAGGAAACGGCTAATGATATTTCTGAAGAACTGGGTTTTTACGGTGATCTTTATTAGGGAAGCTCGGGACAAAAGACCTTCACTATATAACACGTTTTCCAACGGTTGCATAGTGAAGGTCTTTTTAATATGGATGCTCTACAATTTGGGGTTAAATGGCAATTATTAAAACAATCTTCTCCTTAGTAAAGAACGCTATATAATGGTAATTAACACGTCATATTTTTAAAATTTTCAAAAAATATACGATGTGTTCCACATAAGAGAAAATTCGATAGCTCGAAAGTAGTAGATATTTTTATAATTTGGTGTAAGCGGTTTCAATTAGTCGGCTCTCTAAAGGCAAACGATTAAAATGAGTAATTCTAAAGAGGGTGAATGTATGGTGAAGACTCAATTTAGGGAGACAATAAGCGGCTTATTAAATGAGTCAGCAAGAAATTTCGGACATACGGAGGCTTTGTACGATCAGTATGAACGTCTTACGTACAGTGAATTACTTTCGCAAAGTATTAGTTTGGCAGAAGGGCTACAGAAATTAGGCGTAGGAAAGGGGGATAGAGTAGCTGTCTGTCTGCCTAACTGGAATGAAACAGCTGTTGTATTTTTTGCCACAGCGAGGCTGGGTGCAGTTTTGGTGCCTTTTAACCCGATGTACCGTGCAAATGAAATTGAGTATATCTTAAAGAATGCTGAACCAAAGGTCCTGTTTATGACGCAAAAATTCATTGAGAATGTTGATAAATCAAGCGTATTGCCTCTAGTAAGGCATGTCATTTCTGTTCGGTTTTATGAAGAAGGTTTCGTTCCTTATAAAGAATTGCACAACAACGAGGTGACCAGTACCACAGAACCTGTTGCTTCTCCCGACGATTTATTTTGTATTCTTTATACATCCGGAACGACCGGGCTACCGAAAGGCGTTATGATTACGCATCGAAGTGTTGCAAAATGTGCAGCAGCTGTCGTAGATGAAATGCGCTGTAATCCTGAAGATGTGTTTATTGTTCCGGCACCGTTATTTCATATATTTGGAATCGCTTGCAACTTGATCGCCGCAGTTGGTGCCGGAGCAAGAATGGTGCTCGTAGAAAGGTTCAATCCAAATCGTATGCTTGAACTGATCGAACAAGAGAAGGTTACCGTGCATCAAGGCGTTCCCACCATGTTTTTGAAGGAAATTGACGTTGAGAACTTTGAAGAATACGATTTATCGTCTCTTCGTACAGGAATGGTAGGAGCTGCGCCAATCTCTCCCGAACAGATGAAAAAGATACGAGATAAAATGAAGTTTCATTTATGCCAATCTTTTGGCACGACTGAGACGGGCGGAGGCGTAACCATTAATGGCTATGAAGATGCTGAAGCATCTATTCTAGAAACGTTAGGAAAACCTTTCGAAGGAATAAAGATAAAAATTGTAAATGAATTCAAAGAGGAGCTTCCCTTTGGAAGTACGGGTGAGATTGCAGTACAAAGCTTTGGAAACATGAAGGGCTATTACAAACTACCTGAAAAAACCAACCAGGTCTTAGATGAAGGAGGTTGGTACTACACGGGGGATTTAGGTGTACTGGACGAGCAAGGAAACCTTCGCTATGTAGGCAGAGAAAAAGAAGTGATCATACGGGGAGGCCTTAATATTTATCCAAAAGAGATCGAAGCGCTCCTTTATGAACATGACAACATTTCAGAAGCTGCTGTAATAGGCATCCCTGATGAAATACTGGGGGAAGTTGTATGTGCAGTCGTCCAGCTCCATTCAGGAACAACGCTGCCAGAGCAAGAAGTGAAGGATTATGTATCAAACCACCTAGCCAAATATAAAACACCATCTTCCGTTATTTTTGTCGATCATATTCCTATGACGTCCAGCGGTAAAATTCAAAAAGTAAAACTAAAAAAACAGCTAGTCTCTGAAAACGACTAAAGTAATCAGTTAAATATACAGAGGAGGGTATATAATGGGAAAACAAAAGCAACCTAACGTTCAGTCGCATTGGAAAATAGGAAACTATCAATTAAGACTGCCTTTCATTCATTATCGACTTGAAGCTCCAGAATTAATTCAAGGCGTTGTGATATTTACGATCGGATTAAGTATGATCGAAATAATGACGGGCCCGCTTGGCATGCCTTATAGTGCAGCATTAGCGATCGTTATTTTCGGTCAATTCTTTATGCTGCTTCCCCCTATGTTAGGCGTCCCTTTTGTACCGGGGTTTATTACGCCGCTTATTCCTGTGCTTATTGTATTCTTGGGCGGGTTCGAACCTGGTACTCAGGCTATACAAGCATTAATAGCTCTGCAACTAATAGTCGCCCTGATCTTCTTATTATTCGGGGTTACGGGGCTTGGGAGACTATTTGTAACGAAACTTCCTAATTCATTAAAGGCAGGCATTCTAATTGGTGCAGGTATAGCAGCGATTATGACAGAAATTGAATCGGGAGGAAGACTTGCCGAAACCCCGATCACCCTTATAATAGGCGGGTTACTATGTTTATATACGATGTTTTCGAGATCTTTCCGCAACCTTCATGATAATAATAGAGTCCTCCGTTTTATCGCAAATTACGGGATTATGCCTGCTATTATTGTAGCTATATTAATAGGGTGGCTGATTCAAGAATATCCTTCCCCTCAAATTGAATGGGGCATCACGATTCCTTCATTACCTGCCATGTGGAGTGTTACGCCTTTTGCAATCGGTTTTCCAGGATGGGAGATTTTCATTGCTGCAGCGCCTACGGCTGTTCTGGCATACATTATCGCCTATGGGGATATCATTGTCGGAGATAAACTTATTGAGAGGTCGAGTACGTTTAGACCAGATGAAAAAATTGAATATAACTCCAATCAAATTCATATGTTGACCTTTATTCGCAATTTCGCTCATGCTCTGTTTTTCCCTCATCCAGGGTTGGCTGGCCCTATATTTACCGCGGGAACGGCTTCAGTCGCAGAACGGTACACGTTTGGAAAAAAAGCGATGCAATCTATTTTCTCAGGCACCAATTCACTGCTGATCTCTTTATCCTTAGCCATATTTATTTTACCGCTTGTTACGCTGTTTCAACCATTCTTGCCGATCGCTTTATCCATTACGCTTATCCTAACTGGATATTTATGTATTACAGTCGGTATTCAACAAGTGAACAATGAGAAAGAGATTGGGGTCGCAGGTGTTATGGGGATTGTGCTTGCGGTGTATGGTGCCGGGCACGCCCTTTTAGTTGGTATCGTGCTTTATTTTATTATTCAACGGGAGACCATATTCCCAAGGAAATCGCATGTCACAGAGGAGTCACATGAACAGGAAAAAATAGAGAATATGTAGCCTTACAACATTATACCGGTTCATCAGCTAGGAGGAAGCGCTAAATGCATAATGTTTACGATATTAAAGTTAGATGGGGAGATACCGATGCTGCCGGGATCGTATTCTATCCGAATTATTATAAGTGGCAGGATGAATCCACCCATGAATTATTTGAAGCTGCAGGTTATAGTGTATCCAAGTTGCAGAAGGAAGAACTGGTGATTATTCCGCTCTTGGAGGCGTTTTGCCAGTTCAAAGCGCCGCTTGTTTTTGAAGATAAGGTGAGCATTAAGTCAGAGGTTAAAGAGATTAATAATAAAATTTTCAAAGTGGAGCATTTATTTTTCAGGAGCGGGGAGTTGGTCGCCCTAGGGTATGAACAAAGAGCATGGACCTCTACAGCTGAGGGAAAACCAACAGCAGTCCCTGTGCCTGACTCCATACAAGCAACTCTGTTAGCTGAGTGAAGTAAGTTTAGGAAAGAAGTTATGTTCCACGCTATAGAGGAACATAACTTCTTTAATTTCATTGGTAGAGTTCCATATATAAGAATTCATCTCGCCTATAGAAAAAATCGTTATTCTATAATGAACGTAATTGGAAAAGGTGTAACTATCTGAAAAGGGTGTGTTTGAATATGAGTGTAGAGACAAAGAAGCGTACGGCTATCGTAGTAGGGGCGGGGCCAGTCGGTTTAACAGCTGCCCTTACCTTGCAGAGCAGAGGCATATCTTGTGCGGTGATTGAAGCAGAGCCAAAAGATCGTCCGCGCCCTGGAAGCAGAGCCATATTTTTGCACAATGCTTCATTAAAATTACTAGAAAACCAATATAAAGGTTTAGGCTTCACACTTGCTAGAAATGGGATTGTCTGGCCCGTGAAACGCACGCTTTACAAAGGAAAAGAAGTGTATAAAAAAGATTATGGCATTACGAATACGAACGATCCTCATAAGCTTCCTCCATTTACCGCGCTTCATCAAGATGAAATTGAAGGACATATATATGACGCTTGTATGGCTTCAGGGGTAGAGTTTATCTGGGGGAGTCCAGTTGCTGATTGCCAAACGACTTCTGAAGGGGCGACAATCACTACTGAGTCAGGGGACGTATGGGAAGCTGATTATGTCATCGGCGCAGACGGGGGACGCTCAGTAATTCGACAGTCGGTCGGTTTAGAATTTGAAGGCCCCCGCACTCAAGATACGTTCCTGGTTGTAGATTTGGAAGAAGACGAAGATCATCCCCTTCCGCTTGAGCGGATTTTTCATTATCAACATCCTGCCATGGGTGGAAGAAATGTGATGCACGTCCCTTTCAAAGGAGGATGGAGAGTCGATCTGCAATTGCTAGAAGGGGATGACCCAGAAGCTTTCAAGGATGTCGAAGGGGTCAAGAAGTGGCTGCCTAAAGTGATGGATCCTAAGTACACGGAGCGCATTAAGTGGGTGTCTTCTTACAGTTTCCATCAAGTTGTGGCGAATTCTTTTACAGATGATCATTACAGAATTCTGCTGGCCGGGGAAGCGGCTCACTTATTCGCGCCTTTTGGGGCAAGAGGGCTTAATTCTGGCGTTCCGGATGCCATCATTGCTGTGAACGGGATTGAACAAGCATTACAAAGTAATAGTGATGAACAAAGACAAGCAGCCATATATGCTTCCGCAAAGGAACGGAGAATAGCTGCCCAATGGAATAGGGATAGCTCAACAACCGCTCTGCATCATTTACAAGGGGACTCACCGAAAATGAATATGAAACGTGAAGTAGCAGCTTCTTTGACTACAATAGCTCCTAAGCTGGGACGCTGGCTTGATGAAGGGCCTTATGGACCGAAGTTTGGCCCCCCTGAATTGACCACTAAATACTAATTATATTGAAGGAGCGAGTTACTATGGCCATAACAACGTATGCTCCAAAGCAAGAGCTCTTTGGGCCCAATGATAAGCAAGTCAAAACTTTGATCGACAGACTTTTAAATGTGGAATGGTATCAGCACATTGGAACTGACCATGTAAGAATAGAAAAAAACCTGCAACAGTTTATGGAGGCATTTGACTTACATGCCTATGAAACAGAATGGGTACCTTTACAAGATGTACCTGGTACAATCAAAAGTTTGGAATTAGAGGGTAGTCAATTATGGGATGTCGTAAAGGAAGTTCCAGATAAAATCAGTGAGAAAGGAAAAGCGACGGGGAGAAAAGATAGTTTGGATCAGCTAGTCCACGATATTCCTGAGCTTGTTTATCATGGTGCCTTTGCAGGAGCTTATAACCATTTTCAAAATCAACAAGCCGTCTCCTTACTAGTGGGGCATGCCATGTATATCAGTCTATTAGCTTGTGCATGGGAAGTTGTAGCAGACCAGAGTGGATGGGAAGAGAACCCCTTTATTTATCTGATAGAGATTAGGGAAGAAGGCCACATGCCGATTGGTCCGAAGCAGAATATATTTTATTTGGCATGACTAGCACGAGACTGGGACAAAACGGAATAAACACAAAAACTCCGAACGATTTGCTGAAATTGTTCGGAGTTTTTGTATCGAAAAATCAAAAAATTCAGCAACTATTCACGTAACGTTCCACATATCAGAATTCCGCTGTTTTTCATCAATTCAGTACATTCTATAATTAACACCAACACTGCTGATACAAAAAGAGGAAGGAGCTTTGTTATGGAAACGGCAGCTCTATATCCATTATATGAAACGAAAATGGACCTCAAATCTTACCAATTTCAGCGATTGAACCAGATGTTGGTGTTTCTCTTACAAAATAATGCATTTTACCAGGAAAAACTGAAAGAGATCACGTTACCGATTAGAGGGTATGAGCGTTTGGCAGAACTGCCTTTTACGTTTAAGCAAGAACTCTCAGAGGACCAGGAAAACAATAAACCAGTCGGCAAAATTTACTCCTATCCGCTAACCAGTTATGTCGAATTTCATCAAACATCAGGCACGACAGGAAAACCGATCCGCGTCATGGACACGAAGGAAAGTTGGGAATGGTGGAGCACATGCTGGCAGGAAGTTTATAAAAGCAGTGGCGTCACCGCAGAGGATACCATTTTCATTGCTTTTTCGTTTGGACCTTTCGTCGGGTTCTGGGGCGGGTATCAAGCTGGGAAGGATGTTGGATGTCTTGTGATTCCTGGAGGAGGCCAATCTACAAAGCAGAGACTGGACAATCTGATAGAAAATCAAGCGACCGTTCTGTTATGTACGCCTAGTTACGCCCTGTATTTGGCTGAAGTCGCCGAACAGAATGATATCGACATTTATCATGCCTCACTAACAACCATCATAACCGCTGGAGAGCCGGGCGGATCTATCCCTTCCGTGCGGGAAAAAATCGAAGCCAGTTGGGGAGCAAAAGTTTTCGATCATGTAGGGATGACTGAGATGGGTGCTTACGGTTTTTCTTGCTCCGAACAAAAAGGATTGCATATAAACGAATCAGAATTCATCGCAGAAGTGATAGATCCCGAGACGGGTAACCATGTGAGGGAAGGTGAAAGAGGTGAACTCGTACTGACGAATCTAGGAAGATATGGTTACCCGCTGATAAGGTATCGCACGGGAGATGTCGTGGTACATTCGATGGCCCAATGCGGGTGCGGTAATCCCTATCGTTTTCTTCCAGGGGGTATAGTAGGAAGGCAGGATGACATGGTGGTCATTCGCGGTATTAACATTTTTCCTCAATCTATTGAATCTGTTGTGAGAGAGTTCAAAGAATTAAACGAGTTTAAAATTATGTATTATCAAGAAAATGGAATGGATCAAGTGAAAATTCAGTATGAAGGTGATGCGTTTATTTTAGACAAAATGAAAGCGCTTTTAAGAGAAAGGCTGGGGTTGAGAGTAGAAGTAGAATTGGTCGATGATAACGTACTGCCCCGGTTTGAATTGAAGTCACGGAGGGTGGACGATCGAAGGCATGACATAAATAAACCCATTCTTTAAACGCTTTATGCAACGATGAACACAGTATGGAAATTGAAATGGAGGAGAGAAGCATATGAAACTAGTCAATTACATTGCAAACAAACAGGAAAAGAGAACGGGAGTCTATGAAGATGGCGTCATTATCGATTTGAACAGAGCTTATGCGAACTACCAAACTTCAGAAGGAAGCCAATTGGCGAAAAGAGCTGCTGATGTCTATGTGCCTTCGGATATGAGTTTACTGTTAGAAGGGGGAGAGGAAACCCTGACGAAAGCTAAAGAAGCTGTGGATTATGTCGTCTCTCGCGGACTAGAAGCAGACGGAGAAGTGGTGTTCGACAAAGGAGACGTCCAGTTGGAAGCGCCGGTCGGGAAACCGACCAAGATTATCTGTGTCGGGCATAATTACCGCGAACACATTTTGGAAATGAAGCGGGAGCTGCCCGAAAACCCCGTATTGTTCGCTAAATTTAATAACACCATTTCAGGACCAGACGCCCCGATTGTAAAAAAGAATGTATCAGACCAATATGACTTTGAAGCGGAATTTGCTTTTGTTATGGGCAAGCAAGCGAAGGAGGTCAAAGAAGACGACGCCCTTGATTATGTGGCTGGTTATACAATTGCCAATGATGTTAGTGTCCGCGACCTCCAGAAGCGTACTTTACAATGGCTTCAAGGGAAAAGCATTGACGGCACCCTCCCGCTAGGTCCATGGCTAGTAACGAAAGATGAGGTGCCTGATCCGCATAACTTGAATGTGGAGTTAAAAGTCAATGGCGAAACGAAACAAAAATCTAATACAAGCAGTCTCGTATTCAACGTTAATCGTTTGGTTGATTTTGTCTCGCATCTGATCACGCTGGAACCAGGCGATATCCTGCTTACCGGCACACCAGGAGGCGTCGGTGCCGCTCGAGACCCGCAGGAGTTTCTGCAGGAAGGTGATACAGTCACTATCAGCATCGACCAGATCGGAGTATTGGAAAATGAAGTGAAGAATGAAGCAAAAACGGGGGTGCATGTATGAGTAAAGTAGACGAATACCAGCAGCAAATTAAAGAAAACGTAAATACGTACTTGGAGGTTTCCGATGTATCAAAGGAAATTGTGAAATGGCGGCCCTCGCAAGATGAATGGTCAATTTTACAAATCCATGCTCACGTGAATGAGTCGCTTAACTTCTGGATTCAAGACCTTATGGAAGCGGTAGACGGCAAGGAAAAATGGGGGCGTACATTGAAACATGAAGGGCGTCTTGCAGCTGTGGAAAATGTTGAGGAACTTAACATTGACGTTATTCGTGACAAAATTGCAGCCAGTAAGGATAAGGTTTTTGCCGAGATCGGGAAGCTGGATCCCGAAGAATTTGAACTAAAAAAAGAGCACGTCAATCCCAAATTCGGCGTGAAACCTCTATCCTTCTTAGTCGAGCATTTCATTATCGAACATATCGGAAAGCATATCAGTCAAGTGGAACGAAACATCGCTAATTATAAAGAAAACGTTCATCATTAAAGGAGGAGCATAAAAATGGAACAAAACGATTTTATGCAAAGTAAGGAAGTCCAGGAATTTGATGAAGATATTAAACAACACCACCTCGGCCCGCTCTGGCACGCAATCCCGATGCTTGCTTCAAAAGAGCCGAATCAAAGTGTGAAGCCTTATCTGTGGAAATGGAAGTTGATTAAAGAAAAATTAGAAGATGCTACAGAAATATTCACTCCAGAACGCGGTGGGGAAAGACGTGCGATTTACCTGCAGAATCCCGGTCTGGAAAATCGGGAGCCCTACGGATGGGGATCGACTACATCCACCATGTATGTGGCGGTTCAACTGATTCTCCCAGGGGAAACTGCCCCTTCCCATCGCCACACCCAAAGTGCCTTACGGTTCATTAAAGAAGGGGATGGAGCCTATTCCATTGTGGATGGTGAACGATTATTTATGGAAGAAGGCGATTTCCTTTCCACACCAAAAGGACGCTGGCACGGTCACTCCCAGCCAGGGGATAAGCCGATGTTCTGGATTGATGTATTGGATATTCCAACCATTTACTTCTTAAATGGCTCGTTTTTTGAAGGACATCCAGATGGCATTGAAAACCCTTCATTGCCGGATAATTATTCTGCCAGAAAATATGCAGGAGGACAGGTAAGGCCGCCTCAAGACAGAGATAGTGAGCATACGCCGCTTGGAGCCTATAAATGGGAGCAAACGAAACAGGCGCTGGACAGTATGTCGGATTTCGAGCCCGACCCTTACGACGGTTTTTCAGTTGAATATTTAAGTCCGTCTAATGGGGAAACAGCGCATCCGAACATTTCATCCAGAATTCAGAAGCTTGAACCTGGTTTTCATTCAAAAGCTCACCGCCACACTAGCTCTACAGTGGTCCACGTATTTAAAGGTCAAGGTTATACAGTTATAGATAATGTCCGCTTTGATTGGGAAGAAGGTGACCTTCTCGTTATTCCGAACTGGGCGTGGCATGAACATGTGGCCACATCTACAGGTAACACGTATCTGTTTACAGTAAGCGACCTGCCGATGATGGAGAAATTCGGTTTGGAGAGGGAAGAAACTTATCCAGAGAATGAGGGGCACCAACAGGTAAATGAGGTGTTTAAGCCTGAATTGCAAAAGATATAGGATTGATGAATTGTAAAGGGTATGTTTCCATTCGAATTATAAGGTCAATCAGGTCTATATCTGGTTGACCTTGTTTTAATGGGATAATTATAAGAGGAACGGCATTAGGAGAAGTATTATTTAAGATTTAACCGGATTTTTTCTGAATCGATGCCCTTAAAGTTTTGTCCATAGTTGTAAGGGTAAAGACCAATATTCCTCATAAACAATAGATTAGAAGGAAGTCGAAAAGGGAGTGGTCTAAATGAAAGCATCAGAAACAGTGATTGAAATGTTGAAAGAATGGGATGTCGATCATGTCTATGGATATCCAGGGGACTCGATCAACAACCTCGTGGAGGAGCTCCGTAACGTGAGGGACGAAATTCAATTCTATCAAGTTCGTCACGAGGAGGTCGCAACACTGGCTGCTTCAGCTGAAGCGAAATTAACCGGAAAAGTCAGTGTATGTCTCTCCATTGGCGGTCCCGGTGCCATTCATCTATTAAACGGCATGTATGATGCAAAAGAAGACGGAGCTCCCATGGTAGTAATCACGGGACAAATCTCTCATGACCTATTAGGCACGGAAAACTTCCAGGAGGAAAACCTAGAACGCATCTTTGATGATGTTGCAGTGTTTAATCGCCGTGTTACGTCAGGAGACCAGATGCACCCGCTGCTCGAACAGGCTTTTCGAAATGCGTATAGTTATAATGGTGTCGCTGTGTTAAGCGTGCCTGATGATATTTTCAAAGAAACGGCAGGGAATACAAACCTTCGTTCTTCTGCTTACCATCCACCTAAAATTATTCCGGAGCAACCAACGATTGATCAAGCAGTAGAACTGATTCGTCAATCTGAAAAGCCTGTCATTCTAGCCGGTAAAGGAGCATTTCCAGCAAAAGAAGAGCTGGTCCAATTTGCAGAGAGGATTTCAGCCCCCATCATAGTTTCGTTACGAGCAAAAGGGCTGATTCCTGATCAACACGCGTTGAATTTAGGAAATCTCGGGCAGATCGGTACAAAACCAGCGTATGAAACGATGGAGGATGCAGATTTATTACTTATGGTCGGAACCTCATTTCCATATCGGGAATTTCTGCCTGATGATGCGCCAGGCATTCAAATCGATCTTCACGCCGAACAAATCGGCAAGCGCTATCCTGTCGATGTCGGTTTAATTGGCTCGTCGGATAAGGTTCTTGCAAAGCTCAACGATCACCTGGAGCCTCGTGAAAGAAGCTCCTTTTTAAAAGCGTGCCAGGCTAACATGGAGAATTGGTGGGCGCATTTGGAGGAGATTTCGGACCCTGAACAAGACCGCGCCTTAGAAGCTCCGCAAGTACTAAGGACACTAGAGCCTTATGTGGACGATGATGCGATTATCTCGCTCGATGTCGGGAATGTCACGGCTTGGACAGCTCGTTTTTTCCGGATGACGAATCAACAGATGGTGGTCTCAAGCTGGCTTGCCACGATGGGCTGCGGGCTTCCCGGCGCCATTGCAGCTAAGGTGGAGCACCCTGAGAAACAAGTGGTCGCAATTTGCGGCGATGGCGGCTTCTCGATGGTCATGCAGGATTTCTTAACAGCGGTGAAATACGATCTTGCCATGATCGTCGTCATCTTTAATAATGAGAAAATCGCGATGATTAAATACGAGCAAGAGGAGATGGGTAACCTGCCGTATGGCACGGATCTCGAAACATTTAATTTTGCAACATTCGCTGAGAGTGCAGGAGGGGCAGGCTATAAAGCTACGAATCATCATGAGCTCAATGAAGCGTTTAGAAAAGCGAAAGAGAACGACAAACCAGTCATTATCGATGCCGAAATTGAAGACAGGGCGCCTCTCCCTGGAAAAATCGAATTCGGGCAGGCGGTCAGCTATTCGAAATATTTATGGAAGAAAATCGTGGAAGGGGAAAAAGGAAACGATATGCCTCCTCTAAAAACGATACTGAAGCGCTTGCTTTAATAAGCTAGTATGATTTCGGACTTGTCACTCCTATATTGAATCAGGAAGGAGTTGGATCAGTTTGGATAGCGTACTGTTAACCATTTTAATCGTTCTATTCGGTCTACTCATTTTGGTCCCGCTATGTCTGGCCCTATGGTTATATATTCACGATGAAAAGCAGAACGAGCATTCCGTATTGCAAAACTATCCGTTGCTCGGGAAATTCCGGTATATCCTTGAGAAAATGGGCCCAGAGCTTCGCCAATACCTCTTTCATAACGACCGTGAAGGAAGGCCCTTCCATCGCAAGGAATTTGAATACGTCAATAAAGCGGGAAAGTATCATACGCGCATGATGGGATACGGAGCGGAACGCGATTTTACCCAGGACGGCTGGTATTTAGTGAACGATATGTTTCCCGTTCAAGATGATGAATTGCGCGTAGATCAAAGCGATACAATTAAGACGAAACTTTACGAAGTCGATAAAGAGAAGCTGTTCAATCGCAAAGAGCACCGTATCGACTCGGAGCTCAATCCACATTATTTGCATGACGATGATTGTGTAGTCCTTGGGGAGCATACGGCCGAGCAGCCGTTTCGATTGAAAGGGTTGATTGGACAATCCGCGATGAGCTTCGGATCCCTCGGCGACCATGCCATCACAGCGTTATCGAAAGGGCTCGGACGTGCGGGCGGTACCTGGATGAATACCGGTGAAGGCAGTGTTTCCCCGTATCATTTGAAAGGGGACGTCGATATCATCATGCAGATCAGCCCCGGTCTATTTGGGGTTCGTACAAAGGGCGGCGCGTTTTCGTGGGAAGATTTTCACCATCACGCATCGAATGAGCAGATTAAAGCGTTCGAGTTGAAGCTGGCTCAAGGGGCTAAAACACGCGGAGGCCACGTGGATGGCGATAAAGTTACTGAGGAGATTGCAACTATACGCAAAGTCGAGCCGGGTGAGGATATCGATAGTCCAAACCGCTTTCCGGGGATCGACACCCCGGCGCAGCTTCTTCGTTTTTTGGATGAGCTGAGATCTGTGGGCGGCAAACCCGTGGGACTGAAAATTGTCGTAGGTAACGAACAACAGGTGGAGCGATTGATGTCAGAGATGGTGGAGGAAGATATTGTGCCTGACTTTATGACGGTTGATGGCGGTGAAGGGGGCACAGGCGCCTCGTATTATGCACTCGCTTATTCTGTGGGGCTTCCCGCTTTTTCCGCTATTCCGTTAGTAGACGACAGGTTAAAAAAACACGGGATTCGCGAACGTACCAAGATCATTGCATCAGGTAAACTGCTGACTCCCGACAAAATTGCGATGGCGTTGTCATTGGGAGCGGACTTGGTAAATATCGCGCGCGGATTCATGATGAGTGTCGGCTGCATCATGTCTCAAGTTTGCCATAAAAATACCTGCCCAGTAGGGGTAGCGACGACCGATGAAAAATTACAACAGGGCCTTGTCATCGAAGAAAAAAAATACCGTGTCACCAATTATTTGCTTGCACTGCGAAAAGGGTTATTCGATCTGGCGGCAGTTGCTGGGTTAGATTCGCCGACTAAATTTAAGAGAGAACATACCGTCTATCACTCTGATTTTCGTAAAGTGATCAATGAAAGTGGTGAAGTTGATAGTAATCTGTAAAAGCCAGAACACTGCAATTATTTATGCCGTGAAAGAGGTGAGACGTTCTTCTGAAACATATAGGTGCTGACTTTTGACAAGGAAGCCTCAAGCCTATATTTTAGGCCGTTTCGGACAAACGGAGCAATACTTCTCTCCATCACATACTTCATAATAAGAGCAACATGTTCTCCGCTTTCGCACAGCTATACCATCATGATTGTTTCGTTTCGGGCCGTAAAATGGCTGCAGCGGATTTCTATTTTCTCCAAACAGACTGCCTTCTGCTTCATAAACAAGATAATTGAGGTCTTCTTGGATGCGTTTCGTCTCAGTAATGATTTCAATTTCAGTTACTATGAAATAACTGATCATCATTCTCGTCAATAGAAATGTTTTGAACTTTGCATGACATGAAGTGTAATTCTATGACGAGCCGGGAAAAGAAAGAATGAAATATGGTGAGTATTTGAGGATATTATTCTAGTGCATAAGAGCGTAACAACGGTGAATGATCAGAAGGAGGGAAACGAAAATGACTGACAAAAACTCAGAAAATCAGGAAGCCCTGAAGAAAATTAAAGACTTGATTAAAGATGAGAAAGTGGCCATGCTGACGACTGTATCGCCTGAAGGCAACCTCATGTCGCGGCCCATGCATACACAGGATGTAGAATTGGACAAGGAAGAGTTTTGGTTCATTACAGAAAAAGATACAGAGAAATACCGGGATATTAGTGCCAATCCTGCCGTAAACCTGGCCTATGCAGGTGATTCCTATGTATCGATCAGCGGCACTGCGGAATTTGTACAAGATGAAGCTAAAAAGAAAGAATACTGGAATAAGATTGTAGAAAAAGTGCTGAACGTTTCAGCTGATGATCCGAACGTTATCCTGGTCAAAGTGACCCCAGAAATCGCCGAATACTGGGAGTCTGGCGTGAATGTCAAAACGGTCAAGGAATTTGTGAAAAAGATGGCCAGTCGTAAATCAATAGAGGATAGCAATGAATTAAAAGATACCGTTCGCTTTGATGAAAAGACACGTTAATTTCATTCATCTAGCAAACCAAAATAGACTATTTTCTTTACAGGAAATAGTCTATTTTGGTTTATTCGGGTACAATTTTGGCGTTACCACAATACGTTACCACCCGAGCGATTTTCCAACGGCTATTTATCTCCTCGTAACCCCCCAAATTCCTGCAATGGCGCCGTTTAATTCCTGTGTAAAAGTGAACGTGTCCCCACTTACAACCCAAGCGATTCTTCCAATATAACTTAAGCCTACGACTCTAAAATGACTTTGACAGTCTTAAAAAGACGTGTTACCGTTAAAATTGTTAAATAAATTCTTAACAAACTTAACTTATTTCGCAATTGGAGTTGATCGTTTTGGAACACCTTAAACGTCAACAATACATTAATGGTAATTTTAAGGAAATACACGAGATTTAAAAAAGTCGAGTGTCTGAAGCCAAATCAAACACGAGGAGGAATTAAACATGAGTGAAGCATATGATATTGTCATCGTTGGAGGCGGCAGCGCGGGTTCTATTCTCGGCGATCGCCTAAGTGCAGATGGAGAGAAAAGCGTGTTGGTTTTAGAGGCAGGACGCAGTGATTACAACTGGGATTTATTAATTCAAATGCCAGCAGCATTGCCGTTTCCTGCAGGCAAAAGCCTGTACGATTGGAAATACGAATCGGATCCTGAGCCTTATATGAATGGACGACGTGTCAAACATGCCCGAGGAAAGGTGCTTGGAGGTTCAAGTTCCATCAACGGTATGATTTATCAACGCGGTAATCCAATGGACTATGAACGCTGGGGAGCCGAGGAAGGTATGGAAACGTGGGATTTTGCTCACTGTCTTCCGTATTTCAAACGCTTGGAAAATGCTTTAGGGTCCCCTAAGGATGATGAGATGCGCGGTCACGACGGGCCAGTTAAACTGGAACGCGGTCCAGCGACCAACCCTTTATTCGAAGCTTTCTTCCAGGCAGGGGTAGAGGCTGGTTACGCCAGAACTCCTGATGTGAACGGGTTTCGCCAAGAAGGCTTCGGACCGTTTGATAAGCATGTGTACAAAGGGCAGCGATTGTCAGCTTCACGCGCCTATCTGCATCCGGCCATGAAGCGTGAGAATTTAACGGTGAAAACGCGTGCTTTCGTTAAACGTATCGACTTCGACGGCAAACGAGCCAAAGGATTGACCTATCAACGTAACGGGAGAACGCATCAAGTTGAAGCAGGTGAAGTCATCCTTTCAGGCGGTGCGATCAACTCACCGCAGCTCCTGCAATTATCAGGTGTAGGGGATGCTGAACATCTTCGTTCAGTTGGCATTGAACCTGTCCACGATCTTCCAGGTGTAGGAGAAAACCTCCAGGATCACCTTGAAGTTTATATCCAACACGCATGTCCGATTCCTGTTTCCGAACAGCCTAATTTAAATAAATCGCGCATGCCATGGATTGGGTTGCAGTGGATGGTCGGCCGCACTGGACCAGCAGCGACCAGCCATTTCGAAGGTGGAGGATTCGTTCGTTCAAACGATGATGTCGAATATCCGAATTTGATGTTCCATCTCCTTCCGTTAGCGGTCCGTTACGATGGACAAAAAGCACCGACGGATCACGGTTTCCAAGTGCACGTCGGCCCGATGTATTCGGATGCCCGAGGATCCTTGAAGATTCGCTCGAAAGATCCTAAAGAGCATCCAAGTATGGTCTACAACTATCTGTCGACTGAACAAGACCGACGCGAGTGGGTAGAAGCCGTAAGAGTCACGCGGAACATTATGGCACAGCCTGCCATGAAGCCTTACAATGCTGGGGAAATCTCCCCAGGTCCTACTGTGCAGACAGATGAGGAAATTTTGGAATGGGTGAAAGAAGATGCTGAAACGGCCCTTCATCCATGCTGCACGGCAAAAATGGGGCCTGAATCAGATCCTATGGCTGTCATCGATCCGGAAACCTTGAAGGTTCATGGACTCGAGGATCTACGCGTGGTCGATGCTTCGTCCATGCCATTTGTTACGAACGGCAACATTCATGCTCCTGTGTTGATGTTGGCGGAAAAGGCCGCAGACATCATCCGAGGACGTAAGCCGCTCGAGCCCAATCACGCCGATTACTATCGTCATGGTGTGCATTCACCTGATGCAGGCACAATAACGAAATAACGCTATTAAAAAGAAGGCCTCTTTCAAAATGGCTTTGCTCTTGGAGCATCCCTTTTGATCGAGTGCCTTCTTTTTTTATCTTATTACACTTCAGTTTGCCTAGGTGGTGAGGGGTCATGGATCAGGTGACTTTCGGCCATGTTAATGAACTCTCTGACGGAATAAGGGACGTATTTGTCTTTTTTCCACACCATCCCTAATTCGAGACTGGCTGAGGTGTTGACCAACGGGATCGTTTTAAGATGAGGGTTTATGATTTCATCTGCTACTTTACTAGGTAACAGCGCTATACCTAATCTAGCGTCTACCATTTCAATCATGAAGTCGCGCTGGGAGCTATGGCAGACGACGTTGGGGTAAAAACCATGATTAATACATTCTTTCATGATGCGGTCATGTAGCGTGAAGTCTTCTCCGTAAAGAATAAAAGGTTCATTTTTTAAATCCTTTAAATCTACCGACTCTTTCAGAGATAAGCGATTCACTTTATTTACCACTAATTTTAATGGATCCTCAATTATTTTTATTACCTCAAATTTACTTTTACTACTAGGCACATTACAAACCAGTCCAATATCTAATGAACCATCTTCTACCCCTTGTTTAATCATTTTGGAGCCCACTTCGTTGAGCTTTAAATTAACAAAGGGATATTCTTCAATAAACTGGCTGATCAACTGCGAGAAGAAGGATGCGCCTATGATGGGTGGAATCCCTATTTTAATTTCCCCTTTTCTTAACCCAATCACTTCACTTAATTCGGAGTTTAAATTATTGAATGACGTCAGGACTTGTTTCGTATTTCCGAGCACAGCTTTTCCGGCGTCGGTTAATTCAAGTGTTTTGGATCGATAGAATAGAGGCACGTCCAGCTCTTCTTCTAATTGTTTAATAGCTTTACTTAAAGACGGTTGAGAGATGTGTAACGCTAAGGCCGCTTTCGTAAAACTCGCGTGCTTGGCAACTTCTGAAAAATATTCTAAATGTCGAATTTCCATGAAGATTCCCTCCTGAGATTATGGTGGTAACCGGCATTCCGAAGCGATTATGCCTATTAAGCATAATGCGAATTCGATATATATATTTTAATTATGAATACTAATAGTATAAGCTAAATAACTAACAGTTGAAAGCAAGGACAGGAGCAAGCATACAGTTCTATTATTTATAAAATCGGGAGGGCCTAAGCATGAGTGATTATAAAAAGGTCAGCAATATTCAAGTGGAATCCACTTTATTTCATTTTATTGAAAACGAAGCTTTAGAAAAGAGCGGGGTGTCTAGTGAAACGTTTTGGAAGGGTTTAAGCGACATTATTCATAGACTGGCACCGAAAAATAAGGCGTTATTAACGAAGCGTGAGAACATTCAAAAAGCAATTATTGAGTGGTATGAACAAAACAAGACGGAGGACGCTCAGCATTATAAATCGTTTTTGCAGGAAATCAATTATATTGAGCCAGAGGTTGAAGATTTTGAAATCGGTACGGCTGATATTGATGACGAAATTGCTGTGAAACCAGGACCGCAATTAGTGGTTCCTGTCAATAATGCGCGCTATGCCCTTAATGCGGCCAATGCTCGGTGGGGAAGTCTTTATGACGCATTGTATGGTTCAGATGTTATTAGTGAAGAGAACGGAGCAGAAGCTACTGGCGCATATAATCCGGTTCGTGGAGAAAAAGTTGTTGCTTATTCAAAAGACTACCTGGATAACATTTTCCCTCTAGCGGAAGGGTCCCACCATAATGTACAGGAATACAGCGTGATAAATGGGAAGTTGAACGTCATGTTAAATGATGGAGAGTCCACTTGCTTAAACGAACAAAGCCAATTTGTTGGTTATCAAGGTCGCCCGGAAAACCCAAGTGCTGTATTGTTGCGGAACAATGGAATTCATGTCGACATTCAAGTAGACCGGGACGATGCGATTGGAAAGCGTGATAAAGCGGGTGTGAAAGATATCATCGTTGAATCAGCGATCACCACCATCATGGATTTTGAGGATTCCGTTGCAGCTGTAGACGCTGAAGATAAAGTGGGTGTATATCGAAATTATTTACAGTTGCTGAAAGGGGATTTATCCGTAACCTTTACAAAAGGAAATGAAGAAATAACGCGGACGTTAAATCCTGATCGTACTTATACAACTCCAAGTGGATCAGAATTTTCTTTATCAGGGCGTTCGTTAATGTTTGTTCGAAACGTTGGTCATTTAATGACAAGCGATGCCGTCTTAGACAAGGATGGCAAAGAAGTTCCTGAAGGGGTCCTGGATGCTGTTGTTACCGGCCTCATTGCCAAACAAGACGTACTGAGAAATGGAATATATCAAAACTCTGCAAAAGGATCCGTTTATATTGTAAAACCTAAGATGCACGGTTCAGAAGAGGTCGCGTTTGCGAGTGAACTGTTTGATTTAACAGAAGACTTGTATGATTATCCTCGGCACACCCTGAAGATTGGGGTGATGGATGAAGAACGGCGGACCTCCCTCAACTTGAAAGCCTGCATAAAGGAAGTGAAGGATAGAGTCGCCTTTATCAATACCGGTTTTCTAGATAGAACAGGAGATGAAATACACACGTCCATGGTTGCAGGGCCTGTTATTAGAAAGAATGATATGAAAGGAGCTACCTGGTTTGATAGCTATGAAAAATCCAATGTAAAAAACGGGATTGAAACTGGGTTCTCTAAGAAAGCACAAATTGGAAAAGGAATGTGGGCCATGCCGGAACGAATGGCCGAAATGCTGAGTAAGAAAGATGGTCAATTAAAAGCAGGAGCTAATACAGCATGGGTGCCTTCTCCAACGGCAGCTACTTTACATGCGCTTCATTATTTAGAGATAGACGTTTTAAATATTCAACAAGAACGATTTAAAAATCTACCAAACTATGTGGATGACATGCTACAGATCCCTGCTGTAACTGATGCTGATTGGGAGCCTGAAGAGATTCAGGAAGAATTAGATAATAATGCTCAGAGTATTCTTGGCTATGTGGTGCGTTGGATTCAACAAGGGATAGGGTGTTCAAAAGTACCGAATATCAACAACGTTGAATTGATGGAGGACAGAGCTACTCTGAGAATTTCGAGTCAACATATCACAAATTGGCTTTATCATGGCGTAGTTAGTGAAGAGCAAGTCATGGAAACTTATAAGCGTATGGCCCAACTCGTAGATAAACAAAATCATCATGATCCTAATTATCGGAATATAGCACGTGATTTTGATAACTCGATCGCCTTCCAAGCCGCTTGTGATTTGGTATTTGAAGGTCGCTATCAACCTAACGGATATACGGAACCCATCCTCCATCGTCGGAGAAAAGAAGCAAAGTCTAGCGCATACGTAAACTAAAATTTTTCAAAAATACGGAGGTAAGAAAATGAGCTCAACTATAAAAGAACACGATGCAGATGTAGTTGTCATTGGAGGCGGGTCAGCTGGCGTAGGTGCCGCTGTTTCTGCAGCAAGAAAAGGACTTCAAGTTTATTTGATAGAACCGACAGACTTGCTGGGTGGTATCGTTGCCAAAACCTTAGGGATGCCTGTAGATGGCGCCTATCCAAAAGGGAAATCTGTTGGAGGTCTTTGTGAAGAGTGGTTAGAATCGCTCTATCAAAATGACCCACCCGCAGCCTTAAGAAGACCGTGTCTTCTTCCTGGATTTGAAGACGGGCTGGCTAGAGAAGTCATGTATGACCCCGATATAGCGGTTCATAAATTATTCGAAATGGTGGAAAATGCGGGCGTTCACTTATTATTGAATGCTACTGCTGTAGATGTGGCCAAAGAGGAAAATAAGGTGAAAAGTGTGACCTATTACGATCGACAAGGTGCTCACACGCTTAACGCCAAAGTCGTGATTGATACGTCTGGCGATGGCGATATCGCTGATAAAGCAGAGATCCCTTTTGAAAAGGGAGATGAAAAAGGCGACATGATGGGGGCTACGTTGACCTTCTTAATGCAAAATGTTGATCAAAACAAAGCGTTTGATGGAGTGGAAGATCCTTTTCGAAGAGAGTTAGTCAAACAAGGCATTGAAGAAAATAGGTTAGATGAGGATATGTATAACATCTATATGATGCCAGGTTTCCGCCCTGATACCGTTTATTTTAACAGTATTCATATTAAAGGGATTGATGGCACCAACCCTAAGGAAGTTCAGGAAGGGACTATCGAGGCACGAAAGCGAGCTTATGAATTAATTAAATTCGTAAAAGAAGAAGTACCAGGCTTTGAAAACGCGGAACTTGAACAGATGGCTCCCACGCTCGGTATCCGTGAAACAAGAAGAATGGAAGGCATGTACACCTTAACGAAAGACGACGTTATGGATGGAGCGAAATTTGAAGATGGTGTCGTGTGCTGTGATTGCACCATTGATGATGTGGTGCGAGGGGAAGGAAAAGACAGTAAAGTCATTCACGTCTCCCTCATTGATAGAGGCGTTTATTACCAAGTGCCATACAGGTCGCTTTGTCCAAAGGAAGTGGAAAATGTCTTATTTGCGGGCAGGTGCTTTTCTGCAGAAACAGAAGCCTTCGCATCTGCAAGAGGAATATCTACGAGTATGATTATGGGGCAAGCGTGTGGTACAGCTGCCTATTTGGCCATTAAACATGATACACCGGTTCAAGACATTGATTATAAAGAATTAACAAACGACCTCAGTGCTCAGGGTGTGAATGGTGTAGGACAAAACGAGCTTTAGATAAAAAGAAAGGGGGGAGACTACTCTTTTGTTATCACATAAAAGACTTTTCATCGAAAAGAGTAGTTTCCTTTCATCTCTAATAGAATTCTAGAAGAGCGTTGGTAACATTTTAAACAAGGAGGTGTTTGTTACTTGTTGGAATTCAATCAGGTAACAAAAGTGTACGATGGAACCGAAAAAGCTGTGAACAATTTAACTTTAGATATTGAGAAAGGTGAATTTATCGTCTTTATTGGACCAAGTGGCTGCGGTAAAACGACTACCATGAAGATGGTTAACCGATTGATTGAGACGACGGAAGGGAGTATATCGATAGAGGGAGAGAATATAAAAAACAAAGATTTAGTAGAGTTAAGACGAACGATAGGGTATGTCATCCAGCAGATTGGATTATTCCCCCATATGACCATCCAGGAAAACATTTCACTTGTCCCCAAATTACTTAAATGGCCGCAAGATAAACGACGAGACCGAGCAAAAGAATTATTGAAGTTAGTAGAGATGGAAGAAAGTTATCTGGATAAGTTCCCAGAAGAATTGAGCGGAGGGCAGCAGCAACGTATTGGCGTGCTCCGAGCTCTTGCCGCAGATCCGCCCCTTATTCTAATGGATGAACCTTTTGGAGCGCTTGATCCGATAACGCGAGAGACGTTGCAAATGGAATTCAAGCAATTGCAGAAATCGCTGCATAAAACAATTGTTTTCGTTACACACGACATGGATGAGGCACTTAAGCTTGCCGATCGCGTTGTGATTATGAAAGAAGGTTGCGTGGTCCAGGAAGGAACCCCGAGCCACATCGTTAGAAACCCGGCAAATGACTTTGTACGCGAGTTTATTGGAAAAGATCGTTTAGTTCAAAACGATCCAAGTAATCAAACGGTGGAAGAAATAATGAATCCCAACCCTGTAACTGTTCAAGAAGACATGAATCTAAGAGAAGCGATTAAAATAGTGAAGGCCAACAGAGTAGACACGGCTGTTGTCGTCAATGAAGAAAAAGAATTGAAAGGCTTCATAGATGTTGATACCATCAATCGCTATCATAGGGACAACTTAGAAGTTGGGAAAGTGTTGAAAGAATTCCCTATCGAAGTGAAGAAAGGAACCCCACTAGCAGCTGTCATACGCAAAATACTCGTAAGTGAAGTTAAATACATGCCCGTTATAGATGAAAATAAGTCTCTTATTGGCATTATAACAGGAGCGAGTTTAGCTGATGTTGTGTATGAATCGATTTGGGGCGAAGAGGAACATCAAAACGGCGAAAACGAGACAATAGGAGTGAAGTAATCTAAGGGAGGCAGTTCATTGATTGAATTTTTAAGTAATAATGGAAGTGAATTATTGGTTAAAACATGGGAACATTTTTATATCTCCTTATTAGCGATACTTCTCGGTGTAATTGTCGCTATACCACTGGGAGTAGCATTGACCAGGGCTCGTAAATTAGCAGGTTTTGTCATTGGGATCGTCGGTGTTGTTCAGACTTTCCCGAGTCTTGCCATATTAGCGTTCTTTATTCCCATTCTTGGCGTCGGGCAAGTACCGGCAGTCATAGCATTGTTTTTTTACTCTGTATTACCAATCTTAAGAAATACGTATACAGGGGTTAATGGCGTTAATAAAGATCTATTAGAAGCTGGAAAAGGCATGGGAATGAGTAATTGGGAACGAATCAAAGACGTGGAAGTCCCTTTAGCCACACCTGTTATCATGGCCGGGATTAGAGTATCTACCGTTTATTTAATTGGTTGGGCAACGCTTGCATCTTTTATCGGTGCCGGAGGTTTGGGAGACTACATTTTTCTAGGCCTTAACTTATATCGACCTGACTACATTATTGCGGGGGCCATACCCGTGACGATTATAGCCTTAATCACCGATTTACTATTAGGAAAACTAGAGAACAAAGTGGTGCCTAAGGGGCTTAGTAATACGCAGAAGGCTGCTTAGTAAGGAGGAAGAAGAACGTGTTCACTAAAAATTCAAAATACAAGTTGACTATAGTACTACTTATCTTTACGTTACTTAGCGGTTGTTCTCTACCAGGATTAAGTGGTCCTCCAGAAAAAACGATAACCATAGGGACGTTCGACTTTGCAGAATCATCCATAATGGGGAGAATGGTTAAGCAAATGATTGAAAGGAATACTGACTTAAGTGTAGAGATGGTAGATGGGTTAGGCTCTGCAATAGTACAACATAAAGCACTAGAAAACGGCGATATTGATATCTCCGCAACACGCTATACGGGTTCTGAATTAGCGGGAACCCTTGGAATGGAATTGGTCACTGATCCTGAAAAGGCCATGAACATAGTAAAGACTGAATTTAAGGAGCAATTTGATCAAGCCTGGTTTGATTCTTATGGATTTGCGAACTCCTATGCCTTTACGGTAAAGGAGGAATTAGCCGAAAAAGAAAATTTGGAAACAATTTCAGATTTAAAACCCCTTGCATCTTCACTGAAATTGGGAGTTGACAGTGACTGGATCAAGCGGCCGGGAATTGGTTATGAAGCATTTAAGCAAGAGTATGGTTTTAAATTCCAAGAGGCCTATTCCATGCAAGTGGGCTTGGTGTATCAAGCCGTGAATAACGGGAAAATGGACGTCGTTCTAGCGTACACTACAGATGGCAGGCTGGAAGAATTTAATCTCAAAACATTGGAAGACGATAAAAACTTTTTCCCACCGTATGATGCATCTCCAGTCATCTCAGAGGAAACGTTAGAAAAGCATCCAGAAATAAGAGACGTGCTGCAAAAATTGACGGGTGAAATTAGCACAGAAGAAATGCGCAAGATGAATTACGAGGCTGATGTCAATATGAAAGAATCGGCAGTTGTTGCACGAGAATTCCTTGAAAAACATAATTATTTTGAAAATAAGTAACATGGAGGTGGCATTATTTTAGAAACATTAGCGCAATTAGTAGATTATTATGAAAAAAATGTAGGCTATATTTTTGAACAATTTATCCGGCACTTCTTAATGTCCGCTTATGGCGTGTTATTCGCTGCGCTGGTTGCGATTCCATTGGGCATTTTTATAGCACGCTATCGAAAATTGAGTCCGTGGGTATTTTCGCTTGCTAATGTTATACAAACAATTCCTGCTTTAGCGATGCTAGCCGTTTTAATGCTCGTCATGGGATTAGGAGCTAACACCGTGGTATTTTCCTTGTTCTTATATTCCATCTTACCTATCTTGAGAAACACCTATACCGGGATTACGAATGTAGATCATTCAATGTTGGAGTCTGGTAGAGGGATGGGCATGACCAGGAATCAATTACTGAGGATGGTCGAGCTGCCGCTAGCGTTGTCTGTCATCTTAGGTGGTATCCGCACTGCAATGGTTATTGCAATCGGAATTACGACGATCGGGACGTTTATTGGAGCAGGTGGCCTTGGTGATATTATCATTAGAGGTACGAATGCTGCTAACGGTGCTGCTATTATCATGGCAGGTGCTATCCCTACAGCCATGATGGCCATCATTGCAGATATTCTGCTAGGTGGATTAGAAAAAGTGCTCTCTACTTCAAAAAAGAAACCTGATGTCTCACAGAAAGCGGCCTAGGCGTAATTTTTGTGAAGACTCCGATACGATACAAACCTCATGCAAAAGGGTATTAGGTCATTATGCCTCGCAGCTTGTTAGCTTCTCACAATATTCGTAAAGTGTGAAAAAGAGCTTCTCAGTAGTTCATTGAGCTACCCGAGAAGCTTTTTTTAATTCCAACTATAGAAAAGATTGGAAAGTCCTAAACCCCGTATCATTTTGTAGGAAAATATAGCGGAATCAATTCTTTCTTTAGAAAAGCAGGGGGCGGTTTCTTCGAGCATTATCAACGGATTGGTCAACTTACTGAAAATGATTAATAACCAATCAGTACATCTTTCTTGATGTTTTGCTTGGATATCTTTTTCGTTTGTAAATATGCAGATGTGTCCTTCACCATTGACTTCGGCCCTGCAATCAAGTATTTACCATTATTCCCATGTAAACTAGTATGCTTATCTATCTCTTGCAGCAGTTGGTTTCTCGTTTCTATATAATCAATACTGACGGAGTTATTGTTAGCTATATGTTCCAGTTCCTCGCGAAATACATAGGATTCACTGCTGTCGTTGTATAGCAAATGAATGGGATTCTCTTGTCTGATTCCTTCTGCCTCAATTTGCTTTAGGATTGATCGAAAAGGTGTAATGCCAATACCGCCGGCTATGAGAATGATAGGGTTATTCTCTTTTAAGTGAAATGACCCTACAGGTCCAGCCATTTTTATGGTATCTCCCTCTCTGAATTCTAGCATTGTCTTTTTAAACTCACTTGGGGCATCATTAA
The DNA here is from genome assembly GCF_013618635.1 of Thalassobacillus sp. CUG 92003. Taxonomy (GTDB): domain Bacteria; phylum Bacillota; class Bacilli; order Bacillales; family Halobacillaceae; genus CUG-92003. The sequence continues at coordinate 312,439 of NZ_JABLSJ010000003.1, read as the reverse complement.
TTTTCATGGTGATCTGAACAGCATTCTCACTAGGTGCAGATGCTATAGTGAAGGGTCTTGTATGATCTTTGATTTTCTGATGGGTAATGGTGAATAGACCATGTTGACCAGCCTTCCAAGTCATATCGTTTACTTTTTCAAATAAAAACGTATAGACCCCTTCTTCTTCTTGATTGCGTTCAACAAATGGTAAATCTCTTTTCTTAAAGATGGAAAATACATCTTGTAAAATTGCCATCTCAGCCATCCCTTCGTCCCATTATTTTCTCCAAAACGTTTTACAATTTGCTTTGTCATTAATGTTAAAATCTATCATTTTCTTTAACAGCGAATAATCCACTTCACTTTTCCAAGGAATCCGTATTGTTTCCTTCGTGTAATCATATCCAGCGTTCTGAATATCTTCTTCTACATGCTTAACCGCTATATGTTCAGGCGCAACTGCTAAATGGTTTTTGGATATGCTAAAACCGATGATGAAGGTACCATGGTCAACAAACATTGGTTGATTCCATTTGAGTTCTGTTTCTAAATTCGGATAATGTTCTGTTATAAAATCAAATATCTCTTTTGTTCTAGCTTGTTGCGCTTCACTATCAATTCCTGCTAAAAATTCAGTGAAAACTGTCAAATTCGTCCCTCCTGTAATGATCGTTTTTTATCTTTCCCCTAACACTTCTTTCAGCTCGTCTACTTTATATGCCCAACCGTATTTAGCACCATTAAAGGCTTGATCTTCTTTTGTAAATCCTGTATGGGCAAGATGTAGATGCGTTATGTCACCCTCTTGTTTCAGCGTCCATGTTACGACTGTGTCGATTGGACCTCCTCTCCAGGTGTACGATAACGTATGGGGTTCATCTACTAGTAAAACCTCACTATCTACTACTAAATCAATGCTCTTATCCCAAAACTGACATTTGTGCCCCACAATGGGCTTGAAATCATTTTCCATCACCCATTGGGCAAGTGTATCTGAGTTAGTTAACGCATCCCATACTTTACTAACCGGACTCTTGAACTCAAAATTTAAAGATATATCTGCCATGTGCTATTCCTCCAATATATTTTTAAGTATTGCCGCTCGCTCGTTCCAAAACTGTTCATAAGAGGCTATCCAATCTTTCACTTCTTTCAAAGGTTCTGGATTTAGACGGTACTTTGTTTCTCTGCCTATTTTACGATTTCTTACTAAATCTGCTTCTCTAAGAACCGTCAAATGTTTTGAAACCGCTGTTCGACCCATTTGAAAATGAGGTGTTAATTCATGCAAAGGCAGCTCCTTGCCATCTGCTAATATACCAATTAATTGCCGTCGTGTTGGATCCGCAATCGCCACAAACACATCACGTTTTTCATCTGCCTGTTTCAAGGTGCTATCCTCCTTATCAGACACTAAATGGTGTCATATTTATTATACGACACCATTTAGTGTCGAGTCAATTTATTTATGGGTAAGTAGGTAAGGTAGGGTTTTCCAAGCGAAGAAGGTTTACTTCTTTATTATGAAAAGATAGAAGCGAGACGTTTTACGGATTCTCGCACTTCATTTTCTTTCATATTGGCGAACCCAATTATGAGTTTTTTCTTACGATTTGGATCTGGATTGAAATCCTGTAGGAAGAAGCGGCGAATCGTATATAATTCTACTCTTTTCTCTATTGCTCTCTCTTCAATATCTTTATACGAGAGAGTTGTATCAATTTCCATTAAAAAATGAAGGCCAGCCGGTATATCATGAATCGTTATTTTATCAGAGAAAAATCGGTGTAGCTCACTAATTAGTGTAGCGCGTTTCGTTTTGTAATGGGCATTCATCCGTTTCATATGTCTTCCGTACTCTCCTCTGTCAATAAAATACTTCAGCGTCCATAAATTGAGACTTGACGGCCCATCAATCCATTCGTTGAATGCGTTGCGATAAAGTTTCAATAAATCAGGAGGCAGCACGATATAGCTGATACGGAGACTCGGTAACAGCGTTTTGGAAAAGGTCCCGGTATAGATGACCTGTTGGTTTCGGTCTAGACTTTGGAGAGAAGGGATGTGGTCGGTTTCATATTTAAATTCACTGTCGTAATCATCTTCGACAATGTAACGGTCCGGTGATTCAGCAGCCCAGTTCAATAGTTCGATCCTCCGGTTGATTGGCATGATCGTCCCAGTCGGAAACTGGTGTGAAGGAGTAACGAAAACCCACTTAGGATTGCTTTCTCTTATAGCATCAATGGAAATCCCGTGGTTGTCGAGGTCTACTGGAGCTACGGGGAACCCCATGTCTTTTAAAAGGTGATAGAAGCGCTGGTACCCTGGGTTTTCCACAGCGATGCGTGTGAATTCCGATTGGAGGGACATTAACTTATGAATAAGTGGTTGGGTTCCCGATCCGATAACAATTTGTTCGGGCCTGCAACGGACACCCCGGGTAAGCGCGATCATCGTAGCGATGGATTCGCGTAGTTCATAAGGTCCTTGGGGATGGGGGAGAAGGGCTAGTTGATTACGGTGGTTTTCAATCACATTTTGCTGGTACCTTCTCCATTTTTTAAAGGGAAAATGCTCAGCATCTATAGAGATATGCGAAAAAGTAACTTCAGGAGAGAAGCTTTCCTTCTTACCGTTCTCTTTCAGTTCATCGGGAAACGGGTCGTCCTCTCCTTCTCGTTTGATATAACGCATAATATCTTCCACGATATATCCTTTCCGTTCCACACTGTATATGTACCCTTCCACAAGCAATTGTTCATAGGCGTGAGCTACAGAATTAACACTTACCCTTAAATCTTGTGCAAGTTTTCGTTTCGACGGGAGTTTCTGATTAGATAGGCTTTCATCTAAAATCAAATCTTTTAGTTGTCTGTAAATCTGTTTGTAGATGGCGGGGTCTCCGTTCCCCTTTTTTATTTGAAAAAACACGAGGACTCCTCCTGCATTAATCTGGTGCCATATATTTTAAATAACTGGTTCTTTTAATTATACCAGATAATTGTCACAATAATCTACAAATTCAAAGGAGGGTTTTAAGTGACTGATGAAGCTCTATTGAAAGATAATTTACAGAAAAAAAGAGAGACATATATTCCAAGAGGTATCGGAAATGGAAATTCAAATATCGCTGATTACGCCAAGGGAGCGACTTTGATAGATAACGAAGGACGGAAATTTATTGATTTTGCGGGAGCTATCGGGACGCTTAACGTCGGTCATAGTCACCCCAAAGTGTCTGAAGCTGTAAAAAAACAGGTGGACCGCTATCTTCATCCAGGCTTCAATGTAATCATGTACAATAGTTACATCAATCTGGCGGAAAAACTTTGCGCCATTACACCGGGTTCTTTCGATAAAATGGCAATGCTGTTTAACTCTGGAGCGGAAGCAATCGAGAATGCAGTGAAGGTGGCGAGAAAATATACAAAGCGTCAAGCAGTTGTATCGTTCGAACGAGGTTTTCACGGACGTACGAACCTGACAATGGGGATGACGAGTAAGGTGAAGCCTTATAAATACAACTTCGGACCCTATACACCAGAAGTATATCAAGCTCCTTTCCCTTATATGGCGAATAAACCTGAACAAATGACAGATGAGCAGTATATCGATTACAGTATCATGCGCTTTAAAGAATTTTTTGTTACATCGGTCGCCCCGGAAACAGTGGCTTGCGTGGTCATGGAGCCAGTACAGGGAGAAGGCGGTTTTGTTATACCTCCCGAACGCTTTGTTAAGGAAGTGAAAAAGTTCTGCAGCGATCATGGCATTGTATTTGTCGCGGACGAGATTCAGACGGGCTTTGCCCGTACAGGGAAACTATTTGCGAGTGAACATTTCGATATCGAACCGGATGTCATGACACTATCGAAGTCACTCGCAGCTGGTCTTCCATTAAGTGCTGTGGTTGGAAAGACGGAAATTATGGACGCCTCGTCTCCAGGCGAACTCGGTGGGACTTATGCCGGTAACCCGGTTGCCTGTGAAGCTGCATTGGCAGTTATCGATATTATAGAAGAAGAGAAATTAACCGAGAAAGCTGAAAAGATTGGCGCTGTTCTTGAAGAGAAATTGGTGGAATTGAAGTCTCTTCACAACTTTCTCGGTGATGTCCGTCGGCTGGGGGCCATGGTCGCTGTAGAAATCAACGACGCTGAAGGAAGGCCGGATAAAACGAGAACAGGGGCAATCACGTCCTATGCAAATAATAATGGATTGCTGTTGCTGTCTGCGGGTGTAAAAGGCAATATCGTTCGCTTCCTTTCTCCGCTTGTCATTACTGATGAAGAGCTCCAAGAAGGTTTGGACATTCTGGAAGAGGCGTTTAAAGCAGCGGCAGACTGATATAGGAAGGAAGTGTACGGATGAGAGATACGATTAACGTTAAAAACCCAGCTACCGGCGAAACGGTTAAAGAAGTTAGCGTAACGTCGTCTTCACATATAAAAAAAGCAATAGAGCAGGGGAATGAAGCTTTCAAGACATGGTCTAAGGTCAATGCCCATCAGAGATCCGCTCTATTAAAAGAGTGGTCGGCGAAAATAAAGAGTGAAACAGAATATTTAGCAGAAGTGATGACGTTAGAGAGCGGGAAGCCATTGAAAGAGTCTCGAGGAGAGGTCGCATATGCAGCAAGTTACATTGACTGGTATGCGGAGGAAGCGAAGCGTGTGTATGGAAGGACCATCCCTTCCCATACGGAATCAAAACGAATTATCGTAACGAAAGAACCGGTCGGACTCGTTGCTGCAATCACACCGTGGAACTTCCCGGCAGCAATGATGACGAGAAAAGCAGCCCCTGCTTTAGCTGTCGGCTGTACCTTTATCGTTAAACCTGCCGAGGAAACGCCCCTCACTACAATGAAACTCGTAAGTTTAGCACACGAAGCGGGCATTCCAGAAGATGTTGTTCAATGTGTGAACGGATACGGTGAGGATATCGGACCGATTTTCACAGACAGCCCATTGGTTCGTAAAATCACCTTCACAGGCTCGACGCCAGTAGGGAAACTATTAATGAAAAACAGTGCCGCAACGATGAAGCATGTATCAATGGAACTCGGCGGGCATGCGCCGCTCATCGTCGCAAAGGATGCTGACATCGATTTTGCTGTGAACCAGGTCCTGGCTTCAAAATTTCGGAATGCCGGGCAGACGTGCATCTGTGCGAATCGTGTTCTCGTGCATGAAGATATTGCTAAAGTGTTTTCTGAACAGCTGATTTCACGGGTGGCACAGTTGAATGTCGGAAACGGACTCGACGAAAGTACCGATGTTGGTCCAGTAATCAATGCGGCAGGTTATGAGAAGATTGATAGCCAAATAGAAGATGCCGTAGGTAAAGGGGCCAGGGTGCTCTACGGTCATCAATATGATAAAGATGAGGAAAAAGGTTATTATTTTGTCCATCCGACCGTACTCGAAAATGTCGGGGAAGAAATGGATATCATGCAAGAGGAGACGTTCGGTCCGGTTATTCCCTTGTCCACATTCCGCGAAAATGATCAAGCGGTGGAGATTGCTAACAACACGCCATTCGGCTTGGCCGCCTATTTCTTCACAAATGATTACCGAAATGGTATATATTTCCAAGAACATCTGAAATTTGGAATCCTCGGCTGGAATGACGGAGCGCCTTCTGCAGCGCACGCCCCTTTCGGTGGTATGAAAGAGAGCGGAATCGGCCGAGAAGGTGGTCCTGAAGGCATTGAGCCATATGTAGAGACGAAATATCTGTCCATTGGGGGCATTCAATAATCGTACTGAAAATGGAGGTGAAATGATGAATGTTGAAGTTCTAATATTATTTATAAACGCGACGTTAGTGACGGTCATTTCTTCGATTGTCGTTATTGTCATTCTTAAGAAGCAATACCTCCCTGTAATCAAAGAGATGGAGAAGAAAGAAGATGAGGAAGTGGATGCTCATAAAGAAAATATCACAAGTAACTTTTAATAGGAGGAACACATATGGCAATAACTATATTTGCATTTGTTTTATTACTTTATGTGGTCGTAGGAGCTTTTATTGCGCGTTATGTAAAAAACAGTGACGACTTTTATACCATGGGAGGCAGAGGGTCGACGCTGCTGATTGTTGGTACGCTTGCAGCCACCTACCTAAGTGCCGCTACTCTATTGGGGATAGCCGGACAATCCTATGCCGAGGGTCCTCTGGTCATCGCAACGCTAGGTTCTTTCGGTGCCTGGCTAGGGACATTGCTTGCGGTCGTATATGTAGGAAGGAAAATGAAAGCCTTAAACTGTAAAACGATGCCTGACTTCTTTGATAAGCGGTTCAATAACAAGTGGGTAAGCATTATCGCTATTATTATTATGATCGTGGGCCTTGTCGGTTATGGCGTCATCCAGTTCATAGGAGCAGGTCTGGTATTAAGTGAAATAACAGGTATCAATTTCCAGTTACTCATTGTACTATTCACGGTGGCTTTGATTGCTTTCACTGCATTTGGGGGGATGTACGGTGTTGTCGTTACGGATACGATCATGTTTTTCACCATGCTGGCTATTTCTATCATCATAGCACCAATGATTATCGGACAGGCCGGATTTGAGCAAATGAAAGGCCTTTCGGAGGTAATGCCGAACTATTGGACCATCGGTGGTACGGAAGAGAGATCAATCGGATGGTCGGTTTCGCAGTTCCTCGTCTGGATTCTTTTCTTTGCATGCATGCCAGCACTCGTGTCCCGTGTCTTCCCCGCTAAAAACGATTTCGTCATTTTAAAGACTGCCATCATAGGTGTATTTTTCGCTCCTTTCATGCAATTGACGGTTTTCATTGCTGCAGGAGGCATGCAAGTGCTCGAACCCAATATTACACCTACCGATAACGCTATGATTGTCGGGTTTATGGAATTTACTCCTCCTGCGATTGCAGGCGTTGGCCTTGCTGCTCTCATGGCTTCCATCATGTCCACGGCCTCCACACTTTTCGTTCTAGTAGGTTTCGCGTTATCTCGAGACTTGTATGAAAGGTTGTTTGAGAAAGAACTCAATGAAAAGCAGAGTCTTAGTGCAGCTCGGATCGGTCAATTGATTGTCGCAATCGTAATTTGTGCCATCGCCCTCTTGAGACCGTCTGCTATTTACTGGATTTCTATTTATGCTGGTTCTATTTTCGCTGTCGGCTGGCTCCCAACCATTGTCGCTTCCTTTGAATGGAAGAAAATGAATAGTAAAGCCGCTTCGACCAGTATGATTGCGGGAGTAGCTTCGTTTATCATATTTGGGGAACTCATTAGAGCTGGTATAATGACGCTCCCGACTGGCGTAGATGAACTTATGCTGGCGCTGTTTGTTTCAGTGGCCACTCTAATCGTTTCAGCTTTGGTAACAAAGCCAACAACATATGAATTGAATTACTTCGTGGAGATGAAGCGTACAGGTATGGCAAAACTGACGATCCAAGAGTTTTTGAGCCAGCCTGATGGACTTCAAAAGATTAAGAAACAGTATAGACAGCTGATTACGATATCTGTATTGTTCACGTTCATTTCCGTTGTTGTGTGGGGGTATTTCTTTATTAAACTTGGTTTTTAGATAAAAGTGATGCTAAGGAGCGATGATAATTTTGAACAACATCAACAAAGAAAGGTTATTTCAAAACCTCGCCACAAGCTCTGAAATAGGTTCTATTCCAGGGAAAGGGCTAAGACGCTTGGCTCTGTCTGATGAGGATAAAGTGATGAGAGATATCTTCAAAAAGTGGTGTGAAGAAGCGGGTTTGAGTGTACGGGTAGATGACTTAGGGAACATGTATGGCAGAAGAGAAGGTAGGAAGTCCCTTCCACCCATAGTGATGGGGTCGCATCTGGACACCCAGCCGGAAGGGGGAAGGTTCGATGGCGTACTCGGGGTGTTGTTAGCTTTGGAAGCAATTGAAACATTGAATGATAATGGCATCGAACCAGATAGGCCAGTGGAAATTGTCAATTTCACGAATGAAGAAGGAGCCAGGTTCGAACCGCCTATGCTAGGATCTGGAGGCATAAGCGGTGTGTTTGACCAGGCGTATGTACACAGCAGGCAAGATCGTGAAGGCCACCGTTTTTTGGAGGAACTGCAAAGAATCGGCTACAAAGGGAAAGAAGAAAACAGGATCGGTGATTTTGATTCTTTTCTGGAGCTTCATATTGAACAGGGGCCAATTCTTGAAGATGAAGGAAAACAAATTGGGATTGTTGAAGGTGTGCAAGGGATCAGCTGGCTGGACGTAACCATTACGGGAGAAGCGGATCATGCAGGAACCACACCGATGCATTTACGGAAAGATGCACTTATGGCTGCTGGGGAAATCATGCACAAACTGGAAACAACAATTGCTCGAGATGACGTTTCGGTCACCATCGGCAAAATTTCCGTTTCTCCTAATACAGTTAATTGCATCCCGGGCAAAGCTTTGTTTACGGTAGATATTCGAAGCACTGATGATGATGTGCGGAAAACAGCAGTAAACGCAACTAAAAACAGTATTCGTGACGTGTGCCGACTCAGAGACGTAGGTGTAGAGATAGCTGAACTGTGGGAAACTGAAAAAATCGTCTTTGACGAAGGCATTACCGGAGCTATCGAACAGAGTGTGAAGCACTTAGGCTATTCATCAAAGAGAATGGTCAGTGGAGCTGGGCATGATGCTAAATATATCAACAATCTCGGCCCGACAGCGATGATTTTTCTTCCGAGTGTCAATGGTAAGAGCCACGTACCTTCTGAATTGACGCTTGAGGAAGATATTGTAAGAGGTGCCAATGTACTTTATCATACATTACTCACACTATCGCAAGAATGAAGAAAATAGAAGCATAGGAGATGGATGAGGTATGGTAAGAAACAACGAACAACTCGTAAAGAAATTAGATGAATTATGGGAAGAAGAAAAGCTGTTTTTGAAAACGCTCGGAAGTTTTCCAAGTACGTTAGGAAATGAAACAGAAGTCCAAGAATTTGTCTATCATTATTTGCAGGATATGGGGCTGCAGACAGAATCGTTGAAAGTCGATCCGGAGTTATTGAAGAAATATGATAATTTTGGGAAACCGGAGTGGTCCTATGAGGATCGCCCGGTAGTGGTCGGACAATGGAAGAGCTCAGGCCCGAAAAAAGGGAAAAGTCTCATCCTTCAAAGCCATATGGATGTTGTCAACGCAGGACCTGAAGAACAGTGGGATACAAACCCGTATTCGCCGGTGATAAAAGGCGATAACATGTATGGAAGAGGACTGCTCGATATGAAAGGTGGCTTTACAGCGATCGTTTTTGCAGTCAAAGCTCTCCGTAATCTCGGAGTGGAGCTGGGTGCAGACCTGCAAATCCAAAGTGTTATCGAAGAGGAATGTACCGGAAATGGAGCCCTGGCCATGTTGGATCAGGGATACACAGCGGAAGGCGCTTTAATTCCCGAACCGACTCATATGCGCCTCGTCCATTCACAACTGGGCGTATTATGGCTTCGCGTAAAAGTGAAAGGAGCGGGGGCTCATGTGGAGCGGGCGGAAAACGCGCAAAATGCGATTCTGAAGGCGCAAAAATTGATGGAGTCGTTAATGCATTACCGAGAGCATATCAACAGCCGGGAGAAACACCCTGATTTTGCCCACCACCCTCACCCGCTCAATGTCAATATAGGTACTATTGAAGGAGGGAACTGGGCCTCCAGTGTCCCGACAGAATGTACGTTTGAAGCGAGAGTCGGGTTTTATCCAGGAACCGATCCCGACACTGTTCAGGAAGAAGTCAAGCAGTGGTTATGGGATGCAGCTAATGAAGATGAGTGGCTGAAAGACGCACAGCCAGACATCACATTTTTCGGATTCTCTGCTCCAGGCTATACTATTTCTAAGCAAGAAGATGTTATGGAACAGGTGACCTCCACCCATTATGCTGTAACCGGCGCACAGGCGGAGAACTTGGCTTTTACTGCAACGACCGATTTGCGCGTTTTCGGGGAGTTTAACATTCCGGCTACGTGTTATGGGCCTAGTGGCGGTAATATGCACGCTCCGAATGAATATATTGAGCTTTCCAGTTTGAAAACGGTAACTCGCGTAATCGCCGAGTTCATTTTGCGGTGGTGTGAAGAAAAATAAGTATCCGTTGCTTAATGTTATGAACGCCCTACTTTAACTTTAGTTATTAGAAAATTTAGAATAATAAGTTGATATTATGAGGGGTTCTTGCTACAATGAAAAAACATTACATGGGATTTGTTAAAAAATGAGCATTCTAATCGACTCTGTTGGAGCACCCCATTTGAAAGTGACCAGTTTTATGCCTAGAGATAAGTATGTTAAATACTACTCCCGTGCATATTGCTGGTTTTTTTATTAAGTTCATTGTTAAAAAGTCTCGCCGTGGTCAAGCTGCATTGATCACAACTTACGTAATCGTAATATCAATTATAGCAATCATACAACCAGGGGAAGGATGAGTCTATTTGTTTAGTAATCAGCAAGAGACCCTATTAATCATAATCATAGCCATTTACTTCGTATTTTTATTCGGACTATCTTTATTCGTCAATCGAAATGTCAAAACCTACGAAGATTACAATGTCGCTGGTCGCTCCACAAGTCTGATGCCGCTTGTGCTGACGTTTGTCGGGACAGCTATCGGCGGGTCAATTCTGCTTGGGTATATGACCAAAGGCTATCAATTCGGGATGGGGCAGCAATGGCTGGCTATCGGGTTTACGTTAACCTCGATTGTCATTGCGGCCTTTTTATTAAAGCGAATTCGTCTGCTTGGTAAAAAATATAACATGGTTACCATGGGAGACTTCACTGCGCTCAGGTTCGGTGAAGGGGCACGGGTGCCCACAGTACTTAGCATTCTGTGTGCTTATTCTGCTATTACCGGGATGCAATTTGTGGCTATTGCAACCATTTTGAAACTGACGATTGGACTTAGCATAACGACAGGGATCCTTATCAGTTGGGCACTTCTGACATTAAAGACTTACTTTGGCGGGCTGAAGTCCGTCATGTGGCAGGACGCGATTCATGGAACGATCCAGACCGTGGGTATTTTCTTTTTACTAGTTGTCATCATGGTTATGGTTGGTGACTGGGGCGCGCTTGCCGTTCAGGCCAGAAATGCAGAAGGTGGAAATATGCTGAGCATATTCAATATCAGTCCATCAGAATTTCTTGTCTATATGCTTACCATAGGTGCTTATCAGTTTGTCAGACAAGACTTATGGCAACGGTTTTGGGCAGCCAAAGATGATAAAGTCGCAAAGACCGGTTTCTGGATTGCAATCGTTCTTGGGTTTTTGACAGCAGCAGTAACGATTGTGATCGGATTCTTGGGTAAATACGGGTTGAATATAACGGGCATCGATTCCTCTTTAATCTATTATGAAATCATCGGTCAAATACTGCCATTCTCACTTGTGGTCGTCATGCTGATTGCATTATTGGCGACAGTCATTTCCTGTGCCGACTCGTTCTTCCTGGCAGCTGCGTCTTCTGTGGTTAATGATATTGTTAAACCGCGACTTGGAGATGTGAACGATAAAAAAATGTTGCTTTATAGTCGACTGTCCGTCGTGGTAGTCTCTATCATTTCACTTCTGCTGGCGCTTTATATACCTCAGCTCGTCACCCTATGGATCACGGGTACGGCCATGCTTGTGTCTGGCATGCTGGCACCGGTTTTGTTCGGGTTATTTTGGCGTAAGACGACTAAAGCGGCAGGTCTAGCTGCGATGTGGATTGGACTCATTATCGCAGTTGGCTGGCAGATTGCCGGTCACCCTTTTGGGCTACATCCTGTATTCTTAGGGTTGCCTATCTCGATCATTACTTTGGTGACGGTTACGTTAGTTTCGGGACAAGAAAAGGAACATGAGATGTATTCGGCGTTGAAAAAATAGCTGGATACGCCACATTCTACGAGAGAGGCATTTTTAAAAAATCTCCTCTTGTAGCAGAATTGAAAAAATCGAGGCCGAAAATGCGTTCAAGTGCATTTTCGGTCTCTTTGCGACTTTTGTCTATACTTTGTATCCAGTGACAAAAGGAATCCTCATTTCCCCAGAAACTAAGTCATTTACCAGCTCATTTCTAGGATCGTATTGGGTCCGCCGACATAGGCGGAATTCTCGGCTGTTGGCAAGACTTCCCCGAAATTCTGGAGCTGATGACGCCCCTTCCATAGCGCCGGTATAATGCATCATCTAGTTATTTACTACTTCGTTTAAGGCAACTAGGTATATTTTTTAGATTCTCCGCTTACAATGAAACTATGAATCCTTTTTATTTAAAACAAATAGAGGGAGAGATTCGATGCAGACTGCGGAGTATACGTTAGCCGATACAGGATTAAAATTGAGTGATCAAGAGATTAAGCAGCTGACCCATGAAGAAGAGTATTGGTATCTCAATGGAAAATTTGCTCAAGCGATAAAAAATGTAGAAGCTTATTATCGATCTCAAGCGAAAATCCCGGAAGATCTCTATAGCCCCTATTTAAAAACTGAAACAGCTTTGGTATAAGTGCATGATGGACAAAACCTCCGATTCGGAGGTTTTTTTATAACAGATTGCACAGTAGAACGGCAGCTGACTCTTTGTGGGAGGTATCATCATAATCTTAAGTAAACATGTTAAACTCCTAGTAGGATAAAATGAATAGTGGAGTGAATAAAATGTTAATCGGTCATATTGAAGAAGTTGTCCGTCATCCAGTAAAATCGTTCCGCGGTGAACATGTCCACCAAACCAACATAATGGAATACGGTTTATATGGAGATCGCAGCCATGCGTATTTAGACGATACTAAAAAAGGAAATTTCTTAACCATTACACAATTCCCAGAAATGGTCCGCTACAAAGCGGAATTTGAAGGAGAAGAATTAGTGGAGGAATATCCTAAGGTAAAGGTCACAACACCAGAGGGTAAGGTTTTCGATTGGCAAGACCAAGCATTAATAGAAGAAATCGAAAACAAATCGAATCGGGAGGTCACTACTGTCGAATATTCGCCTTCACATGTGCCTATAGGGCCCATCGCAGTAGAAGACATTCTACTTGCAACCGATGCGTCATTAGATAGATTGAAAGAATTATGGGGGAAAGACGAAGTTGATGCGAGACGTTTTCGTCCTAATTTAATGCTGTCATTAAAGGATAAAGTGCCTTTTATTGAAGAAGAATGGATTGGTCGACGTATTAGAATAGGAGCTGAGGTGGAATTAGAATTCGTCAGCCATTGTAAAAGGTGTATGATTATTACCGTTGATCCTGATAACGCTGAACGAGATGCGAGCTTACATAAAACAGTTAACAAAGAAAGGAACAATAATTTCGGCGTTTATGCATCTGTGATAAAAACAGGTCGCATTCATGTAGATGATGAAGTTCATCTTCTTGATTGAGACATGTCTGATTTACCTAAACCCGTTCTCTATTAGTTCATCTGCCAGATTCCTCCCTTAATTTACCATGACCGTTTATATTACAATTATGTTACAGTTATATTACAAACAAGGTAACATACACCAACAACAGAATAGGGGAAATGATGATGGGCCGTTTGCTAAGCAAGATTGCATTAGTAATGGGAATTTTAGGACTGGGTTTAAGTATGACAGCTATGCCGGCAGAGGCTGGGCAAAGTGAAGTCATTATTATTAATAAAAGCAACAATCAACTAGCTTTCTATGAAAACGGAACGCTTGAGAAAGTATTTCCTGTGGCAACCGGAAGAAAGCAGAGTTTTACGCCAGAAGGGAAATTTTCTCTCGTAAATAAGGTGAAAAACAGGCCGTGGTATAAAGGAAATATTCCGGGTGGTACTCCGAATAATCCACTAGGTGCAAGGTGGCTCGGAATCAAAGTCCCGGGGGGTTGGGGCCGAACCTCTGGAAATGTTTATGGCATGCATGGAACCAACAAACCATCTTCAATTGGCACCTTTGCCTCTAGTGGATGTATCCGAATGTACAATGAAGATGTCATCTGGTTGTATGACCGTGCTGATCAAAATATTCCAGTCTATATTACAAGTTCTACTTCATCTTTCACTGCGTTAGCGCAGATATATGGAGTTGGAAAAGCAACAGCCGTGGCAGCAGGTGAAACCTTTAATGACACCTTATATTACGGCAGCAAAGGGAAATCGGTAAAAATTCTCCAGCGCAACCTTCACATTACGGCTGATGGTTTGTTCGGCCCGAAGACCTTAAATGCTGTGAAGTCGTTTCAAAAATCAAACGGGCTAGTGGTCGATGGTATTGTAGGACCCAAAACAAGGGCGGCATTATTCAGTAAATAATCAAAATGTCATGTACCAGGTACTGGTGCATGACATTTTTTATTTAATTTACACACTTATCTTGGGTTTTTATATGTTTAACGTATTGTGCGGGAATCCACCGAAAAATTGATTACAATACAACTTTCCCCTCACGTTCGAATTCGTTTTCAAATTCGACCTATTTTTATGTCTCCAAATAAATCTTTGCAAGATGATCCCAGTGAACCCGATCAGTGATAAACAAATTCCGATTACCTTGAATGCTGATAAGACACCAACCAGACTAATGAGGAAACCGCCAAGGAGGGGACCGGCTATAAATAAAATACTTAAGGTGGAGTCAATGATGCCAGATACCCTGCCAATCGCTTCTTTTGGAGGTTCCGTTTGGATTAAATAGTTTACAGCTGTAAACGTAATGCCATTTCCGATACCGCCGATTAAAGCAAATCCAATGGCCAAACTTATAAATCTGTAATCTGCAAGGTAGCCGAAACCCGCTGTCATAATTCCGACCAGGAGACTGCCTGTGCCAAAAAACCAGCCGTAACGGTTGATACCTTCCAATCTATTTAGAAGGAGAACGACTAGAAAAGAACCGACTCCAATTGAAGAGATCGCCCAGCCGGTGAGCTCTGCTTGATTGGGGAAGACCTCACTGAATAACGTTACAATTTGAGCATCTATCATTTGAATCGTCAAGGTGCTGACAATGCCGAATACGATGCTTGCGAGGAGGATCCTGCTCTTCAGAACGATCCCCCATCCTTCTTTCCACATCGTAAAAACGCCTATGTCGTCTTGAAGGTTATGCTCTTCCTCGTTATCTGCTTCTTCATAGTGTAAGTGCACGCGAGTCAGGATGATGCCGGATAAGACATAAGAGACGGCGTTAATTACAATGGAAACGTCGGGTGAAAAGATTCCTGCTACGGATCCACCAATTAGGGGGCCGACTACTTTGACCAATTGGAACAGACTCCCATTAATGGTTACAGCTTTCATAATATGATCGTCACTAACGATCCTTCTCATCAAACCTTGTTGGGCGGGTAAACTGATCGATCCCACTGTGTTGCGCAGCAATAAGATGGGCAGGGCCAGCCATGGTGATGTGGTGAATACAATAAGCAGTGTAAGGGCAGCCCGTATCCATTCCGAATAAATAAGCAGTTTCAGCTTATCGGTTTTATCAGCGAAGACACCGGCGAATTGTCCTAACACAATACTGGGAATGGCATACATGACAGGGATTAAAGCGATGAGCATTGGGTCAGCCTGCCACACATATCTGAATAATATAAGGACGGCTACAAAATCGAACCAGTTCCCTAAATTGGAAAGCGCATTTGCTGTAAAGAATTTCACAAAATTAACGTTTATCCATATTGAAACATTGCTGTTTTGTTCCACTCTGATTCCCCCTGAGTTAATGTTAGTGACTAGTGTACCGTTTGAATATCAGAGGAAAATCAGAGGGAGTAAATTATTTTAAATGATGAAAAAGGAGCCTGCTTAGGCGTTGATATAAATGGTCAAGTTGGTATTCAGCCGCGTAATGGCTCCAAACACCCTTAAAGTAGGCCGACAGTTTTTGGTCGTTATTGAATTCCTCCAAAAAGAAAACGATTGTATGGAGGCCGGCAAAAATCCCGGGTACATATTTCGCTTTTTGAAACTGTTCCAGTCCTTCATCAAAGTAACCTTTAGATTTTGTTGGCTCCTGAGATATAAGAGCGTCAATCCCTTTGATGATCGAGAAGGCAGCTTTCTCTCTTGAAAAAGGATACGTCGTCAACAAATTTTCCATTACGTTCATATTTTCCTTTATCGCCGCTCGATCTTTTCGGAGAAAACTAAGATACAGCTCAGTTAAATGAATAGGGGGGATGAACCCCTCTAATTTTTTGTGCTGAATGACGTTTTTGGAATCAACCAGAACACGCTCAGCTTCATTAAGATGTTTAGTAAAGATTAAAAGGGACAAACGGTTCAGCAGTTTTATTTCGAGTCTATGGTCATCCGGTAGCCCTTTAGCGTTCAGAGCTTTTGTGAAATAGGCTAGACTTTTGTTCTTGTCAGGCTCGATATATGAGTAGATATGGAGAAGGTAATAGCATTTCTCCCAGAAAGGGACATCTTGTGATTCGAGCAACCAATGAAAATCTCCGTTCATAAAGCGCAGGTAAAGACGACGCTGGAGGTCTAGCTCGAACCCGAAGACATGCTGGTTCTCTTCCAACAGTTTTAAGGCGTCGCCTTGGCCATAAAGGTGGTATTTACGAAAGAGATTGGTCACATGGGATGATACTTCTGCATCCTCGATCAAAGGGTTATGATCTTCTTCGATGTTGAGTCTCAATACATAGCCCTGGCCTCTTACTGTGTCGATCTTTATCGCGAAAGAAAGCGGTTCTATGTGTTTTCTAATCCGATAGATGTGATCATCAACTGTTCTGTCTGTGGGGGACTCCATCGGCCATACCTTTTCTAACAGTTGTGCTCTTGTGAAGATTTGGGAAGGGTTTTGATATAAAAAGTAAAGTGTCTCAAACTCTTTTGGTAATAAGGAAATTTCGTCGGATAAATATTTGATTTTATACTCGTCATGGAAAAACTTAATTTGATTGCTCATCATGTCACCCGATTCAACGTGGATTTAACTCGTCATTATGATAACAAATATAAAGATAAAGCGCTGTAAAATCTCAAATCATCTCAGAAGTTGCCACCACAAGGATAATATGAAAAAATAGAAGTGTTGAAATATGAAACATAAATGAGGGTGGACATATGATCAAAGCCTTAGTGGTGGCGCCTTATTCAGGATTAGCTGAAGTGGCGAAAGGTTATCGGCATTACGATGATGAACTGCAGATAGACGTCAAAATCGGCAACTTGGAAGACGGTTTGCAGGTTGCTAAGACGGGTGAAGCGCAAGGCTATGATGTGATCATTAGCCGTGGGGGCACAGCCAGTCTGATTGAGGGACAGGTCAGTATTCCTGTCGTTGATATAAAGGTCAGCGGCTATGATATGCTGCGGGTATTTACGTTGTTGAAAGGTGTGCAGGGGAAGGCGGCTTTGGTCGGTTTCCCTAATATTTCGCGCGGGGCTTCGACGATTTGCAGCATTTTAGATATGGATGTGAAAACCGTTACCATCAGTAGCCGTGAGGAAGTGACGGAGCTTTTGCGGGAATTGAAAAGCGAGGGATATACGCTCGTGATCGGTGATGTGGTAACGATCCGGCAGGCGGAGCGGATTGGTTTGCAGGGCATTTTAATAACTTCAGGCAAAGAGGCGGTGATGGAGTCTTTTGAAGAGGCGAAGCGCCTTTATCGGTTGACGCAACGGATGGAAGCTCAATCCTTCCTTTATGCAGAAGTTCTGGAAAGATCACCTCAGCCTATGTTGACCTTGCGTGCTGATGGCCAAGTGGTGCTCATGAATCATCGGTTCCGCGAGCAGGTGGAGCCTGATCTCGTAGAGGATCCTGATTTTCTGGATTTTAATGAGCAGGTGAGTGAGCATGACGAGGGGATTTGGAGAACGTTGCAAGTAGGGGAAGAGACCTATCTGATCTATGGTTACCGGCTCGACAGTGATAAATCGCTTAATCACTTTGTTTTTCAAAAGCATTTGTTTGACGGGGAAGAGGGAGTAAAGATATGGACCAACATTTCGAACATCCCCATTTCTGGGGAGAGCCAAGTTGCTGAGGATATGAGGAGAAATTTAAACCATTACGCGGAATTGGATTCTCCCGTTTGGATAGAAGGAGAGCAAGGAACCGGGAGGATGATGCTTGCTTGTAACCTCCATTTTGAAGCGTTTGGTCCGTATAAGCCCTTAATCTCGTTCGATTTATCCGTCGCTTCTTTTGAGCAGGTGATGGCGTTCTTTGACTCCGAGCAACACCTGCTTCCTGAGGACGGAACGATCGTCCTGAAAAATGTTCAAAAACTGCAGGCACAGGAGCAGTTAACGATTAAGCCTTTTATTGAAAAAGCCAGTAAGCAATACAAAGTCCTGCTGATCTCTGATGCAACCGTTTCGACCTTAGTTGAGCAACGATTGTATGACCATGATCTGTACTATAAAATTCCGTACCTTAACGTTCACATGCCGCCTCTTCGTCATCGCATGAATGATATCCGAGACCTTGTCCAGGCGTTTATTACTGAGAATCATATGAACTTCGGCTATGAAGCGATCGGAATCAGAGAAGACGCACTGACGCTGCTCACACAATACGATTGGCCGGGGAATATCGACCAGCTGAAGCAGACGGTGGAAAAATTGATGATGGTCGGTACTCAATCGTATATCGAACGAGAGGATGTAGACAGCCTTCTCGAAGAAACGGAAGAGGACGAACCGGAACATTCAAATGCAACCATCAAGATTGAAGGATCGTTAAAAGAGATGGAGCAGCGCATCATTCAAAAAGTCTTGGAACAAGAAGGTCATAACCAGTCTAAAGTAGCTGAACGATTGAAAATGAATAGAACGACACTATGGCGCAGACTTAATTCATAAGTTTGCGCCTTTTTGTTTCATTATGAAACAGTTTAGTGCTTTTATCTTCTTATTTTTTCGTGTAAGTCTATTTAATAGAAGTTTACTGTTGCAATAATAAAATGTCAGCGTTATCATTGTGAATGAAATCGCTTTAATTTAATATTTTGTGTTTATTTTTGCAACACATATGATAGTATGGAGGAGGAGAAAAGATGAAGATTAAAGCAACGTTGGAAAGAATCCCTGGGGGCATGATGGTGGTACCGCTCTTGTTAGCGGCCATTCTGAATACGGTAGCACCTGACCTGTTGCGGATCGGTAATTTCACTCAGGCTTTGTTTGTTGATGGAGCTGGCACGCTCATTGCGTTGTTCCTATTAGCAACAGGTGCTCAAATTAATTTAAAGACCGTCGGAGTAAGTTTAGGTAAAGGCGCAACGTTGTTAACGGTGAAGTGGATCGTGGGTGCGGCCTTTGGTTTGCTTGCCTATCTATTTGCTGGCGAAAACGGCTTGTGGCTGGGACTGGCTCCGATTGCCATCGTGGCTGCCATGACGAACAGTAACGGCGGCTTGTATATTGCGGTGGTAGGTCAATATGGTAATAAGACAGACCGGGCGGCCTATTCCCTTCTTGCTTTGAATGATGGACCATTCTTTACGATGGTGGCCTTATCCATTTTCGGTGCGATGGGATTTGTTGATGGTTTGTTTTCATTAACGTCTTTCATTGCCGTATTGCTTCCGATTGTTGTGGGTATGGTGCTTGGTAATCTTGATGAGGAGATGCGAACATTTCTGGATCAAGGCAGCGCCATGCTGATCCCGTTCTTTGCTTTTGCGTTAGGGATGGGAATTGATTTCGGAAAAATTATTGAAGGTGGTTTAGCTGGTGTAGCGTTAGGCATAGCGACAACGCTCTTCACAGGTACCGCTGGTTACATGGCGTTCAAGGCTTTCAAATGGAATCCGATTGCTGGAGCAGCAGAAGGATCAACGGCCGGAAACGCGGTGGCTACTCCTGCAGCTATTGCGGGTGCGAATGCCGGGTTTGCCAGCACAGCAGAATTGGCAACGGTTCAAGTGGCGGCTTCAACGGTTACGACGGCTGTCTTGCTTCCGATATTTGTCGGCCTCTTAGTCAAGCGACTCGAACGAAAAGGCGTGCACCTGCCGGATGATTATTCGGATAAATCTGAACAACATGCTAGTGCCTAGTAAGTAATGTGAAGTGGGGAATGAATGATGAATGTTCGATTTGGGATGATAGCAGACGATTTAACGGGAGCGAATGACAGCGGGGTGCAGCTTAAAGAAAAAGGGATAGAGACATCCGTGTTTTTCGAAATTCCAACCCTCAACGAATCGCTGGATGAAGCGATCGTAATTGATACCGATTCAAGAGCCCTTAATCAAGATCAAGCCTATCACGCAACGGAAGCAGCTGCTCAATTTTTAAGCGATAGCGGCTGTCGACATATCTATAAAAAAATGGACTCGACGCTAAGAGGGTATATAGGGGCTGAATTGAAGGCGATGGGCCATGTGTTCGACCCCGTTTTCACCGTGGTGGCTCCAGCATTTCCGCCCTATGGTCGGACCACAAAGAACGGGTGGCATTTGCTGGATGGTCGGCCTATTTCAGAAACAGAATTGGCTCATGATGCAAAGCACCCTGTTAAGCAGGCGCATCTTCCTACCTTGATAGAAGAAGAGACAGGCGAGAAAACAGCTCTCATTTCGGAAGCATTGCTGCACGGAGATGCAGACGACTGGTTAATGGCCCTTAACGACTGGAAAGCGAAAAACATCACCTATCTCATATGTGATGCTGCTTCTGGAGACGATCTGTCAAAAATAGCAACCATGATTAACCGTTTTACTTCCCGGGTGGTGTGGGCCGGTTCAGCTGGCTTAGCAGAGGTTTTGCCCCAGGTATTGGAGTTGGAGAATGAGACAACATCCCCCGCTCCAATTGAAGGCGGAGCAATCCTGACGATTTGCGGAAGTTTATCACAGAAGACACAAGAGCAAATCATTTATACAACTGAACAACCTGGTATTCATGCGATCCCAATTGATACCGGCAACATATTTACTAAGGAATGGCAACGTGATGCCGAAGACTACTATCAATCTAGTATGGAAGCATATGAAGAGGGGAAAGATGTTGTTTTATATGTCCCCGCGACAGACGAGATGAGGCAGGAAGTCAAACAGAAAGCAGAAGCAATGGGATTAGGCTCATTCGAGATAGGCAAAAGAATATCAGAAGCCCTTGGTGAGCTGACACATAAGCTTGTAAAGGCAAATACTGATATCAACTCGCTCGTTCTAACAGGAGGGGACACGGCTAAGGATGTAGCTAAAAGCCTTGGTGCGACAGGCTTCAGTTTAAGCCATCAATTGGAGCCAGGCATTCCTGTTGGGACGCTAATAGGAACAGAGCGCGTTATAAATGTTGTAACAAAAGCGGGTGCATTTGGAACGGAAACGTCCCTGTACCAGGCAATCGTTACGTTGAAAGGAGCGCATCAACATGAGCCGCAAACCGATCATTGGCATTACCATGGGTGATGGAGCCGGAGTAGGACCAGAAATAATTGTGAAAAGCCTTAACGATGAGGTTTTCGATCAAGCGATTCCACTCGTTATCGGGGATCAGAAACGATTGGAGACAGCAGCTGAGATGCTAAGTAGTGACTTAGCGTTAAAAAAGGTAGGGGTAGAAGATGATTTCAACCCGTCCGATGGAGACGTTTTGTGCCTTGACTTGGATTTATTGCCGGATGAATTGCCATTTGGTGAAGTGTCAAAAGAAGCGGGGCATGCTGCTTTTGCGTATTTAAAAACAGCCATCGAACTTGCCAATAAAGGGAAGATTGATGCCATCTGTACCGCACCTTTGAATAAGGAAGCCTTGCATAAAGGCGGCCATCACTATCCGGGTCATACCGAAATTTTAGCAGAATTGACCCAGACCCGTGATTTTGCCATGATGCTGTCTTCTCCCAAGTTGAAAGTCATCCATGTTACGACCCATATTGGGCTGCGGGACGCCATTGATCGAATTGAACCGAACCGTGTTTACGATGTTGTGAAAATGGCCCACGATACCCTGAGTCAATCCGGGATTAAGCAGCCGAAAATTGCTGTGTGCGGCATTAACCCCCATGCAGGTGAAAATGGACTGTTCGGATACGGCGAAGAAGAAGAAAAGGTGATTCCTGGGGTTGAGCGCGCCCAGGGGCAGGGTATCGACGTGATCGGTCCCTTGCCAGCAGATACCTTGTTTTTCCGTGCCGTTCGTGGCGATTTTGATATAGTCGTGGCTATGTATCACGATCAGGGACACGGGCCAATTAAGGTCCTTGGTTTAGATGCGGGAGTCAATATAACGGTTGGCCTTCCCATTATCCGTACCAGTGTGGATCATGGCACAGCATTCGATATAGCTGGCCAAGGCATAGCTGATGAAAAAAGCATGTTAGAAGCGATCAGGCAAGCTATCGAATTAGCGCCGAAACGCGAACAATGAAAATATGAGAAACATAGAGTCCCGATAGGAAGCTATCTTCTTATCGGGGCTCTTTTATATTGACGTTAACCCCTCCTTAAATTGCATAAGACAGGAGCATTATTTTATTATTTGGGCGTGCCGATGTTGAAAACTCCTAACAGAGATAATTTTGATAGATTCATTAAAATCAAGCTTAGATCTGAGATATTAAAGGAATTACCGATAATACCTTTGTAAAACCTCTAGAAGCTAAATTAGATTACATTAACTTTCAGATACCGTTATTACTACGTACTATATTTATCATACGAGGAGGCAGACAATGAGATTTGCTGGTGTAGGCTTAGTGATGTTGGCTGCTATATGTTGGGGCATTAGTGGAGGCATCGCCGATATTTTAATAACCAAAGGGTGGGATCCTATTGTGATTTCACTTTATCGAGGGTTGGTTGGTTTTATCTGTTTTTTAGGGTGGATTCTCTTCCGCTTTAGACAAAATTGGATCTTCTCTACTCGTTTATATATATGGTCCTTACTTGCGGGTTTCGGGGTGGCTGGAAATTTCACGTTTTATTTTCTCAGTATCCAGGCCTCGAGCGTAGCTGTTGCTGCTACTTTAATGTACACCGCACCTGTATTCGTCCTGTTAATCTCATTTTTATTGCGAATAGAACGTTCGAGCTGGTTTAAATGGGGGTGCATTTTCGGTGTGCTCATGGGGATCATCCTGCTTACGGGCGCTTATAATACCGAATCGATTTCAGTGAGTTTTCTAGGGGCGGCAGCGGGACTTGCTGCTGGTCTTTCCTATGCATTGTTTATATTCGGGTTTAAAAATGCCTCCAATATCGGAAAACCCCAGACGACGTTGACCATCGCCTTTTTTTCATTTTGTCTCATTCTTTTTGTTGTGGCAGATAAGGGTGAAGCAGCTGCTGTGGTAACGTCAAGCGACATCGGATGGTTTCTTCTGTTAGGGCTCCTGGGGGCTGGAATTTCTTTTATCTTTTATGTGTTTGGTATTCGATGGACGGCCCCGACAACGGCTTCGATGGTCGCGATGGTGGAGCCGGTGACAGCTTCATTATTTGGCGTTCTGATTATCGGCGATCATTTGTCCATCATTCAATTCCTGGGCATGGTACTCATCCTGGCTACGATCACCATACTTAGTATGAAGCAGTCAGATTGAGTTCGATAAGGTTGGCTTGCTAAAACTCATTCTGATTGGTACAATCTAAAATAGAAAGACCGTTCTATCTAATTATAAGGAGATGTTGTTTATATGGGACGATCTAGAAAAAAAGAGGCCATCCTTCAAGTCGCCGAACGATTATTTTATGAACATGGATTTCGAGGGGTAGGATTAAAGCAAATCATCAATGAAGCTGACGTCGCTACGATGACGATCTACAATCACTTTTCATCAAAAGATAACTTGGTAGAAGAAGTCCTGAAGCAGCGCGAAGAACGCTATTGGTCCTATTTAGATGAATATGTAGAAATGGACTCCGATTCGCCGTTTCTTCTTGCTGTTGAAGCCCATGGTCGTTTTTTAAAAGAACAATCTTACAAGGGGTGTATGTTCTTAAGGGCGATAGAGGATTATGCTGGAACGGACAATGAAATTGAAACGATTGCACGAGGGCACAAATCCAAGCTTCTCAACTATTTTCAATTATTGGCGCAACGAAAAGGCAAAGATAATGAGCGAGATATAGCTAATCAATTTACATTGCTGCTTGAAGGAGCGACGTCCATGACGACATTGGTCGGGGCTGAACAAGCAACAGACTATTCGATTACGATGGCTCGGATGCTTGTCCGACATACGTCGTAATTTTTTTGCCATAAAATTAGAAAGGTCGTTCTATATAATGAGAGGTGAGAAAGATGACGATGAAATTTTCTAGGCTGGTTTTACCTGGCATTACCATGATTGCAGTCACTTACGGATTGGCGAGATTTAGCTTTGGATTGCTTCTTCCTGAAATCAATCAATCACTTGACATGCCCGAGCTGGTGTCGGGAACGATTTCGTCGTTATTTTATTTAGCTTATTGCTTTACGATTATTGTTTCCACCGTGCTTACCACAAAAGAAGGCCCTAGAAAAATGATCCTCTTAGCAGGACTTTCAGCATTCATAGGGTTAATGTTCATGGGTTTTGCCCCAAATGTGTGGGTGTTGGCGATAGGCGTTTTGTTTGCTGGAGGAAGCACGGGCCTGGTTTCTCCCCCTTATGGCGCGGCGATAGCGCTTTGGATTAAAGAAGGTGAGCAAGGGAAAGCCAATACATGGATTAATTCAGGCACGAGCTTAGGTATCGCTCTCTCTGGGGTTGGAGCAATCTTTTTAATAGAGGATTGGCGACTGACGTATTTCATTTATGCGATCATGGCATTCCTGACCCTGGCATGGAATTTCCGGGCGATTCCGAAAAATGGAACGCGTTCGCGGTTGAGCTTTGAAAAAGGGCATCTCTCTATACGAGGCGTGAAAGGGTCGCTCCCTTTGGTGCTGGCCTCTCTTACTCTGGGGATCTCAACAGCGGCGTTCTGGACATTTTCCCGGTCTTTTATTGAAATGGCGGGTGAGTATAGTAATTGGCAGCTTTCTGGATTTTGGGTGATCATCGGACTATTTGGTGTGCTTGGGGGATTTTCCGGATCCCTGATTGAAAGATGGGGGCTCCCGTCCACTTATACGTTAGGGAGTTTGGCGATTGCTTCAGCTTCGATTATTCTAGCTGTTTCATCCGGGAATTGGGTGATGTCTTACTTATCGGCTGGCATGTTTGGCTCCTCATATATATTTTTAACCGGCGTTTTGCTCGTCTGGGGAATCCGTGTGTTTATTACGAATGCATCCTTAGGTATCGGTGTGCCGTTTTTACTTTTGGCAATCGGGCAAGTCGTGGGTTCAATCCTCGCTGGCTGGATGATTGGCACGTGGGGCTATGTTCCAGCTTTTATGCTTTATGGGGGTGTCGGTGTTGCAGCTTCAATGTTGGGTCCGACAAAAGAAAAAACGGAGTAGGAGGCAGGGACATGTCTCCTACGCGGGCTATTCTTCTTGCTCCTTGTTCTTATGAATCGGAATAAATTCCAGGATCTCCTTTGACTCAAAACTGTCGATGAGCCTGTTGAGCCAATCGTAATACTCCAGCCAATTTTCAAGGTTCTTAATATCAACTTGAGCGCGCTCGCGAACTTCTTCAGGCGTTTCTGGATTTTCAGTGAGTACCTGTAATTCATGAATGGTTGTTTCGATGGCATTGGTGTTCATTGTTGCCGCTCCACGCCATTTGGTTGAGAAGTAATCGAAAAAACGCTGATAAGGGTCATCATTTACCACATATAAATCTTTCCTTACGCCTTTTCTCCATGCCTTTTCAACCATATTGAGGTCCAGCAGTGTTCTGACTCCAAGACTCATACTGGCTTTACTCATGCCGAGCTGCTCTTTCATTTCGTCCAATGTCAGAGGCTTGTCCGCAAAGAAGAGGAGACAGTATAACCGTCCGATGGAAGGGGTAACGCCATAAAGATCCATGTTTTGTGAAATAGCTTCGATCACTCTAGCTCTGGATTGTTCTAACGCTTCATTATGATCCATCTCGCTCACATCCTGTAAATAATGTCTCTAGCTATATATAATTTAGGCTACCTATCCATTTTAGAAATGTAAAGACTCCCTTCCTATTGCAAAATGGATCATAAGTGAGGAATTATACATGAATTCGACATATTTTTCGTTTAATTCGTATTAAACGTATTATACGGTTCGTATTAACTTTGTATGAAAGTTGTTGCAGTCTAGTGATGACCGATACAATTGAGAAGGCTTAAGTGACAACATTGCAAAAAATATTGATGCAAAGAACAAAGGAGAGTTTACAACGGGTTTAACGTAACGTGGAAAAAATGGAGTATGATCGCAGGCTTATCTTTATCACTCATGTTAACGGGCTGTGGAGAAGATGATTCATCTGACAATGCCGACAATAGCGAAGGAGAAACGACCAGTGTCGGGGAAAAAATAGATTATACCATTACCGGTATTGAGCCTGGAGCTGGACTTACGGAAGCTACTGATAATGCTTTATCAGAATATGAAAACTTAGAGGGATGGGAACAGGAAACAGCGTCAACTTCTGCCATGTTGACTTCTCTAGGAGAGGCAATCGAAAATGAAGAACCAATTGTTGTTGCAGGGTGGTCCCCTCATTTTAAATTTGCGAAATATGACTTGAAGTACTTAGAAGATCCGAAAGGTGCCTTTGGGGATGTTGAGTCCATTAAAACAATCGCCAGAAAAGGATTTAAAGAAGACATGCCTGAAGCGTATACGATTTTAGACCGATTTCAATGGGAAACGAGTGACATGGAATCCGTCATGCTTGCTGCCCAGGACATGGATTTTGAAAAAGCGGCCCAACAATGGGTCGGTGAAAACCAAGACACCGTTTCGGAATGGACAAAAGGTGTTGAGTCTGTAGATGGGACGTCCATTGAGTTAGTCTTAACCCCTTGGGATACAGAGCGTTCTTCAGCGAATGTTGCTAAATTAGTGCTAGAAGAACAAGGTTACGATGTGACGCTCACCCCCGTTTCTCCATCGGTCATGTTCCAAGCCATAGCTGAGGGTGACGGTGATGCTTCACTTGCTCCGTGGATGCCGGAAACTCACGGTTCTTTCTATGAAAAACATGAAGGTGATTTTGAAGATTTAGGGGAAAACTTGGAAGGTGCCAAGCTTGGACTTGTGGTACCTGCCTATATGGATATCGATTCCATTGAAGATCTTAAACCTGACGAGTAATTTACAAGCAAGGGTTCAATACTGACGTTAAATAAAATGCTTCCCTTTGAATGACAGATTGAACATCTTGTTATTCAACAGGGAAGCATTTGTTATGTCAGAAATAATCTTCTGATCGTGTTCGGAGCTGCGTATGGTTGTTTATTGACGGGGTATTTCCTCGGAAATTCATGTCACCGTTTATTGTTTACATAGATACAGTTACAATGACTCCATCCATATTGTCACCTGAAATCTCATAAGCCTGATTTGCAGGGACCTCAATCTGCTCGTTTTCCCCGTAATACGAAATATAATAATCGGTTCCTTCATAATTGATATGGAGTTCTTTCTTATCTTTTAAATAGGTTAAGTATTCCTCCAGCACAAAATTTTTCTCATGCATGATGGCGCTGTGAGGCAGACCCACGTAGCGAATATGCCATGGTTCATATTGGATGCCTGTAATATCTGTTTTATTTTCAGGGTATCGAAGGATGAATCCGTGTTCCCAGGCGTGGTCCTCGATCCACTTTCCTTCGGGTGCATGTGCCATGGTGCCGTGGGTCGAACCGACATCCAGGGAAAGACCTGCATTGTGTTCGCTGTTTCCGCCAGGGAGGGCATAGTCTTCGCCCATTTCGTTAAAAAGACGGCTCTGTTCGTCTATGCCTCTATATCCGCTAGTAATCGTGAAGTTGCTTATTCCGTCATTCTTGGCGTCTTTTACTAGTTCCACAAAGTTTTTGGCGATTGAATGGGAGAGCTGGATATGCTGATCGGGGAGTTGGATATCTTGAAAATTTTCTGAGTAAAAGGTTTTAATATCGTTTTGAACACTTTCCTGCTTTACCGGGTGATCTTCATTGATTAGAACCAGGTTTCCGGAATGAACGTCAATCTTGCTAATCACCTCAGTAGCCAGCGTTTCCGGCAGTTCTCCGCTTTTTTCCTCAATGATTTTTTCGTTATTTATAAAGAGGAGCGTTAATGCTCCTCCCATAACAATAATTGTTAGAATAAAAAAAACCCACTTTTTCATGTCAATTCC
This sequence comes from Thalassobacillus sp. CUG 92003, assembly GCF_013618635.1. Classification (GTDB taxonomy): domain Bacteria; phylum Bacillota; class Bacilli; order Bacillales; family Halobacillaceae; genus CUG-92003. The sequence goes on along the minus strand of NZ_JABLSJ010000003.1, from coordinate 284,272 downwards.
TCCTTATCTCTACTGCATCTAAAGAATAGGAAAAAGTGTTAAATAAAATCGTGGGGTAAACCTAAAATTTTTCTTAAGTTTTCGTTCCAGGGAGCCGCACCTCGAATTGCGTGCGGATCACGTTGCTGTCAACAGAAATTGAGCCTTCATGCTGTTTGATTATATTTTTGGCGATGTATAATCCTAACCCTGTACTGCTTTCTTTGTGTGTGCGTGAGGGGTCTCCTTTATAAAACATTTCAAAAAGGTAAGGAAGTTCTTCCTCAGGGATATGATCGCCATAATTAATAATCTGAATGACGATTTCATTGTCTTCCCGAAAGCCATTAATATCCACATAGAGTCCATCTGCCCCGTAGCGGCTGGCGTTAATGAGGAGGTTCTCAAACACCCGCGCCAGCTGCTCCCCGTCACCATCGATGAGGAGCTCGGATACAACATCCAGGCGGACTTCCAGGTGGTTCTTTTCAAAAATTGGGTACATTTCCTCGCTGATCTGATAAATAAGTTCACTCATATTGATGGAATTCTTCTCTAGCGGCATCATGCCATAATTCATGCGCGTTGTTTCAAACAGTTCATCGATTAGACGTTCCAGACGCTGGGATTTTGTATAAGAGATTCTTAAATAGTGATCTTTTTGTTCGGGTGTTAACTGGGAATCTTTCAAAATGAGATCCAGGTAACCAAGGACAGATGTCAACGGGGTGCGTAAATCATGGGCTAGATTGACGATTAATTGATCTTTGCTGCTTTCCGAGAAGTCTCCCCGTTCAATGGCTTCTTCCAGTTTTTGCCCCGCCATATTAATATCCTTAGCGATTTCTTGGAATTCATCATGGGACTGGATATGGACACGGTGGGTTAAGTCGCCGCGTGCCAGCTGGTGAATGCCGGTGGAAATTTCTCTGAAATAGGTGGAATAGGGCTTAGTCAATAAGTAGAAAAACAGAACAGCTAAGGGTATAAAGAAGATTAAAAAAACATTAATGTCCCCCATTCGGCTGATCCAAAGTCTGAGAAACATAAGTGCGTCCTCATAGTCGACCATGTTGTGGTAGTACCACTGCAGCGTTTTAAAAATAAGATAAGAGATAATCCCAGCTAGTAGCATGCTCAAACCAAACAGGAAGATCATTTTTGAACGGAAGCTGTAAATGAATTTAACCATTGAAGGAATACCCCACTCCCCAGACGGTTTTAATCCATTGATGGTTGTTTCTTTCTTCAGCAAGTTTTTTACGGAGTGTCCGGATATGAACCATCACAGTATTGGTTCCTTCAAAATAATCCTCTCCCCAAACAGCTTTGAAGATATTATCTGCGCTAAATACTTTTTGCGGGTGTCTGGCCAGCAAATAAAGAATATCAAATTCTTTCGGAGTCAAGTTGATATCTTTATCGTATAAGCAGACCTTGCGCTGATCAGGAATAATCATAAGTCCGCCAAATTCGAGCTTCTCATGGTTGCTAGTTGGCTGGTTCAACTCCATATAACGTCTCAGCTGAGCATTGACACGTGCCACCAATTCAATAGGTGTGAAGGGCTTGGTCATGTAATCATCCGCTCCGATGACCAGTCCTTGAACCTTATCGAAATCTGAAGTTTTTGCGCTTAAGAAAATGATGGGCATATTATATGTTTTACGTAGGGAGCGTGTCACTTCGTATCCATCTATATGTGGCATCATAATGTCTAAAATGACAAGATCGACGAATTGGTTCTTAATGGTATCCAATGCCTCTTGTCCATCAAAAGCTTTTAGCACGCGATGATTTTCCTTCTCCAAATGTATCGCGATTAAATCGGCAATTTCCCTCTCATCGTCAGCAATGAGGATGGTGGCTTGCTTCATGGCGTTTGCCTCCTTGATCTTAGCTTAATTCTAATATGTAACTATAGCACAATTTTCATGATTCTTTTAGGGAGGACCAGTATAAGTGCGAAACACAAAAAGCCCCAATGGTCATCTTGGGGCTCTTCTCACCTGAGTTAAATTGAGGGAAGGAACGGGTCATGGCCTCTCTTTTGCTTCGTCCAAACGACTGGCCAAAGTATGAATGAGCCGGATAAGCAGTAGGAATGCGGCGTAGCCAATAAATGAATAGACATGATGCCAGCTTGAGCTGAATGCAACCCACCCTGCCGCCTCCATAATTGGCTCCAGCAGCATCGCAAGCGAACTGGCAAGCAGAATAAATATGTAGCGTGACAGGCCATTCAAAGCCCTCATCATCCATAAAGCGAATAGGGTGAAGATGGGGATGATCACTAATGTAAACCGAATATCTACGGGGAAAACAGACGGAAAAGGGCGGGTCAGAAACGTATAGTAACCTTGAGTGGTGAGCCATAATTCGATATACGTAGTCAGCAGGGAGGCGGACAGCATAGTGAAGAGGTAGGACAATTTAGTGTTGCCGCTGAAATATGATTTTTTTGGTGAAAACGGTCCACTCGAGTTTTTCGATGCTTTCACAGTAGTCATGTTTGATCTCTCCATTTACATTTTCGCTAAGAGGTTCTAAATAATCGATTCCGCTCCATTCTGCGAACCAGTCGCCCGCTTCAGCCTTACCTTGGTTACTATTTTTCCAAGCATATTCCAGTCGTGGGCTGTAGATCGGGCTGGCGTCTTTTTGTAAGCTGCAATCTTTTGTTTGAGGCACATACAATTCTCCCGGCACAGTCTCTTTCACGTCATGAAACAGATGCGGCCAGTAATCTTTGCGAGACCCTGTATGCGGAGTGGCTGCCGCCCAGTCAATTAGACGTTGTCGGCGATCGGAATCGGCGAAAAGCAGCCCATACAATTGTTTCCCTAATTCGATTCGTTTTGTCAAGGAAGAAAATTGGTGCAAGGTTTGCCCTACTAGCCTATTTTTGACAAATGGCTTTTGCGCGTAGGGAAATATTATATGACTCATGTTCAGCACATCCTGCAGCTTGAACATGATCGTATCTAAGACGGTGTGTTGGTAGGTCGGATTCTGAATGACCCGTTTTTCCAAATAGCTTTGTTCATTAATGATCATGGCTAGAGCGAGAGTCGATTGATGTTGGTTTTTCCAAAAGTCCGACCACACGACTTCCATAAATCTTGATACATTGAAGTAGGGCAGAAGCGCAAAGCATGGCTGCTGTCTGTTTAAACTTTCCTCATAGAGGAGGAACTGAGGGTAGATATCCTGGAAAATCAACCAGTTTCCTCGTTCTAAGAAGGAAAAGAACTGCGCTTGTTCTTTTTCGGTTAACAGTTTTGCTAGAAATTCTCCCTTCAAATCGGTCATATTCCAGCCGCCATTTCGCGACACCATGTGGCCAAGGAAAGCCCATTCGATTTCTGGATGCCGTGAATAGAAGTCAAAATAAGCGTGAGTACGCGTCACATTATTCGTATTGAGCTCTTCAGTTTTGTTTCGGATCGATGTGATGAGCTGCTGGTCCTTCACTGACAGTGGAACATCAGTCTGGGGAGACTTTGCTTTAAATTTCTTTTTCAGCTTTCTTTTTAATGTTGTCAGAGCAGGACATGTTTTAGTAGGCACTAGAAGAGATCCCTCCTCTTCGGGAATGTCCGTATTTGTCTGTGAATAAGTATAGGTAGCCATGAATCACGGGGGGGTGGGATGCGTGAATTACGTTGTAAGATCTGAAATGGAACGCCTGATCAATCGGTTAAAACAGGATCAATCAGAAGATGGGTCCTGGGATTATGCCTTTGAAACGGGGGTTGCGACGGATGCCTATATGATCATTTTATTACGTTCTCTGGAGATTCATGAGGAGAAGTTAATTCAAGACTTAGTAGAAAGGATTCTGAGTAAACAGGAGAAAAACGGGGCGTGGAAACTGTTTCATGACGAGGGAGAAGGCAATGTATCAGCTACAATCGAGGCTTACTATGGTCTCTTATACTCGGGCAATGTTAATATTCAGGATCCTAACATGAAGCAAGCAGAACAGTTCATCCTTAAACAAGGGGGATTAAGTGAGGCAAGCATGTTTACAAAAATCATGCTCGTGTTAACCGGCCAATACGCCTGGCCTAAATTATTCCCGGTGCCGCTTGAAGCGATTTTACTGCCGGTTCAATTTCCGCTCAACATGTATGATATTTCGGTATTTGGGAGAGCGAACATTGTACCGATTCTGCTGCTGGCTCATAAAAAATATCAATTAACGACGCCCCAAACGCCTGATTTGTCTCATCTGTATGTTCACCGGGGGTCAACTTCAGACGATCATTTCTTCCGAGAACAGAATCGCGTCTTTGAATGGCGCCATTACTTAACCTCATTAACCTCTTACCTTCAGTCTAGCTTCTATACGCTGAGTCATTTAGAGGAAACAGCTATTGAAGAAGCGAAACAATATATGCTCAGGCGAATTGAGCCCGATGGAACGTTTTTGAATTACTTTAGCGCAACATTCTTGATGATTTTTGCCTTTTTATCGCTCGGTTTTTCAAAGAAAGACGAACGTATCCAACGTGCTGTGAATGGGCTGAAGTCGATGGCCATTTTTATAGACGATCGTATCCATATGCAATATACGACAGCTGACGTATGGAATACGTCGCTCATCAGCTATACACTTCAAGAAGCTGGCGTTTCCGAGCATTCGGAAGTCGTTCAAAAGGCAAACCGCTATTTATTATTGCGACAGCATGTTAAATACGGCGATTGGGGTGTGCACAGTCCCTACGCGAGACCTGGCGGATGGGGGTTTTCTAATCTGAATACCATGCATCCTGATGTTGATGACACGACGGCGAGTTTACGAGCGTTACACAAGAGCCTTTCATTTCAACCGCGTTTATATCCAGCTTGGGAACGAGGGGTTCAGTGGGGAATGGCCATGCAAAATAATGATGGAGGCTGGCCGTCCTTTGAACGGAATGTGGATAAGACAATTTTTAACCTGCTGCCTGTCCAAGGAGCGAAATTTATTTTGCTGGATGCGTCCACGGCAGATTTAACAGGAAGGACACTTGAATTCTTAGGGAATTATACAAACTTAAATCGACAGCATGCTGCGATAACGCGAGGAGTCGCCTGGCTTCGCAAGGAGCAAAAGCAAAATGGTTCCTGGTATGGACGCTGGGGAATCTGCTACATTTACGGAACATGGTCCGCCGTAACGGGTTTAGTGGCATGCGGGGCAAATACCGAAGCCCCAATGCTCCGGAAAGCTGCCCGCTGGTTGAAGGGCATCCAAAATGAGGACGGTGGTTGGGGAGAATCTTGTAAAAGCGATACCGAGAACCGCTACGTGCCGTTACAAGCAAGTACACTGACTCATACCGCCTGGGCTGTAGATGCTCTGATCGCCACTTCACCATCTCCAACGCCGGCCATTGAAAAAGGTATCCAATTTCTTATTGATCAGGGAAATAACCGTGATTGGACGAGTGACTATCCAAAAGGGCAAGGGATGGGAGGAGCATTTTATATTCACTATCACAGCTACCGTTACATCTGGCCACTTCTCGCCTTAAGCCATTACAAGCAGAAGTTTCTACATGGATAAATGTATGATAAATCTGAACGTATACGATGAAAGGGTGCCATATACTGCTTGTTAACTAGGTATGTGTATCAAAAATGATATGACTACCTAAAAATTCTAATAGGCATTGATGCAACCATTAATTCTCCTTACACATACAATAAATATGAACTTACAAGGAAAGGAGAGATTAACCATAATGAGTTGCGAAAAAGAAAAAGATTTTAATACGTGCGTTTGTGAAACTGTCGCAAAGATTATCAGAGCACAAGATGAAGTAGCTGGCGTCGGTGGCTGCTGTTCCACTGGATGTGTTCAATCCATCAGGGACTTAATATCACCCATGGAGAATGGAAATGATTTTACTGCTATCCCATTTGCACTGTATTGTAAGGGTGATTGTGAGCCGTTTATCGGAAGCGGTATATTCAGATCTCCAGTCGGTGGTTCAGGTATGACAGCTTTACGTTGTGTGGAAACACCTATCTTTCAGGCGAAAAAATTCGTGGATAAAGAGGAATGCTGTGTTCAATTAGAGTTACTGCTTCCCGTTACAATGGGAGGGTCTACGCCTGGACCAAGCGGAAAGGGGAATAGGATTTGCGATTTTTTCCCGGGTAATAGCATCAGAAATTTACAAGCAACTGGCATTTGTATAACGGTAGATTTGGATTGCTTCTGCGGTATTGTCTGTTTAGACCCTGTTTCACCATTGCCGCTATCTGAATTTAATATGAGTGACGAGGAAGACTAAACGTTTTTCGATAATTCTCATGCAGCTCCTGCTGTTTGGACAAATGGGAGGATGAGGATTAGAAAATGCAAGAAAGGACGGCACAATTGAAACCCTTTTAATGCGATTTATTTGTTTTAAACTGATTGGGGGGCGATTCTCAAACTAGGGAATCGCCTTCTTAATGTTAGGAAAGAATTACTGAAGATTCGTATCGGGATACTAAAATTTATAAAAATTTTATAATGATTTCAGGCCTTTTTTAGTTGCGAATACTTGTACTATACCTATATCAATTTATTGAAGGAGAAGCGTATGATATCCTACAATACATGACTTTGCAGTTTAACGGTTTATTTTCTGCTTTCCACACCGTAATTGCGGTATTGTTAACCATGTGGGCGTTTGCAGTAGCAACCGCCGCTGTAAAATGTGTAGCAAAAAAGCATGAGAAACAATGAAATTTGAAATCATAATAAAATATTGACTGGATATTACAGCCTTCCTTACGTTCAAATTACTTAGGGGAGGTTTTTTGTAGATTAATTTAGTGTGTATTCTTTTAGCGGGGACCTCACCTGAGATGGCACTAGGACGTTTTAGATAGTTGACGATAACTTTCGTGATACAATACTAGGTGTAAGGGGTCATTGGAAGATATGGCATTAATAGTCATACATTTTTATGGAAGCATTCATACATCGTTCAACGATAGTTACACGCAGTCTAGTAAAGATATTTAAACAAATTGAGAAGAATATTCGTTATCAAAATCCACGGAGGAAATTTCTATGATTAAGCGTATCACCATTATCATCATTATTGCTCTAGTCACGCTTGGGGCGGCTTTCTTTTTGCTTCGTTCCTCGGGGGATGAGGCGAAGGATGGACAAACAGACGAACCATCTCATAACACATCTCCGGATAGTGAAAATCAAGAGGACTTGGAGCCTAAGCCTAAGCCATCATTGGCCACCATATTCGACATGGCTAAAGAAGGTACAATCCTGGACAGCCCGATTACAGTGAGTGAAACGACAGTCGATGATGTGGAAGAAACGTGGGGAGAACCGGAGGAGACTACTGACACGGAGGTAGGCCCTTTTTTGAACTATCCCTCACACAACATCGACCTTGGCATTACAGATGATGTTGTGACCGATCTGCGTTCGTCTCAGGAAGCAGTCACCTCATTCGATTTCGATACGATCAAATCCTATCAAAAGCCCGACGATACTCGGTACTATCAGGATGAGAATGTTGATCAAATCATTCTTGTCTATAACTTGTCTGATGATTATGTTTTGAAATGGGTGCTGCCGCGACCTGCCGAGGATTCAGATAACCCGGAGGTCGATCATCTATCATTATCTAAAAGCGGAAGTGAACATTCTGATGATAGGGGAGTCAGCAAGATGAGCCTGGATGAAAAGATTGGACAAATGATTTTCGGCGGAGTCGATGGTACGCAAATGAATGCCAAAACCAAAACAATTATCCAGAAATATCACGTTGGCGGCATCATTTTATTTGGCAATAACATCGAAAGTGCAACGCAAACCGTCAACTTTATAAACGACATGAAAACGGCGAATGCTGAGAACCCATATCCATTATTGCTGGGTGTTGATGAAGAAGGGGGCAGTGTGACCCGAATGCCTCCTCAGGCTAAAAGTCTGCCAACGAGCCGTTCGATCGGAAACCTGAATGATCCGGACGTGGCCTTCAATGCCGGCACCATCCTCGGTGAACAAATGCAAGAACTCGGGTTCAATTTGGATTTCGCGCCTGTCCTTGATGTTAACAGCAACCCCAATAACCCTGTCATCGGCGACCGTTCGTTTGGCGATAACCCGAAGATTGTCACCAGGCTCGGCATTCAGAGCATGAAAGGGATTCAGAATGAAGGTGTCGTTCCCGTTATGAAACATTTCCCTGGGCACGGGGATACCGGCGTGGATTCCCATTTGGAACTCCCGAAGGTCGATAAAAGCTACGAGCAATTAACCAATCTGGAACTTGTACCCTTTAAGAAAGCCATTTCAGAGGGGGCGGATGTGAGCATGATCGCTCATATCCTGCTGCCGCAAATCGACGGAAACTATCCCGCTTCCATGTCGAGAGAGGTCATAACAGGCATGCTGCGAGAAGATCTTAACTTTGACGGTGTTGTCATCACCGACGACTTGACGATGGGAGCCATTACAGATCATTATAATATCGCGGATGCAGCGGTTCAGACCGTGAAAGCGGGAGGGGACTTATTGCTTGTGGCCCATAACCCCGATTTGGTCGCTACTGTATTTAATAAATTGAAAGCAGCTGTAGAAAGTGGCGAAATAAGCGAGGACAGGATTGACGAAAGTGTTGAACGCATCACCCAGTTAAAAGCAAAATATCAGCTTTCGGGTGAAAAGACACCTGCTCCTAATTTTCAGCCGATTAATGAAAAAGTGGAAGCCATTTTGCAGAAGGTACCTTGATTAATGTGGGCACATTAGTTGGCTCCCTTTATGACATATTGCAAATGAAAATCACGAATGGATGGATTTCACTAATCCCCCATAAGTTCAATAACTTATGGGGGATTTTTAGATGCTAATCCGAACAATATAAATTTTTTATAGAGCCCCCAAAAAATATGTATTTTCTAAATAGTATGAAAACTTATAGAATGAAGGTCAACTATCACAAACCTAAGCGAATAAGGAGAATATCTCATGACCGAAACGTCACAGAAAAAGCGTATCCAAGATTATATCGATGAAACCCGTGAGCAATGGGTGGATTTATCGATGCATATTCATGACAACCCGGAGTTAAGCTTCGCAGAGCATCAGGCGATGGCCTGGCTGACTTCTCCTCTCGAGGAGGAAGGGTTTGAAGTGAGGCGTGGCCTTATACCTGAACTTCCGACTTCATTTCGTGCAGAGTGGGAGGGAACGACGGATGGTCCTACAATCGGATTAATTGCTGAGTACGATGCTTTGGCGGAGCTTGGCCATGCGTGTGGCCATAACATTATTGGTGCGTCTGCCGTTTGTGCGGCCATTTCGTTGAAAAAAGCGCTTGGCAGTCATTTTCCTGGTAAGGTGGTTGTCCTTGGAACACCAGCAGAAGAAGAAGGTGGTGGAAAGATTATGCTGATTGAGGAAGGATGGTTCGACGATTTAGACACAGCGATGATGTGTCATCCGAGAGATCGAACTATGATTTTGCGTGGGAGCTTGGCTTGTGTGGACGTCGATGTCTCTTTTCATGGCAAAGCGGCACATGCAGCTGCCAATCCGGATCAGGGAATAAGTGCTTTGGATGCCATGTTGAACAGTTTCATGTGTGTGAAGCAGTTGCTGCCTGCTCTGCACTCTTCGGCCAACATTCACGGTATCATCACCAAGGGCGGGGACGCGACTAATATTATTCCTGATCATTGTGAGGCAAGTTTCTTACTTCGAGCTGAGAAACTGGAAGTATTGGAACAGGTGAAGGAGAGGTTTTATCAGGGAGTGGAGCATTCAACGAAAGCAATAGGAGCAACATGCGAGATGAACGAAGGGCTTATGTACGCGGAGCGGATTAATAATAGAGTATTAGCGTATCAGTTTAAGGAGAATTTAAGGGAGCTCGGGGTCGATGTCGATGATTCCGTTATTGAAAAAGGGATCGGGTCATCTGATATTGGGAATGTCAGTCAAATCGTACCAACGATTCATCCATATATTAAAATCGGGGAAGCCTCCACTCACACGAAAGCTTTTACAGAGACTGCGGGGTCTCTTGATGGCATGCGGGGGCTCATTCAATCATCGAAGGCTCTAGCTTTAACAGCCTACGATTTGTTGGCAACACCGTCTCTAGTGAAAGATGCTCATGAAGAATGGAAGCAGTCAATTAATCATAAAGGAGATGGACATGGATGAACCTGAATGAACAAACTACTGAACCTGAAACGGAAGCTCCAAAAGGTTTCCGGCGCTTCCTGGTCATGCCGCATACATATGTGCTGCTTATTATCATTATTATATTTGCCGCTTTGCTTACGTATGTTGTCCCAGCCGGAGAGTTTGAGCGTGTTGAGGATGAACAGTCAGGCCAAACAGTGGTTGTCCCTGGCACCTATGAACAAATGGAGGCGACACCGTTTAACCCTTTGCTATTTCCAATTTCAATTGTCGAAGGGTTTAACGATGCGAGTTCAATCATCTTCTTTATCTTAATTATCGGAGGGGCGTTTCAAGTCATCATGTCGACCGGGGCGATAGATGCTTTAACGGGGAGGATGACGAAGTTTTTCTCGAAAAATGATGCTTTGTTTATCCCGTCGTTTCTTGCCTTATTCTCAGTAGGTGGTTTTACGATGGGGATGAGCACAGAATCGATGGTATTTGTACCTATCGGGATCCTTGTCGCTCGTTCCCTTGGCTATGATGCACTAATGGGCACAGCTTTGGTAATCCTTGGTACCAATATCGGATTTACGGCAGGTCTGTTAAACCCGTTCAGTGTCGGTGTGGCCCAGACGATTGCTGAAGTGCCGTTATTCTCAGGTATGTTGATGCGTGCAGTCATATTACTACTGCTGCTCTTAATCACCAGCTTGTACATTCATCGTTATGCGAAAAAGATAAAGCAGGATAAACAGCAGAGTCTCGTTTACGACCTCGAACAGGAAGCTTCAGAAGTAGAGACTGCGACACTCTATAAGACCATTCATAAAAAGCATGTTGCTGTTATTGGGGTGTTTCTAGCAGGGATCCTCGTTCTGTTATGGGGCGTTTCAGTTTATCAATGGTACATTGTGGAAATATCCTCTTTATTTCTGGCGATGGGTATAGTAGCAGGATTGATAGCAGGGTATGGACCTAGCCGCATTTCGAAGGAATTCATACAAGGTGCCAGCGGCATTGTCATGGGGGCGTTAATGATCGGGCTCGCCCGGGCTGTCATCATCGTTATGGAGGAAGGGGCGATTATGGATTCCATTGTTTATTTCGCTGCCAATTTCATTGATGTGTTTCCCGCTTCCGTTCAAATTCTTGGTATCTACGGCTTTCAAGTTTTTGTGAATCTATTCATCACTTCCGGTTCTGGTCAAGCTGCGATTACGATGCCGATTATTACACCGCTCGCTGACCTCATCGGTACGACACGACAGACCGGTGTGCTTGCCTTTCAACTCGGTGATGGATTCACAAACTTGATCAATCCGACTTCCTCTACACTGATGGGAGCTCTGGCTGTTTCTGGTATCGCTTTTCAAAAGTGGTTCCGCTTCGCGCTTCCATTAATCTTATATTGGATTGTATTCGGAGGCGTTATGGTCGTGATAGCCAATTTCATTCATTACTCGTAACGTGGAACACTTTTCTCTCTTTTGTAGAGAAAAGTGTTCTTTTCAATTATACTTGCTAGTAAAACTGGGGGAGTTGTATATGGACCAGAAAGACTGTCGAATGCTTATTTACTTGGAAGAAGAGCCGAACGTAACACGAGCAGCTCAACGCTTGTATATCTCTCAACCGGCACTAGCCTACCGCCTTCGACAGATCGAAGAATCGTTTGATATTACGTTTTTCCACCGGGAAGGTAAAAAGACCTATCTAACCAACGAAGGTCGTTGTCTTGTTCACTATGCCCGCAAACAATTACGTTTGCTCCAGGAAACCAAAGACAAGCTTACCGAAATAAAAGATACTTTCGGCGGCAATCTCCGACTTGGCGTGAACAGCTACTTCTGTAACTATATCTTCCCACCGCTTCTGAATGGCTTTCATCATAAATACCCAAACATCAAGTATTACGTTCGATCCGGGATGAGTTCAGAAATTTTTGCCCAGCTGCAGAACGGCGACATTGACGTCGCGATCGTACGAGGCGATTTTTACTGGTCAGGTGAAAAATCCTTATTACAGAAAGAACCGATCGGCATAGCATCTCATAAACGGTTTGAGAACAGTGACCTTATCAGCCAGCCGAGGATTGCCTTTCGTGAACCTGAAGCCCTCTCCCATTACCCGAATAAAACAAAATCGACGATTGAAGACATGATTTATCAATGGTGGAACGAACACTTTGATACTGAGCCAAATACACTAATGGAAGTCGATAACTATGAGACGTGCGTGCGGATGGTGTCCGAGGGGTTCGGCTACGCAGTCGTTCCGGAATTATTTTTAACCAATCACAAGGAATTACGGTTTACTCCCCTTGTGTTTAAAGATGATACGCCGGTCGTCCGTCATACGTGGGTGTATTACAGAGAAGAAAGCGTGGCACAAGCGGTGCCGATTTTCTTGAATTATTTAAGGGCGTATATGGAGGAGAATAGAGGTGAAGACGAGACATCAGTATAAAATTCATGTGAATCCTACAAAGCAGCTTGGAAATCTCCCAAGCTGTTATTTTTGGAACATAAAAACTGTACCTAAAGCTGTACCTGGTACCTCCCACCCTAAGAGGGCACACTAGTTGGGGGCTTTTTTTTTGTTTTCTGCACCATGAAAACAGAGTCGGGGATGCTGTACCTGGTACGCCTATCATACTTTTACACAAAATTGCTTTTAAAATGTAATGGAAATGTAAGAGTGAGAAGCTTGTAAGAGGGTAATAATGGGAATAAGGTTATTTTTTAATTTAATGAATTGAGGTGGTCTGGGTGAAGGGCATCATTCTTGCTGGAGGAAGCGGAACGAGGCTGTCTCCGAATACCATCAGTGTCAATAAACATCTGCTTGCTGTATACGATAAGCCGATGATTTATTATCCTTTATCGGTCTTAATGCTTGCTGGAATTGAAGAGATCTTGATTATCAGTTCGCCTGAGGATGTCAATAGGTTTGAAAGCTTATTAGGTAATGGTGAATCGCTGGGTATTTCGATAACGTATCAATCTCAGGAAGATCCAAATGGGATTCCTGAAGCATTAATCATTGGGGAAGATTTTATTGGAACAGATGATGTGACCCTTATCCTTGGCGACAACATCTTTTACGGCCAAGGTTTTACAACCATTCTCCGTAAAGCGATACAGGAGCATGAGCATGCTACCATCTTTGGATACCGCGTTAAAGATCCAGAGCGTTTTGGGGTAGTTGAATTTGATGAACGAAAAAAAGTTGTGTCATTAGAAGAAAAACCCGATGACCCTAAGTCAGACTTTGCCGTAACAGGTTTATACATCTATGATCACGAAGCTGTCGAGATTGCGAAGCAGCTTCATCCGTCAGAGCGGGACGAATTAGAGATTACCGATTTAAATCAAGCGTATTTAGATAGAAAACAACTCGATGTTCAGCTGCTTGGCCGTGGGTTTGCCTGGATGGATGCCGGCACGCATGACTCATTATTTGAAGCATCTGAATTTGTTAAGAACATTCAGCACAGGCAGGGGTTCAAGCTTGCCTGTATTGAGGAAATTGCCTATTACATGGGACATATCACAAAGGAAGAATTAATGCAGATAGGAAAATTCATGGCAAAAACGGATTACGGGCAATATTTGCTTGAGATTGCCAACCGTAAGCACATCGAACAATATTGGGAAGAATTCGACAGCCATCCCATGTTAAGGGGGAGTGAAGATGAATAAGGACACCTCATATCTTCTCGTTACGGGCGGAGCCGGCTTTATTGGGTCGAATTTTATCAGCTATTATGTAAGCAAGTACCCCGATACCCAGGTTCTTAACGTAGACAAGCTCACTTATGCTGGGTCCACGGCGAATTTGACTGATGTTGAAGACTGCTCCAACTATCATTTTATTCAAGGAGATATTACTGATGAGGCATTTGTAAAACGCTTATTTATCGACTATCCGATTGATGGGGTGATTCATTTTGCGGCCGAATCCCACGTCGATCGGTCAATTGAAGATGCGAGTTCGTTTATCGATACGAACGTCAAGGGGACCATGATTCTCCTGCAGGCCGCGAAGCATGCGTGGCAAGAGAGCGGGAAGCTTGAGGCAGCCCGATTTCATCAAATCTCCACGGATGAGGTGTATGGGTCGTTAGGTGATGATGATAAGTTTAATGAACACACGCCATACAATCCGCGAAATCCCTACAGTGCCTCGAAAGCCGGGGCTAATTTTCTTGTGACGAGCTTTGGCTCTACATACGGGATGAACGTTGTCATATCAAGCAGCTCGAATAATTATGGACCGAGACAGCATGTGGAAAAATTGATTCCAAAGATCATTTCAAATGCGCTAAATCACCAGACGATTCCTATTTACGGGGATGGAAAAAATGTAAGGGATTGGCTGTTTGTCGAGGACCATTGCCGGGCACTCGACGTTATCTATCATCAAGGGGAAACGATGGAAAGTTACAATGTTGGGGGTGGGAACGAGATGACGAACATTGATTTAGCCACCCAGATTTGCACGATCCTTGATGAACGGTATGCTGATCAGAAGGGGGCACTAAAGAATTTTACCGAATTAATCACGTGTACAGAGGATCGTCTTGGACACGACCGTAGGTATGCTGTGGATGATACGAAATTAAGAGGAACATTGGGCTGGCAGCCGCTCGTTGATATGGAAAAGGGCTTACAACAAACTGTGGATTGGTACGTGAAGCAATGGCTCATGCTCAACCATTAATTTCCGTTGTTGTCCCTGTTTATGGCTGCCAGTCATGCTTGCGTGAATTATGCGAGCGTCTGAGGACAACGATTGCGCGTATTCCCGCGCGTTATGAAATCCTGCTTATCAATGATGCCAGCCCTGATCATGCCTGGGAGACGATTGTCCAGTTATGTGAGGAAGATGAGCAGGTGAAAGGCATTGATTTAGCACGAAACTTCGGACAGCATTATGCCATTACGGCGGGGCTTGATCATACATCAGGGGACTGGGTCGTAGTGATGGATTGCGATCTGCAGGATCGTCCCGAAGAAATAGCGACCCTTTTTAATATAGCCCAGCAAGGGTATGAAGTCGTGTTTGCCAAGCGGGTATTTCGTCAGGATAAGCTGAATAAGCGTTTGCTTTCCAAATTGTTTTATCGTGTATATGATTATTTTACCGGCACTTCCTCTGATCATACGGTAGCGAATTTCAGTATGGCTGAGAAGAAAGTCATTGAGGGATTCAGGCAGATGAAAGAACAAAATCGTCTCTATCCCCTGTTCCTTCAGTGGATGGGATATAAGACGGCTAGCATTGCTGTAGAACATAATGGACGAAGTGAGGGTGTCTCCTCCTATAACTTGAAAAAGCTCGTGACGCTAGCGACCGATACCATCATTGCGCAATCAAACAAACCGTTACGGTTATCGATCCAATTCGGATTTTTCATCTCGCTTGGATCGTTCCTATACGGTCTATATTTATTTACCCGTTACTTCTTTATGGATTACCATGTGGAAGGCTGGACAAGTGTCATGGTAAGTATGTATTTTATTGCCGGGTTGATGTTTTTTAATTTCGGCATTCTCGGCCTGTATATCGGGAAAGTTTTTGATGAAGCAAAAGCCAGACCGCTTTATTTGATTCGTGAACAGCTCAATCAAAAGGAACGGAGGTGATTGGATGGCCGCAGATTATTTGCGACCGACCCCGTGGGATGTGAGAAATTTTCATATTGATACGTATGAAGTGATGAGAAGCGAGGAAGCGGCGTTGAAGGAAACGGACGAACGGACAGGGCATTTTACCATCAAAGTGGATCCGTTTGAAAATGCGAAACCATTATTAGAGCATGGATTTTATTATGTTGATACCTTAATAGAGCCTGTTTGTAAGAAGGAAAAACTGCAGCTGTTCACCCGAGAAGGCACAACCATTTCCACTGAGTACGATCGTGAGAGTATCTTGAAGATCGCTGAAGAGAGCTTTGAACATGGGCGTTTTCATCGGGATTTTAATATTCCGAATGAACAGGCGGATCGCAGGTACGTGAACTGGGTCAATGATTTAATCGATCAAAATCAGATTTATGCATTGAAGTTTAATGGAGAGCTTGCCGGCTTTTATGGGTTTAATAAAGCGTATGTCCTTCTGCTCGGAATGAGCGGTCGTTTCCGCAATCAAGGTCTGGCAAAGGCGTTTACGAGTCAGGGGTGTGCCAGACAATTGGAGGATAATGGGTTGTCCGAGCTGCGTACATCGATTTCAGCTGCTAACACTACTTCATTGAACCTATTTTATTCATTGGGTTTTCGTTTAACAAAGGCGAAAGACGTCTACCACAAATTAAATCGTAATCAAGCAAGTAGGTGACTTATGGGATATGCATATATATTTGGAACTATTTTCTTTACAGTTTACGGCCAATTGATTTTGAAATGGAAGATCGATCAATACGGCAGTTTGCCGGCGTTATGGAAGGATAAGATTCTATTTCTCTTGCAGCTGTTGTTTAATCCGTTTATCTTATCAGGCTTCTTATCCGCCTTCTTGGCTGCACTCTGCTGGATGGCAGCGATGACAAAGTTTGATATCAGCTACGCTTATCCGTTTATGAGTCTCTCCTTTGTCTTCGTATTCTTACTATCGGTTTTACTGTTTGGCGAACCGATATCGATGAAAAAGTTCATGGGAGTTTCTCTAATTATCTTAGGCATTATCGTAATGAGGTGAGCACATGATTCCATTTAACCGTCCCTGTGTGGTTGGAGGCGAAGAAGCATACGTAATGGAAGCAATTTCCAATCGAAAATTGTCAGGCAACGGACCGTTTGGCAAAAGGTGTACAGAGTGGCTGGAACATCATGTGGGCTGCGAACGGGCTTTTATGACGCCGTCTTGTACAGCCGCTCTGGAAATGACGGCGATATTAACAGAGGCAGGAGCTGGGGATGAAGTCATTATGCCCTCTTACACATTTGTGTCTACCGCTAATGCCTTTGCTTTAAGAGGTGCGGCGATCCGATTTGTTGATATTGAGGAAAATACGCTCAATATCGACCCCCGTCAAATCGAACAGGCGATAACAGACCGGACTAAAGCGATTGTTGTCGTTCATTATGCGGGCGTGGCCTGTGCAATGGATGAGATTATGCAGATCGCAGAACATTACAATCTGTGGGTGATCGAAGATGCTGCCCAGGCGTTAACGAGCACATACAAAGGGAAGCCATTAGGCTCGCTCGGTCACTTAGCCACCTTCAGTTTTCATGAAACGAAAAATTATACGTGCGGCGAGGGAGGGGCGCTGATCGTCAATCATCGTCCATTCATCGAACGAGCAGAAATGATCCAGGAGAAAGGGACGAATCGAGCGCAGTTCGCTCGTGGGATGGTCGATAAATATTCCTGGCGCGACATTGGGTCCTCCTATGTGCTAAGTGAACTGAATACAGCCTACCTTTACAAGCAATTGGCGTCCATTGAACACATTAATGAAGACCGCAAACAAACGTGGAACGTTTATCATGAGGCATTAAACCATTTGGACGGTGTTGAAGTGCCGCACATTCCTGAAGAAGCGGAGCACAATGCGCATATGTATTACGTGAAATGTCGTGATGGAGATGAACGCGCCGCCCTTATGCAACATTTAAAAGAAAATGGCATCATGGCTGTTCCGCATTATGTAGCCTTACACTCATCACATGCCGGCGGAACGTATGGCATGTTTGCAGGCGAAGATCGCGTTACGACGAGAGATAGTGAACGCTTATTAAGATTGCCGTTATATTATGGAATGACAGAAGAGGATGTCCGTCATGTCGTTAAGCATATTCAATTATTTTATCAAGTATAAATGGAACCTACTGGCTTTAATCATTCTAACGATGTATCTCCTGCCCTATTTCATGCTTGGGGGAGATACGCACATTCGTGTTCACGATAACTTAGACTCTAATATCGTGTGGTATAAGCTGCTTGCAGAGAGTGGACACTTATTCGCAAATCCGGGGACGACCCTCCCAAATATCATTAATGGTCTTCCCAGAAGTGCTTTGCCTTCAGCGTTGGATGCAGTGACGTGGCTTTATGAGTGGTTTGCTCCCTTTACGGCTTATACCATCAGTCAAACGATCATGCGCTTGGCAGCGTTTTTCGGGATGTATATGTTGTTGAGTCGCTTCGTTATGCCAGACTGGAAGAGGACCTGGCTGACTGCAGGTTGTTCCTTGGCGTTTGCGATGCTGCCGTTCTGGCCCTCAGGTGTATTATCAATCGCCGGACTGCCTTTAGCCTTTTATTTATTTTTGACGATCCGCCAACAAGGAAAAAGCACGCCGAGGTACATATGGCTCACCGTAGCTATTATTCCGCTTCTGTCTAATTTTATTTTATCGTTCATCTTCTTCCTAGGCGTAATGGGCGTCCTTTGGCTCGCTGAGTGGATACAGAAAAAGTATTTTAACTTGCCTTTTTTTATTGCCATAAGCGGGATGACCGCTATTTATTTGGTGAAAAATTATTTGCTCCTTTATACGATGTTTATCGATTCTTCTTTTACGTCGCACCGGGAGGAAAACGATCTTGGCCATAAGGATCTGCCAGCAACGATCGATTTGTTTAATGAAAATTTCTTTCACGGCCATACGCACGACATGGCTGTTCACACATCGATTGTGTTGCCCGTCATTGTGGCCGCGATCGTTCTTGCGATTATGCGCGGTGGTTATCCGACAAGCCTGATTGTGTTATTCGCCACTACGCCTGCTCTTTCCTTATGGTATGCCTTCTGGTATTGGGAAGGCTGGAGACCGCTTAAAGAGAGCTTTCATCTGTTGAATACCTTTAACTTTGCGCGTATCCATTTCTTTGACCCCATGATCTGGTATATCTGTTTTGCTCTCGCGCTCGTAATCGTGGCAAAGCGGATCAAAGGAGGAAAGCTGCTCGCCATCATTCTCCTGATAGCCCAGTGCTGGAACGTGTATCAATTGAACGAGGAAAACAAATATAGTGAAATCAACACACCGACGTTTAATGAATTTTACTCGGTGGACTTATTTGAAGAAGTAAAGTCATATATCGGTAAAGATCCTTCTTCTTACCGTGTTGTGAGCGTGGGCATGCATCCGACCATCGCGCAATATAATGGGTTTTATACGCTGGACACGTACAATAATATGTATCCGCTTGAATACAAACACAAATTCCGTAAAGTGATTGCGGGAGAACTGGAGAAGAGTCCGTCTTTACAAAATTACTATGATACCTGGGGCGGCAGAGCGTACGTTTTTTCAAGTGAACTCGGAAAGGATTATCTGTTTAGCAAACATAGCGATGAGACCATCGAAGACCTTTCCATCAATACCGAAGCCTTAAGCGAACTCGGCGGCGAGTACGTTATCTCAGCTCTCCCAATCGAAAATCACGAGGAGATCGGTCTCAAGTTAGAACAAACCTTCCAAAACGACCAATCTCCCTTGAAGCTTCACCTGTACCAGGTACAGAACTGAGCAATGTGTACCTTTTGTACCTGGTACGCAGAAACGAGAAGAGTCCTTATGAGGGCTCTTTTT
Organism: Thalassobacillus sp. CUG 92003; assembly: GCF_013618635.1. Classification (GTDB taxonomy): domain Bacteria; phylum Bacillota; class Bacilli; order Bacillales; family Halobacillaceae; genus CUG-92003. The sequence continues at coordinate 264,592 of NZ_JABLSJ010000003.1, read as the reverse complement.
TAATGCCGGTAAATAAGTAGCAAAGTGTGCAATGATTGCAAAATAATAGATTAAAAGTAATGATTACGATTTACAAAGTGTAATCATTACGATAATATATATATAGAATTAAAGGAGGGGAGAAATGTTGTTTAAGAAGTTTGTAAGCTTACTTAGTTTAGTTGTCCTTATTTTTACACTAGCCGCATGCCAAGAAGAAGCATCTACCAGTGAGGAAAATGACCAGTCATCAGAAGGGTCTAACGAGAAATTGAAAATTTTCACGACGGTTTATCCCCTTCAGTTTTTTGCTGAACAAATCGCAGGGGACCAAGCGTCCGTAGAATCCATTCTTCCGACAGGATCAGATCCTCATACTTATGAACCGACCACCCAAGAAATGGTGGAAATCGCTGAAGCTGATGCATTTATCTATAACGGAGCCGGTTTAGAATCCTATGCCAAACAAATCTCAGAATCTGTTGAATCTGAAGACGTCAAGATTCTAGAAGCATCGAAAGGTATTGATTTGAAAGAGCACGTTCATAACCATGAAGGAGTGGAAGGTAATCACGGGGATGAACATGCTCATGAAGGAGAAGAAGGCGATCATGAGGAGAAGCATGCTCATGAAGGGGAAGAAGGCGAGCATGAGGGTGAACATGCTCATGAAGAAGACAGTGAGGGCGATGAACACGCTGGCCATAACCATGGCGATCAAGACCCGCACGTATGGCTCGATCCAATGCTCGCCATCCAGCAAGCAGCGCATGTAAAAGAAACCCTGGTTGAACTCAAACCTGAACAAGAAAAGACATTTAATCAAAACTTTGAAGAGCTGAAAAAGGAACTTGAAAACTTAGACCAAGATTTTCATAGCCAGCTCGAGAGCTTACCTCAAAATAAAATCATTGTATCGCATGCTGCATATGGCTATTGGGAGCAGGCCTACGGAATCGAGCAGATTGCCGTTTCTGGGTTAAGCCCTACCAATGAACCTTCGCAAAAAGAGCTGCAGACTATCATTGAGACAGCTGAGCAGCATGGCTTGAATCATGTATTCTTTGAGCAGAACGTTACGCCTAAGGTGGCCGATGTAGTGCGCAAGGAAATCGGCGCAGAAACACTGCGCATCCACAATCTGTCTGTTCTGACAGAGGAAGATGTTAAAAATGAAGAGGACTACTTTACTTTGATGCGGCACAATTTAGAGGAGTTGACCAAGGCTTTATCTGAATCTTCTTCCGGTTCAGGAGATACCTCTGGAAATGAGGAAAGCGAACATGAACACGAGCATAGCCATGATCATGATGAGGAAGCGCAAAAAATATATGAGGGATACTTTGAAGACAGTCAAGTGAAGGACCGCTCTCTTTCTGACTGGGAAGGGGCCTGGCAGTCGGTTTACCCTCATTTGCAGGATGGTACCCTGGATGAAGTATTTGCCCATAAAGCTGAGGAAGACGAGGACATGACAGCGGATGAATACAAGGCATATTATCAGAAAGGGTATCAAACTGATGTAAAACGTATTAAGATCCAGGAAGGTAAGGTAACATTTTTTGAAAATGGCGACCAGTCGTCTGGTGAATATGGCTATGACGGCTACGAAATTCTCACCTATGAAGCAGGAAATAGAGGCGTAAGGTACATCTTTGAATTGAAGGAAGACACTGAAGGTCTTCCTCAATATATTCAATTTAGCGATCATCGCATTTCACCGACTGAAGTGGGCCACTATCATTTGTATTGGGGTGACGATCGTGATGCCTTACTAGAAGAAGTCACGAATTGGCCGACTTACTATCCTTCAAATATGGATGGTCATGATATTGCCCATGAAATGGTGGCGCATTAAGTTAAAATGTTGTTAGAAGGTATGGCAACTAAATAATGATCATATAACCCCTGGGAGTTCGTGCATCCCCAGGGGTTTTGTAGTGGGATTTTGTAAATATGATGTTGCCATTGGGCGATTGCGGCCAGAGTTTGGGCGGATTGCACCTCTTGTTGGGCGATTCAGCCACGCTTGGGCGGTTCTGCTCCTATCTCGGGCGATTGTGGTCCGAACTTGGGCGATTCCCACATCAATTTGGGCGATCCAACTTGAAAGCTTACTAGCTTAAGGAAAAACATCATTGACAAAATAACTACCAAAGTAGTAAAGTGTAAGACAACAAACATAATACTACCAACGTAGTAAGTAAATGAGGGGTAACTGTGGAAGAGATTATTCGTACGTTGAAGGAATTTGGTATGACTGAGTATGAGGCGAAGATTTATGTGTCGCTTTTAAGTCATCAGCCATCGAATGGGAATAATATTGCAAAATTATCAGGTGTCCCGACTCCAAAGGTGTATGGGGCTCTTCAGAAGATGAAGGAACAGGGTTTGGTGTTTACAGTATCGGGAGGTAATAATGGGAAGCAAGTTCGGTACAGTCCCCTCCCTTACAAAGAGCTATTGAAAACGAAGAAAGACACATTTATGAATCACCTTGATTTTCTTGATGATTCGCTTGCCGAGGTTTCTGCTAATAGTGATGTAGATTGGTCAGAGTTATTTTTAATAGAAGGGTATTCCGCTTCTATGGAAGTTGTGCAAACTGCAATTTCAGAATGTGAATCACAGCTTATCATCAGCTGCTGGAATAGAGAATTTGAGGAGTTGAAAGACCTTCTGTTTAAAACGCACCAACGCGGCATAAAAATTGTGACGTTAATTTTTGATGAGGATCAGACTGATGTGCCTTGGGATAGTTTTACGCACTACAAAGAAGGACTGGCATTAGGACGTCATAGCGGCGAATTCTCGATTGTAGTTGATAATCGAAAAGCAATTCTGCTTCATTCCTTAGAGGACGCGCCTCACTCCGTGGTGTCAAGTCATCCTGTTATGGTATCGACGACTCGAAATTACATTCGCCATGATATTTATGTGAATAGGATCATTAATGATTTTGAGTCAACGATCACAGAACATTATGGCCGCAGCTTAGAGAATTTGATTAATGATTTTTGATGAATAGAGTTCTAGGTAATTTTGGAAGCGCTTTTATAATCGAAATATATGGAGGAGATACACATGGAAAAGTTAATCATTACAGTTGCTCCTAATGGGGCTCAGGCCACACGTCAACATAATCCTAACCTTCCTTTGACCCCAGAAGAAATCGCGGATTCCATTTATGAATCATGGAAAGCGGGAGCAGCGATTGGTCATGTACACGTGAGGGATGTAATGGGCGAAAATACGATGGATCTGAGTGTTTACCAGGAAGTGATCGATCGGGTCCAGGAGAAATGCGACATCATTTTAAATTTAACAACGGCAGGGGGGTTAGAACCGACCGAGGAGGAGCGCCTTCGTGTGTGTGAACTGAATCCGGAAATGGCCACGTTTGATGCAGGGACCATGAATTTCGGTTCAGGTGTATTTTATAATACGCCGGACTTTTTGGAGAGACTTGCTGCCGAAACGCAACAGAGAAATATAAAGCCTGAAATAGAAGCGTTCGATGTGGGCATGATTTCGAATGCTATGCGGATAGCAAAAAAGGGACTGATCGATGAACCGTTCCATTTTCAATTTGTCTTAGGCGTTGCTGGCGGTATGCCTGCTACACCAAAGAACTTGATGCATATGGCTGAAAGTATTCCAGCGGGTTCCACGTGGTCAGCGATTGGCACAAGCAAAGATCAATTAACGATCAACACGATGAGTATTCTATTAGGCGGGCATGTGCGCGTAGGGATGGAAGACAGTGTGTACTTCCGCAAAGGTGAATTAGCTGAAACGAACGCTCAATTTGTCACGCGTATCGTTGAATTAGCTCAGACATTAGGAAGAGAAATCGCTACGCCTGATGAAGCAAGAGAAATCTTAAAGCTGAAAACTAGTAACTTGAATAAGGTAGGTCGAAGAGCATGAAAATTGCAGTTCTAGGAGCGGGGTCCTTGGGAACGATTATCGGAGCTTTAATACAGAAAGGAGGGTATGATGTTGATTTAATTGATGTGAATCACAAAAATGTAGATGCATTAAATCAAAATGGAGCGAAACTCACAGGATTTTTAGATACGACTATTCCAGTCAAAGCCAAACATCCAAATGATTATAGTGAAGTCTATGACATTGTCTTTCTGCTTACCAAGCAAGTTTTCACCCAAGATTCCCTAACCGCCATTCTCCCTTTCCTTCATCAAGAAAGCATCATTTGCACCCTGCAAAACGGTATACCAGAAGAACAAGTTGCCTCAATCGTAGGTGAAGATCGAACAGTTGGCGGTGCTGTTGGCTTCGGAGCTGCTTGGTCTGGTCCAGGTGTGTCTAAGTTAACCACAGAATTCGATACAATGAAAAAATATGCCTTCGATGTCGGTGAATTAAATGGCGACATAACGGAACGGATTAACATGGTCAAAAAGATATTAGATGCTGTCGGGCACTGTGAAATCACGACAAACATACAAGGGGTGAGATGGTCAAAATTACTGATGAATAGTACATTCAGTGGCATGTCAGCTGCGCTTGGTTGTACATTTGGCAGGGTATTGAATCATGCCGATGCAATGAAAATCATCGCTAATCTCGCTGACGAAACCATCAAGGTCGCTCATTCTTATCACATTAAACTAGAAAACATGCAAGGTAAAAATTTTGAATTTTTAGAATTGAAAGATCAGGATGCGATTTGGGATAAACTTGATTTTTACCATGAAGTTTGGGGACCGCATGCCAATCTGAAAGCAAGCATGCTTCAGGATTTAGAAAAAGGAAAACGGACTGAAATCAGTTATATTAACGGTCATGTTGTAAAAAAAGGTGAATTTTCTAATGTGCAAACGCCGTACAATCAGTTAGTTTGTCAACTTGTCCAACAAGCAGAAGAAGAGCAAGCAATACCGGATTTTGAGAAAAACATAGTCACATTCCAAAATTTTTTAGATGTAAATGTAAACGCATTCAATTGAATTGCTCTGATTATTAAATAATTGAAGGTGGGGTAATGTAATGGTTATTGCCTTAATGACCTGGTTCGTTACGATTATTTTTGGATTGCTACTCGGCACATATTTATGTTTCCGGCTTGAAAAACACGGTGTGAAACGATGGGGAGCGACAGGAAAGTTGTTTCACTATAATCCAAAAGGGGAGGAGTAGGGCGGAATGGTATACTTAGTTGTACTTGGCTTTTATATCGCCTTTGTTATATGGGCGTCATTAAAAAGTTTAAAACAAGCTGAATCTATGTCGGATTTTACCACGGGCGGCCATCGCATGGGGCTCATGTTAGGGATTGGCACCACAACAGCCACATGGGTTAGTGTGGCTTCTGTGATGGGGGTTCCTGGGTATTTATACAGCAACGGGGTTTCAGCGATCATCGGTTGGGTAGCCGGTTGGTTTTTGGCAACGGCTTTATTTCCAATCGTAGCTTACAAAATAAGGCGTCCCAAAACGCCGGCCCGTACATTTCCTGAGTACATTCATTTGAGGTTTGAACCATTCAGGAGGATCAGCCACTTACGAACGATTGTTGGCGCTGTTATGTTTATTGGTTACTTTTTATTTGTGCATTTACAGGTGGTTGGCTTCGGAATTGTATTCTCTACGATTACAAATATTCAATATGAGTATGCGATATTCGCATTTTTGATCTTTCTGCTTTTCACGAGCATCGGAGGATTCTGGTCAGTTGCAGCAACAGATACATTAAATACGACCTTAATCGTTATCGGTGTCATTTTAGGTGGAGCTTCTGTGTTAGCTGCTACAGGCGGATTGGGGAACATCATTGATACGATGTCCTCCACCACGAGCCCAACAAATATCGGAGGAGATGCCATACCGGAAGGGTCCATGATTTCGCCAGTTGGGACATTTGGTTTAGGGGCCTTATTTGCTATTTTTATGTCTAATGCAGTCGGTTCGATCGTTTCTCCGCACTGGGTTACGCGCATGCTCGCTCCCAAAAATATTAAGGTGGCTATTCTGCAAATCATGGGTTCGCTTCTTGTTTTAACAGCCATCTTTATACCGTTAATTATTATGGGATTGGGCGCGAAGACATTGATGCCGAGTTTACCGGCTGATCGAACGACAGATTATATCATTCCACTCATCGTCCAGGAGTACAGCCCTCCGTTATTTGGGGCGTTAACATTAGTAGCTTTATGTGCCGCTGCTGTGTCTTCCGCGAACTCAATGCTTCTGCATTGCGCCACTTCGATTTACTACGACGTCTATTTAAACATTTTTTCCGAAAAGAAAATCACTGAGAAGAAATTTAATATGAACCTTAGAATTGGCATGTTTGTGATTGCCGTCATTGCTGTGGTTAGTGCGATTACGCCTCCTTGGTTCTTAGCGATGGGCTTCACTTATGTATATGGCGGGTTCGGAGCGGTATTTTTCGCAGTCGTTATCCTGGGATTGTATTGGAAGCGCATGAATCGAGCGGCAGCATATGTTTCTATGCTCGTTGGGCTATTCGCGTATATCGCTGCTCAATTTGCCAGTGCGACCAATCCTTTTTTAATTGCTTTAGGAGCTTCTTTAGTAGGAGTGTTCATGGTTGTCTTCTTCACACCTAAACCTCCGGTTGAAGCATATGAACCCTATTTTAAAGCAGACGTCAGCCAATCAACTCAAGAGACCTTTTATCATATACAAAAGAACGAAACAGATCAAAGTGTCGTGAGTGATGAAGAAAAGTTAGCCAGGAAAGACGCGTAAAGCACTAAGCATGACTATCATATTTTTCCTGTTGTATGGGCGCCGATATCGGGGTCCAATTTTTTTTGATGATTACGCATTTTATTTATTGCCTTCACATGATTTCCTTCCTTCTACTTATACTAATGAGCAGTAGGAGGGCGCACGTATGAAATTTATAACGTTGTCTATATATTTGCTCGCATTTCAGCTGTTTATTCAAGATGATGATTTAACAATAGTCGATGATGGGGAAGAAATCCTTGATGTTAATCGGGAACAGTTTGAGGCAGAGTTCCTCGGGCAGCCGTTTGTAAACGAGACTGAAACACAGAAGCTGATCGATGAACTGAATCAAGAAATTAGTCAAAAACCGTTGAATGCCAAAATAGGTGAGTCAGGGGAAATCATACCTGGAGAGGATGGCTCGAAAGTTTATAAGAAAGCGTTCTTAGAAAAATTTTATCACTACTTACATGGGACAGGGTCAAGTACCCTTCAAGTTCCGAAAATTGCAATCTCTCCTAAAGTGGACGTTGAAATGCTTGCCAATATCCGAACGAAGCAGATTGGTCATTATGTGACCTATTTTAATTCGAGTAATAAAGAAAGGACCCACAATATCCATCTTGCTTCAGAGGCGATCGATAGTCATGTGGTGTTCCCTGGAGATATATTTTCATTTAATAAGGTGGTTGGAAAAAGAACAAAGGATAAGGGATACAAGGAGGCACCTGTCATTGTAAAGGGTGAAGTGACAGAAGGGATTGGCGGCGGCATTTGTCAGGTGTCATCGACCCTGTATAATTCTGTCGCTAATGCAGGCTTGGACGTTAAGGAACGCTATTCCCATAGTAAAAGTGTCCCGTATGTGCCTTCAGGACGCGATGCCACGGTAAGCTGGTACGGCCCTGATTTCACGTTCGAAAACCAGTATAATCAGCCGGTTTTAATACGGTCAAACGTTTATGGTGGCCAGATGAGTATTACGATTTATTCATCCGACGTCATCAATTTTGACCCGCAGAACATTCCAGAAGCCAGTGATAAACTCCCTGAGGAAAAGGACACCAGCGCTCAAGGGATCAACCAATAAATTTACGCCAGTGGAAAGCGGCGTGTTTTGGAAGGAGCGCTATTGAACGCCTTTCTTAAAACACAAAAAGACCGAAACAATTCAGCGAATTGTTCGGTCTTTTTATAATGAATTATTTGAGTAGTTTGGGTTCAAAAGGGAAGTCAGAGAAGTTTTCTACTCCATCTTCCGTCACCAGCAGCTGCTCTTCGAGTTTGACGCCTTCTTTTCCGCCTGGTGAACCAATGTAGCTTTCGACAGACAGCACCATATTAGGCTGGATGATGCCATCGTACCCTTTTTCTTCAAAATCTTGCGCATACACGATATAAGGATATTCACCGCTCAAACCTGTTCCGTGTGCGACAGTGAAATAACGATTAGGGAAAAATTCATCTGGAATCTGCCAGCTTTTTTCTGCGTATTCCCGGAAAGACATGCCCGGTTTCAACAATTCAATGTTGGATTGAATTTGCTCGTAAGCGGTTTGGTACAGGCGTTTTTGTTCATCTGTCGGTTCTCCGTCTCCGCAATAGAAGGTACGACTGATGTCCGTGAAGTAGCCGAAAGGTCCGTTCATATCGGTGTCGAACGCAACTAGTTCGCCGTCATTGATCACTTTGTCGCTGCATTCTTGGAACCAGGGATTAGTACGGTTGCCAGAGTTGAGTAAGCGTGTTTCCACGTAGTCGCCGCCCTGGGCAATGTTCGTTTGATGGAGGTACGACCACAGTTCGTTTTCAGTGATCCCCGGTTCAAGTGCTTGTTGCATGCGGATCATGCCCTCTTCTGCTGTACGGACAGAAATTTTCATGGCTTCGATTTCCTGTTTGCTTTTAATACTGCGGGCATGCTCGATTGGTTCTTGTCCATCCACGACATCAATGCCTTCTTTGGCGAGTTCGATCGCCCCAACGGAAGGGACATAATCGATGGCAAGTTTTTTATTATCGCCAGCGTGTTGTTTCATGAGATCGGCCATTTCTTTCGCCCATTGTTTGGCATTGTCATAGAGGTGATTTCCTGAAGCGACATAAGATAATGTTATGGCTTCCCTCACTTCATCGATGGTTTCAATGCCTTCTGATAGATGTTCGCAGTTAGGGAAATCAAATAGGGTGACAGGTCCTTCTGTAGGGATGAAAACGTAACGGGCTGGGTTTCGTAACATGAATACTTGCATGTTACGGCTTCCCGTTGCGTAGCGAAGGTTGACAGGATCAAAAATGACAATGCCCCCATACCCTAATTTCTTCAATTGTTCCCGGACGCGCCCTAAGCGGTATTGACGCATGCGGACAAGGTCAATTTGCGTTTTATCATGACGAATGCTCGAAAGCTTGCTCATATCTTCTCCTCCCAAAATTAACGTTAATGCTATTGGATGTTACGTCACTTTTATACTTCAATAAACATATTATAACATGATTAAACTTATGGCAACATGTTATTTCCCGATTTCTACTCGATAATGAAAGAATTCAGGAAGGTACCTGGTACGGCTATATTCGATGGGCTGGCTATCGATGCCGAGTGTCGTGCGTTCAATATCGATTAATGCTCCGCCTGGAATAATGCCTAACAAATCAGCTTCGTATTGAGTCGCATTGGAGGCGGATACGAGTTCTCTGATATTCGTGTGGTGGATATTGTGTTCGCCTAATTTTGGGAAAATATCAAATGCCTCAGCCGAGAATGTGGTAACTTTTTCACCAATCGGAAGCGGGACGAACATACGTTGAAAAGCAATCGGTTTATTATCTGCAATCCGCAGCCGTTCTATTAAATAAACGTCCTCATTTTCTTCTAACTGCAGCTGGTAGCTTGCATAGTAGTGCTCCTTCAGTGTTTCAGCACGTAACACTTTTACGTCGAAGTCTGTTCCTAGTTCATGGTGAATGATTCCTGGATTCCCCAACTCGATTTGTGGTTCATTTCGAACGCGTGTGGGGGCGCCGCGTCGTGTTTCTAACACATTTTTTTGGGCAAGGTCCTGAATCGCCTGCCTAATTGTCGTGCGGCTGACATTATATTGTTCGATTAGCTGGCTCTCAGAGGGAATGGCTTCTCCGGGTTGCCACACGCCTTCTTTGATATTCGTGACCAGTTTGTTTTTAATTTGCACATATAATGGTAATTTTCTTTGTTTGGTCATTTAGTCACCTCATTTAGTAAAAAAAATGCCTTGTGGCAGTGTTACAACTATTAATAGTAAGAGTGAATCGATAAAGGTAGGTTTGTCGATTATGTTTGGATTTCTTATTACGTTTCTTTGGTCAATCTTGTTAGTATATGTTATATCATATCATAACATCTCCAAGTGTAACGAAGTGTGGTGTGAACGTTAAATGGTCGAGTAAGTGCGATATAAAGTAATTATGAAAAAGAAGGGAGAATGGAGTTTATGGGGACAATGTTGTTCGTTATTTCATTCGTGATGCTGATTTATCTTGTAATAAAAGTGGGACATGTTGAAAATGTGTTGAAAAAGCAGCAGGCTGATCATGAGGAAATGAAGTCATTGCTCAAAGTGATTATTAAAGGTGAGCATATTAGATAAGCATACATATTCAGGAAGGTGGAATGAGATAAGAGAACTGATGAGTAAACGTTTAGAGAGTAGGGTTATACGATCAACTAGAGCATTCCTGGAGGAGTGCTTTTTTTGTTTTCGGAACATTCACAGTATTAATCGCCATTGTATGGAATATAATTACAAATCTTCAGCTCTTTACAAAAAAGGGGGGAATTTGTGAAAACATTTATCAAATCTAAAACGGTTAAGTACACAGCACTTGGTCTGGCAGTTCTTCTGTTCGCCTTACTCTTGTTTGTTGTAGGTAATAAAACAGCTAAATTTGAATTTGAGGAGTCTAAAATCACGTATAACAACCTCATCACAAAGATAAGCGAAGCTGAGGAGAAGAAAGATAAAATCGAACAGTAGGTAGAAGAAAAGGAAGCGAAGAAGGATGACTACGAGAATGAGATAGTTGAGACGATGCAAAAGCTTGATGAAGTAAATGAGGAATATGAGCAGGAAAAAGAAGCTTATGACGAGGCCATAGCGGTTATTGAAAACCGGGATGAAGCGGAAGAAGAGCTCACTGTTTTTCAAGAAGAGATAGACGCGTTCGATGCGAAAATTAAAGATAAGAATAAAAAAGTATCCAAGTTAGAGAAGGAAATAGACAAGTTAACAAATATCGTTTTGGAGAAAAAGGAAGAACCTAAAACGTTTTCTGCTGGGCAATACTTAGTTGGAGCTGATTTCCCGGCGGGTAGGTATAAAGCTGTCCCTGTTGGTGAAGGGAGCAATTTTGTCATTTTTAATGGGGATTCGGGGCTGGCTGATGTGAATACCATTCTCGGGGACGGTAGTTTCGGCGAGACTGAATATGTGTTTTGGACGGCTGACGGAGATATCATGGAGACGGAAGCTAGAGTGAAGTTGATTCCGCTGGAGGAATGACATTCTCATGCGAAAGATGACCTCTCAACACGTGGAAGTAGACATTACCCTTCATCCTGTTTACGATAATAAATAAGTGGTATTAAATTTTTATCGTGGAAGGGTGGAGAACATGAAAATTCTAGTGGTTGGTGCGAATGGTCAAATAGGCAAACATCTCGTGTCATTTATTCAGGAATATGACAGTTTGCAGGCAAGAGCGATGATTCGTAAGCAGGAGCAAGCTTCCTTTTTTGAAGAATTGGGTGCGGAAACGGTTGTGGTTGATCTCGAAGACGATATCGAGACGATTGAAAAAGCAGCTGAAGGTGTGGATGCTGTCGTCTTCACCGCAGGTTCAGGTCCCCACACAGGTCCTGATAAAACGGTTTTAATTGATTTGGATGGCGCTGTGAAAATGATTGAAGCTGCCAAAGCCGCTGGTGTAAATAGATTTGTTATGATTAGTTCGTTTGATACGCGTCGTCAAGCCATCCAGTCAGCTTCTTCGTCCTTTGCACCATACGTTGCAGCCAAGCATTATGCGGATGAGTGGTTGAAAGCGACTGATTTAAATTATACGATTATCCATCCCGGCCGTCTTACGAATGATCAAGGAACTGGCCAAGTTGAAGCAGCTGTTGAGGTAGAACGAAATGAGATTCCAAGAGAGGATGTCGCCTCAGTTATTGTGGCTACTTTGGAAAATCAGGCAACGATCGGGAAGGAATTTCAAGTGGTGAACGGAACGAAAGATATTATGAAAGCAATCGACTCGCTCTAGGGTGTAGTGACAAATTAAGGTAGACAATTTACCTTTAAGGTGGATTGTCTTTTTTGTTTTATCTATTGAGCATTGCAAATGTGAAATCAAGATGATGCGTGGTTATTTCATTACCCTCTGAAAGGCAGAACTAAGTAGGGGATTCTGACCAACATCACCTCCATTACTCATATACGAAAGCCTCTTTTAAGTGGTAACATAAGACTCGAAGCTATCAATATCGAAAAAGGCAATAGTGGAATAATTCAAGGAGGGTATAACGTGATACTAGACTCGTTTAACTTAGAAGGTAAGGTAGCCGCAATTACAGGTCCGAACAGAGGAATTGGCCGTGCGTTTGCTCTGTCTCTGGCAGAAGCCGGTGCGGATGTCGCTTTGCTGCAGCGGTCCTCAGATGAAGAGGTAAAAAAAGAGATCGAGGCTCTGGGGAGAAAATGTGAAATCATTCCGTGTCATTTGGAAGATAGTGAGGAATTAAAAACGTGTATCCCTTCCGTTGTCGAGCAGTTTAATCGAATCGATATTTTGGTTAATAACGGAGGCATCCAGCGTCGCTCACCATCCGTCGATTTTCCTGAAGAAGATTGGGATGATGTCATCAATGTCAATTTGAAAGCTGTGTGGACCCTTTGCCAGCAGGCTGGTCGCTATATGGTGGAACAACAACAGGGCAAGATCATCAACATGGGATCTTTACTTACGTTTCAAGGAGGGCTCACTGTCCCTGCTTATGCTGCTGCGAAAGGCGCCGTCGGTCAATTAACGAAGGCTTTATCGAATGAGTGGGCTCAGCACAATGTGAACGTCAATGCGATTGCCCCAGGCTACATTGCTACGGATATGAACACTGCTCTCATCAACGATGACACCCGAAGTCGGCAAATTTTAGAACGTATCCCGGCTTCTCGTTGGGGGATACCGGACGATTTCAAAGGCAGTGTCGTATTTTTGGCTTCGGACGCTTCTAATTATGTAAATGGACATATCTTAACGGTTGATGGAGGATGGATGGGAAGATAAGTTCACATGCTCGTATCATCAAAAATGATAGAGGGCATGAAGGAACTGTTTATGCGATTTACGTCTGCGATGATCATTCATTGGGTAGAATAGCGCATTGTCATTTCCATCCCATTCTCCTAAAAAGAAAAGCCCTTTATTCATAAAATAGGGGGACAGGTATGCATGATGTGAAAGGCATGGTGGATTCTCATTAGGTCAGTCACGCTTCCTTGGATATATAAAGTTTCGAGCAACAGGGTTAGGCCTGTCATCCTGCCTCATTGTGATAACCGTACTTTCCAAGCATTCGTCCTAAATGAGAATCCCAATGACCTTTCTTGTGAAATTCAATTCTTATACGTTACCGGATAAGTTATGAATGTAATAGGAGGTCTTTTATTTGCCCAACTATAATAAGCTCGTTCGTGATCGCATACCTGACATTATCAGGAGCACAGGGAAAGAGTGTGAAACGCGGACGCTCGAAAAAAATGACTACATAAATTCGCTGCAAACAAAGCTGCAAGAAGAATTAAACGAATACCAAAATACGGATCATGATCAAGATGCCTTAGAAGAATTGGCTGATTTATTGGAATTAATCCATGTGTTATCTGACGTGCATGGAGGGTCCATAGAAAAACTGGAGGACATGCGTAGACAGAAAGCCGAACAACGGGGCTCATTTTATGAAAAGGTTTTCTTGGTGAATGTGGACGATTGATAGAGGGTTAATGGGGTGCTTGAGATGAGCCATAAATTACGCGTGGGAGAGTTAAGGGCGCTTTATTTAACGGAAGAAGAAATTTGGCGTACCTTTACCATTGTGTTGACTACAAAATCAAAGAAATCTGCAACGTATAAGTTCGGCCTTTTGAAAGCGATGATCGAAAACCTTTATCAGGTGGACGAAGAAGCAGAAGTCACGTATGATCAATTGGCTTACTCGTTTACGAAAATCTATTGGAATTTGGTCATTCATCACGAGCTTGAACAAGGAACGAGAGGTTCAGCTGTCGTTAATCAATTAAATGACATCTATCATTCCTATAACATCCCACAAGAAATGCCGTTTGATAAATTAGATACGACCATTCAGCTTGCGGCCACAAGGCGTATTAAAGCGGTTATGAAAACAAATGTATTCGGCGCGCTGTACGGCGATACCCAGGGAGCATTTTATGCTTTTGATCATAAGACCGAACAATTCAAGTATAATGGTGCTGTGTTAACGTTCATGAGAAAATATCAACGCTTATTGATCGACTTAGTCAATCATCACATGGCCAAGATGATTGAGCAATTAAATGAAGGTCCTCATATTCAATACTTATTGAATAAAGTGGAAAGCATCGCAAAACGCTCCACTCTCAAACCATTTGAAAAGGTTTTATTACACTATTTCGAGGATAATTGTTTTTATTGCGGGAAATCACTTCATAAAACCAACATGCAAACACATGTGGATCATTTTATCCCATGGTCATTCGTTCAATCTGATCACATTTGGAATCTGGTCATTACCTGCAGCGCATGTAATACATCAAAAAATGATAAGTTAGCTGTGCGGAGCTATTTAGATGAGGTCGTGGATCGAAATGAAAGGATGATTAATCAGCCTGAACTTGTGCAACAAGAAAGCGAATTGGCAACGTATAAGAAAGAAAAAATGATTCACCTTTATGATTATTCGATACAGAACGGGTATGAGGACATTTGGGTGCCTAGATAGTGAAACAATGATGTGCTTGGTAGTAAGTGGACGCTTGGGTCTTTAGATTCCAAGCGTTTTTAGGTGATTGAAAAGTCTTAAATATAGGGGGTATACAGATGGCGAAAAGCGTCGTGAAATTTTGGATAGCTTGGGTGTTTGGCGTGGTTGTTGCGGTATTTGCCATAAGTTTATGGCGAAATGAACCCGTGGACTGGGGACAAATCGTTATCATGAGTGTGGCAGGCCTGATAGGAGTACTTATTGCGCCCAGCTTAAAAAGATTGCTGAAAAAAGGTGAAGACTAGCTCCTTGAATTTAACCGGGAGCTATCAAATTGGGCAGCTCCCGGTTAATGGCTTAGTTTGCTACCACTGTAATGTCGCCAACTCCCATGTCTACATCCATCTCAATGGTGATCGCCGCTCCATTTTCGTAGGCTTCGTTGACATACGTGTTGCCGCCTTGGGTGATGAAATCTTCGATATGCAACGCTCCTACCCCTTTATCGACTTTTAATTTGACGCCGATTTCCTCAGGGAGCGCTATCTTCGTATCGCCGACTCCAGAATCGATTTTGACGTCAAAGCTTTCCTGTCGTTCTCCAGATAAATCTAACGTGACATCGCCTACACCAGTATCGACGTCCAAGTCGGTCAGGTATAATCCGCGTAAATTCAGGTGGGAATCGGACACGCCAGTATCAACATTAAGTGCAGTCGGGGTTTCATCATTCAGCTTTACATTCCATTCACTTTTTCCTTTGCGGAAGAACCCGAGAACGTTAAAATCGAACCAACGTCGCTGCTCACTAATATCGATATGGCCTTCGGAGCCTGTCTGTTTGTATGAGACCACAGGTTTTTGCCTGGAATGCCTGTAATCGAATTGCCCGACTAGCCATTCGTTTGAACCTGGCTCCACATTTAGACTCCCCACTCCCATATCAAGTTCGACCGATAAGGATTCCGCCTCATCTCGTTCAACCGTTTCTTTTTTGCTTTTTCCTTCTGCCACTTGGACCATTTGATAACCGGCAATTAATAGAATGATGGCGCTCCCTATTGCGACGGCAAACAAACTCCACTTTTTCATGAACATCGCCCCTTTACTTAGCTATGTCCATTATAGTCCTGGTGTGAGAAATAAATAACGGCTCTGGATATATTATCATCTAAGCCCCGGGGCGTATTTTTCATGCATTAGAGTTGCCATTCCCTGGATGACCATAACGATTTTAACAAATTCTCCGATTCTCCTGTATTGGCATTGATGACAAACGTTTGGGTCAACGCGTCCGTTTCCACGTGTGCTTCCCATAAGGGTAAGTAAACGAGTTCTGCTGACTTCACCTCATATCGCGGTTTTTTTAATACATAGCTGCGATTGATTTGTTTCTCCTGAACATCGATGACATATTTGTTCAACAGCTCCTGTTTGGTAATGGCGGCTTGTTTCACGTTTGCCTGAGAGACGTCTTGCGAGAGTATCGGCGGCACACTAGGGAACAATCCGCGATAACCGGAGATGGCATCGACAAAGACCATATTCGGTCGAGTTCGGGGTGGAAAAGGTTTTCTCTCTGCTATGACCAGTAATTTGACGATCCACATAGGGTGATAGACTTTCTGTCGTTTTATCATACCTTGCCCCAGGAGCTCTTGATTCACCTGAGGCTTCCATTTTAACGATGGTTTTAAACTTTTATACATGTGCCCTGGCAGATCTTTTTCGGCTACATGTTCTTCTCCTAAAACACGTACATTCATTTTGTCACCTTCTTATGCCTCTACGTTAGTGTGATAACGGTCGACTTCCATTTGGACTTCTGCAGATGGTGGTGCTGTCAGCAAGCTCACCACGATAGTCAATAGCGCAGACACGGGGGCTGAAACCAGGTGTTCGGACACGAGCGCGAAGGGCAGCAGAGCCATGATAATAAACGTTACGGTTCCGCCGACCATTCCAGCCAGAGCACCTGCTGTATTCGTTCGCTTCCACCACAAACCTAATACGAGTGGGAATCCGAATGCTGATAACATTGCACCGCTTACCCAGCCGACCATGACGGCAATAAGCTGGGGCGGATTGATCGCGAATAGGATGCCGACGATACTCGCCAGGATCATAACGATGAGCCCGAGCCGTGTGACGGCTTTTTCTGATGCTTGTTTGTTGATGTATTCTTTGTAAATATCATGGGAAATCCCTGCAGCCACGGCTAAAAGCATGGCATCTGCTGATGACATGATGGCTGCTAATAAGCCGGCTAACATAATGCCGGCTAATACAGGCGGCATGTAGTGTTCGATGACCGATATGAAAATCATATCCTGGTTCTCCAGCGTTTCAGCAATGCCCAGGCTCGCACCGGCAGAAGCAATGAAGAAACCGAAAATAAACACGGTGACATAAAGGAAGCAAGCTCCCAGCGCGGACCTGCGGGCTGTTTTGGCATCACGCGCAGCAAAGTTCCTCATGACAGCAGAAGGGGACACGACGCCGAACCAGAGAAAAGCAATGAACAAACCGAAATAAGACATCCACGGCTGGGTCACGGAACCGAATTGAGGGTCGACTGCCAGTGCATCCTGAATCAGAGTGTTCACGCCGCCATGATCCATCAAGATAATCACCGACAATATGAACATACCAATCACCATGACCGCTCCCTGGATCAAGTCGGTATATGTAATGGCCCACATGCCGCCAAGAGCTGCATACAAGGTGAAGCCGATACCTAGAATGATGACGGCGGTCACGTAATCAATCCCGAGAACGTAGGAACCAATGAGACCGGATGCTGTCAGCTGGGGGATCATATAAAAGGTCATACATAAAACGACTAAAATAGCGGCAACGATTTGCACAGACTTTCCGTAACGATGTTTGAAAAACTCCGGCAGTGTTTTCACACCTGATCGTCTGATTTGTCCGGAAATCAAAAACATAGCGAACGAGGGGATCGCGACCGCTCCGAACCCGTAAGCTAATAAAAATGGAATACCAAGCGCAACGCCAGAGCCGACTGCTCCCATTAAGGAGCTTGAGCTCGCGACCGCCGCGAAAAAGGCGAACGACCCGACGAAGCTGTTGATTTTGCCGCCGGCTGTCCAGTAGTCGCCTTCCGAGGAATGGGCACGTTTAGCAAACCAGATGCCGATTAGCGTCATAATAATTAAATAAAGGCCAAGAATCGAGGCTTCCATTATTTGCATGGTTTTTCACTCCCTTAATCTGTGTCTTTTTTCTCCAGTTTCTCCATCCATATGACATAAGCGACAGTCAGCGCCAGCCAAATGAAAAAGCAGACGAACATGGCCCAGCCGGCTAAGGAAATACCGCCGATATACGTGTCAGTGGGCCACCAAACCCAGACGAACAAAGCGATGATGGACAACAGAATAACCATTACTATACCTGGGTCTTTCCACTTCTTCCGTGTCAGTTGCTTCATGCGATCATTCCGCTCCTTTCTTACCTATAGCACGACTCATAAATGGATTGGACTACGACCAAGTCAAAGATAGCCGCACCAACAGATTTATAGATAATTGTTTTGTTTTCCGTATCAGAAGGTTGGTGATTGGACGTGACGATTTTCTCAAGGTCCCATACGCCATCCAAATCTGACCGCAGCTCAGCCGCTCTGATCATGTCCCCTGACTCCCGCAAGGCACTGGAAGCATCTACGTAGACCTCATCGGCTTCCTTTAATACGTGATCGGAAATTTCCTGCATGGCTGGGCGGAAGGATCCGACGCCTACGATCAGTTTCCCTTTCCATTGAGAAGTATCAAGCTGCGGCAATACAGGTGACGAAGAGGTTGTAGTCGTCACAATGATATCGGACTGAGAGGCCAATACTTCGATGGTAGAGACGTGGAAGGTCACGTCTGGAAAAGCCTGTTCGGCTTGTGTTTTGAATTGATACGCTTTATCCTCTGTTCGATTAAAGATATGGACGGTTTTGATATCCCGGGCAACAAGTGCCGATTGCAAATGGCTCCATCCTTGTGTCCCTGTCCCGATGATGCCGAGCGTGTCTGCATTTTTTCTAGCAAGGTACTTCATTCCGAGACCACCCAGGGCTCCTGTTCGTAAGGACGTGATGGCCATGGCATCACACATGAACAAGGGGACCATGGTGTTGCGGTCATATAGCACCATAAGGCCATGAATGGTTGCTTTGCCTATGCTGGAGTTATTCGGGGCAACCCCCACGAGTTTCGTCGCATAATAATCTCTATAGAATGCAGGCATAAGCAACGCTGTATTGTCCCCGTCTTCGATATGCATGCGGTCGGGTGATATGTAGTCTCCTTCCTGAGACGTAAAAAAGTGTTCAATTCCGTTCATGGTGGCGTGCATGGAATACCTTTTCTTAATCTCTTCAGCTGAAATAAGCTCCATAAGCTGCCTCCTTTCTTTAGATATACAAAAAATATTACCAAACTTTTCTGAATAGATAAAATAATTCGACATTCTCATTTTAGGCGGGATCACGTGAGCATCGAGAAATCGATTAGGATTACCCAACTTGTGCTCAGTATTCGGGCATCTTTGGCTTTAATATGGAAGTTTTTGTTATGGTGGTAAGGAGATGGTTGTGTATCGAATGTGTGAAAAAATGATTAAATAACCATGACAAACGGTGTAAATCAATCAGGGGGCTCTCAAATGGAACTAAACAGCAACACGCGGATGCTTGAACTCCGGAATATTTTATTCGAAGAAACGGATGAACTTCACGAATTAAGCATGCAGGAGATTATCGATAAACTGAAGTTAACGTTCGGTACTGAGGCGAGTTTCGACGCGAGAACATTGAAGCGTGATATGGAAATATTAGAGGATACGGGCTTTGAAGTGATGAAACATACCGGACGTTTTGGGAAGGTGTACTATAGTTTCCAAGACCGTGTTTTCGAAACATACCAGCTTCGTCTGATTAATGATGCGCTGTTATCAGCCAAATTTATTACAGAGAAAGAAAAAAAGGAACTCATCGAGAAGACGAAGCAGCTCACAAGTAAACACATCGCCAAAACACTGCCCGACCCTATGTTATTTTCACAATCAGCGAATGATGATTACCAGCTGGTCAAGTTAAGCATTGACCACGTTCATCGGGCCATTTCCGAACGTAACGTGCTTCATTACCAATATGGTAAATACAATATAAAGAAAGAATTCCAATACCATCGTGACGGAAACACGTATGAAGTGGAACCCTACGCCTTGATTTGGCAGAACGATTTTTACTATTTGATTGGACGGTTCAAAGAGACGGACGAGATGCGGCATTACCGACTGGATCGCATGCGGAATATCCGGATATCGGAAGAAAAGTTTCGCCGTCAGGATTTTAACATTCAGGCTTACGTGAATCAGAGTTTCCACATGTTTGCAGGGGAGGACGTGTGGGTGAAAATCGAGTTCGATGAGTCACTGGTGAACGTGGTGCTTGATCGTTTCGGGCATGACGTTTCCATACAACCTTCAGGCAGCGACAGTTTCATTCTCTCGACAAAAGCGAAGATGAGCACAGGCCTTGTCAACTGGATCCTCACCTGGGGGAGAAAAGCCAAAGTTATCTCGCCGGAAGCATTAGTCGAGCAGGTACAAGAGGAAGTCGAAGCCATTTATGACCGGTATAAATAGTGAATAGAGAACGTACGTTGGGTTCACAAATTTTTGTGCACCCTTTTCTTTATGATGGAGTTAACAAGAAATCAAGGGGGCTAAAATGATGCGAAACAAAGGTCTATGCATGAGTGAATTTGGAGGGTGGAGAGGATAGTTACCGTCTACTGAACCTTACTGCTTAAGGGTGTTTTTATGGCTGAAAATATGAGGGAGGAATGAGATTAAGAAATTTATCAAGTGGGGATTAATCGCAATCGTTGGTTTAATCGTTTTAGGTGCTGTCTTTGGTGATAATGGAGATGAAGCAACTGGGCAAGGAAACACGGCAGCGCAAACGGATCAGAATGAAGAGGAAAACAAGAGTAATAGTAAGGATAAGGAGACCAATGAAGAAGCTCCAAAAGAAGAAGATGTTGAATCTAGTGAAGAAGGAACAAAAAATGTAGGTGTCGGGGAAGGGGCAGAGATCGCAAATACGACCTTTACGGTTAATAGTGTGGAAGAAACAAGCGAGATTGACAGCGGCAACGAATTTATTGAAAACGCCACAACGGATGGGAAATATGTGATTGCGGATGTAACAATTCAAAATGATAAAGATGAATCGTTAACCATTGACTCAAGCTACTTTTCGATTAGTGCGGGTGGAGCGCAATACGACCCAATTACTGATGGAGAAGTTTTGATGGCCATGTCAGAAGAAGATGATTTCTTCCTTGAACAAATTAATCCTGGTTTATCAAAAAGAGGCAAGGTCGTCTTCGAGGTGCCAAAAGACGTCGAATTAGCTTCAACCACCCTTCATGCTCAAACAGGATTCTTTGGCACTGAATCCATTGAGATTAACTTAGAAAACTGAAAAGCGCTGATTGTCAATAAAAAATTTTGAGATAGTAAAAGGACCGTTGGTGTAAAACGGTCCTTTTTTTGTAGACTAATATTTGACAAGGATAATAACAACTTTATAAAGGAGGTATATAGGAAACTGCAAGAATTTTTTTTCCGGTATAGTTTAAGCGATTATGTTAGGGGAATATGAAATTATGGATCAACAATTATAGGAGGAATACTATGGTTGAAAATAAAGTTGCGATTATTACCGGTTCTGGTCAAGGGATTGGTAAAGGAATTGCCAAAAGGTTAGGACATGACGGTTTTTCAGTGGTAATTAATGACATAAATAAAGATACAGCTGATGCTACAGCGCAGGAATTACGTGATCAAGGGTATGATAGCGTCGCTGTTGAAGGTGACGTCAGTAAGAGAGAGGATCAATTTTCACTAGTGAAACGAACAGTTGACTATTTCGGGCGTCTGGACGTATTTGTGAATAATGCGGGCGTTGATCAAGTAGCACCCCTATTAGATGTAACTGAAGAGGACTTCAAAACGATTAATAATATCAATGTGCTTGGTACTTTATTCGGAATTCAAGCTGCTGCTGAGCACATGAAAGAACAAGAGGGGCGTGGCAAGATCATCAACGCTTGCAGTATCGCTGGCCATAAAGGTTATAGTTTTCTTGGAGCTTATTCTGCGACGAAATTTGCGATTAGAGGTCTTACCCAAACTGCCGCTCAAGAACTAGCTCAATTTGATATTAATGTCAACTCTTATTGCCCAGGTATCGTTGGGACTTCCATGTGGGACCGTATTGATGCTAGCATGGTAGAATATATGGGACTGGAGCCAGGTCAAGCTTTTGAAAAATTCTCTGAAGGCATTACGCTTGGGCGAACTGAAGAACCGGAAGATGTGGCAAACTTTGTGTCTTATTTAGCGTCTTCTGACTCAGATTACATGACAGGCCAATCTGTTATGATCGACGGTGGAATCGAATTTAGCTAATTTCTTGGAAAGCTGCTGAATATATTCAGCAGCTTTTATTATCAGATACTTAATCGTTTTCCAGCTTTGCTGACGTCAGACCTAAAATGATTCCGAGCAAAGCACCACCAACGACCTCCAATGGCTGATGCCCGAGTAATTCTTTCAGTTCCTTCTCGCGCTCGACAAACTCAAAGCTTGGAAAATCGCCGGACAGCTTCGCAAAATTGTCTTCCAGTTCATTTACCAATTGGGCAATCTCGCCCGTGTGGCGACGGATCCCCTGGGCATCATACATGACGATTACGCCGAAGATGGCAGCCAGGGCTGTTTCTGTATGACGTGACCCCTTATTCGCGGCAATGTAAGAAGCCAGTGCTGAAACACCTGCTGAATGAGAGCTCGGCATCCCGCCGGTCGTCGTGATTTGTTTGGCATCCCATTTCCCCGTCACTTGTTTATGAGTCAGGATTTTGAATGCTTGAGCGATGCCTATTGCGGATAACGCGGTCCACATCCCTCGATTCATTTTCTTCATGATGTCATCCCACCACCTTGTCCATATTCTTTTACATTTCATTATCCTTAGCGTAGATATGCGAAAGAACCTTTCGTTTACCACTTAATCCCGTGGGCTTCACACCATTCTTTCGCAATTTCTAAGTATTGTTCATTCTTGTACGCATACCAGTCATCAACAATTCCTAATAGATTTATCTTATCTTTGAATCTTCTAAATGCCCCTTTTCCTCTGACGCAGTTCAGTAGTTGGTTCCGTTTGTTTTCTTCAGTGGTAAAACAAAAGGCTTCCATGATCCGGTAATCATCGATATCAAAGTGATCAGGGAGTGAGATGAATCGCTCTGGGTCTTCTTCCATCTCTGTAGCCAATTGTAATTCTTTATGCTGCCAGTAAGGAAAATCGGTAAAAGGTTTTTCTTCCTCTGCTGCTCGGTACGATTCTAGGGTGACTGCTACGGGTGCATATGTTTGTTTGTCAAAACAAGCAAGAAAATCATATTGAGACATGTCGATATGGTCCACTATGTCTTGAAGATTTGCTCTCATTTATGACCACTCCTCATAATGAGTCATTCTCCGTAATTTTATCCCACTCGGTTTTTTTGTAATGGATAAATTTCAGCATCTTATTGATATGGTCAGGGTCGTACTCCCGAAAAAGTTGCGATTCTGCCCAAGCACGCATATCTTCATGTTCAGGGTGTGAGGGATTATTGTACATCTCTAAAAAGTCGTAAAAACCAGGAATTCCTCCCACATCTTCAGGAGGAGCCGTTTCGGCGCCATCAACTAAAATAGGATACCCATAGTAGTGGTCCTCCACCACCTTTTCCAAAATGATGTGAAAACGCCAGTCATCTCCAAAATCGTATTCATAAAATAGCTCATGATCGTTTTCGATAAACGTATCAATCTTAATTCCCTCAGGTTTCCTGTACGTTGTTGACAGTTCTCGCGTGATGAAACCAAACGGGTCTTCCTTATCTGAGGGTTGGCTCTTCTTGTATTGCTTTTTATAAAATTTGTTCTGTTCATATGCCTCATCGTCATTCGTCACTACAATCTGTTCCTCAAGACGATTAAATGTAACATCAGCAGGCATAATGACACGCCGCCAAATTAAAGGACTTGTACCCAGTAGGACTATTTTCAATTGATAGCTTTTCATAACAACTCTCCTTTTTACTCATTCTACTATAAGGAGGATGATTGATTAAAATGGACAAAAGCCACAATTAGCCTGAATATATGCTGAGGCACTTACAAGAGGCAAGGCACCCTCCTTACAGGATCTTCTTTCTGAACTTAATCAACTAAAAATTGCTACTAGTCATTTGTTGCTCATTTTAAAAGAGTGCATTCACCACCGCAAACATTTAGCAAAGTAATCTGTTCCACTTGAAAGGACATGGAATCCAGTCGATATATGAAAAAACACCGTTCTACCTATTAAAAAAACGAGGAGGCCAGAGAACATGAGCACTCACACGCACGGCAGGCGGCTGATCTGGGGGATTATCCTGGCTGTTATCCTGCTTGTTCCGCTGCAATCAGTGAAAGCCGATAAGGCCCATTTTCCTGATGTGCCGGAAGAAAATTTTTACTACAATCCCATTCAAGCCTTAGCCGATGAGCAGATCGTCAATGGATATGACGATGGAGAGTTTAAAATTAAAGCTAAGATTACCCGGGCAGAGGCTGCGGTCATGATAGCGAGGCTGATGGAGTTAGAGACAGACCAGGTGCCAGAAGCGCCCTTTATTGATGTCTCACAAGAAAGGTGGTACGCCGATGCAGTCAATGCTTTATATCAAGAAGGCATAGTGGAAGGGATGGGCAACAATGTATTTGGAACCGACCAAACCATTACCCGTGCTGCTTTATCTGCGATGCTTGTCCGTGGGTATGATCTTCAACTGAAAGAGGAAGTATCCTTGCCTTTTACTGATGTCGAAAAGGGTGCCTGGTACATAGATGATTTGAAAGTCTTGTATTCGCACGACCTGATTTCCGGCATGACTGCCACGACATTTGCGCCAGAAACGCCAATGAAGCGCGGGGACTTTGCTTTGTTATCGTATAATACCGAACGGGCTCATGGAGACTTATTCTTGGAGATTGCAGATGCGGAGGCGATTAGTGCTTATCATCTGACAGCAAACTTTACGGACGGAGCGTCACTTACCTTTAATTTGGACGAGCCTTTGACGGAAGGGGAAAACACGCGCTCCATTATGTATAAAGGGAAGACGTACAGTGCTACGGTAAACTTTGCGAGAGATATCCCTTCTGATATCGCTTCGGATCATGACCTTGTCGCTGGCGCTCTTCATTATCTCGGGGTTCCGTATATATTCGGTGAAGAAACGCCGCACGGGTTCGATTGCTCTGGTTTAACCCAATATGTTTTCAACGAAGTGAGAGATATCTACCTTCCTCGTTCCACGGATCAACAGTGGCAAGTCGGAGAAACGGTGGGACTGGAGAACATCCAGCCGGGAGATGTCGTATTTTTTAGTGATACGTACCGGGATGGTATTTCTCACAATGGGATTTATGCTGGAGATGGACAGTTCGTCCATGCTTCAAGATCACAAGGCGTGACGGTGTCCCATTTGGATTCCTCCTATTGGCAGGAAAAATTTACGGGCGTAAAGCGGTTTGATGGGCTGCAGCTTTCGAAAGAAAACCCGATAGTCTCAGAAGCCGCTCAATTTATTGGAAACGTACCTTACGAAAGTGGAGGCAAGACCCCTGAAGGATTTGGCGCTTCAGAGTTCATTCAATATGTCTACGAAGAAGCGAAAGGGATTGAGCTTCCGCGTCATGGTGATGAACAGTGGGAAGTGGGTGAAGAAATTTCAAGAGAGGATTTGGAGCCTGGGGACATTGTGTTCTTAAAGGCGGAGTATTTGAATCCCGCTATTTATGCAGGAGATGACCAGGTCATCCATGTTACGGTTTCTCAAGGTGTAACGGTCACCAATCTTGAGACGAGCACGTTCTGGGGGCCGAAATATTATGGGGCCAAGCGTGTGGATAAGTAAGCTATTCAAAAGTTAGTCGTCTATATAAACAAAAAAGATGTTCTCATTAAATTGAGGGCATCTTTTTTGTGTGGGGAGGGGATGGCTATTCGATTTTGGATTTTAAATAGGCGTCGTTATGGATGATGGCTTCATGTGTAGGGTTGTATTCTTTTGCTCGACTATTATGATAATACGCTTTGGCATGATTTTGAAGGGCGTCATAACAGACGCATAACTGAAGGTGAGGGAGCCACGTGTAGCAATTTGAGTTGACGAAGCCACCTTTTTCTTTGACGCTATCATAATCAAGCCTTGTCGCTAACTCATACCAAAAAATAGCCTGGTTCAATTCGCGAAAATGAACATAAATATACCCTAATCTACAGCAATTCTCTGCTCGTGGTATGTCATAATGGAACGATTGATATAACGCGTCAATGGCTGCAAGACTATCATTTAAGCTGATATAACAATCTGCTAATTTTCCATAAGCAGCAATGATATCCTCAACCCATCCTTTTTCGGTATCAATAAATTTCTTGTAAGCGTTCACCGCTTTTTCGAATTGTTCGTGGTCGTAGCATTCGTTAGCGTAATAGTATAAGTCTCTTGGGCTAAATTCGGCGCCGTTAGCGATCATCGTTTCATAAATGTGTAAATTGCGATAACTTATCCCGGTGTCCTCCTTTAAGTGCGTAACCTGGATATCACTTTGCAGGATATTACCGCCAACTTCTAAATACTCATGGACAGCCCCGTGCCACTGAAAATTATTACAACGCTTCACGAGTCTGTTCCGTCGAACGCTATGTGTAACGGTATTGTTCTCATCCCTGGCCAGCACATATACCATGGATATTGCATCAGGTTGATTGACCGTATTTTGTTTAAGAGAAGCCAGCTTTTGCTGCTCTTCTTCTAATAGAACGTCATCAGCATCAAGCCAGAAAATATAGTCTTTTGTCGCTTGTTTGAATGAGAAGTTGCGAGCTTTTGAAAAATCATCCACCCAATTAAATTCGTAAACGTTGGCGTTGAATTCTCTTGCAATCGATTTAGTGTTGTCCGTAGAGCCTGTATCGACAACAATAATTTCGTTCACTAAGTGTTGCACACTTTGCAAACACCGTGCTAAGTGATCTTCCTCGTTCTTTACAATCATACATAGACTGATCGAAATAATACGAATCCCTCCTCGATTTAAGTTGTTCTATTCCTGTTGTCTAGATAATTAGCACATCAACAAGAAAGAGTGAGACCACTCTTTCTTGATAAATGTCCTTTAGTTGATAGTGACACCAGCACTGGCGTAACCAAGAACAGTGCCTACCAGTTCAATTCCGTCAACAATTGCCGAAAATACCATTAATAGACGGTCGCCTTGATCAACTTCGACAGATAGATCAGAGAGGGTTCCGCGTGCGATATCCCCTAGAGTCACAGGTGCAGTTAACTCAGGTGATAGTGTAACGAGGGTTTCTGGAATAGGGGTAAAGATGTTCGTAGCTGGGTCGGCTGATCGATATACTTGAGCTTGGATGGTTGTATCGCCTACCAATGTAACGGAGGCAGTAGCACTGAAATAAGCAGCCACTGATGTGATGGTTCCATCCCGAGGTACGGAAAAAGCAAAGTTGAGAAGCGTTCCACCTGCTCCAGTTAAATCAATTTGCCCTCCACCGAGTAATGATACACCTGTCACGCTATTTCCAAAGCCGACGAGACTGGTGGTCCCGACTAACCCACCTGCAACAGTAGTCAATGCAACAGGTAAACCTGAAGCATAAGGAATAATTGAACCTGTTCCTGGCAAGCCCGTAGCCCCGGTAGGTCCGATTGGCCCCTCAGGTCCTTCAGGTCCAGTTGGCCCCCGCGAGCCTCTTATGGGTGAAGTATTACAGCAATCAGCCGCCGAGACTCCTGAAAAGCCGCCTATATCTCTTGCAATAGGTGTCTGACTTGTTCTTAATCTTTTTTTCATATATTCTCACCTTTCCTATTTACTAAGACTATCTTATTAACCTATGGATAAAAGGTGTGGTCTCATAACATGGTAATAGACTGTTTTTTTAATTTTAGAGTAGTGATAGTTGGTAGCGTGGGGGTACAGGTGCCAATTATCGTAGGTCAACTCATTGAATTGTTAAAATTATAGAAAACAAAGGCGACGGCACATGCAATATTGCTTTAGCTGACATGTAATATAAGGTACATGGAATGAAATGGCAGTTTTACCCAGAAAGGGGGTGAAAAAATGCCCAAGCTTATTGCACTTGACGACGGCCATGGCATGAATACAGCCGGTAAACGTACGCCTCATATACCCGAAATTGGCCGTGCGATTAAAGAAAATGAATTTAACAAAGCGGTCGTCAATTTTCTAAAACAAGAATTGGAACGAAATGGTTTCCAAACGTTATTGGTAGCACCGACTGACGCTGATACACCGCTTACGACGCGAACGAACCTAGCTAACAGCCGAAATGCTGACGCTTATATTGCGATACACTATAATGCATATGATGGTTCATTCAGTGCGCCGAATCCTAACGGCAACGAAATTTATGTCTATCCCGGCCACACCAATAGAGCGGCAGGAAATTTAGCTGCTTCTATAGGCAAGTATCTCAGACAAGGGACCAGTCAAAATTGGCGCGGAGTTAAAGAGGCTGATTTTCATGTTTTAAGAGAAACACAGATGATCGCGATTTTAAGTGAAAATGGGTTTATGGATAATAAACGTGAAGCATTACTCATGATAAGTGAAGATTTTCAGAAAGAAGTCGCTGTTGAACACGCTAAAGGAATCTGTGAATACTATGGAGTGGCGTACCAAGGAAGACAGGATACAGGCTTTACAGATGTACCAAACGATCTACCACTCGCTGATGAAATAAATGAAGCCAGAGAATTAGGTATTGCTAAAGGTTATGGAGACGGCACATTCAGACCCAATCAGCACATGACTCGAGCAGAAGGCGCAGCTATGGCGCTTCGTGCTTATAAGAAAGCAATCGAATAATGTAAAATAAACTCTCCTCTTACTATAGGGGGGACTTTTTTTCTTCATGAGGCTCAGAATACGCTCTGTGATGAGAACGCCTTTCTTGAAACAAAAAAAGCCGAAATCATTCGGCTTTTTGTCGATACCTTCAGGTCAGGTTATTTTCCACCATGAGGTTAAGGTGCGTCTTTTGGTTTGCTCTGAGATTTTGCCCATAAATCATTTAATAAACTGTCTAGTTCTTGCGAGACTTCTAATAACTTACTATCTGTGGGATTGCTTTCATATATCGTGTACATTTTTTTCCTTAATTGATTGATTTTCTTTTCCAATTTCTCGATTTCAGTCAATGGTTAGCCTCCGTTCCGAACTTTCTTTTTGTTGGCATATAAAGGGCACATTAGACTATTCCCCCAATAGTAATTCGTTAATTTTAATAATTTATGACACTTTTGGAAATTAACGCCTTAATTCAACACATAACATGAACTGGAATATTGTTTTTCTAGTGGTTATACGCCGATACAACCGCAGGCATCGTTCCATACAATAGGGATGAGCGTATGTTTAGGGCTGATGGGAGGTGTATGACATGTTTGGAAATTTAGAGAAGAAGACGGGAGTTAAGATGAATGATGTCGTCAAATTGGCCCAGTCTTTGCAAGGTGCGAATTTCAAAGATGAGAAAACAATCAGGGGTATTGTGAAAGAAGTTTCGAAAATGGCTAAACGACCTGTCTCTAAGGAAAAAGAAGATAAGATTGTGAATGCCATTATCAAAGGTAACGTTCCAAAAGATCTTGGCTCCATTGAAAAAATGATGAATAAGAAGCGTTAATCATACAGGTTTGAATATTTTTTCCATTAACGGAGGCTCCTGCAGTCAAGGTTACGAACTTGCCTGCAGGAGTGTTTTTGTGTAGGGGCGGGAAAAACCGGGAAGAATGGTTAGATGTGAATAGGCCATTATGAGTGTGGGCACTGAACGTTTGTTTTGCTGCCTGGTCACAAGGGTGTTTTAATAAAGAGGACAGGAATGGAGATAGAGAGTTGGTATAAATATGTTAGACACACATGCTCGAAAATACATAAATCCATCCATTGACAAGACGGCTCATTGGTTGGTGAAACACGGGCACACCCCTAATCAAGTGACGGTAATCGCTCTTCTCATAGGTTTGATGACGAGTGTTCTGTATATTCTAGGTTATCCACTATTGAGTGTCATCTTTCTCTGGGCATCCGGTTTTCTCGACGCTGTGGATGGTTCCATGGCCAGGCATACAAAGACATCGCCGTTTGGCACAGTCATGGATATTACGTTTGACCGTCTCGTTGAAATTGGCATGATTGTAGCCATTGCGTATGTATACCCCGAACTGCTATGGCCACTTTTGTTACTCAGCGTTTCGATCATCTTTTCGATGACCATTTTCCTAGTCGTGGGCGCTGTCTCGGAACAGGCGGGCATCAAATCGTTTTATTACCAAGCCGGTCTGGCCGAACGTACCGAAGGATTTGTGTTATTCAGCGTGATGCTACTGTTTCCTGGTATCTTGTTTTGGACGACGTTGTTATTTTTCGCGGTCGAAACGTTTACGGGTGTTCAGCGGTTTATCGAAGCTAGACGACTTTTACATAAAGGAGCGGGTACTGAATGACGTATGATGTCATCGTAATTGGCGGAGGAGCCGGTGGGCTGACGGTAGCGGCAGGCGCAGCTTCGCTTGGGGCAAGAGTTGCGCTGGTTGAGAAAAACGAGCAACTAGGCGGGGATTGTCTGCATGCGGGGTGCATTCCATCCAAAGCCCTGATTGAAGCGGCAAACGAAGTGTTCCATGCGCGCCAATTAGAAGCGGTCGGAATCAAGGCAAGCGGCAAAGTGGATTTAGGGGAGATCAATCGTCGGGTCAAGGAAGCAATCGGCCAGATACAAGAACATGATCGAAAAGAAAGGTTCGAAGCTTTAGGCATCGATATTTACATAGGATCTGCTGTGTTTGAAAACCAGCACAACATTTCGGTGAACGCACAAATCTTATCCGCAAAAAAAATTGTTATTGCCACCGGCTCCCGAGCCATGGTCCCTCCAATTGAGGGGTTGAAGGAAGCGGGGTATATCACGAATGAAACAGTATTCGATTTAGAGGTGCTGCCTGAACGGATGGCTTTTATCGGGGGAGGGCCTGTGGGTTTAGAAATCGCTCAAGCCTATAGTCGTTTAGGGACCGACGTTACCGTATTTGAAAAGGGATCGGCAGTATTAAAACAAGAGGATCATGATATACAAGCGAAAGCGACAGAACTCCTTGAAAAGGAAATGACCATATTGCCGAATACCCACATAGAGCGTTGTTCACACGATAAGGCAGCTAAGTTCGTGCATTATTCGGTAAACGGGCGCGAGCACACGCTGGAAGTGGATCACATTTTTGTGGCGACGGGGAGAAGACCGAACACTGATACCCTTAAGCTCGAGCAAGCCGGCATCAAACAAGACGAACAAGGATTCATCGAAGCGGATCACACGTTACGAACCTCCCAGCATCATATATTCGCCGTTGGAGATGTGAATGGCTCCTTTCCTTTTACTCACGTGGCTGGCCAGGAGGGCAAACTCGTAGTGCAGAATGCGCTATTTAATTTGAAACGTAAGATGTCGTACGATTTTCTCCCCTGGAACACATATATCACACCGGAGATCTTTCATTTAGGCATGACCCAGCAAGAGGCTGGCAAAGCGTATGACACTTCAATCTATTACACGCCATTAAATGAAGTGGATCGATTTGTAGCGGATCATGCAGATGACGGATTTATTAAAGTGATCACAGATACGAATGGGAAAATTTTAGGCGCCCACGCGCTGGGGAAAGGTGCGGGCGACTGGATGCAAGTCCTGATTTACGCTGTTAACCAAGGGGCGAAAATCGGTGATCTCTCCCAGATGATTTACCCTTATCCCAACCATGCTGCGGCTATTGAAACCATCAGTAATCAATACTGGCGACAAAAACTATTTTCCGGTATTGTGCCGAAAGTGACAGGGAAACTGGTTAAGTGGCTGCCTTAATGTTCAAGTGACTCCTTAAGATAGTGAATTGAAAAGCTGCCTTGCCTCATACTAATCCAAACGTTAAGAATTTTGGAGGCTGCGTATGAAAATAGCGATAATGGGCGCTGGCTTATCAGGGTTAACATGTGCCTTGACCTTGGAAAAGTATGGCTATCAAGCTGAAATTTATGAAAAACGCGGCATGGTAGGAGACCGTTTTATCGTGGCAGAAGCGATGCTTTCCATGTTTTATCACCCTTATGATGATGCTGTGAAATATATTTCTGAAGCTCATGGGATACACCTGAAGCCGACTAATAGTGTCAATAAGGTGTTCATTCATTCCGAACATGAATCAGCTCATATTGAGGGCCAGCTGGGGTTCATCAATATGAGGGGAAAACACTCGGAATCATTTGAAAAACAACTTGCCAATCAGCTGAAAAGCAAGATTCATTTTCAGCAGAATGTCACACATGAAGATTTATCCAAAGCGTATACGCACGTGGTACTTGCCACAGGCGATCCGATGGATACAGAACAATTACAGCCTTACGAAGAGGCCTTTAAAGCTAGTTTTAAAGGAGCGATTGTCGAGGGAGATTTCAATCGGACAGACGTACATACCTTCTTCAATAATAAACTTGCACCTAAAGGTATGGCATATTTACTCCCTCATTCTGAACGTGAAGCGTCATTCGTGCTGGTTTATCCGCAATATCCTGAGAATGAAGGCGTGGATAAAGAACAACTTTGGAACGCATGTCTGGCTGAATACTGCAAGCGTTTGAATCAAGATTTAAGAGTGCGTGAAACATTTTCCATCAAGGATTATCGAGCAGGCAAGACGGAAAACGCTAGAATTGGCAATACATTTTTTGTAGGTAATTGTTGGGGAGCCATTTCCCCTTTATTCGGGTTTGGTCAATTCGAATCAATGTTGACCGGCATTTATGCAGCCCATGATATCGCTGGAGTAGGAGATTACAACGAACTTGTCCAAGATTTATATCAAAGCTACCACGATTCTCTGACGTTGAGGCGCGCGATAGAGACATTAGACAACAAGCAGCTAGACCTGTTAACGAAGTCCGTAAAGGTTAAATGGGTTGAGGGGTTGATTACAAATAAACATATGAACGTACTTAAACTATTGAGCCGTGTTATTCATCCCTTTGTTCGGTCGACTGAAAAGTAAGGTCTTGAACTGCGGTTTTGCTGAAGCTTCTCATTTATTTGAGGGGCTTTTTTTAGTGTGAAGGTAAAAGATTGATTATAAATTTATAGTAAAAAACAGAACAAAATATGAGGTAAATGGAACTTTTACAGTTAAGTAGCGTAAATGTGTATGAATAGGGCTTTCATAGGGGGCGGCAAATGAGTAAAGTATTTTTGCATCTTGAAGGGTTGACCGTATTTCTGGGCACTTTGTACTTTTATTCTCAGTTCGGCAGCAGTTGGTGGTTATTTTTAGCATTCTTACTGGTGCCAGATTTGTCTATGGTTGGGTATGCGATTAACAAAAAGATGGGGGGCATCATATACAACGCGGGGCATACATATGTTTTTCCTTTAGTGCTAATCATATCAAGTGTTCTGAGTAATCAAGCTTTCCTATTAAGTCTAAGTCTTATTTGGCTTGCCCACATAGGGATGGATCGAACGATTGGGTATGGCTTAAAATACCCGAGCGATTTTAAAGAGACGCATCTACAAAAAGTCTAGATGATAAGAGCATTATCAAAGATGTAGTTGCCGAGATTAAGTGAAAAAGCTGCCCCAGCTCTCGGTAGACAGGGGCAGCTTTTTCTAATTATTATTCTCAACTTTATCTTCAGCTTGAAGCTCTTCCAGGATGTCTTCTTTGACGTCTTGGTAAAGTTCTTCTTTTATGTCGTCATAAACTTCGTGTTTAATATCTTCGCGGACTTCTGCTTTGACCGCTTCATAGTTTATGCTCTGTGGCGTGGTTTGATTGTGTTTCCAATCTGACTTGAACATGAGCATATTCGATATGATCATCAGGATCATAATGATAGCAAAAGGCAGAGCGGCGATAATGGAAGCGGTTTGGAGTGCGCTTAGTCCGCCTCCACCGCTGAAGAGTAGGACGCTTGCTGAGCCCGCAATCAGAAAACCCCACACCATTTTGACACGTAATGAGGGGGCAAGGCTCCCTTTAGACGTCATCGCTCCCAATACGTACGAAGCGGAATCGGCTGACGTAATGAAAAAGATTAAAATGAGCATGACGGCTAGTACGCTTGTCACCATACTGAAGGGCAGTTGTTCCAATGTGGCGAACAGGGCGAGCTCGACATTACCGGTGACCAGCTCTCCAATACCGCTCGCGCCATTGGTAGCGAGGCTTAAGGCCGTGCCGCCGAACGTTGTAAACCAGATGATCGCAAGCAGGGAGGGCACAATCAAGACGCCTGCCATGAATTCTCGAATGGTTCGACCGCGCGAGATGCGGGCGATGAACAAGCCCATAAACGGTGCCCATGAAATATGCCATGCCCAGAAGAAGATCGTGTTCGTACCGAGCCATTCATTTTCTGTAAAAGGTGTTAAGGTTAAACTCATGGGAATGACGTTGGACACGTATCCTCCGAGCGTGGTGACGAAATTTTCTGCGATGAAGATGGTCGGGCCGACAGCAATGACAAATGTAAGGAAGAGTCCGGCAATGACCAAATTGATATTACTGAGAATCTTGATGCCTTTGTTGACACCGGTTGCAGCCGACACCATGAACAAGACCGTCACGATACAGATGATAACCAGTTGTGTGATGGCGTTGTTAGGTATCGGCGAAATGTAAGACAGGCCTCCGGTTATTTGCATAGCGCTAAGTCCAAAAGTGGTGGCGACACCGGTTGATGTGGCCAATACGGCAAGGATATCAATTGTTTGGCCAGGCCATTGATCCACCCGTTTTCCTAAAATCGGATAGAAAGCGGAACTGATCAAAGCAGGGCGGTCTTTCCTGAATTGTACGTATGCCAAGGTCAGTCCGACAATTGAAAAAATCGCCCACGGATGAAGCGCCCAGTGATAAGAGCCATAGCGAAGACCGGCAATGGCTGCACCGGATGTTTCAGGCGAGTAGCCGGGCGGCGGTTCCAAATAATAAAGCACGGGCTCCGCCACTCCCCAAAATACAAAGCCGACCCCGATGCCTGCAGCAAACAACATGCCGATCCACGTCGGCCAGGAATATTCGGGCCTGTCCCCAACTTTGCCTAATCGTAATTTTCCAAATGGACTGATTGCCAGACCGAAAACAAACAGAATAAAAATCGCTGTGATCAGCATATAAAACCAGCCAAAATTTTCAATCATCCAGCCAAGAGCTTGCTCAGCTGTCGAGTTCAGAGAGGCGGGGTTAAGTGCACCCCATAGAACAAATATTGCAACAAGAAGAGCAGCAATTAAAAATACGGATCCGGGTTTTTTGGTTTCGTACGTATAATTTTGTTGGGTCATAAAATTGTGTCAGTGACTTGGACACCTGGCTCCCTTCCCCAGCAGTAATGTATGTAGCTGTTATCAAGGCCGTTATGCATACGTCCTCAATAAACTTGTTGTAATTTAACACTTCACATCATGTTTGTAAAATGCCGATCGAATCTATTTTTACACATTATTAGACCCGCTAAATATCTCATGTTAGTGACAAAATATATGAAATGTCAGCAAACACGTTTGAATTTATTAGGTAAATCCGTAATATTCTTTATACCAGTCTACAAACTTTCCAATTCCGTGCTGAAGTGGTGT
This sequence comes from Thalassobacillus sp. CUG 92003, assembly GCF_013618635.1. Lineage (GTDB taxonomy): Bacteria > Bacillota > Bacilli > Bacillales > Halobacillaceae > CUG-92003. The sequence continues at coordinate 229,004 of NZ_JABLSJ010000003.1, read as the reverse complement.
ATTTGGTTGATAGCCGACTTTCTTCATTAAATCTTGAACATCAGCGTAGGTAATTTGAACATCACCGTCTTGAAAAGGCAGGAAGTCTTTCTTAGCTTTGATACCAAGTTTGTTCTCTAAGGCTGTAACGAAATCCATGAGTTTAATGGGTTTATTGCTGCCGATGTTATAAATGTGGTAGGGAGCAGAGCTCGTGCCGGGGTCTGCTGAATGAGCATCCCACTGAGGTGTTGGAGCAGGGGGGAGGTCAATCAGACGAATCATTCCTTCGACAATATCATCAATATATGTGAAATCACGCTTCATGTCGCCATTATTATAGAGTTTGATCGGTTTTCCGTCGAGAATGGCTTTGGTAAAACGAAACAAGGCCATGTCCGGACGGCCCCATGGTCCATAGACCGTAAAGAAACGAAGCCCGGTAGTGGGCAGCCCGTAAAGGTGGCTGTATGTGTGGGCCATAAGTTCATTCGCCTTCTTCGTGGCGGCGTATAGGCTGACGGGGTGATCGACATTATCATGAACGGAAAACGGCATTTTGGTATTCATGCCATAAACAGAACTCGACGAGGCATAAATCAAATGTTCGACCTGATGGTGTCGACATGCTTCAAGAATATTCATGAACCCGACGATATTCGAAGTGATATAGGCATGCGGATTCTCCAGACTATACCGAACCCCCGCCTGGGCAGCCAAATGAATGACGGTCGTCGGTTGGTAAGTTTTAAATATGTGCTGCACCTCATCGCGATTGGCCAAATCGATCTGCTCGAAGCTGTAGTGTTCATGCGTTAATAATGTTAACCGGTCCTTCTTTAATTGAACACTATAATAATCGTTCATGTTGTCTATGCCTATAATAGAATGTCCCAGCTCTAGTAATCGCTTGGCTGCATGAGCTCCGATAAAACCTGCTGAGCCCGTAACTAATATCATCTCGTCACCCCGTATTCCCTCTATTTAACTGTACTGTATGATGCATTTTGTCAAATGTTCACACGGGTCGTGGTTATTTTTTTGCCTAATTTTCGTTTATGTAAGTCATGACACCATACCCAGTATGGGGGATGGAATAGACTACATATATCAACGGAGGTGAAAAAATGACTGATCAAATAATAGAACCGTGGGTGGTCGATGAGAATGCTCAGGATTCATTTCAAGTTCCGGCGTACATCGAGGAAATAGCCCATCAGGTGGCAGAGTACTACCACTTTCGTGTTCAAAACATGACGGTTATGGCAACGAAAGAAGAGAAAGGCGGGGCCATATGGAAAATTGATACCGATCATGGCCCTTTTAGTCTGAAGCTGTTGCACCGCCGACCCACTCACAGCAAGTTTAGTCTAGGGGCACAAAATTATTTAGTGAATGAGAAAAATGCTAAAGTCCCGGCCATCGTAAAAACAAAAGACGGGAACGACTATGTTGAAATGGGAGGAAAGCTTTGGTTTGTGGCCAACTGGATCGAGACATTGCAGCAGCTACCGGAGGATTTGGAAGGCACGAAAAAGCTGTGCTACACGTTAGGGGAATTCCACAAGCTCACTAAAGGCTACGTTCCTCCAGCTGAAGCAGAGAAAATATCACGCCTCCATCGCTGGCCCCGGACGTATGAGCGAGTGGAAAAGAAACTCGGGTGGTTTCAGGATATTGCAACGGCTTACAGCGAGATGCCGGCAAGCTCAACTATTTTAAATGTGATTGATATGTTCCAGGAGCAGGCGAGCCAAGCACGCGAGCGGCTGATGGCTTCTCCTTACGAGGATTTTGTGGCGAGGGGAACGGAAGATGCAAGTCTTGTTCACCAGGACTACGGCTGGTCCAATGCTCAACTGGCTGACGATGGCATGTGGGTGATTGACCTGGATGGTGTATCCTACGACATCGCGATTCGTGACTTGAGAAAGCTGATCATCGACCGGATGCATGCTATGGGGCACTGGGATATAAATTGGGCGAGAGACATGATCCAGGCTTATGATGACGCCAATCCCATTTCAGACGAAGAATTCGAGATGTTACTGATCGATTTATCACTCCCCAATTTATTTTATAAAAACGTCAAGGAAATTGTCTATGACCCCGCCCTGTTTTTAACTGACACATTAGCTCAAGAATTGCAAGAGATCATAGATCTTGAGCAGACTAAGTGGCCCGTGTTGGAACAATTAGCTAACGATAGGAAAGGAGGGCAACCAACTGAATGAATATTTTAATCATATGTACGGAAAAACTGCCGGTACCTCCTATTCGAGGTGGAGCCATTCAAACGTATATTGACGGGATTCTTCCTGAATTAAAACAAAAGCACACGATTACAGTGCTCGGGCGAAGTGACGAAGCTCTTGCAGACGATGAAATGCTGGATGGTGTTCGTTTTGTCAGAGTCGAAGGCGGGCTGTTGGAAACGTATCGCGCCCATGTCGTACGTTATTTGCAATCGTCTAATGAGCATTATGATTTGATTCACATTTTCAATCGGCCACGCATGGTCAACGCCGTCCGTGAATTGGCACCAGATTCAAAAATTATTCTCAGCATGCATAATGATATGTTCAAACCTGAAAAAATCGATCGTGAAGAAGGAGCTTCGGCTGTCAGAAAAGTTGATAAAATCATCACCATCAGCAAGTATATAGCCAAGACGATTGAGGATTTGTTTCCTGAAGCTGCTCCTAAACTCCAGCCCATCTATTCGGGAGTGGATCTGAATCGGTTTTTGCCGTCGTACTCACAAGAAGCCAAACAATTAAGAGCCAAAATACGCCAGGAGCACAACCTCACTTCGAAAAAAGTGATTTTGTATGCCGGCAGGTTGTCGCCGAACAAAGGAATCGACGTACTAATTCGTGCGATACCTGAATTAGCCCGACAGCATGAGGACGTAGCGCTTGTGGTTATGGGAAGTAAATGGTTCAGTGATAACTCTGTAACCGATTATATTGGATACGTTCGCGCGCTTGCCGAACGGCTGCCCATCCCAGTCATCCAAACAGGATTTGTATCTCCTGATAAGATTCATGAATGGTTTGTAGCTTCAGACATTTTTGTATGTACGTCCCAGTGGCAAGAGCCGCTTGCCCGTGTCCATTACGAAGCGATGGCGGCCGCTTTACCTATTGTCACGACAGACAGGGGTGGCAATAAAGAAGTCATCGAACCCTATAAAAATGGAATTCTGGTTGAAAACCCGGAGGATACAAGTGAGTTCGTCAAACACCTGTCCTACCTCATATCCAACCCTAATAAAGGAGAGGAGATGGGACGATACGGGCGAACGTTAGCAGAAAAATATTATGCCTGGGATCGAGTCGTCCGCGATGTTTCGGCAGTATGGGATGAAGTGGAACATATGGATTCTCGAGATTATGAGCTTCCAGTGACTCAGGAAGGAGAACTCCAAAAGCCTAAAGAGGATTCAGTGGAAGAGACGAGCGAGACGACACCACCTCAAGTCAGTGTTGAAGCTGAAGAAGATGTGTCAATTCAGTCTGGAGACAGTGAGAAAGAGAATGAGAAAGACGTGTCATCGGCAATCAAGGAAACAGAGGAGGCAGAATCAGAAGAGGACAATTCCAGTCCAGCCAATGAACCGACCAACCCTGTACCATTTCGATCGAAACCCACATTCATTAAACGCAACAAGGCTCACGTTCATAAACACAAAGAAGAAATGGCTCAACAAGAAGAGGAAGCAGCTCAAAAGGAAGAGGACACTGATCAACAAGACGTGACGCCTCGATTTTACTTTGAGCCTCGAAGTAAGCGAGATGAGTTTCGCCGTGTTCAGGCTTTAAAGCGGAAAATGGCCAATAACAACGTACTGGAAAGGCATAAAAGGAATTCTGGAGACAGGGTTCGTCTAAGCGAGCGAAAATGTAACGATTAATAACTCTTTACACTCCTATCAGGCTGGCGAGAACAAGTCTCGGCAGCCTGAGCTCATGTTGACCACGCAAGCGCTTTTCGTTCAATCTCTAGTACCAACGCCTCTTTTCCAGTGATATAGGCTTCCATGTCATAAGGATGACGTTGAGCTAATGCCGCTTTTAAATCCCCGTACCGTCTAGCTTCTTTTAGATGAATGCGTAAGTAATCGCGAAAGGCCAAGTGGCGGTGCACGTCAGGGTGGCCGGTTTCGTACATATGGAGGTGATGGCTGCGCTGATCACCGCCTTTCTTGAAAAAGCGCCGGCCGCTTAGACCATTTTCCCCCATCGGTTCGTAACCGAGTTCCCTCATCGCCTCGTTATAATCATCAATAGCGTCGATGCATTGCACCTCGGGCATAAGATCGATCACCGGCTTAGCCTTCAGGCCATCTACTGCCGTACTCCCGATGTGATGGATAGCAATGATTTCATCTCCGACCACCTCTCTAAGGCGCTGCGCTTCTTCATTAAACATTATTTTCCAATTAGAGTCGTGTGATCGCACGTCTACTTTTCTCATCTCTCATCTCTCCCTATAAAAATGGAATATGTACGCTGTTGGGACGTAATATCATCGTTTCTTGTCGCGTTATCATCGCCCGCCGGCGCGTTATCGTCGGACCGCTCCAACTTATCGTCGGTTGCAGCGCGAATATCGTCGCTTCCGCCATTATCATCGCCCGCCGTCGCGTTATCATCGGACCACTCTCATTTATCGTCGCGTCCAGCGCGAATATCATCGCTTCCCGCCGCTTTATCGTCGGTTCGCCTTTATTCAGTCTACCATGGAGTATTTATTGCGACCATTTGTAAAGGAATGTAAAGATTTTGCGCATGAGGTTAAGGGATTACGTGGAGGGGGAAGGTTAGAAGTATGAGCAGATTTTCTAAAGGGTGGATGGAATCTTTATGAGTGAAACTTACGTAAGGCAATTGGACAAGATCGGGCGTGTCGTTATTCCTAAGGAAATTCGGGATGAACTGGAATTGTCTAATCAACCATTAGACGTGCAGATGACAGGAGACGGGCTTAAGCTTTCCAAAACAGAAAGCGGGGAAGAACCCAAGACGTTGGACCAATATGGTCGTCTTGTCATTCCAATTGAATTGAGACAAGAGCTCGATTGGGAACAAGGGAAGCATATTGAAATGCGTACGGAAAAAGATGAGGTCCAATTAAACGGTCAGTTCGAAGTCTGTGAAATTTGTGAAAATAATCAATCGCTCATTAAAGTAAAAACGAAATTCGTTTGCCGGGATTGTCTGTCAGAAGGAAATCAAAACATCGTGCACAGGTGGGGTGATCTCTTAGACGGCCTCATGAGTGAATACCTCCACTACTGTAAGCAGGCGCTAAGGTTTGAGGATGAAGAAGATACTCATCAGGCCCGGGTTAAAGACCGCCGTCTCAAAGCATTATTGCAATTTATCGGTGTGTCCGAGAAGCATGACATCATAAAGTCGCTTGAAGAGGCGCATAAGCGATTAGGTGCAGTTAGAGAGCGAGATGTCTTGATTGCAGGATTCAAAGCGTTTGAAGAATATGTGGACGAGGAAAGAATGGCCGAGGTGTACCGGGAAGTGTATCAACGCGTAGAGCAAAAGCGGAAAAAACATCAAGAGAAACTTGAAGAAAAGCTTCCGGCTATCATCGATCAAAACTTCCAGGAAAGGTGGCGCTATTTTATTGATGAAGAACTGCATGCTTACATTCTGTCGTTATCGGTAGCCTCGCGTCTGGACGAATATGAACAGGACATCGCCAACCGAATGGAGGATTACAAAGCGGTTGTGGCCGAACATGGTCCGGCATCTCAGGAAGCACTCGAGTCCATGCACGCCTTAAGGATTGCTTCCAAACATATTCGCTACATTTATAAGTACCTGGACACCATGTATGAACAAGATTACCAAACATCTGCTAAGTATTATGAACAGCTTCAGGATCAATTCGGACCGGTGAATGATGTGAAGGACTGGCTGAAAGCTTTTGATAAGCAGCGCGATAAACTGGATATCAAAAAGAAACACGCTAAAGAAGTCAAAGCGCAATTGGAAGATGAATTAGAAAGCCGCGTGAATGAAGTGAAAGTCGATTAACTAAAATATGAGAGTCGCTCCTCATCAGTTTTCAGAGGAGCGGCTTGTTTGCTTTTGGGCATTGAACAGGAAAAGAAAGCGCGTTTAGAGAACGTAATAATATTGGAGGGGTGGACTTATGGGGTTTAATATTCAGGAGGATGTGCAGCTTGCCGAGGCAGCTGATAATAAGCTGCTCGAGCGTCGTCTTTATCAAACGAAGCGGACTTTAGAAGAGCTGGAGAAACACGAACGATCGTATTTTGATCAGGAGAAAAATGAGCAAGCTGTCGACCAGTATTATGAGGCATTGCATTTTGAGGAGATAGACGAGGTTAGCACCCTACTGCAGACAACGCATACTCAAAAACTCCGCTATGATCCGAGTGAGTACGTGTATCCGTGGGTGGATTTACGGCCGGATGGCAAGCTTACTAGTATTTATTCGGGTCAAACACGTCAACCGGAGGAGGTCGTGAAAGCAGACCACGCCACTTCAATGAAGCGCAAAGAAGCCTTGGCTCAAGTTGAAGATGCCCAGGATTCTGAGGAAGCGGCTTTGCAAATTATGGCTGCTTATAAATATAACTGTGAACATGCTGTGCCCCAGTCCTGGTTTGATGGCGCAGAACCAATGCGCGGGGACCTTCATCATTTATTTACGTGTGAGCCGTTGTGTAATTCGATTAGAAGTAATTATCCTTTTCATGATTTTGCTGATTATCCCGCTGAGAATGCGACAGTGAAACGTATCGAAGACCAGTGCGGCAAAGCGGATGAACATTTGTTTGAACCAGAGTTCGGTAAAGGTACAGTGGCTCGAGCGACGTTGTATTTTCTTTTACGTTATCCCGATAAAATAGAGCATGCTCATAAGGAAAAAATAAAGCTAGCTTTATTGTTGGAATGGCATCGAGATTTCCCTCCAACGGTTTATGAACAGCACCGTAACCAGGCAATCTATGAGATCCAGGGGAACCGGAACCCCTTCATTGATTTTCCTGAAAAAATGGCTGACTTATATGAGACATGTGTCACAAGGGGCTAGTGTGTTACATTGAAAGGTAACGAAACGAGAGAAAGGTTGAGGTATAGATGGATGACATTCGCTGGGGAATTATTGGTTGTGGCGATGTAACGGAAGTGAAAAGCGGCCCGGCCTTTAATAAAATTGAGAACAGTTCGTTGGTGGCTGTTATGAGAAGAAATGGTGAGCTGGCGAAAGATTACGCTGCGCGTCATGGGGTGCCGAAGTGGTACGATCAAGCAGAAGATTTGATTCATGATTCTGATGTTAATGTTATTTATATTGCCACCCCGCCTTCTTCCCACAAAACGTACACCATAGAAGCAGCGAAGGCGGGAAAGCCTGTTTATGTGGAAAAACCAATGGCGATGAATGAGGACGAATGCCGTGAGATGATAGACGTTTGCAACGAAGCGGGTGTGCCCTTATACGTGGCATTTTACCGCAGAGCGTTGCCGAGGTTTCTTAAAGTGAAGGAATTAATTGAACAGGGTGCTATAGGAGATGTGCGCTTTGTTTCGATCCAGCAAACGCAGCAGCTGATGGAAAAAGACGAGAATGGCGAATGGCCATGGCGTGTCCGGCCGGATGTAAGCGGCGGCGGGATTTTTTACGACGTGGCATCACACACGTTGGATTTAATGGATTACCTCCTTGGTCCCGTTCAAGAGGTTAAAGGGTTTGCCGCAAACCAGCAGCAAGCTTATCCTGCAGAAGATATTGTCAGCGGTAGTTTTCGGTTCGAAAACGGTATCATCGGAAGTGGAATGTGGAGTTTTGCCGCTTATAAAAACGAGGAAAAGAACCGGATTGTTGGGTCCGAAGGTGAAATTACGTTTTCCTGTTTTGAAGAAAAACCGGTGACACTGAAGACTGCAGAGGGATCCCGGCAGTTTATTATTGAGCATCCCAAACATATTCAGGAGTGCTTGATTCAATCCGTCGTAGAAGAGCTGCTTGGGAAAGGTGAAGCTCCCAGCACAGGGGAATCCGCCCTTCGCACCAATCGGGTCATGGATGAACTATTGCAAGCCTATTATCAACATTCGTAGAAAACATAGACAAGAGAAAGCCTGGTTCCGTTTATGATAAGGAATCAGGCTTTCCTGCGTTTTAGCAGCATTTGAGAGATTCTTCGGCTCGGTGAATCGACTCTACCGGAACAAAAATTTGATAGTTACATTCGAACCCATGGCCGTTACCAGTACCTGCACCCGCGCTGATCGTCTTAGTTCTAGGCTTCAATCCGACGTTTTTCAAAGCACCCATAATCCGGTAGTAATCAGACAAATCACGCGTTGCATAGACCATTTCCCACTTCATGACATGACGATTGAATAATCCAGCACGTTTAATAATACGGAACCCACCTGTCCTCTAAAATTAGAACATGTAAAAGAACAGTCTTTTACATTAAAAGTATATGCGTGGGCTTGAGCGTTTATGCTAAATAAATAAAAAAATGTGCGTAAATAAATATAAAAGAAAATAGAATGAAAGTTTACGAGGGGGGGCGGCTGTGTTGCTGCTTCCTCAACATGCAAATTGAGAGAAGCGATGATAAATGTAAGAGAACCGACGATAAAACAGCGAGGACCGATGATATTGAGTGGAGTGACGATAAGTGAGGAGGGAGCGATGATAAATGGCTCAGCAGCGACGATAAAGCAGCGGAAATCGGCGATAAAGCGGCAATGCTGAAACATTTGCTCCATCTCACACGTATAATTCTTAGAGGGGGATGAGCGATGTTTAAATATGTTTGTTTCGGTGGGATATTCACATTAGTTGCTCTTATTAATGGGCTCTATACATCGGAGTGGGAGTTCCCGTTCAAACTAGCAGGTGTGGCAGCATTAATACCAATATTAGGTGTAGCAGTGTTTACAGGGGCGTTCTCTAGAGGTGAGCGAGTAAATGTTGATTCAGATGTTAAAAGCGATCGTATTCGAAAGGATAACTGGACGAAGAAACTGTTACTCATGAGTGCACCTAATGCTGTTTTTATAATTGTGATGCTTATTGTCAGTATTATGATTTGATAGTATGAGGGCGTAACTCGTTTACAAAAGGAGGAGTGGAGAATGTCTGTTTTCGGATGGGTAGCCGTCGTTATTTTGTTAGTAGTAGTAACAGGTGCAGCTTATGCCCTGTTTGCTAAAACACCATCAAGCAAAGGAAGTAAACATGCGCTTGCTAACACACCGTTATTAGCTGGTGTCGTGTTCGTGTTATTTCTGCCAGAGAACCTTCTGGCTGACGAGGAAAGTGTGGGTACGTTTCTAAAAACAGTGGTTCCGTTTTTCTGTGTGCTCGTATCACTCCCTTTATTTCTGAAAGTGATACGTGAGACAAAAAAGAGCACTAGTTCCGGTCGGTAAAGGGGCAAAGAGATGTACAGAATAGCTGTCATTACAGATATACACGGAAATCGTCATGCTTTGAATGCAGTCCTTGAAGATATAAAAGGCAGGGGAGTCGATCACATTTATTGCCTTGGAGATATGATCGGGATCGGCCCTTTTTCTAATGAAGTGCTCGACGCTTTAATGGAATTAGACCACGTTTCCATGATAACCGGGAACCATGATGAAGCCGTTCTTGCCCTGTTGAAAAACGAACCCTACCCTGAGAGCAGGGTTAATGTGATCCCTCATCATGAATGGATCGCCAATAGACTGGAGCAGCATTGTAAAGCTCAATTAGACATACTCCCTCGAGTAATAAACCATACAATCTACGGGCATAAACTGCACTTCACCCATTATCCTATGGATCAAGCTGCGTACCATGCTCCGATAAGTATGGATCCGTTTGATTTGCAAGGCCCTCCTTCACGAGAAAACTTTTCCTCCTTAAGCAGGCTGAGTGAATGTTCGTTAGTTTGTTTTGGCCATGACCATGGGCGTCATCATTTAACATGTAATAATCAAACATTCTTTAACCCTGGTTCCCTCGGCTGCTTCAATAAGCCTTATGCTCGGTATGGCATCATAGATGTTATGCCAACTGAGATCACCATTCATCAGCAAGCTGTGGCCTATAAATTTGATGAATTTGTCAGTGAACTGAAGCAGAGCTCCATGCCACGAAAAGAGATTATCCTTAATATCTACATATAATTTTCCTGAAGAAGGAAATTCACGATTATGCTAGAAGTACATAATTACACAATAAAAATTTATGAGAGGTGTCGAGTTGTTTATTCAAGTGGCTATATGTGTCGCGCTATTTATAGGGATTTGGTTATTATCCAGCATGTTTAATACATATAGAGAACGCTTTCTCGTTGGTCTAGGTGTTCTAGCATTACTATTCACGATTGGGACTAATTTAAATAATCTGTTTGAACGCAGTTTTTTAACCATGCTGTTGCTTTGCGGTACGGCTGTATTTTGTGTCTATAAAAAACAGATGCTTTAGCTGAAAAGGAGAGGAAACGATGTACGAACTGAAAACGAAAGAAAATGATGGGGACGTTATGGCATTCATCGAAGATGTTGACAGTATGAGGAAGCGGGAAGATGCGTATGAATTATTGGATATTTTCTCTGAAACCACGGGCTTCCAAGCGAAAATGTGGGGACCAAGTATTATCGGGTTCGGCTCTTACCATTATAAATACAACTCTGGTCATGAAGGCGACGCACCGCTGGTTGGTTTTTCCCCACGGAAAGCCAAAATCAGTTTATATTTTGCTCCAGGTGACCCGCAGCGTGAGGAGTTGTTGAAGGAGCTAGGTAAACATAAAACGGGTAAGGCGTGTGTGTACATCAATAAAATAGCTGATATTGATACGGATGTATTACGAGCATTGATCAAGCAATCCGTTGCATATTTGCAAGAAACGTATCCTCAATAAAAAAAGTTCTAACCTATGTAAGAAGGTTAGAACTTTTTGTCATGATTTACTCAGATACTACAAATTCAAATTCACCTTGGAATTTCACGTCTTTACCTAAGAGGACGCCGCCCGTTTCAAGCGCAGCGTTATAAGTCATGCCGTAAGCTTCACGGTTGATGGTGCCTGAAACATCGAACCCGGCAACCATGCTATTGTCTAGAGGACTTTTAGCGGTACCGTTGTACTCGACTGTAAACGTTTCTTCGTTGGTCACGCCTTTGACAGTGAAATCACCTGTTACTTCAAATTCGTCGTCTGACTTCTTCTTAATGGATTTACTTTCGAATACCATATTAGGATACTTTTCGGCTTCAAAGAAATCGCCGGAGCGAAGGTGATTATCGCGATCTTCATTTCCAGTGTTAATCGAGGTCACAGGGATTGTTACAGTTACGCTCGCTTCGGAAAGGTTATTAAGGTCGCCTTTGAAATCCACATCGAAATCCTTGAATTCGCCTTTCGCTTTGGAAACCATCATATGCTTAATTTGAAAATCCAAACTGCTGTGTACTTTGTCTAAAGTAAGTGTAGACATTGAAACGCCTCCTGAATATAAGTGATTTTAACCTTACTAAACCTTACGATAACGTTATTTTATCTCGAAGTCAAGATATATTGCCTGCAGATTTTCCATTATGTTCACCTTCTTGGTGACCCAACGAACACATATAAGACTACTTCCCCCTAGGAAATCTATCCAAACAAAGCATTAAATGAGGGGTTTGATCAAGAAGACACGATAGACTTGAGAAGAAAATGCATGATCATGTCATACGAGGGAGGCTTATGATGTCGGTATTCTCCGTTAATGTTCTGCAATTCAGAGATCGTCCCTTTAACATAGGGGTGAAGACAGGGGAAGCAATTCAACACCACTCAATTATCAAAACGTTTGAAGCGTTGACCAAAGATAAAATAGATGTGGTACGTATGAGGTCTATCTACGCCACATATGCTCCCCACTTACTTGAAGAGTTAGATGGGTTAGCTCAAGGGTTAGACATTTCGTTTTCAAAGGCGGCAGCTATGTTCAGCGGTTATGATGTGCCCAAAACGGAAGCCATGGGGTGCTCGGCCGTCGCTACACCGGATTATTACGTTAGAAATTACGATTTTGCACCTGAACTATATGATGGCGTTTTTAGTTTGGTACAATCAGAACACAGTTATGCATCGGCGGGGTATTCGCTTCAAATCGTGGGAAGACATGAAGGTGTCAACGAGAAAGGCGTCGTGATAGGGCTGCATTTTGTAAGTAACTACGGGTACACGACAGGTCTGGCTCCCTGGATGGCCGTAAGGATGGTTCTGGATACGTGCTCTTCCGTCGATGAAGCAACGGTGATGCTTAAAGAGATGCCTCACGCTGCCTGTTACAATTTTTCTGTTGGAGATAACCTTGGTAATAGTGCGGTCGTAGAAGCGACTCCTGATAAAGTCGTTGTACGGCCCGGGCAGTCATCATTAGCTTGTGCGAATCATTTTCAGGACGCCTTGCTTAAAAGTAACAATCGAACGTCTATCGAAGGCTCGACCAAGCGTCATAACTACTTAGATAACCTGGAAGATAAAAAACGCTCGCATGAGGAAATGTTCCATCACTTTAGCAGCGTCACTTCACCCGTGTTTTTTACAGACTATAAGGACTTATTCGGTACCCTTCATACCTTCTCATATGCCTATTCAGATGCAAGAATTCTAACGACCATTGCTCAAAGCAGCCACGTATTAGATATTAATTTTCAACAATGGGTCAAAGGGGAAGACCTCAATGTTCATTGCCTAAAAGGGTTTATTGAGGACAACTAACATTAAGGAGTGATAAAGTGAAAGTCAAACGAATTGTGAGTAATATTGAAACCCAGCACATGTCAAAAGCCGCATCCTTTTATCAGGTCGTATTGGGGCTTGAAAAACTTATGGATCACGGATGGATCGCAACATATGGTTTGAAGGACAAAGCAAACAGCCAAGTGAGTTTTGCTTCACAGGGAGGGTCTGATACGCCAGTTCCTGATCTATCAATCGAAGTGGATGATCTCGATGAAGCCCTGCGCGGCATGAAAGAAGCAGGATATCCGATCGAGTATGGACCTGTTGAAGAGCCGTGGGGAGTGCGGCGATTCTACGTTAGAGATCCATTCGGGCAACTGATTAATATACTTACTCATCAGTAATGGAGTGCGTGGTTTTACCCACGAGTTACACACCGACAGGATGAAATCTTTCAATTAACTACCCTGGTATTTTGTAACCTTGGTTAATTCTGGCGGTAAATATTGAATGGTTTTGATTGCTTGTAAAAAATGTAAGGAGGTTATTCGTAGATGTAAACACACCCTTTTTCATCGGATAAAAAAACGATAAAAAGGGGTAGATAACATTGAAATCTTCATCCTTTCGGTTCTTGTGGATGGGCCAGGCTTGCTCCAATTTAGGTGATGTGTTTTATATCGTAGGCCTGATCTCAATTATGTACATTGTTTCACAGTCAGCCTTTTATTTAGCGCTGCTGCCATTTATCAATACGTTCGGTCGGTTCTTAAGCGGGTACTTATCTCCGCTTCTCTTTAACACGTATCCATTAAAAACACTTTTAGCAGGTTCACAGATTAGTAAGACAGCTGTCTTAATTATTTTAGCGATATGGATAACGTTACAGTCATCCTTTTCTATGATGGCCATACTTACTTTGATCTTTGTTGTTGCTTTTTTAGATGGTTGGGCAGCCCCTGCCAGTAGGGCGATGCTTCCGAGGTTACTGAGCAAGAAGGAAATTGTAAAAGCGAATAGCTTTTTTTCCGTAGTCAATCAACTGATTCAGCTGGGAGCATGGGCATTAGGGGGCCTCCTGGTTGCCTGGATCGGAGGCCAGGCCGTGATTTGGCTGACGTTCGGTTTGTTCGTCATATCTTCTTTGATGGTGGCACTTATTCAAGATTCGACCCCATTTTCTCCTCGTGAAGTGAAGGATAGGGCGAATGTATTGAAAGAAGGTTGGCAAACCATATGGTATACACCGCTATTCAAAAAAATCCACGTCGTCATTTTTATTGAATCCATCGCGAATGTGGTTTGGATCGCGGCCATCATTTATGTCTTTGTTTCTGAAGTGTTGGAGAAAATTGAAGCGTGGTGGGGTTATGTCAATACCACATTTTTCATCGGCCTCTTAGTTGGTGGTTTGTTAAGCATCCGGTATTCGGAAGTAATCGAATACCATCTGAAAAAGCTGCTCATCTATTCATCTTGCGGCGTAAGTATCATCACGCTTTTATTTGGTTTCAACTCCATAGCATGGGTCGCTTTAACACTATCTGTACTATATGGTGTTGTGGAGCAGGTAAAATCCATCACCATAGAAACCTACCTGCAGCAGGAAGCTACTTCCGAGGAACTGCCGAAAATTTATGGAGCTCAAGGGGCATTAACTTCGCTAACGTTCGGACTCGCGTCTTTAATACTCGGTGCTCTAGCGGATGTTTTCGGTGTTCAGTATGTTTTTTTGATAGCTGGCTTATTATTAGCAACTGCTGCTGTTTATCTCGTGCTATCCAGGGGAAGTTTTCCACCTAAATATACGGAAGATCCTGATATTTAATTTGGATGTCGGGCTGGGCAGGCTTTTGTTCTCGAGACGAAGGACCACCAGCACCTTTTATTTGTGTTCGGCTGCTATTTGGGCGATTCTGGTCTCTATTTGGGCGATTAGCTCGTGCTTGGGCGGTTTCACCTCCCACATGGGCGATTGTGGTAGCAACATGGGCAGTTCTGCTCTGTATTTGGGCGATTAGCTCATGCTTGGGCGGCTTCACCTCTCACATGGGCGATTGCGCTTAGTGCAAGAAGGTTTTTCTGTCTTCCTTTATACGTTACACTTTCAAAGGAGATAGGGAGGCGTCGTTTATGAAATGGAAAGGGATTATGCTTGTTTTGTTGGGAGCTGCTAGTTTTGGGTTTACGCCGATATTCGTTAAGACAGGGTTTGAATTCGGTTACTCATTAGGGCAATTGAACATTACTCAAATGGTGGTGGCTGTTATCCTTTTAGGGGGGATGAGCCTCGTTAAAGGGCTGAAGTTCAATGGCATCACAAAGAAGGACTTCATAACTATTATTGTGACCGGGTTATTCGTTGGGCTGACGAGTATTTTTTATTATGGTGCGATGGAATTTTTGCCTGCTTCACTGGCCATTATACTTCTTTTCCAATTCGTTTGGATCGGTATGGTCTATGAATGGATTTTCAGCAAAATGAAGCCGACGAGGGTCAATTTCATTTCGTTAGTTATTACGTTGACGGGCGTGTTTTTTGCTTCAGATGTGCTCAGTGGCGATGTGCTTGATTTTGCGCCGATAGGGATACTTTTAGGACTGCTGGCGGGCGTTACATATGCGGGCTTTATTTTTTTTAGTGGTCAGGCGGCGACAACTTCGCACCCGATCCTTCGTAGTTTTATCATGATTGTGGGGGCTACTATTCTCGTACTGATTATTTTTTATCAGGACATTCCGACACTCTATCTTGATGACGGCCGTTTATGGGCGTTGGGGGCCGGCATTGCCCTGGTTGGGGCTGTAATTCCGCCTTTGTTCTTTGCGGGAGGGGCGCCGCTTATTTCAGGCAGGTTGGCTAATGTTTTAAGTTCGATCGAGTTGCCGGTAGCCATTGTGTCCGCTATGTTGATTCTCTCTGAATCTGTTACTGTATTACAGTGGTTTGGTATATTATTGATCATTATGGCCATTGTCGTCAATGAACTTGGGGATCAGTTCATGTACAATAAACGGTCTTTGGGACCTGCTAATCAATGATTGAGAGGATAGAAAAGGTTGTGTTTGATTTCGTTCAAAATAACTTGGTTTAGTCCTATTTCATTAAATTATGCTCAATTCATTGATTAGCAGCACGAAGTTAGATATAGTGGATACAGTCCATATCAATCCCTGTTACGGACAAAGAAATCCCGGCCCTCCACAGCCGGGATTTTTTTACGTGCAGCCAAGAGGAACTGCACGTTTTTTCTATTTAACAACGATAACGGGAGCCTGGACATATTTCACCAACTTGTGGCTCACACTTCCTAAAATCAAAGTTTGAAACTTATTGCGACCACGGCTTCCGACAACGACACAATCATAGTCATGCTCATTGGCATATTCAATGATGGTTTCAGCTGGGTTTCCGTGCAGGAGGATGATATCAGCATCAATTTCTTGAGCTTCAATCGACTGAATGGTTGGTAAGAATTTTTCTTTGCGTTTGATCGTTGCTGTTTGAGCGTCACCGTATTTCAGGACATCTGATTTTGATGTTTCTCCGTCGACAGCATAAACAAGATCAATGGTGACCTGGTCTTTATAGGGTGTCACCATTTTAATTGTTTCGTCAATTGCCCGCTGCGAATGCTCTGATCCATCCGTTGCTAGTAGTATGCGTTTAAACATAAGAGAACTCCTTTATATTTCACATTTTGATCCAAGTCGTTAATGGCCGGAGTTTTTTGAGACGCCGCCCAGTCGGTTCAGCAAACGAGAGCTTTCGCCGTTGAGTCCTATGAACTTCACTTGGATGCCATTTTGCAGGAATTTTGATTCTACATTATCTAGTGCGCCGATTGCGGAATCATCCCAAAGGTGAGAGTCACTTAAGTCGATTTCTACTTCATCAACAGAGTCTTTGAATTCTATTTCAGATAGAAAATCCGTGACCGAAGCGAAAAACAGTTGGCCCTGCACGTAATAAATCCGCTTGGTTCCTTTGTTGACGTATAAAGAAAGAACGCGTACTTTTGATATTTTTACAGCAAAGAATATCATGCTCAGGACGACGCCGGCTAAGACGCCGTAAGCCAGGTTATGAGTCAGCACGACAGTGAGCACTGTCACAACCATAACCGCTCCATCGGATACCGGAACTTTATGAAGGTTTCTGACCGAGCTCCAATCGAATGTGCCGATGGATACCATTATCATGACGCCCGCCAATGCCGCCATTGGAATTTGGACGACAACACCCCCAAGAGCAATGATCAAGAACATAAGGGTCACACCAGCTACTAGAGAGGACAGGCGGCCATTTCCCCCGGATTTAACGTTAATGACGGACTGGCCGATCATGGCACAGCCTCCCATTCCTCCAAAGAAACCCGTAACAATATTCGCAATGCCCTGTCCGCGGCTTTCTTTGTTTTTATTACTTTCCGTATCGGTCATATCATCAACAATTGCCGCGGTTAACAACGACTCTAATAATCCGACAATCGTTAATGCCAGGGCGTAAGGGAAGATGATCATTAAGGTTTCAAAGGTGAGCGGAATGCTCGGCAAAGCGAAAAGCGGGAGTGTTTGTGTTAACTCTCCCATATCTCCGACGGTTCGAACACCCATGTTCATAGAAATTGCTATTGCTGAAACGACAACGATGGCAACCAGTGTGGAAGGAATCGATTTTGATATTAAAGGAAAAAGATAAATGATGGCTAATGTCAATCCGACTAACGCATAGATGACCCACGATTCATTCTCAAAGTGTTGAAGCTGTGAGGTGAAAATTAATATGCCTAATGCGTTCACAAATCCCACCATAACGGACCGTGGAATGAATTTCATGAATCGGGCAAGCTTGAACGTGCCAAATAACACCTGTAAGATTCCCGTCAATATCGTGGTAGCAAGCAAATACTCAATACCATGTTCTGCTACCAATGTTATCATAACTAAGGCCATAGCGCCGGTCGCCCCGGAAATCATGCCCGGCCTGCCCCCAACAAAAGCAATAACGAGTGAAATACAAAAGGAAGCGTACAATCCGACCATCGGATCGACTCCGGCAATGATAGAAAAAGCGATGGCTTCCGGGATAAGCGCTAAGGCGACCACAATGCCGGAGAGAATATCGCCTTTCAAGTTCCCGAACCATTGTTCTTTGATGGCTGAAGTTGACATAAATACCCTCTTTCTTGTCTTTATTTAAGACTACTGAGTCTCGCAGCAGTCGTATAGTAAAATGGGTTCGTTTTAAGGTTTAGTTTATAATCGTCTATAACAGACTATAATAGATTATAAGATAATGATATGAATTGCAATGGGTATTTTTCTGTTAAGCGTTTACATGAACAAGAAAATTACAAATCCGTTTATGGAAGGCGGTTAGCGTGGTCAATTCGAATTCATTTGACTGGTTGGTGCATTAATTGCCGGGGAGAATGTATTTGAGATATTTGAGCAAACAGTATACACTATTAGTACATACTTCAGTTAAAGGAAGGTCTATTTATGGAACATGAGCAAGAAATTATGACGGTGTCCCAAGTGGCTGAATATCTTCAGATCAGTGAAGTCACTACATATAAATTAGTGCAAGAAGGACGGATCCCTGGGTTTAAAATCGGTCGTCATTGGAGAGTTCGTAAAGAAGACCTGAGAGAATATATCGGTAAACTCAAACATGGAGAAAATCTATAGAAGAACAGGAAAAAGAGCATTGAATCCGGATTTCAATGCTCTTTTTTTTGCTTTGAGGGCATATCATGCATAATAGCGGTACGCTTAGGTCCTCTTTTTAAGAGTTTTGACGAAATGGAAATATGTGGCAGATCAGCTTGCGAACTAGAATAAACAATGGTAGTATTCTAGATACTATTAAACGAAAGGACTGATGGGTGGACAATGGAAAACTAACCTATTTTTTAACGTTTGAAATAGTATATTATTTCAGATTGCAAAATTTAGGATTAGTCTGCCCATTTTTACATCCACATCTAAGGTAAAGCGTAGTGGCTCTTATTTGAGTAGAGCAAAAAATGTGATGTGACTAATCCTTCCAAACAAGTTGGGAGGATTTTTTTATTCTCCCTCAATAAGAAGGGTGATACAGATGATCGAAATCATGCAGGTGCAACATGCGAAAGTTGAGATGCAGGATCAGACTATTTTTGAAAATATAAATGCGAATGTGCAGCAAGGCGATATTATTGGCATTATCGGTAAAAATGGGGCAGGCAAATCCACGTTGCTGCAATTATTAAATGGTGACTTTCCTCCAACGGCAGGCCACATTAAACATTTACACGATGATTTAAGAATAGCGATGGTTGAGCAGGAAACCGAAACATATCGCTTTGGTGAAGTTACGCCTTTAGAGGAATCCCTTTTAAAGAAGTGGAAGGTGCCACTCCGTAATTTTTCAGAGTTAAGTGGAGGTGAAAAATTAAAAGCGCGCCTTGCACGGGGTCTGGCAATAGATACGGACATTTTATTGTTAGACGAACCAACCAATCATCTAGATGCTCAGAGTTTAGAGTTTTTCATAAAACAACTCAACAGCTACAAGGGTACCGTTATTCTTGTCTCCCACGATCGTTATTTTCTAGATAAAGTTGTGACAAAGATATGGTCAATCGAAAACCAGGAACTTATCTGTCATAGTGGCAGCTACACAAGTTACATGCAAATCCGTGAACAAAGAAGGCTTGCTCAGCAGCGTACCTATGAAAAACAACAAGACATGATCGCTCGAATTGAAAATCAAATGGATCAATTAACGTCCTGGTCGACCTCAGCGCATGCGCAATCTACTAAGCAGGAAGGTGAAAAAGAATACTATCGAGTAAAAGCTAAACGAATGGATTCCCAAGTTAAATCTAAACAAAAGCGTCTTGAAAAAGAACTGGACAAAATGAAAGTCGAGGCCCCTCAGTCTGAATACGACGTTAAGTTCTCATTAAAATCGCATAATAAAATAGGGAAGCGATTCTTAGAGGTTAAAGATCTAGAAAAATCATTTGAAGGTACCCCATTATTTAAAGGGGCTCATTTTACGATTCAGCGTGGTGAAAAAGTGGCAGTGACCGGCCCGAATGGGAGTGGTAAAACGACTTTTTTGAATATGATCAAAGGAGTAGAACCCGTATCCAAAGGAGAAATATGGGTTTCCCCATCAGCAGATATTGGTTATTTAACGCAAGACGTGTTTGACTTACCGCTCGATCAAACGCCTCAACAATTATTTGATAAAACGACATTCGAAGAGAGAGGGCATGTACGCAACTTAATGAACCATTTGGGTTTCTTGACATATCAGTGGACAGAGCCGATTGAACAGATGAGCATGGGCGAGCGGATTAAATGTAAGCTCATGAAATTTATCCTTGAAGAAAAAGACGTCCTCATATTGGATGAACCGACGAACCACTTAGACTTGCCTTCCCGTGAACAACTTGAAGACACCTTAGCTCAATACAATGGCACGCTATTAGTCGTGTCCCACGATCGTTATTTTCTTGAAAAAACAACGGACGTGAAGCTTATTTTTTCGGAAAATACCATTCATAAGCAATTGACTAGTCATACGTCTTCAGTCAAAAGAGATGTTGAAGCGGAAACGCGATTGACGCTTGAGACAGAACGCCAAGAAGTATTGGGAAAGCTTAGCTTGATGACGCCTAAAGATAAAGAATACGAGGAGCTTGACCTAAGATTTATAGAACTCACGAAAAAAATAAATGAGATGAAAGGATGAGGTGTAGAGTTAGGGCGATGATCCATAAGGGATTGTCGCTTTTTTTTATAAGAGCAGCCTTTGAAATGATTACACTAATTAAAAGGTGAAACTAGTTTGAGCGGAGAAGTGTTTAACAGTTGACAAAAGAAAGGTGGATAAAATTATGGTTCAAGCAAACGAAGTATTATTGGATCAACTGTTAGCTAACGCCAATGACCCTAGTTGGTATGTCTCTTTCCAGGATTCAGTTGAAAAATTGTCAGAAGAAGACGCGTTTTGGAGTCCAAATGAAAATAGCCACTGTATCGCTGAAATAACGCAGCATCTGATTTATTGGAATGAAACCTGGCAAGTCAGATATCAAAACGCCCACGTCAAAGCTGTTCCGCGCATAGAGGATAATAGCAGTAGTTTTTTGATTCCTGAGGCGAAAACGTTCATTGAGTTAAAAGAACAGCTTCTTAATGTGTTACTACAATGGCAAAGCTTACTTAGAGAAGAAAAAATCAATAAAGAAGTCAAGGGGATTCCGGTCCATGCTGAATGGTGGGAGATCATAGGAAATGTAACGACACATAACGCCTATCACATTGGCCAGATAGTCTACATTCGCAAGCTGCAGAAAAGTTGGGAAGCATGAAAAGCGAAATAAATGAAGGGAAGGGTGCAGTGATGATAAAAGAGGTGTGACCGACGATAAATGAGCGGGGAGCGACGACACGTGATTTCGGAGCGATGCAATCGAGGGTATAGGAAGAATAATGTGAAGGTATGGAGGTCCGAGTCAGAGAGCACTAGTTAAAGGGAGAACTTCCACATAGTTGCATATCACGAGGGATAAATAAATGAGCGCAATTCGGCGGACCGGAATTGCGCTCATTTAATGAGTTAATTGTCTGCATGCCAAGCAGGAAGCATTTTATTAAGCGGTTTATCCTGACGATAGCCCAACACATATTCCGCTTGCATGATGGTATGGATTTCGCGTGTTCCTTCATAAATGACGGGGGCTTTTGAATTGCGGAGGTAGCGTTCGACTGGATACTCGTTCGAGTAACCGTAGGCCCCGTGGATTTGAACAGCATCGTCGGCAGCTTGGTTTGCGAAGTCACAGGCTTGCCATTTTGCGAGAGAGGTCTCGCGTGTATTGCGGACACCCTTATTTTTTAATTCGCCGGCACGATAGACGAGCAGACGGCTCATCTGCAAGCCTGCTTCCATCCGGGCAATCATTTGTTGGACGAGCTGATGTTTGCCGATTTCTTTACCGAATGTTTCACGCTCGTGGCAGTAATCGACGCTTGCTTCCATACACGCCATGATTTGGCCGCAAGCACCGGCGGCAACGGTGAAACGGCCGTTATCTAGGGCGGCCATCGCTATTTTAAAACCGTCACCTTCTTCTCCGAGGAGATTCGATTCGGGAATTCTGACGTTATCAAAAAATAACTCCCCTGTATTGCCGGCGCGAATCCCGAGTTTCCCTTTTGTGGCTTTAGACGAAAATCCTTCGCCCGTTCTTTCCACGATGAACGCCGAGATGCCGTTGTGTTTTTTGCTTTTATCGGTATAGGCAAAGACGAGGAAGTGATCAGCAGAGTCGCATAGGGAAATCCACGTTTTCTGCCCATTCAGGATGTAATCATTTCCGGATTTTTTGGCCGTCGTTTGGAGCGCCACGACATCGGAGCCTGCGCCAGGTTCGGTCAAAGCAAATGCTCCTACTTTTTCTCCCTTTGCCTGCGGAATTAGGTATGATCGCTTTTGGTGTTCTGTTCCCCATTGGAGGAGCGTCATGCTGTTAAGCCCCGTATGAACAGAGACCGCTGTCCGGAAGGCCGTATCGCCCCGTTCTAATTCTTCACACACAATGGCTAAAGCGTTGTAGTCCATGCCGCTTCCGCCGTAATTCTCTGGTATACAAACACCCATGAGACCTAAGTTGGCCAGTTTCGATAAAACACCTGTGTCAAAATGCCCTTTCGCGTCCCATTCCCCGATAAACGGCATGATTTCTTTATCTACAAAGTCTCTGACCGTTTTTCGCAGCATGCGTTGTTCATCACTGAATTCAAAATTCATGCAAAACACTCCTTAAATCGTATTCGTTTTCCTTAATTCATCAATCACGCTTTGTTCGTACCCTAACGCTTGTAGAATCTCATCGGTGTGTTCGCCTGGATCGGGAGGATGGCGCTTCACCTTGGTGGACGTTCGAGAGAGCTTTAAGGGGCTGCCGATCATTTTCACCCTGCCTGCTTTGGGGTGTTCAGCTGAGACGAACATGTCTCGGGATTTCAATTGGGGATCTTCTTCCAAGTCCTTCAGCGTTTGAATGGGGCCGAATGGGATGTTGGACTGCCTGCACGTGTCTTGCCAAACGCTTGTCGGCTGCTGGGAAAAAGCTTGTTGCAGGATGGCGGTGAGTTCAGTTCGGTTGGCTACGCGGTCCGGATTCGAGCGGAATCGCGCCTCGTTGGCTAATTCAGGACGGTGGATCATCTCGCAGAGTGAAGCGAATTGCTGATCGTTCCCAATCGCGATAACCATTTCCCCGTCTTTGGAGCGAAAGGTTTGATAGGGGGCGATGTTGGCGTGATGGTTGCCAAGTCGTTCAGGGATGTGCCCTGACATTAAGTAATTGCTTCCTATGTTAATGAGCGCACTTACAGCTGAATCATATAAGGAGAGATCAATTTTTTGCCCCTGGCCTGACTGAGTTCTCTCGAGCAAAGCAGCCTGAATGCCGATGCAAGCATACAGCCCTGTTAAAATATCGGTGATGGCGACGCCCATTTTCTGGGGGCCGGATGCTTCATTTCCTGTGATGCTCATGAATCCGCTCATCGCCTGGATGATGAAATCGTAACCAGGTAAGTGCTTATAAGGGCCGGTTTCGCCAAAGCCCGTGATGGCGCAGTACACGAGGCGGGGGTTGATGGTTTTCAACGCTGTATAATCCAGGCCCAGGCGTTCCATGGTTCCTGTTTTGAAATTGTGGAGGATGACGTCACTTTTAGCCGCGAGTTTCTCTATGATGGCTTTGCCTTCCTGCGATTTTAAATTGACGGTAATGCTTTTTTTATTTCGGTTGGCGCATAGGTAGTAGGCACTCACACCTGCCTGGAAAGGCGGCCCCCATTTTCTGGTCTCATCACTACCGCCAGGTGCCTCTACTTTAATGACATCGGCACCCAGGTCTCCCAAAATCATCGAACAATAAGGCCCCGCCAGCACCCGAGTCAAATCCAAAACCCGCACCCCCTGCAAAGAAACCGTCACATCCCTCACATCCTTTCTATCTTTATTGACGCGTACCTGGTACCAAATCATGTTTTTCAAAAGAGCCGGGTGTGCCATGTTTGCTCATGGCACACCCGGCTCTTTTCATTTTGCTCTTTTGGTACCAGGTACGCCTCTTCCGCCCTCTTCCTCTTCTTCACACTTCTTCACGTGCATGTTCATTCCGGTACAGTTTATTCGGTGGAGTGGGATTTTATGATGGGGATGGTTGGTCGGGTGGATGGTGAAATAACGCTATCATGAAATGTGTTTTTGCTTAATAGGATAGAACAATGAGCCAAACCAGACATACATGAATATGACATGACTTAATTGTGATTTGGGGGATGGAAGGATGACGTATGGATCTGAGCAAGTGAATAGTTTACCTCCTTATCTGTTTTCCATTTTTCAGCAAAAAAAGAAAGCGCTACAGCAGCAGGGTATAGACGTGATTGACTTAGGGATCGGTGCACCGGATTTGCCGACGCCTTCCTTCATTATTCAACGATTAACTGAAGAAGCGCATAAACCGGAGAACCATAAATATTCTCCTTATGGAGGGTGTCTGGAATTTAGACAAGCTGTAGCTGATTTCTATCACAAGCATTACAACGTAAGGCTTGATCCGGAAACAGAGGTTCTGACGTTGATCGGATCGAAGGAAGGAATCGCTCACATGATCAGTGCAGTCATCAATCCTGGCGACGGGGTCCTGATTCCTGACCCTGGCTATCCCGTTTATGAATCGGCTGTTCATCTTGCGTATGGACGAGGCATTCCACTTCCTTTGGATGAGAAGAAGGGTTATGCACCCGCGTTTCATGCGGTTTCACGTCCTGATTTGGAGCGATCGAAGCTGATGTTGTTAAATTATCCGAGCAACCCGACTGGTGCTACGGTAGAGTTGGACACGTTCGATGAAGCGGTTGCCTTCGCTAAAAACCATCATTTTTGTGTGGCGCATGACGCTGCGTATGACCTCGTGACATTTGCTGACTATCAGGCACCAAGCATTTTGCAAGTGCCGGGAGCAAAAGACGTCGCTGTTGAATTCGGTTCATTATCGAAAAGTTTCAATATGACGGGCTGGCGCATTGGTTACGTAGTGGGCAACGCGGAGCTCATACGTGCCTTATCTACGGTGAAAAGCAACATGGATACGAGTCAGTTTTTACCGATTCAAAAAGCGGGCGCGACTGCATTAAACAGTGATTTTTCCTGCGTGACAGCCAACAATGCAATCTATCAGAAGCGGATGGAGACGATGCATGCAGCTGTGGAAGAAATGGGGATGAAAGCGGAAAAACCGCGCGGCACATTTTTTCTTTGGGCAAAGGTTCCAGACGGGTATTCATCCCAGGCATTCGCAGAAAAAATGCTGGACGAGGCAGGAGTCATTCTTACGCCGGGAACAGCCTTCGGAAAGCGCGGGGAAGGGTATGTGCGCATCTCACTATCTGTGCCTTCGAACCGGTTGAATGAAGCTGCGGACCGTATGAAACAGCTGAAGTCAGGAGGGGCGCCGTGATGAAAAATCATGCCTGGTTAACGAGCGCGGCTGCTATCGTGGCGTGCATCAAGCTGGAAAAGGTAACGAAAGTGTTTTGTGTGCCAGGGGAGAGCTATCTCCCTGTTATGGATGCGATTCGTGATGAACCTGCAATCGAGCTCATTTCCAACCGGCACGAAGGTGGCGCATCGTTTATGGCTGAGGGCTATGCCAAAGCAAGCGGAAGAACCGGCGTTGTTATGGCGACCCGGGGAGTGGGGGGCTCCAACCTTGCTATTGGTGTTCACACAGCCTACCAGGATTCGACGCCGATGGTTGTGTTTCTAGGACAGGTTCATAGCCAGTTTCGTGATAGAGAAGGATTTCAAGAGGTGGACGTGCCACGATTTTTCGATCCGATTGCCAAGTGGACGGTGGAAATACATGAGCCATCCAGGGTGCCGGAACTCGTGCAACGGGCTTTTCGCATCGCCCAAACAGGTCGCCCCGGCCCTGTCGTTGTTTCGTTACCAGAAGACGTATTGAAAAAACAGGCTGATATGACGTTTGGAAAACCTGTTGTGCGGCCGTCACCGCGTCCCAGTCAGTCAGAAGTAGCGGCGATAGAAAAGGTGCTTCACACCGCGAAGCGCCCATTGATCATCGCTGGTGGAGGGGTGAAATCGTCAGGGGCAGAAGAGGCGTTGCTTCAGTTTGCCGAGAAGTACACGATTCCGGTTATGGCCGCTTTCAGGCGGCATGATGTGTTTCCGAACCACCATCCGCTTTACCTCGGACATTTGGGGTTAGGGACACATGCGAACGTGTTAGGCTCCGTTCAAGAATCGGATACAGTGATAGCCATCGGAACGCGGTTGTCGGAGGTGACGACACAAGATTACAGCATACTGAGCAAGGATCAAGCACTTATTCATATCGACATTGATGATCAGACCCTGGGAACCGTTTTTTCGCCGGATGTGGGGGTTGTAGCTGATGCGGCAGAAGGCTTGACGTCTCTGTTAAGCATGACTCTTCCGTCGACTTGGGCTGACTGGGCCGGGGAGCGCAGACGGGAATATGAAGCGTCCCTGCGTGAAAAAGATGGCAGCTTGACTGCGATGCATCAGATGGTAACCATTCTCCAGAAGCGCTTACCGGCAGATGCAATCCTTACGAATGATGCCGGAAACTTTGCAGGCTGGCTGCATACGTATTATCAGTTCAAACAAAAGCACACCTATATCGGGCCCACTTCAGGGGCTATGGGTTACGGGATGCCGGCTGCATTAGGAGCTAAATTGGCATTGCCGAGTCGGACGGTCGTCTCCCTTTCTGGAGATGGCGGTTTCATGATGACGATGCAAGAGTTGGAGACCGCGGTGAGGTGCAACATCCCCATCATCAGCATTGTATTTAACAATCGCATGTATGGAACGATTCGGATGCATCAGGAAATCCATTATCCGTTTAAACCCATCGGAACGAGCTTAGGAAAGGTCCCATTTTCAGAAATGGCAGATCAATTAGGGGCTGCAGGTTATTACGTGCGCAGTCCGGATGAATTTGAACGGGCCATCCTTGAAGCGCTGAATTGCACCAAACCGGTCGTCATTGAAGTTGAAAGTGACCCTGAACAAATTTCACCGTCTTCGACCATTGAGCAAATAAGAGCACGTCAAAAATGAACGCATGTTAAGGAGGAACAACGATGAGTCATGATTTGATTAAAGTGGAGAAGCTGCAAAATTTCATAGATGGTAAATTGTTAGAGCCAGAGGTTGGGGAGCATACGCCTGTCATCAATCCCGCTACATTGGAAACGCTCGTCCAGGTGCCTTTATCTACTAACGAGGATGTGGCGGCGGCAACACAAGCTGCCAAAAAAGCGCAAAAGACATGGGCGCTCGTTCCAGCTCCACAACGAGCGGAAGTCCTTTATCGCGTAGGGAGCATGATGAAGGAACGGAAAGAGACCCTATCGCAATTATTGACGATGGAAAATGGGAAAGTGCTTGAAGAAGCGCGGGGGGAAGTACAGGAAGGCATTGACATGGCCTTTTATATGGCGGGTGAAGGCAGACGGTTATTTGGACAAACGACGCCTGCTGAGCTGAATGACAAGTTCGCCATGAGTGTGCGCGCTCCGGTGGGTGTTGTGGGGATCATTACGCCTTGGAATTTTCCTATAGCGATTGCGACGTGGAAGTCATTCCCGGCCATTGTTGCCGGAAACGCCGTCGTGTGGAAACCGGCTACTGAGACGCCTCTCATGGCTTATGAATTAGCCAAAATTTTCGAAGAGGCTGGTCTGCCTAAGGGCGTTGTCAATGTGGTGTTCGGCGCGGGTTCCACGGTAGGCGAAGCGATGATCGAGCAGGATGATATCCGCGTTATCTCATTTACGGGCTCCAATGATGTGGGCCGGAATATAGCATCAAAATGCGGGCAACGTTTGAAAAAAGTGTCGCTGGAAATGGGCGGCAAGAACGCCGTAATCGTCATGGACGATGCCGATCTTTCCCTGGCGGTAGAAGGGATAATATGGAGCGCATTCGGCACGAGCGGGCAACGCTGTACGGCATGCAGCAGAGTCATTGTGCATGACAGTTTAAAAGGGGAACTTGAAGCACGTTTGCAGCAGGAAATTGCAAAACTCACGATTGGAAACGGACTCGATGAATCGATTAAAGTCGGTCCCATCATTAATCAAGGCGGTTTAGAAAAAGTGAAAAGCTATATTGAAGTCGGGGTCCAAGAAGGAGCCAAATTATTGGCAGGGGGTTACGTTTTAAATGACGGGGAGCATGCCAAAGGGAACTACTTTGCTCCAACGTTGTTTACAAATGTAGACGCAAACATGCGGATTGCACAGGAAGAAATTTTTGGTCCGGTCGTCTCACTTATTCCAGTAAAGAGCTTTGAAGAAGCCATTGAGGTCAACAACAGCGTCGAATATGGATTATCCAGTTCAATTTTTACCCGTGATGTGAACAAAGTCTTTGCGGCTCAACGTGATTTAGACACCGGCATTGTGTATGTGAACGCCGGCACTACTGGAGCAGAAATCCATTTACCGTTTGGCGGCACAAAAGGGACGGGGAATGGCCATCGTGACTCCGGCGTCGCAGCATTAGACGTGTTTACGGAATGGAAAGCGGTGTACGTCGATTTCAGCGGAAAGCTGCAGCGGGCTCAAATTGATGTAGATTAGGTTTGGTAGTGGTCTTTAGGAATTTCGCTATGAGGGAGTGCAGTGTATGAAAGTAGCAGTTCTTGGATCGGGGTTAATGGGAAAAGAAGCGGCGCGTGATCTAGTCAACAGCCCGGGCGTCATTGAAGTCGGAATCGCTGATATCGATGTGAAACGAGCACAGCTTGTCTGTCAATCGCTTAACTCGCCGAAAATTCACGCGTATCAGGTGGATGCCGGAAACATGGCAGAACTCACCGCGTTTATTAAACAATTTGATGTTGTTATTAATGCCCTGTTTTACTCGTTTAACGAAACAGTGGCGCGGGCTGCGATTGATGCCGGTGTTCATTCAGTCGACTTGGGCGGTCATATTGGTCACGTCACGGATCATGTGCTGGAACTTGATAAAGAAGCGAAAGCAGCTCAAGTCACGCTCATCCCGGATCTCGGTGTTGCTCCAGGTATGATCAACATCTTATCGGGGTTCGGCGTGAGCAAACTTGATCAGGTCAACGCCATTCGTTTATTTGTCGGAGGAATTCCGGTGCAGCCGGAGCCCCCGCTTGAATACAATCATGTCTTTTCCATGGAAGGGCTGTTCGATCATTATACGGATCCTTCGACGATTATTAGGCACGGGAAAAAAGTGGAGGTTCCCTCACTTACTGAACGAGAGCCCCTGTATTTCGAACGTTTCGGACCATTGGAAGCTTTTCATACATCAGGCGGCACATCAACCTTATTGACGTCTTATCCGGATATTGACACGCTGGAATACAAAACAATCCGCTACCCCGGTCACGCCGAAAAGATGAAGTTGCTGGTCGATTTAAAATTAACGCGTAATGACTATGAAGTGGATGTGCATGGTGTGAAAATTAAGCCGCGTGAGGTGGTGTTAAAAGTTCTGGATCCAATCGTGGCTTTGAAGGATAAAGATGATGCAGTACTATTGCGTGTTCAAGTTGGAGGGAAGAAAGGCGGGCTCGGTACCCTCTATCAATATGAAATGGTGACGTACAAGGATCGTACGAATCAGGTGACGGCGATGGCTCGCGCTACGGCCAACACCATTTCCGTGGTCGCGCAAATGATCGGAAATGCCACCATTGCTAAAAGAGGCGTGTACCCGCCTGAACAAGTAGTGCCCGGCGATCTCTATATAGCTGAAATGGCCAAACGAGGAGTCATCATTTCTGAGAAACAACTTCCATCTTCCACCTAGAAACAAAATAGAAATAAACACAAAAATTCCGAACGATCCCTGAGATCAGTTCGGAGTTTTTGTATGCCAAGAAAGGCGCTCTCTTACCGCTCCGTCAAAACACTTCGCTTTCCACGGGCACGGCCTCAGCTTCCTCGAAAAGCAAAGAACGCTTTTCTGCGGGATCTTCGGCTCGCGCTGTTCCCGTTGGAGTCTCCGTGTTTTGACTACGCTAATGATAGCAATTGAAATTAAATCAATTTTCTTTTTTTACGTCTCAATATCTTCTCCCCATGTCTTCTACACTAAATTCAATAATACGGCGAAATCATCAAATAGAC
Organism: Thalassobacillus sp. CUG 92003; assembly: GCF_013618635.1. Taxonomy (GTDB): domain Bacteria; phylum Bacillota; class Bacilli; order Bacillales; family Halobacillaceae; genus CUG-92003. Next base: position 199,036 of record NZ_JABLSJ010000003.1, on the reverse strand, counting down.
GATGACGCCGGTTAAACTGACATACAGCCAAATCGGCATCGTCCATCGAGCTATTTTGCGATGCTTATCCACCTTCATAGCCAATCCGCGGAACAGCGTGATTAATGCTAGCGGCACAATGGCTGCTGCCAGGACGATATGCGTGATCAAAATGAAATAGTAAATCGATTGGATCAAGCCTTCTCCCCCGTATGACGTTGAGGAAGACATGGAGTGATAGGTCAGATAAGATACAAGAAATAAAGCTGTGGTTGTAAATGCAGCGAAAATAAACCGTTTATGCCAAGTGACGTTTTTCCGTAAGATCATGAATAAGGCAGCCAGCAAAAACACGAACGTGAATGAATTTAAGATCGCATTCAATAAAGGCAGCAGCTTGATATTAAAGCTGGTGCCGTTTTCGATTTCAGGGATGAATAACAACGCCACAACGATGACATTGATCGCAATCGACAACCCGACGACCCAGGGGACATAATTGAAATGTTTGTTAATTTGCACAATAATTCCTCATCTCATAAAAATAATGATTCATCTTGAGTATATCGAAAAATGACCGTTAATTCATTAGTAGAGGAAATACAACAGTGACGATATTGTTAACTTTTCCGCTCTTATTTTTTCTTTTAAAGATGGTGCTCTAATTTGTGTTCTCTAAACGTGCAAAAAAACGTTATTCTCCTTCTGTTTTCATGCATTAAGTGGGGTGTTATCGGCAAAGATAATAGATGTTGTTAAATTCGTTAACCATCTAATGGTGATTATAGAAGGAGGGTGCTTCTGACTTGAGTACTGAGAAAAAAGACAAGAAAATTGCACTAATAGGATGGAGCCTGCAATCGATTGAAGCCATCGATGAATTGAAGCGTCCATTTGTCGTCGTCAGTCTGCCTGGTTTTGAAGAATATGCTAAGAAGTATGACATTCCTTTTATTGGTTGGGATTTTGAGACGGCCATGAAGGAAACACCAATGGAGCAAGTTTATGAGCGATCAAGAGAACTCGCGGACATCTTGAAACAGGCAGGCGTGGAGCACGTCATTCCCATTTTTGAGGACACTGTGGAATGGGCGGGCGCCTTAAATGCCCTCTTAAAAGAAAATCCCCGGGAATTCCATCATTCTTTGTTATTTCGGCACAAGGCCAAAATGAAAAGAAGGGCTCAAATCGGCGGCCTTAAAATCGGTATTTTTGAAGAAGCCAACAATAGAGCCGAAGTCAGCGAATTTCTTAAGCGTGTGAATGATGTCCTTCTGAAAAATGAGGGAGACGAAAACGATCCAATCCATATTAAGCCGTTTGATAAGGCAGGAGATGTAGGTCATAGGGTGATTCGAGATCCGAGGCAAATTGAAAGCGATTTGACAGATGATCAATTTCCTTGTTTGATGGAGAGCCATTTGGATGGTTCACAATTTTCCTGTGAGGTGTTTATCCGGAACGGTAAAATCAAGTTTTTGAACATTACGGAATATGTTGAGTTTGGTTATTCCATGATGGTTCCGCCTTCTCCAGAAATTGAGAAGAAACGCCCCATGATACGTAAGGCCGTTCAACAGTTGATTGATTCGTTTGAAATTGAAAACGGATTTATTCACCCGGAATTTTTTCTGACGGAGGATGGCGTCATTAACTTCATTGAAGTTGCGTTCAGAATTCCAGGGGGCAACATATTTGATTTGATTGCCGAATCCTATGGGTTTAACCCATTCCAGGCGCATATTCTGTGCTGTGATCCTAATACCACGGAAAAAGAGCTCAGTAAACTTTTTCCGAATGAGCGAAAAGTTAAAGGCCACACAGGGAGCTTAATGGTATACCCGCGGGTCAACAAAATTCAAGGACTTGTCGTGCCAGAAGAATTAGAGAATCACCCTGGGTTCAATAAACACACGATGTTTACGCCGGAAGATCGTAAAGTTATGAAAAGCGAAGGGTTCGGATCGCCTCATGGAGTCGTCTATTTCCATCATGAAAACCCTGATCATGTCAAACAACCGTTAATGGATTACAGCAAGTATGATTTCTATATATAAAGGGGACAACATGAAATGGCTATGCAATTAAATCACTCAGATCGTTTTGAGCAAGCCTTTGAACGATTGAAAAACGCAAAACCGTATGCCAAAAAATTGTATCAGAATGATTTATTTCAAGAAGCAAACCGGCTTGCCCGCTCCTATGAAGGCGTTCAAAAGTTGTACGAGTACGCTGATCAATTCGATCAGGCAGGCGTGTTTGAAGGGGGTCCCTGGGAAGACCCTTCTAAATTGCAGCCCAATTTAGTGAATCTTTCTTTGAGGGTCGAAGGCATCGAATCGATTGTCACGTTATTAAGTGAATTGCGCATGCTCGCCATCGCCCAAGGAAAATATGAACATGGCGAATTAAGTTCAGAAATGGCTAAGTCCTATTTGAATGAAGTGATGGCCCTAAACCTTGATTATATTTTTCCGGAAGAATCCGAGGAGTCACGGATTGAGAGCAGCAAAGAGACAGATCGTGCCCAAAACCTGTTCAAGCTGATCGTCGATGAAATGTCTTTATTAGCTGTATCGGGCACGTTAATCACAGAAATTAAACGATTAACGGCGCAGCGGCCTATTATGGTCAACCGTATTTTACTTATGATAGATAAGGCAGAACAGCTCTTGCACAGCGATGTAGATGAAAAAGAGCGTAAAGAAATCCAGCGTTACCACGATGCGACGGCTGAATTGACCAAGCTTAGCGAGGAGCACCCCAAGTTCAGTGACTACCGAAAGCAATTGCAGGAACTGTCGGAAGAGGAATTAACGCGCGAAGCCAGAACATTTGGTGAATCGATGAGAGCTACAGGACTCGTTTCTCCCTATCATGTCGTGTTGGTGCGCCACCTTAATTCCTCAAAATCAGAACTTCTGCCGACCGCGCTCAACTTAAATGAAAAGGGAGCAGCGAGTTTGGCAGAACATCAATCCGTCATCAGCGAATTGATCAAGGTCGCGATCCATATTCCGACACGTCAATCGTTATATGGCTTGGCCCGGTTATTGGAACGCAGCGTTTTGTCCCATCATCCCGTCATTCCTGGGTTGCGACGATTGATAGAATTGGACGTCCAGCAGGATGTGCGCGAGACCCTACTAGATGCTTTTGCCGAACATGACGGCTTGACGGCAAACAATATCATGGTCGCAGGAGTTTTGAGTGTGCTCGGCCAGCCGTTGGGTATTGGACAAGGATTGAACCCTACCTGTCAAAGTGCACGGGCAATCAGCCTCTGGTCCATTCATGATCCAGGCTATTTGCTTGAGCAAATTCCAAGGGCGGCAAGAGATGGCGACATTAATATGACGTTCGAGGGTGAGTCGATTCATTCCAAGAATTTGACTGGCGGACTAGCTCCAGAATTGCATGAAGAGCTTGATCCTGTTTCCCTCATTTTAGTTCCTCATCTTGATCGTATATACGCTGACATGATGCGTCGCGTGCAATTCAGAGGGGATGACCCCCATAAATGGGTCAACCCGGCCTTTTACGGCGACTGGGTGCCAAAAGGATTTGGAAAAGTATTTGATCAATTGACGCAGAACGTGACCGACTTTAACGGTTTCGTCCGCTTATTTTATGCCACGCACCACCCTGAATACAATGAGGGGCATGAGTTGATCTATCCGAATCCAGTCGGCATTTGTGTTACCACTGTGTATGGGAAAATGCTCGGTTTCCATGCCATTACGATTCAGCGGATTGACCAGGATGCAAACGGGAAGTACCGGGTGTATTTCTACAACCCGAATAATGACAGTTCACAAAATTGGGGACAAGGGATTGAACCGAAAGTGCAAGGGAACGGTGAAAAAGAAGGCGAGTCATCGCTGCCATTTCATGAATTCGCTTCACGCTTATATGCTTTCCATTACAATCCTTATGAACAAGGAGACCCCTCAGCTGTTGATGATGACATTGTAGAGAAAATTGCATCGCTTGCTCGCGAAAGCTGGGGGCAGGAGTACACGTGGACAAATTAATAAAATAAATCGAGTTTCCAGGTGCCTTTCTTTTTCGTAGAGAGCACCTGCTTTTTTGTGTCTCCCGATCGACTCTCAAGGCTTTTGTTTGCATATATTAAAACGTCCCCCTCGGGAACAAATGGGATAAAATGGTTGAATTTTGTGGGCAATCACGTACGATGATGTATGACTGATGTTTTATGAAGGAGGCAGATCGATGAGTGAGCAAAACCAGACAAATACAATGGCAGGCCTATCTCTAACCTTAGGCATTCTTGCGATTGTCTTACCATTTATCGGGTTGGTCATCGGAATCATAGGTATCATCTTGGCCAGGAAAACAATCAAGGGCATCCAGGAGACAGGTGCAAGCGGGAAAGGCATGGCCACGTCCGGGTTCGTGTGCAGTATCGTCGGCGTTATCATTCAATGTCTTCTTGCCGTTTTCGTGTTTTTAGGGATATCCCTCTTTATAATGGTTTAAGAAGGAATCCAACAGCGCCCTGGCGCAATCCAATGAGGGGGATCATATGACTGATATAAAAGAAATAGGACATGTATACCGTGTCAATGAAGAAGGGCATTTAATCAATGAATCAGAATTGGCCAAAATCGATCATACCTTCCGCTCAGCCATCGACACGGTTTTAGACATTTGCCTCCAGGCGTTACCGAATGATATTCATAGTATTTATGTGCGAGGGTCATTACCGAGAGGATTAGGCATTGCCGGTGTTTCCGATATCGATCTTATCGTGCTCACCTATTCTCAGCCGGAAGAGCTTCCATTAGATTGGGAAAGGGGAGCTGAAGCCAGAGTGAAAGAAGCTTATCCGTTTGTAAACGGCATAGAGATAGTTTTTAGTTCGTTGGACAATCTGTTGGATACACGTCGATTCGGGATCATTCCGTTTATGGTTAAAACTTATAGTGTGTGTGTTTATGGAGAAAACGTACAGCAGCAACTGCCGCCTTACCAAGCCGATCGTGCGCTTGCGAACGATCACATTATCCATATACGCTCACAACTCCATCAGGCTGCGTCAGATTTAACAGACAATGAAGATGAAGCTGAAGTTGAAGACTGCTGTGAATGGATCATGAAAATGATGGTTAGATGCGGCCTGGCGCTTGTCATGATGCATGAACATACATACACCCGGGATTTATATCCGGCCTACACTTTGTTTGCTAAGCATTACCCAAAAAAGGAACCCGAGATGAAAACCGCCCTCGTGTATGCGATTAACCCTTCTTGTCAGCCCGAGCTCTTATTGCCATTTCTTGAAAGGTTTGGCGCCTGGCTGCTCGCTGAAGCTGAGAATTGGCTGAACGTACATAACCCAGAACGGGTGGTTCATCTTGAACAAAACTGTTAGACATTTCAAATGAAAAAGTTATCTCACGTCCATTTGCTGCGATTACGCAGTGGGTGGGCGTTTTTTTTATGAGCTGGTACGCAGGGAGGTTCGTAGGTCATACGTACGCTTTTCTCTGTGTTCCCAAAGACGTTCAGCAAAATGTCTTGCTATTTTTTGATTAATACGATAAAGTTGCACAAAGTAAACTTTTATAACTATAATAAAAAAAATAGCTCTTAGGAAAAAGGAGAGATTGACATGAAGTATGGACTCAAGATGTTTGCAGGCATGCTCACCGTTGCGATGATTTCAGCTTGTTCCTCTGACTCGTCTTCAGGGGGCTCATCGGAGGATGAGACAATAAAGGTCACGACGACGATTGCTCAAATCGGAAATGCAGTGGAAGAAATCGGGGGCGAGCATGTTGAAGTAGTAAGCTTGATGGGTCCGGGGATTGACCCTCATTTATACCAGGCGACCCAAAGTGATCTGAAAAAACTTCAAAATGCTGAAGTCATTTTTTATAACGGATTGAATTTGGAAGGGCAAATGCACGAGGTTTTCGAAAACATGTCGGATCACACCCCGACCGTAGCGATAGGTGATACATTGCCAGATGATGTGTTGAGGGAAGATATGGAAGATGACAATAAAACAGACCCACATATCTGGTTCGATATTGAGATTTGGAAAACCGCGATTTCTAACATAACCGATACATTATCTGAAGAAGACCCGGCGCATGCTGAGGCGTATCAACAGAATGAAGAAGCTTATTTTGAAGAGTTGGATGAGCTTCATGATTACGCCAAGGAGCAAACGGCTAACATTCCGGAAAACCAACGTGTCCTCGTCACGGCGCATGATGCATTTAATTATTTTGGCAATGCCTACGATATGGAAGTGAAGGGCCTTCAAGGTTTATCCACGGACGCTGAATACGGATTGGCAGATATTCAAGACTTAGTAGGTACACTTGTTTCAAAAAACATTAAGGCAGTCTTCATAGAATCGAGTGTTTCTGAAAAATCAATCAATGCAGTCATTAAAGGAGCAGAGAAACAAGGCCACAACGTCACAATCGGCGGTGAATTATACTCTGACGCGATGGGCGAAGACGGAACAGAAGAAGGTACGTACATTGGCATGTACCGGCATAATGTAGACACGATTGTGAAAGCACTGAAATAAAGGGGGAGTCAACGTGAATCAAGCGGTAGAAGTAAAAGATGTAACGGTTGCTTATGATCAAAAGCCTGTCCTGGAGAACATATCATTTACCGTTCCTAAAGGGATACTTATGGCTGTGGTTGGACCAAACGGGGCGGGGAAATCGACGCTCATCAAAGCGATGCTCGACTTGACTCAAAAGAGTGCGGGGGACGTTAAGATTTTAGGAGAGGCCTACAAGCCGAAAAACAGAACAGTCGGGTATGTTCCGCAACGCGGCACAGTGGATTGGGATTTTCCTACAAATGCCCTTGATGTAACCCTTATGGGGAGGTATGGACATATCGGTTGGTTTAGGCGTCCGTCTAAATCCGATGTTGCTCTGGCTGAGGAAGCGCTGGAAAAAGTCGGTATGAGCGCTTATAAACATAGGCAGATTCGTCAGTTATCCGGCGGACAGCAGCAACGGGTATTTTTAGCTCGTGCCCTAGTGCAAGATGCGGATGTCTATTTCATGGATGAACCCTTCGTGGGGGTAGATGCGGCTACTGAGCGGGCCATCATTGCGTTATTACGCGATTTAAAAGAAAGCGGCAAAACGGTGGTCGTCGTCCACCACGATTTGCAGACCGTGCCGGAATATTTCGATTGGACGCTGCTTTTGAATAAACAACAGATCGCCTGTGGGCCAACCGATGAGGTCTTTACAATGGAACAACTGCAACAAACCTACGGCGGTCATTTATCATTTTTAAACCAGACAGAAATGGTTGGCAGGTGATAGGGAATGGAGCAAATTATTCAGTCCTTACTTCATGATTCGAATACCCAGTGGGTCGTGTTAAGCACGATGCTGCTTGGGATTGCCAGCGGGGTGCTGGGCAGCTTCGCCCTCTTACGGAAACAGAGTTTGGTCGGTGATGCCGTCGCCCATGCTGCATTGCCAGGGATTTGCCTCGCTTTCTTTATCATTGGTGAAAAACAGTTTCTCGCTTTGATTATCGGTGCTACCGTTTCGGGATTGCTCGCCATGTACCTTATCCAGTTGATTACGTCTACAACACGTTTGAAACAGGATGCTGCCATTTGTCTCGTTCTCTCGGTGTTCTTTGGAATCGGAATTGTTTTATTGACGAAAGTATCGCAGCAAAGCTCCGGGAACAAGAGCGGTTTGGACGATTTCATTTTCGGGCAGGCCGCTTCTATGACGGGATCTGATGTCTATTTGATGGGCGGCACAGCTGCTGTGCTCATCGTCACCACGTTTATCCTGTTCAAAGAATTGAAACTGATTACGTTTGACCCCGAATTTGCCAAAGGAATCGGACTGCCGCTAGGCGTGTTGGAAACCTTGTTCTCGACTTTGCTAGTTGTAACCGTTGTGATTGGGATTCAAGCAGTCGGTGTCATTTTGATGGCCGCTTTGCTTATCATTCCCTCAATGGCCGCACGGTATTGGACCGATTCTTTAGGGGTGATGGTATGGATATCGGGGTTGATCGGAGCCATTTCCGGCGTATCAGGTACGCTCATCAGTACATTAGGTCTTGGTCTGGCAACGGGACCCTTAATCGTCGTTTCAGCCTCGTGCATGTTTGTGGTCTCCTTGATCGTTGCTCCGAAGCGGGGGATGATCGCTCAATGGACATTTCATAAAAAGGGCATAGCCGCCAAAACTACCGGGTCTTATCGAAAGGAGGGAGCATAAATGGGATATGAAGCCTGGATTTTGCTGACAGGGAGCTTAGTGGGCATTAGCTGCGGGATGATTGGCTGCTATTTAATCGTGCGTCGCATGGTCATGTTGGCCGACGCCATCAGTCATAGCGTTCTGCTTGGCATTGTTTTAGCCTTTTTAGTTTCGCAAAGTTTAAATAGCATCTATATGTTAATCGGAGCTGCTGTCATTGGCCTGGCGACAACGATTTTTATTCAATGGTTGTACGCTTCAGGTGTTCCCGAGGATGCTTCGATTGGCATCGTATTTACGACGCTTTTTGCCATTGGCGTTATCCTTATTTCCCTCTTTGCGAAAGATGTTCACCTGGATGTGAATCATGCATTGATGGGGGAAATCGCATTTGTTCCCTGGAATACGATCGTTATTTTTGGGGCAGAGATTCCCAAAGCAACAGCGACACTGCTTGGGATTACCGTCGTGACATTGCTATTCATCATCGGTTTATATAAAGAATTGAAGATTACATCCTTTGATGCCGCTCTAGCGCTCACCATCGGTTTGCCGGTTACGTTTATCCATTATCTCCTCATGACAATGGTTTCCCTGACAGCCGTGGGCTCATTTGATGCGGTCGGTGCCATTCTGGTCGTCGCCATGTTCGTCGTTCCAGGCTCCTGCGCTTACTTACTGACCGACAGGCTTGATGCGATGCTCGCGATCAGTGCCCTTGTCGGCGTGCTCAGTGCCGTGTCAGGATACTATGCGGCGCTTTGGTGGGATGTATCAATATCAGGGTCCATGGCCATGATGGGAGGGGTTATATTTTTGCTCACCTGGATATTCTCTCCGCGATATGGTCTGATTTCAAAATGGAAAAAATCGAGCACCCCATTGAAGGAGCAGGAGGGATAGCGTGATAAAGGAGAAATAGGATATGGCGTTTATGATAGCAGTCATCTCTGGCGTGACGATTCTGATCTATTTTATATGGAAGTTGTTAGTGACCAAGAATCAAAACGAATAGCACGTTGTTTCCTGTGCTTCTTTTGCTGGTTATCCTCCTCCCCATATTTTTTATTCTATTCCGTTGAATCGCGATACGCGTGCGCCTGCACCATAAAAAAAAGCCAAAGCAGATGCCTTGGCTTTTTTTAAGGATTTAACGCACATGCGCTAAAGGGTTAGAAAAAGGTCTTATCTATTTTGGGAGTTATTTTACAAACGCAACGCCCACGATAATGAGCAGGATGAACAAGACAACAATTAACGCAAAACCGCCGGTACCCCTGCGTCTGCCGCAGCCGCCGCCGAATCCGCCGACATTGTTAGGACCATAGCCGCCAAAACCGCCAACGTTATTCGGGCCGTAGCCACCAAAACCTCCGAAACAGCTCATAACTTCACCACCTTTTAGTCGATATCTTATTCTATGAAAGTCAGGGGATGAGTGGAAAGGCTTATGTCTATTCAGATAGGTGTGCCCTCAATTTTGCAGGGTTGAAGATAGATCATCTTGCTTCGTATCCAAGTAAACACGGCCTGTTTGGTCGATTTGAGCCACCATCACGTTTTTGATGGCCGTGACATTATGGGATTTCAATATAGCGTTTACCCAGTCAATATCTTTTCCTAGCGCTGCTAAGCCGGACGAAAGGATCTGACCGTCCATGATGAACACGTGCGGAATGCCCCGGGAGGACGGATAGATATTCAAGCTCCCCATGGTGACCTGTTGCTTAGCTGGCTTTTTCAAAACACTAAGCGACCCATCTGTCTCAAGAATGGCTGCTTCGACTTCATCCAAGTAGAAAGCATTCTTTTTTCTGAGTTGATGGAGCAGTTCATCAATCGAGAACCGTACTTTAGTCATTTCGTCCTCGAGCACTTTACCATTGCGAATGAGAACGGATGGTTTGCTTTTAAGTATTTTTCTAATTTGGAAACTTTTTAATGATAAAACATCGAGGAGAAGAATGAGCATGGCAAATACGACGAGCAAGGTTAGGCCAGTTATAAATGGGGTATCTGTACTTATTACAACATCTGCCGTAATCGAGCCAATGGTGATTCCCGCCACAAAGTCGATGAAGGTCATATGTGAAATAAGTTTTTTGCTTAGACTCCGACACAAGATATACAGCACAGCTAACGACACCGTCGTCCGAATCAAAATATCAATCAAATCCAAGTAAGATCACCTCACAAACAGTCTCCATAGTAATTTCCCCGAATCCCCTATAATGATGCGTACCTGGTACAAAACGGGGAATTTGAAAAGAGCCGGGTGTTTCTTTTTTGTGTTCAATAACGATTATTTTTTTATAAGAATTCTAAATATGATGTTTTAGTGTGGTGTTATCGGGAACAAGAGTTACGTAAGAAATTACATATTTTTTATAAGGAGGAGAATATGTATGAGTGATGAACACCAGAAGCAAAACAAAAAAGAGGAACAGCTTGAGAAACATAGTACAAAAGACGAAGGTAAGATGACGACGAATCAAGGCCAGAAGGTTTCGGAAGATGAATTTTCATTAAAAGCTGGCGAACGCGGTCCTACGCTAATGGAAGATTTTCATTTCCGTGAAAAAATGACGCATTTTGACCACGAGCGTATTCCAGAGCGCGCGGTGCATGCGAGAGGCTTCTCAGCTCACGGCGAATTTCAGCTGTACGAGTCTATGGAAGACTACACGGATGCCGACTTTTTAAAAGATACATCAAAAACAACCCCCGTATTTGTAAGATTTTCTACTGTAGCAGGTTCTAAAGGTTCTTCTGAAACGGTACGCGATGTGCGAGGCTTCGCGACCAAGTTTTACACAGACGAAGGTAACTTTGATTTAGTAGGAAATAACATCCCCGTATTTTTCATTCAAGATGCCATTAAGTTCCCGGATTTAGTTCATGCCGTTAAACCAGAACCGCATACAGGCATGCCACAAGGGGCTTCTGCTCACGATACGTTCTGGGATTTCGTAGCCAATAACCAGGAATCAGCGCATATGGTCATGTGGGCGATGTCAGACCGCGCCATTCCGCGTAGTTTCCGGATGATGGAAGGTTTCGGCGTCCACACGTTCCGATTAGTAAACGCCAAAGGGGAAGCGCACTTTGTCAAATTCCATTGGAAACCAGTGCTTGGTACGCACTCCCTTGTGTGGGATGAAGCGCAAAAGCTTTCCGGTAAAGATGCTGACTTCCACCGTGGCGATTTAATCGAAGCGATTGATAATGGAAACTACCCAGAATATGAACTGGGCGTTCAAATTATAAAAGAAGAAGACGAGTTCATGTTTGATTTCGATATCCTTGACCCGACCAAAGTATGGCCGGAAGAAGACGTGCCGGTTAAAAAAATCGGAAAAATGACCCTTACGCGCAACGTTGATAACGTGTTTGCTGAGAACGAGCAAGTCGCTTTCCATCCGGGTAACGTGGTAAAAGGCATCGACTTTTCCAACGATCCGCTGTTGCAAGGACGGCTCTTCTCTTACACGGATACGCAAATCAACCGCTTCGGCAGCGCAAACTTCCATGAGGTGCCGATTAACAAGCCGGTCTGCCCATTCCACAATAATCAGCGCGATGGCTTTATGCGCCAGACGATCAGCAAGGGGCAAGTCAGTTATCATAAAAACTCACTGGCCGATAATCAACCTGAGCCTGCCACTGAAGAAGAAGGCGGATATGTCCACTATCAAGAAAAAGTGGATGGCCGTAAGATCCAGGCTCGCAGTGAAAGCTTTAAAGACCACTTCTCTCAAGCGACGTTATTCTGGAACAGCATGAGCGATGTGGAAAAAGACCACATCACCAATGCATTCAGTTTCGAACTCGGGAAGCTGGAAAGTGGATCAGTGCAACAGCAAGTCATTGATATGTTTGCAAATGTCAGCCTTGATTTGGCTACGGCCGTTGCTGAAAATATTGGGGCCAGAGCACCTCAAAGCGGCGGATCGGATGTTACCAAATCATCGCCAGCATTGAGCCAGGAAAACATGACGTACAAACCAGATACCCGAAAAGTCGGTGTCATCGTGGATGATGGCTTCAAAGGCGAAGACTTGATGACAGTTATTAATGAGTTGAAAGCCCAAGGTATTCAGCCTGAGCTTATCAGTGATAAACTCGGCGTGAAAAAAGCTGTGGACGGAGCAGAAGCTGAGATTGATCACACCTTCTTAACCAGCGAATCCGTCTTGTTTGATGCCATATATGCCGTTGGCGGCGACAATGAAAGCAAAGACTTTTATAAAGCAGCCAACTACTTCATCAACGAAGCGTTCTCGCACTTTAAACCAATCGGTGCGACTCATGAAGGCGTAACCTGGTTGCAAAACAATAACTTGACAGGCAGCGCAGGTGTCGTAACAGGAGATGACATGCAAGCCTTTGCTAAAGAGTTTGCCGAAGCTGTAGCGGCCCACCGCCATTGGGATCGCGAAATTGTTTATCAAGTGGTATAAAAAAATAGTGCGCCATGAGACTGTCGAGTGCGACTCGGCGGTCTCTTTTTTTGTTAACACGGAAGGGATCGTTATGGTTGAAGTCTACCTAATTTAGCTAACAACTTCTGTTGGTTTCTTAGCAACTTGACTTTCTAAAAAAAATTTTATCGCAAAGTCAATTGATTTAATTCTGAATGGAGCGCGAATAACAGGGGTTACATAAACGATAGTTATCTTTTTTAATATTCAAACTAAAATAAAAATTCTAAATATTTGATTGAAATGCACTTTAAGTCTGTGATAGAATTTCATTCAAATAAAGTCCTGCAAATAAAGAATATATTCTCAATATTTGAGAATTAAATTTGAGTAAGCTAGTTATTCTCGCGCAGGTGCCTACAAGTGGTGTGGAAACTTGTATAGGAGCATTACACGTAGCATCCTGTCAGAAAGGTGGTTGAAAGCATGAGTGAGGAACTATTATCCGGTAAATCTGCTCGTTTGCAACAGTATATTGAAAAACTGGCGACGTTTATTGATCAGGAAAAGCCGGGTTGGACACGCCGGCCATTTACGAAAGAATATCAACACGCTAGGAAGTGGCTGAGAGAGCAAATGGAAGAATTAGGGTTAACGACCCATGTAGATGCATCGTCAAATTTAATTGGCCGATGGGAAGGGAAGAAGCCAGACCTTGCTCCAATTGTTTTAGGTTCCCATATTGATACGGTAACGGGAGGCGGACGATTTGATGGAATAGCTGGTGTCGTTGGAGCGTTAGAAGTGGTACGTGTTTTGCAAACCTCAGGCAAACGGCTTGACCATACCCTTGAGGTTATTGATTTTACTGCAGAGGAGCCAAGTGAATATGGAATTTCCACAATCGGAAGTCGAGGGCTTGTCAATAACTTAACGACCAACATGTTGGAGCGCAAAGGTCCTGATGGAGAAACACTAAGCGAAGGGATTCGACAAGCTGGAGGTCTACCGGAGCATATTAGCGAGGAAGCAAGACAAATCGGAGAAGTATCCATATATTTAGAAATGCACATCGAACAGGGCCCCGTTCTTGAGCAAATGGACGAGACGGTAGGTATTGTAACCGGCATTGTCGGGATTCACCGGTATCGAGTCAATGTAATTGGACAGCCGGATCATGCCGGTACCACGCCGATGAATAAACGTTGTGATGCGCTTACAGCTGCTTCAGAACTGAACCTTGCTCTGGAAGCGATTTGTCAGGAAGAGTGGGAAAAAGGGGTTGTGGGGACCGTTGGGCGTTTAAACGTAAAACCGAACGCTTCAAACGTTATCCCCGGTGAAATTAACCTAGACATAGACGTAAGAAGCTTAGCTATTGAGACGCTTGAGGGGGTAATGACTAAGTTGAAAGGCAAAGCAGCTGCCATTTCATCAAGCCGAGGGGTGGATATTAAATTTGATTGTTTATCTCAATCCACTCCTATCGAGGTTGATGACAAGATTCTTACGCTTATTGAAAAAGCTAGTCAGCAGGCAGTTCACACACATCGAATCCCAAGTGGAGCTGGGCATGATGCTAATCAAATGGCTAATATTAGTCCGATCGCCATGTTCTTTATTCCAAGTAAGGATGGTAAAAGTCACTGCCCTGAAGAATGGACGGATTATGAAGATGTGGCAAGAGGGGTAGATTGTATGGTTCAATCTTTATTCCAAATAGACTCCTCACTTAGTCCTAGCTCTGTTAACTGAAGAGGCAGCACTTATGACTGGCTGAAGAAGGGCTTTAGGGCATTATATTCATGAGGAGGAAGAGAATGATTCGATTCGAAAATGTCCGCAAAGAGTTCGGTGAACATGTAGCCTTACACAATATTAACTTCGAAGTGAAAGAAGGGGAACTCGTCTGTTTAATCGGTCCAAGTGGGTGTGGAAAGACCACATGCTTGAAAATGATCAATCGCTTAATAGAACTTACATCCGGCAGCATTCACATGAACGAAAAAGATATCGCAGAACATGATCCGGTGGAGTTACGGCGTAATGTCGGGTATGTTATCCAACAAATCGGTCTGTTTCCGCATCTATCTATAGCTAAGAATATTGCGCTCGTACCTAAGTTGAAAGGATGGAAAGCGGATCGATATAAAAAGCGGACCGATGAGTTGTTGCAGATGGTGGGGTTGGATCCAGACACATACAGGGACCGATTTCCTTCCGAATTAAGCGGCGGTCAACAGCAGCGGATAGGTGTTATACGGGCACTTGCAGCTGAGCCGCCAATTGTGCTTATGGATGAACCTTTTAGTGCTTTGGATCCAATCAGTCGCGAGCAGCTTCAGGAAGAAATGATGCGGCTGCAAGAGGAAATAAAGAAGACGATCGTTTTCGTCACCCACGATATGGATGAAGCTCTGAAAATAGCAGACCGAATTGCAATTATGGTGGATGGTCACATTATTCAATTTGACACGCCTCATAACATTTTGAAAAATCCTAAAGATGCTTTTGTGCGGGACTTTATCGGAGAAAAACGTTTGGGCGAGGCCATTGATGAAGAAGGATTTGAACGGCAGGTCAACCATGTCATGTCTCAGCCGAAGAAAGTGTTGCAATCCGATTATACGGTATCTCAAGCCAGGGATTTACTGGGAGATACCACTCCGTCGTTACTTCCAGTCGTGAACAAGGATAATGAATTAGAAGGGTTAGTAAGTTCGACGGAACTGTACATTCATTTAGAAGATGATCAATTGGTCGCTTCCTTAATGGTCACGGATTTTACCAGGTTAGGCCCAGAGGAGAATTGGAAGCAAGCGTTAAAGCATTTGCTTGGCGAAGGAGCACAAGCAATGCTCCCTGTTGTGACAAGCGAAAATAAACTCCACGGAGTTGTAACGGAAAAAACGATTCTGCGCTGTTTAACAGCAAAAGAAAAAATAGTTGTAAAATAGGAGGTTATAAAAATGGAAGATCAACCAGGTACTTTTTCGCTGCTGATTGATGTGTTTGTCAATAGAACAGGCATGGTCGTAGAAGCTATTTATCAACATATCTATTTATCCTTTTTATCATTAGCAATTGTATTAGCCATCTCTATTCCTTTAGGTATTTATCTTACACGTAAAAAGAAAATTGCGGATCCCGTTATTGGAATAACAGGCGTTTTTCAAACCATTCCAAGCATCGCCTTGTTCGGGTTTCTTCTCCCATTTGTCGGGATTGGAACAACTCCGACGATTATTGCGCTTGTGATGTTTGCGCTTATGCCCGTGTTGCGGAATGTATATACAGGTATCACCGAGGTGGACAAAACAGTAGTTAATGCTGGAAAGGGCATGGGAATGACGGATTGGCAAATTTTATGGACGATTCAATTACCGATTGCCTTGCCTGTCATCATGGCTGGGGTAAGAACGGCAACTATTTTGATTATCGGGTTGACGACAATTGCTGCATTTATCGGTGCCGGAGGCTTAGGAGAAATGATATTTCGTGGCGTATCGCTTATGCGGAATGAATTGATCTTGGCTGGTGCTATACCGGCAGCGGGGTTGGCGCTATTAGCGGATTTCTGTTTGAAGAAGCTTGAAAACTCTGTAACACCACGTGGATTGAAAGAAAAAGCGGATTAGAATCTAAATATTGAAATGGGCTAGGTGGTAAAATGAAAAGCATGGCAGCAATTGCGTTAAGTTTTGTCCTGTTAGCAGCAGGGTGTGGAAGTGCAAGCTCAGGTTCATCGGATAGCACTACTGTCACAGTATCAGGAAAAAATTGGACAGAGCAAATTATACTCGCTCACATAATGGCCAGCACCATTGAAGGAAAGACGGACCATAACGTCGATTTAAAGGAAGGACTGGGCTCCTCGGACGTACTAGTACAAGCTCTTCAGGATGATAATATTGATGTGTTCGCAGATTATAGCGGGACAGGCATGGTTAACATACTTGGCAAGGAGATAGCGGGGGAAGACACACGCGAAACAGTACTAGAAAAAGCTAAAACTGGATATGAAGAGGAGTTTGGTGCCACTTGGCTGAAGTCTTTTGGGTTCCAGAATACGTGGTCATTAATCGTGAGAGAAGAAACCGCGGAGGAATTGGGAATTGAAACATTCTCTGATTTGGAAGAACATGCAGGCGAACTGGTACTGGGGTCAGATGCTCAATTTGCTGAAAGAAGTGACGGGTTACCCGGATTGCAGAAAGAATACAAAGGCCTACAATTCCAAGACAGGGTGGAGATGGACATCGGATTAGCATATGATTCACTTGCAGAAGGGGAAATTGATGTTTTAGTCGGTTATGGAACCGATGGGAGAATCCCTGCTCTGGATCTTCAGACTCTCAAAGATGATAAAGGGTACTTCCCTCCCTATGACGCTGCCCCTATCTTAAGACAGGAATTCGTTGATAAATACCCCGAGGTCAAAGAAGCATTGAATCAATTAGCTGGAGAAATCAGTGAAAAAGAAATGGCAGAAATGAATACGCAAGTAGATCTAGAAAGGCGAAGTCCAAAAGAAGTAGCAGAAGAGTTTTTAGGAGAAAAAGGGATATTAGAATGAAATGTCCGTCGAAAAGGTAACCATAAGGCTGCAATATAGCGCGGTGGGGCAAGCTGATTACTTTAGTCACCTAAGAAAGAAGTTTTTTATGATCCAGGAGGAATGAGGTATGGAGGTCAAAAAAGGCACAATAATAGAGCTGACAGGAGACAATCTCTCTATCGAAAAGGTTATCCATATAGCACAAGGAAGAGCTAAAGTTCAGTTGAACTCACAAGCTTTTGATAGAGTGGTGGAAGAACGGGAAAGCCTTAACAAATTGGCTAGGAGAGAAGAGCCGATTTATGGCGTTAATACGGGTTGTGGTGCTAACAGAGATGTTCGCATTCCAGATGATCGTATTGACGAATTCCAACGAAGCGTTTTATTAAGTCATTGTGTTGGAACGGAAGAAATCCATGATGATGAAGTTGTCCGAGCTATCCTGGTTTGTCGGGCGAATACGTTGTTAAAAGGTGGAACGGGGGTTCAGGCTGGTATTCTAAAAAGGCACGAAGACTTTATCAATTTAGGTATTCACCCATTGACACCTAAGAAGGGTTCAGTAGGTACTGGGGATCTTGGTCAGATGGCTGAACAAGGGTTAGCTTTCATAGGAGAAGGCGAGGTTAGGTATCAAGGTGAACAAATGCCAGCGTTACAAGCGTTAGGGGAGGAAGGATTATCGCCGCTGACACTTGGACCTAAAGACGGGATGATTCTCTGCTGTACCAACGCAGCGACGGTCGGACATATGTGCGCTGTGCTGTATCGGGCAGAAAAGACTCTCTGGCACCTGGATTTAGCTGGTGCTTTAAGTTTGGAAGCTTTTCGTGGCAACCTCTCACCTTTTCAAGATAAGGTCGTACAATCACGTGCTTTTGCTGGTCAACAGAAAACGAGCAACCGTGTTAACACGTTCTTGCAAGGGAGTTTTCTAACGGAACCTCAAAACCAACGAAGTGTACAGGACCCCCTCAGTTTTCGTTGTATGGCTCAGGTCCACGGGGAGTGCCATGATGCCTACACATTCGTGAAGCATGCTTTGGAAATCGAAATGAATAGCATCTGTGACAATCCTATGTTTGATGCTGAAAGTGAAGCATTCATCCATCACGGAAATTTTCACTCTCAACCTTTTGTAACACGTCTCGAGTACCTCGGTCTCCAATTGTCCTCTGTAACCAGTATGATTCAGAATCGTTTGCAAAGATTGATGAACCCGGAATTCAGTGGGTTGACGAAATTCTTAACGAATGATCCGGGCGTTAGCAGCGGTTTTTCTACCTTGCAGAAAACATATTCGCAGCTGGCCGCTGAGATTAGACATTTAGCTAACCCGGGTTCATTAGATAGTTACAACGTGGCAAATAGTGTCGAAGATCATGGCAACATGGCTCCGTTTATTGTGCAAAAAACCGAAGATATACTGGAGCATCTAGAAACGATTATCGGAATTGAGCTAATGGTTTCCTCACAAGGGATTGATTTATTGGACAAGCCAACTCTGGGGGAAGCGACGAAAATCGGTTACCATTCCATTCGACAATTCGTTCCCCCTTTAGAAGAAGACCGTGTCATCAGTAAAGATATTAAAGAGGTGAAAACTCTAGTGAAGCGTAATGAAATCATCCAAGGCATGAAGTTCGGAAACGAAACGTTCTCGCATTCCTCTTGATAAACTCATCTAACTAAGATGAGTTTTTTTATGGTTACTTGATTGTAAACTATAAAAAATATCAGGTTGACAAAAGGTGCACTTATGCGATAATCTTCGCTATATACATATAGAAAAGCAGGTGGTCTTGGTGACATTAAGAACGATGGTATACGCTTCGTTATTTGCTGCCATTATTGGCGCACTCGGTTTGCTTCCGCCTATCGTCACGCCCTTTACGCCGGTTCCGATCACAGCCCAGACACTCGGCGTCATGCTGGCCGGCTCCATTTTAGGAGCGAAACGCGGTGGGTTGAGTGTGCTCGTGTTAGTCATGCTCGTGACATTCGGCGTTCCGTTACTTTCCGGTGGGCGCGGTGGTATAGGCGTTTTATTCGGTCCTTCTGGTGGTTACATTATGGCTTGGCCGATTGCTGCCTTTATGATCGGATTTTTGGTAGAACGCTTGTGGAAAAAGCTTAACATCTGGCTCTATATGGCAATTAATGTGGTGGGGGGCATCCTATTAGTCTATGCGTTTGGTGTAACTTATTTGTCACTCATCACGGAAACGCCATGGACCAAAGCGGCATGGGCAGCGCTCGTATTCATTCCAGGCGATCTTGTTAAAGTTGTGGCAGCTTCGTTTTTGGCCCGGCAGCTCAATAGGGTGTCACCGATAATTAGCAAAGATAAACGTGAATCTCATTATTCGAACCATGTTGCCTAATTAAAAGGATTGCCTTAATATACAGGCAATCCTTTTTCAAACGGAGGTGTTTTTATATGGCTTGTATTGGGCAAGGTCTAAGTGAAATAGCAGCCCGGCATCCGGAACGTATTGCGATTGAAAATGAGCAAGGCTCCCTAACATATAGCGCGTTTCATCACGCTATTCAGCTTCTTCAGCGGAAACTATCACGCTTACTTGAAGGAAAAGGTGGTAAGGTAGGTTTTCTGCTTCCGAACGATGCGTGCTGGTTAGAGATGTTTATGGCAATCAGTTTGAATGGAGGCATTGCTATCCCGTTCGATTCCAAATGGCCGAAAGAGCAGTTACGTCGTGTCGTGCAGGATTGCGAGCCAGACCTCATCGTATATGATGAGGCATATTTTGCCCGTGTGGAGGCTGCTGAAGTGAGCCAGGTAATCTCCATCCAAGAACTTGATTCGCTTCCCGAAGCAGAAGAAGGCTCTCCCGTTTTACATGATCAGGACCCGTTTTATATCGGGTACACGTCTGGAACGACCGGTGATCCCAAAGGGTTTATCCGACATCATGCCTCCTGGGCAGATTGCTTCCCGCTAAGCCGGGATGTTTTTGCTTTAAGCGAGACGGATCGGATATTATGTCCGGGGCCGTTGGTGCACTCCCATTTTTTATATGCCGCCCTGCAAAGTTTACATATCGGTGCAACCCTACATCTATGTTCAACGTTTGAAAAAGAAAAAGTGTGGGAGCTGCTGCAGCACAAAGGCATTACCGTCATGTATATCGTACCGACGATGTTTGAAGCCTTACACACATTATCCAGTCAGCCCGTTCGTACATCGTTGCATACGCTTATCTCGTCTGGTGCAAAATGGGCACCGTCTTCCAAACAAGAAGCAACCCGCGTCTTTCCGCATGCGGCGATTTATGAATTTTTCGGTGCCTCCGAATTAAGCTTTGTGAGTTTTCGTCATGTCAATGATCAAGCTATACCTGAGGGGGCGATCGGTCATATGTTCCCAAAGGTCGAAGTGGGGATTCTTTCCGATACGGGAGAGGGAGTCCCCCAAGGAGAAGTCGGTACGCTTTATGTTAAAAGTCCCTGGGTGTTTGATGGGTACTTGAACCGGCCAGAGGAAACAGCAAATGTGTTCGCTGGCGATTGGGTAACGGTCGGGGACCTCGCCTTAAGAAATGAAGAAGGCCATGTGATACTTAAAGGCCGGAAGCAAAACATGATCATCAGCGGCGGACTAAATATTTACCCTGAAGAGGTGGAACAAGCGATTAGCCAACATGCTGCTGTGAACGAAGTTGCGGTGTGTGGCGTCGCCGATGAATATTGGGGTGAAATGGTCGTCGCCTTTGTAATCTGCCATCATGAATGTCAACTCAACGAAGCGGATATAGAAGGTGAGCTGGCAAAACGTTTACCGACATATAAATGGCCGAAAGAATGGATAGAAGTGGACGCCTTTCCTTATACACAAAGTGGCAAAATAGCCCGCGTCCAACTTGGAACGTTACGAGGAGGAATAATATGAACGATGTAGTCATTGTTGCTGCCCAACGTACGCCTATAGGAAAAATCGGTGGACGTTTGGCTCATCTTCCTCCAGAATCACTGGCTGCCTCCATTTTGTCACGCCTTAGCCGGGACATCGATGCAGAGGAAATTGATGAAGTTATGCTCGGTAACGTGGTTGGGCCGGGCGGGAACATGGCACGCCTTGCTCTTCTTGAAGCGGACTTCCCCGTCTCAGTTCCCGGTGTCACGGTGGATCGCCAGTGCGGATCTGGGCTGGAAGCGATTAACATGGCTGCGCGCCACATTCAATCCGGCGCAGGGGATGTTTATATCGCAGGAGGCGTCGAGAGCACCAGCCTAGCCCCTTGGAAAATGGCGAAACCTGCTTCAATTTATCAACCAAACCCACCGTCAATGTTTTCCCGAGCGCGTTTTTCACCGGCCACAGTAGGTGATCCTGAAATGGGAGAGGCAGCTGAGAATGTGGCGAGCCGCTATGGCATCACCCGGGAAAAACAGGATGAATTCGCTTACGAAAGTCACCGCAAAGCCATTAAAGCTCAACAATCCGGCTTGTTTCAGGAAGAGATCGTCCCCGTAGCTGGCGTTCATGAAGATGAGTGCCCTCGGCCGACTACTTCCATAGAAAAATTAGCCAAATTATCGCCTGTTTTCAAAGAAGGGGGCACGGTGACGGCAGGCAATGCGTGCCCGATGAATGATGGAGCTGCCGCTGTGTTGCTCATGTCATTGGAAAAATGCCAGGCGCTCGGATTGAAGCCATTGGCGCGGTTTGTCGATAGCACGTCATCAGGCGTTGATCCGAATGTCCTTGGCATCGGCCCGATCCCCGCTGTGCAAACGTTATGGCAGCGTCAGCGTTTGACGGAGCGTGATATTGACCTGGTTGAATTCAATGAGGCGTTTGCTTCACAAGTTATCGCCTCGCTCGAGGAGTTAAACATCGATTATGAAAAAGTGAACCGATCGGGCGGTGCTTTAGCATTAGGTCACCCCTATGGTGCGTCAGGTGCCATTCTCGTCACCCGTCTGGTCCATGAACTAGCCTGGCATGATGCCAAACGTGGCATCGCGACACTTGGCATCGGCGGCGGATTAGGACTGGCAACATTATTTGAAAAATATGAATGATTATGTAAGACACCTGTGGAAAAGGTGTCTTTTTTTGTTTCGCATCGTCCTCCTTCAGAAGGTATAGCTTTTGGTCTTTTACGAACAATAACCTGGTTTTTTGTGTTGATTTAATTTTCACTGGATATTTGTGCTCCCTGCAAAAAAAGCCATTTTGCCTGAATGATAATTAGCAATTCTGCTTATGTTTGTAAGTCCATTGTTCTAGATCATTCGTTTTGCTTAAACGGCTGTGAAAATCCAGACGAAAAAAGTTTTTTTGAAAAAATACTGTAATATTGAATGGTTTGGATTATGGTAATGGTTTCTGTTAAGAGGTTGATTGAAATATATAAAGATATATTATTGTTACAAAACAAACAGGCCGGAGCAATTAATAATTAAGGCCTAGTTTTTACTTGAAGGTTCAGGGAAAACAAAAAACATACGCTGAGTTGTCAAAAATTTGGCTCGGGAGGGTGTCCATGGACGTTAAAGAAAAAGTGAAGCATGATTCAGGAACACAAGCGCTGACAGGTAGTTTGGTGGCCGCCACGTCTTCACTGTTTGTTCCGAAGATTAGACAGAAAATCAAAAAAGGCGCCCGCCTTTCAACTAATTATCTAGAAGAAAAATTTCCTCAGACTTCTAAAGTGCTAGATCGCGCAGATGGACCAATAGATGCAACTGAAGAAGCAGCTGATGAAATACAAGATGAAGTTACCGATCAAATGCGTGAGCAGTTTCAGAAGCAATTAAAGTCGCAGGTGAACGAAGCAACAGAAAATCTTCGGGAATCCAAAGAAGAGAATGCGGCTAACGTACATGCTAAAGCACAAGATGTGAAAGAAAAGCTGCAGAATAAATTGTTGACGGTTCGAGAAAAGTTAGCAAACGTAAAAGAAACAGGAGAAGGCATTCAAGAAAAATTGAATGATGACACTTCCCACGAAGAGTTGTATGGAGCTCATGATATTAAAGGGGTCAATCAAATTAAAAGTGCTGCGAACATTAAGAGTTCAACGAATATTAAAGGCCCTAAAGATGTCAAGCATCCTTCAAATACCAAATCACTCAGTTCTTAACTGACAGAAAGGAGAATCATCATGGCTGTACAAAAATCGACAGATAGTTCAAGTTTGGCGGAGGTAATTGACCGAATTTTGGATAAAGGGATCGTCATTGATGCGTATGCTCGTGTTTCTGTTGTCGGTATTGAATTAATTACTGTTGAAGCACGCGTGGTTGTAGCAAGTGTGGACACGTGGTTGCGTTATGCTGAAGCTGTCGGATTACTTCGTGATGAAGTAGAAGAAGAAGGTCTTGGCGGACGTCTTGCAGAAGATTCGCAATCAAATGAACGCAGTCAGTTAAGCATTTAATTAGCCGGAGCCAGAGGGTTTGGCTCTGGCTCTTGCTGCTTTTAATTGAAAATCCACCAACAAGGGAGGGAAATTGAAGACTATGATAATCATGGATAATGTGACCCACTTTTTTAACGAGCATATAGCTCCTCCCCATAAAATCACTTCAGTAGAAAAACAGTCGGAGGAAGAAGGTTGGCGCGTGACGTTAGAGGTCATCGAAGAAAAGGATTATATGAAAAGATACGCACATGATGAAATGGTCGGTTTATATGAAGTGTATGTCGACAAGGATATGGAAATCACTGGCTTTTCCAGAATACACCTTCGTTACCGTAGCGATCTTGAAGAAACGTCCTAAGCAAGACTGAAGCAAGTTGGAGGACTTCGTATGACTACATTGAAAGAAACCCATCAACTCGAGCAACAAACAGACGTTTATGATTCATCGGTTTATCCAGATTTGATCAGACGTTCTTTGCGCTATTTATCGATCGGTTATCCTGTCCATTTCACGGGGGGATCTGGGATAGGCAAGACATCCCTGGCACTTCACGTTGCAAAACAGCTGAAGCGACCGATTCTGTTTTTGAGTGGCAACCGGGAGCTTTCGAATGAAGATCTGATAGGAGCTTTCAGCGGCTACGATCGCCGTAAACTGAAAGATAATTACGTCCGTTCGGTATTGAAATTGGAAGAGAATGTGACAGAGTCTTGGCAGCAAGGAAGACTCTATGAAGCTGTAAAAAATGGCTACACGGTGATTTATGATGAATTCACACGTTCCCAACCGGAGACGAACAACCTATTTCTCTCAATATTGCAAGAAAATATCCTGCCTCTCTACGGGACGAAACGGACAGCTTCATATATAGACGTTCACCCTGAATTCTCGGTTATATTTACAAGCAATCCGATAGAATACACTGGCGTTTACCAAACACAGGATGCCTTGCTGGATCGTATGGTGAATCTGCCGCTTGATCCTATTGATCAGGAGACTGAGGTCCGTATTCTCCTCTCCAAAGTGGAAGTAACCCAGGCTGAAGCAGAAGTGATTGTATCATTCGTCGGGAAAGCACGGGAACTTTGTTCAGAAAATAGTAAGGCAGGGGGCCCGAGTCTGCGTACGTCAATCATGATTGCCAAAACCGCTGATCAGGCCCAAATTCCGATTGATGGCAAGGATGAGGAGTTCCAAAAGCTGTGTCTCGATATGACCCTGTTTACGCTCGTTACTTGCGGGAATGAGGATAGTGAAAAAATTAAAAATAAGGTGATTACAGCATGTAAGAACATTGAACGGGGTGAATCGAATGAGTGAAGAAACCGGCGTGTATATATTTTGCGGCATTCAGAGTGAGCAAGAAACAGACTTCGGGACAGTCCAGTTTGAAGGAGAAGAGCGAAACATTTTCACGCTTCATTATGAAGATGCTGCAATGGTAGCGGCTGAAGTGCCCATGAAAATATATCACCCTAACAAAGAAAACTTAATGGTCCACCAGCAAGTGATTTCAAATGTGATGCAGATTGAAGATACCGTCATCCCCATCAGTTTCGGTAATGTTTTTCACTCCGACGCTGATGTGATCAAGTTGCTTGAGAATCTTTATCCGCAATTTAAAGAGCTGTTTCCTCAGATAAAGGGAAAGATTGAGGTCGGGCTAAAAGTGATTGGAAAGAAAGACTGGCTGGAAAATGAAATTCATAAACAACCTAATGTCCGAGAGAAAAAACAAACAGTTGATCAAAAATCTCGAGACGCCGGCTATTTTGATCGAATTGAATTAGGTGAGATGGCCCAGCAATTTTTCCAATCCATTCAACACGACGTTAAATCCAGTATTCATGAACCTCTGACCAAATTGGCTGAATCGGAGCGTGAAAATGAACTGATAGGGGAGAAGATGTTGTTGAATGCGGCTTACTTGATCGACCGTGATCAGGAGGACGCTTTTGACGAAAAAGTAAATGAGGCACATGAGCAATGGAAGGATAAAGTTGATTTTAAATACACAGGTCCATGGCCTGCTTATAATTTCATCAACATTCACTTGAAAGTGGAGGAAGGTTCATGATCCATAAACTTTTTACGTCCCCGATTAATTTGATTGTAAAAGTCGGTGAACAGGTGAAAGATGAAGTGGACAAAGAACTGTATGATTTAGAACACATTCAAAAGAAGCTGATTCACCTTCAAATGATGTATGAACTCGATGAAGTATCAGAAGAGGTTTATAAAGAGCAGGAAAGCGAGCTGCTGGCGCGGTATGAAGCGGCCAAAAAACGCGAAATGGAACAATGGCAAGACCTAACCAAACGCGAGTAAAGTGAGGAAGCGTCATGTCGGACTTAATTTATTTATATGGGATTGTCCCCAATCACCCTGGGCAAAATGAATGTCCAGCCTTTAAAGGGTTGGACCAGACGCACGAGGTGTACACACTATCGTATGGAACACTAGCTGCGGTGGTTTGTACGCTTGATGGGGGAGAATACAGTGAAGAAGCGCTTAAGGAAAAAAGCAATCAGATGGAATGGGTTCAGGAAAAAGCATTTCATCATCACGAAGCGTTGCTGACGATAAGGGAAGCCCTTCCTGTCGTACCTATGAAATTTTGCACAATTTACGCCAGTCGGTCCAGTTTAACCGAAATGATTGAATCGCATAAAGAGAAGCTAGTGGATCTATTGGCCCGACTTGAAGATAAAGAAGAATGGAACCTAAAAATATATTGTGATACCGCCAAATTGAAAGAAGAAGCGGAAGCTCACAATTTAACCATACAAGCTAAAAGAGATGAAATTGCAACGATGTCACCGGGAAGACAGTATCTTGAAAAACGAAAGCTTGACCAGGTGGCAGACGAAGAAGTAGAGAAGGAAAAAGATGCATTCTGTACTGACTTTCATGAAGAATTGAAAGCTTTTTGTGAGGACAGCACCGTGAAGGATACCTGGAATAAACAAGTGACGGGCAAAGATGTGGAGATGTGTTGGAACAGTGCTTATTTGTTAGCGACCCAAGATGTTGAACAATTTTTAGCAACTATTACCAAGATGAAAGAACAGTCAAGCCCATCCGGCTGGCAAATTGAAGCAACTGGACCGTGGCCAGCCTATCATTTTGCAAATCTATCATAAAGTGAGGCGAGTCATATGTCCGAGCGAAACAACTATGAAAATAAAGACATAGCCTTGATAGATATTTTAGATACAGTTCTTGATAAAGGTGTGGCCATAAAAGGGGATATACTCATTTCCATAGCCGGCATCGACCTTGTCTATCTTGACTTGCGTGTCCTGATTTCGGCGGTTGAAACATTGATTCAAGCCGACGAGAACGCTGCCCATTCATTATCCTCTGAACAATTTGATTCTGAAAAGGAGGAATTAAAGCATGTCACAGAGCGATCTTAATCAACAGACCCCGAATAGCAGCCGGATAAATCTAGATCCAGAGGGGGCTGAACAGGGGTTAGCCCAGCTCGTATTGACAGTCATTGAGCTATTGAGGCAGTTAGTGGAGCGTCATGCGATCCGCCGGGTGGATGGTGGCACACTTTCAGAAGAAGAAATTGAGAAACTGGGTGTTGCTTTAATGAATTTAGAAGTAAAAATGGATGAATTGAAGGATATATTCGAACTGGAAGATGATGATTTAAACATTGACCTTGGTCCACTTGGAAACCTGTTGAACTAAGGAAGGAGTGCGGTTATGAGCATTGAACACCCGACGCAAACAAACAGCATCGTCGATGTGTTAGAAACCGTCCTAGATAAAGGTGTGGTCATCGCGGGTGACATCAGGGTCGGTTTAGCTGACGTTGAATTATTGACGATTAAGATCAGATTGATTGTAGCCTCAGTGGATAAAGCCAAGGAAATAGGTATGGACTGGTGGGAAACAGATCCATTTCTAAGTTCAAAAGCAGCTGAGGACAATCAACAAGAATTGGAAAAGGAAAACCAGGATTTACAGAATCGCATTGAACAATTAGAGAGATTAGTAGAAGGAAACCAGATAAAATAGAAAGGATGAGAGAAATGGCAGACTTGCAAAACAAAGCAAAACAATCCAAGCATGTATTGAATAACAATAAGGGTGTCATAACCGGCACATTGATAGGTGGCGTTGTGGGAGCTACGACCAGTCTATTATTCGCGCCCAAGGCTGGGAAGGAAATGAGATCAGACTTATCGGAGCAATCGAAGAAAGCAGTCGACAAAAGCAAGCGGTTGAAAGACAACACAAGTGAGAAATCTCAAAAGGTTGCTAACAAATTTAAGAAATCGAAGAGTGACCACGAAGGTAACGCGGATGTTGACTCGTTACCTGTTGAACAAGGAAATACGCAATCTGAAGAAGAAAAGACTGACACCAAAATTACGGCCAACGATGATACTAACCAATCTTAACGTTCGGGGGTGACAAACGATGGAAACGAATGATGAGATGTTAACCATGTTTGTGGAAGCAGCGAATAAGCACGATTTCGCATTGGACATGACCTTAAACGTGAACGGTTCTTTAGTGACTGGTACCACGATTTCAGCACAGCACTATTTTGAAACGATAGCCAGCGACCTTAATAATGGAAATGATATTGCCAAAGCAGTGGGTGAAAAACTCTCAGAAGCTGGCAATGCTGCCAAGGATCAAAACCAGGGTGGGGCAACTTTCGTCCATTTAAAAAATACCCAAATATACAGTGGAGATGCCCCTATACCATCCGAAGGAAACTTTGTATGGCGAGGAAAAATTGAAGAAGTGGATGGCTTTTTTCTTGGAAAAATCTCCGCTGATAAGTAAATATGTAAAAAGGGAAGTAACGCCGTTCATGAAGCAGTGTTACTTCCCTTTTTTGTTGCGTTTCATAAAAAAGACCAGACAAACGCCTGGTCTTTTTCAAAAAGTGAACGGAATAACGTTCCCCCGGATTATATGTGCTTCAAAGGTGAAGAGTGGATTAGCAATAGAAAGTTGCGCCGACAATGATCAAAAGGATAAACAGGACAACGATAAGCGCGAAGCCCCCGCCCCGTCTGTAGCAGTGATAGCCGCCACCGCCATAACCACCATACATAGAGTTATTCATAATTCCACCACCTCATCAGTTATTTACTTCAATCTATGAGGCAGAGGTCCAATGGGTAAGGGCGAAAGTCTATTTTTTTGATAAAAACGCCTGAGTGGAAAGCAACTGTAAAACGAAATGGCTCTGGCCGTGGTCTGAGACGCCGCATATATCCTGGTCATTTGTCGACATTTCAGTTATGTAGTGTAGCATGGTGAAGTTGAAGATGGAGTGGGCGTATGTGCAGTGGTTAAGTTAGGTTTGGCCAACTTCATGAACAGTGGATATGAGGTTGTCGAAAAAAGGTTTGATGACAAAATCTTTTGCGCCGATGTGGATGCTTTCTTTTACAAGGTACATTTGCCCGGAAGCTGAACACATAATGACTTTGGCTGCAGGGTCGTGTTCAAGCAGCTTTTTAACGGCCTGGGATCCGCTCATTCCAGGCATGGTGACGTCCATCAATACGATGTCGGGATGATAATCCTTATATTGCGGAATGACCTTCGTTCCATCTGATGCTTCGGCCACCACTTCGATGCCATAAGATGTCAGCCGGTCCGTGAGCAGCTGGCGCATGAACGGAGAATCGTCAACGACCATTACTTTTTTCATGGTAAAATCCCCTTCACTGGTAATTAGGCAAACTGGGAAAGGATGATGTCGAATACTTGTGCAGCCTGGCGACTGTAGCTTAGCCCATAGGTTCATGTCTTTGCGTCTGTTACTTTCGTAAAATTTGCCCTAGTTCTATAATACCAGATGAGAAGCAAGAAGTGTTGATTATTCGACAAAAACATTTGGAATTCTATCATTTATAATCACCGCGTTAAAGCAAAAAAGAGACGCTCTAAAAAAAGAGCGCCTCTTGAAAATTTCTAGGGGTCCCTACATTGTTTCGACATGTTGACTCAAGATGAGGGGGTTGATCAGAAAAAAAGTGCGAAAAGGTGAGTCAGTGGTCGACTCACCTTGTTATTTATTGATTGGCAAGTAGGTTTTTAACCATCGTCAATACCTCAGCATCAACTTCTCCCGGACCATTCTCTGGTTCAGCCCCGTTAGCTAATCCGCCCAATTGCAAAAAGAGAAACAGGACGATTACAAAAGCATAAATATTTTGTTCATTTTTTATTTTAATTTCTGGGTTTCCAATATCTTTGACGTAAAATTTATCTTCGTTTTTGACACCCTTCTTCTGATCTTTTTTGGGTGGCCATTGACGTAATGCTTGCAGCTGATCTTTTAGTTCTTGAATTTCAGTCTCCAGTTCACTGATTTTCCGATAATCATCATAACACGACATAGATGTTCACCTCCTTTGACTGACCTCCAGCCCCCCTATGCGTAAGGGAATAAGTAGACTTAGCTTAGTGACTGGAGCATCGCTTTCAATGCAGGGACCTCAGCTGGCGAAATGGTCCCGGAGAAGGCTAAAAACAGCACAACTAAAATGATAAAAGCGTCCTGGTCGTTTTCAATCGTGATTTTAGGGTTACCGATATTTTTGAACTCCACTTTATCTTCATTTTTAAATGTTTGTATGTGTGAGTGACTTTCTTGCTGGGCTTGCATGTGACGCAATTCGCGCAATTCGGCCCGGAGGCTTTCAGCTTTAATTTCCAAATCTCTGATTTGTCGTTGTCTAGCATAACTTGACAAAACGTTCCACCTCCTTTAGCCATATTACATTATGGTACGTCAGAAGCAGGAAATGGAAAGGGTGCTCCCCTAGTAAAAGGTAGAATTGGGTGCAACTTTTTTTCTTGGTAAGAGGGCGCTCACACTTCCGGATATCCTCCAGATATATAAGATATAGGGAATCCAATATAAAGGAGGGAACTATATGGGATACGGTGGAGGCAGTAACTTTGCCTTAATTGTTGTGCTGTTCATTCTTTTGATTATCGTCGGAGCAGCGTTCGTTAGTTATTAAGTTTGACCACCTCGGTTATTTAACCGAGGTTTTTTGAGGTCAACGCTATGAACTGGCGATAAATTCTGTCGGACCGATGATAAAGTTGGCGGAACCGACGATAATGCGTGGAGCGACGATAAAATGAGACGGACCGGCGATAAGCGGTGAGGAAGCGATGATAAATGAGGCAGAACCGACGATAAAGTGCGGAGTGCCGATAAAATGAGGCGGAGCGCCGAAAAGCGGTGTGGAAGCGATGATAAATGAGGCGGAACCGACGATAAAGTGCGGAGTGCCGATAAAATGAGGCGGAGCGCCGAAAAGCGGTGAGGAAGCGATGATAAATGAGGCAGAACCGACGATAATGCGTGGAGCGACGATAAAATGAGACGGACCGTCGATAAGTGGTGAGGAAGCGATGATATATAAGGCGGAACCGATGATAAACGAGCAGGAACCGACGATAAATCTCCATGAATCGCAAGAGGCACCGGTATCTCAGGAGGTTTACTGAGCTCCCGCAGTTAATAAGACTCTACTAGAGTTTATATAAAAAGAATGCTTCCAACCGGTTATGTCTTGTTACATAAGGGGAATATGATAAATGAACAATCAATCAAGCACTAGGCATTTTGTAACAATCGAAATAAATTTGTAACAAAAATGAAACATTAAGCGAACCTCACACGTCTAAAGGGTAGAACTATATTGAAAGGGTGTTTGTTTTGAAACATTTCATGATCGCAGCTTCCGCTTTTGTTCTGCTCTTGGCCGGTTGTGGAACCGCCAATTCAGAGGCACAACAGCAAGCAGCTGTGAACCAACAGGAGAAGCAGGTTTCGGATGAAGCGGATTTATTGTTGACGCAGCCAACGGGTAGCCTGACAGAAGTCGACCAGGACACTTCCTCTGAAAATCAAAGCAGCCCTGCTATAGAAGATACTGAGCAAATGACTGAAAATGAGTCTGGTGATAGGAGTTCGGATCAAGTTAAGGATGAGGTTTTCTTAGATGTGCTGAATGATTATAATCGCATTTTTGATCGCATAGAATCTGAGGTTAATTTCAATAAATTCTCTAAGGCCAATCAAGGGTATCCTTTCAAATCCATTTCCACGAAAGAAGAATTGTACAATGTTTATGCTGACATCATGACGGAGGATGCGGCACGTCATTTCTTTGAAGGTTATGTGAATGAATCAGATGAAGGGTTGTTTTTGATTCCAAAAGACGGTCATCCAAAATTCAATGAGGATGCGAATTATGACGTTAAAAAGGTAAATGATCAGCAATACGAATTAACAAGCGAACATCAAAGTGATTTGCATGGCAAGATGACGATGAACTTTATGTTCGTGAAATCAGATGGTGAGTGGAAGATTGACGAGATTGTGATTGAAACAAGTCAGTCGCATCAAACGGTCTAAGCAGACAAAAATGAGAACGTTCAAAGGAAGTACTGTCTTTCCTTTGGACGTTTTTTTATTGCTTAGGAAACTACAAAATTCGGGCCCTGTGGATCACACATACCTATTAGCGCCCAGCCCCTCGCGACATAAGCAACCCTGGTGTTTGGCTTATGCGTGTCGGAGCTCCCGGGACGCTTGCGACTATGTTCTGTGACAATAAATTTAATAAAAAAACGACACAATAATGGGTTTTCGTGACAAAATTTTCGTTATAATGGAAGAAAAGAGGAAAGTTTTACTAGAAAAGAGGGAGAACAGTAAGATTCTTTGTCGGGATTGCTGTCATGTAGTATAGTTAGAATAGGCAAAAATTTTAAATAATATGAAAATAGATGTAGGAGAGGAGTCTAGTTGATGACCCAGCAAACATATCTCTATCAACCTAAAATAGGAGAGGTTTTGTCGAATATACGCAAGGTGATGATCGGAAAAGAAGAAGCGGCGTTGTTAAGTGTTGTCGCGCTGCTTGCCAAGGGGCATGTGTTACTCGAGGATGTGCCTGGGGTAGGGAAAACGATGCTCGTGAAGACGTTGGCAAAATCATTGGATTGTGATTTTAAGCGGATTCAGTTTACGCCTGATTTACTTCCGTCTGACGTGACCGGGGTATCCATTTACAACCCGAAGGAGCTTGAGTTCGAGTTTCGTCCCGGGCCGATTTTGGGCAATGTGGTTCTTGCGGATGAGATTAACCGGACATCGCCTAAGACGCAATCGGCTTTATTGGAAGGGATGGAAGAAACGAGCATAACTGTCGAAGGGGAAGCGGTATCTTTGAATGAGCCATTTTTTGTGATGGCTACCCAAAATCCCATCGAATATGAGGGCACTTATCCGCTTCCGGAAGCTCAATTGGACCGCTTCCTTTTGAAGCTGAAGATGGGGTACCCGACGGAGCAAGAGGAAATGGAGATGTTGACACGGACATCTGGCGATCACCCGATTGAGAGTGCTGCAGCGGTGATGAGTAAGGAGGAATTGGTCGGCCTTCAGCAGCAGGTCAAAGATGTGTATGTCGATCAAACCGTCAACCGTTACATCATTGATATTGTGACAGCGACGCGGCAGCATCCAGGGATTTACTTAGGTGTCAGCCCCCGGGGTTCCATCGCCTTAATGAAAGCGGCGAAAGCTTATGCATTCATCCATGATCGTGATTATGTCGTGCCGGATGATATTAAATTTTTAGCCCCTTATGTGCTAGCTCATCGCATGATCCTCACTTCGGAGGCCAAGTTTGAAGGCTCCTCTCCAGAAGGCATCATTGAAGAAGAGCTGAGCAAAGTGTCGATTCCTGTTAAAAGGAATGTCAATGAATGAGACAGGCCGGTTTCTTTGCTAAATTGGCATTTGTTCTGCTCATCTTTGCAGTTCTCTTTTCATATGCCATGTTCCAGGGAGGGTTTGTCAGCTGGTTTCTCTTTTTCGCCTTCTCTCCCTTCTTGATCTACATGTTTGCTTTGCTCGTCTATCCGATTTCAAATTGGGAAATTGAACGGCATTTATCCAAACGCGTGGCGGTAGCCGGGGAAAAGGTGGAAGTAGAAGTCATCCTGAAACGGCGGTATGCGTTTCCAATCTACTACTGTGTGATCGAGGAGTATTTTCCTGACTCTTTGAAAAAGACCGATACGCATTTAGAAAAATACCATTATATCAATCAGCCCGATTATATGGAGCAGCCGCGTAAAGTCAAGCGTGTCTTATTCCCCTGGTTCAAACGGACGATCCGCTATACGTATGAGCTGCCTGATTTGCCGCGCGGGGAACACAAGTTGAAAGCGCTGCGGATCAAAACCGGGGATTTTTTTGGCTTTGTGAAAAAAGAACATGTGAGCCAGAATGAAAGCAGTTTGCTCGTTTTTCCTTACCAGCGCAAGGTACGTTTAAAAGAGCGTGTGCATAGCTTTGATCGCGGGGCGAGTCCTTCAATTACCTTGAATGAGAAAAACACGAACATTGTCACCGGGGTACGCGAATATATGCCGGGAGACCGTTTTTCCTGGATTGATTGGAAGGCGACGGCGCGGAAGAATGCGATCATGACGAAAGAATTTGAACAGGAAAAAAGCGTCGAGATGATGCTGATCTTGAATGCTGTCTATCATTCTAATCTGAATCGGCTTGCATTCGAAGGCTGCGTTGAACTGTGTGCTTCGCTGCTGGAAGAGTTGCGAAAGTCGTCCTCTCAGCTCGCGTTTATGACTTTGGGCGATGGAGCAGCTTACTTCCCGCTCCACCAGGATTATTCCCAAAAGCAAATGATTCAACGTCATTTGGCACAAGTGAAGCCGATTGGACGGATCCCGTTTGCTCAACAGCTCGAGAGAGAACAAGGACAGCTCCCGAGCGGGTTGATTTCCATGATTGTAACCTCGCGTATCGATGGGAATATGCAGAAAGCGATTGAGAAATTGATGCAGAAAAGTAAACGCGTCATCCTTTTTTTTATCCATCCTTCAGATGATATGACGTTTGGGAATCATCAATTGCTTAAACAGTTGTCCTATAAAGGTGTGACCGTCAATGTATTGACAGAGGAGCAGCTGATTCAACAAGAATTTGAGGTGAACACGTAATGAATGGGATGTCCCGCAATCAACAACAGTTCATCTACCAGATCCTGATTTACGTTGGCGGCTTCTTTTTATTTTGGGAGTGGCTGCGTCCGCTTGAGCAAATAACGGAGACGAAAGACGTGGCGATTTTTACCATTTACGCTGCGTTCTGTTTCTTTATTTCGTTTTTGCAGGTTAATTGGTGGTTTTCCATTCCCTTGAAATTTATTGGTCTTGTTTTTATTTTGGATGGGCTTTATATCATGGAACGCATTTTTAGCCGTGATTGGTTCAGGGTGGTCTCGGACCAAATTGTGTTTAACAGCCAGGTGATCCAAAATCAGCAATGGTGGGAGATGACGCCGTTTTTCCGCAGCCTCCTCTTTCTCCTGCTGTTATGGTTAATGAGTTACCTGCTCTACTATTGGTTTGTGATTGCCAAACGCATGTTATTTTTCATCATTTTAACGTTCGTTTACGTCACCGTTTTGGATACGTTTACGGTGTATGATGGAAAATCAGCCATTATCAGGACGTTCGTGATCTCGTTATTCGTGCTGGGTCTCTCAAGTTTCGCGAAGGAAATGGAAAAAGAGTCCATCCCGTTCGGCAAACTACGGAAAGCCCATCTGTGGGTGCTGCCGTTGATTGCTGTCGTGCTTGTCTCGACGGCTGCGGGGTATGCGGCGCCAAAATTTGCACCTCAATGGCCTGACCCTGTGCCGTACATTCAGAGTGCTACAGGCGGTTCAGGTTCCGGCACCGGCGGGGTCCAAAAAGTCGGCTATGGTGAAAATGATGAACAGCTCGGTGGTTCCTTTGTCCAGGATGATACGACCGTATTCCGGGCGACTGCACCCCAGGAACGGTACTGGCGCATCGAATCTAAGGACCGTTATACGGGAAAAGGTTGGGAGGACACGCTTGATGAGCCTGTGTCCGAGTTAGAGAATGGTCAGCTTTCTTTCCAGACGTTTTCAGATGAGGTGGAAACGGAAGAAGAGCAGACTTTCCTTGATTTTACAGATGATGCAGCTTTGAATAAGCTTGTTTACCCTTATGGCGGGGAGACTGTAGATCGCATCAACCCGAGTAATGAATTTAGCATGCGTCTGCATGAAAACACCGGGGAAGTTGATACGCTGCGCAACTCCAACCCTGCTCAAATGGACAGTTATCAGATGACTTATGAAGCGCCGTCCTTTGAGTATGATCAGTTACGCCAGTCCGATGATGAAGAGGATCCTGAGGAAATTAAGGAGCCTTATTTGCAGCTGCCCGATGACTTGCCAGGCAGGGTGCAAAACTTGGCTGAGCAAATCGTTCAAGAGGACGAAAATCGTTATGATCGGGCAAAAGCCATTGAAAGCTATTTTACAAGCAATGATTTCGAATATAATACGACGGACGTAGCGACCCCTGGCGAAAATCAGGATTATGTCGATCAGTTTTTATTTGAAACACAGCTGGGTTACTGCGACAATTTCTCCTCAGCCATGGTCGTGCTGCTTCGGTCAGTCGATATCCCGGCTCGCTGGGTGAAAGGATTTACGGGCGGCGAGCAAATGGATGAGGACGCTTCGATTAACGGCGAAACGTACGATGTCTATGAAGTGAGCAACTCGAACGCCCACTCCTGGGTCGAGGTTTACTTCCCTGGTCAAGGATGGGTCCCGTTTGAACCGACGAAAGGGTTCTCAAATAATACGGACTTCCATGTTGATATGGATGAATCGGGAGAAGAAGACCCGGCAGGTGGTGAAAACGGGGAAACACCTGAAGGCAACCCAGGCAACCCGCAAGAAGTCCAAGAGCAAAATGAAGAAGCGGGAGCAGCTGGAAACTTAAATAATGGTGACAACCAGGGATGGTGGCGTTGGGGAATGCTGGGAGCGGTTATCATCGCTGTGGTCAGCTTGTATGTGACGCGCTATAAATGGATGGCTGCTTACATTATCCGCAGATTCCGGAACTCGGATGATGCCGTCTCTTACCAGCGAGCTTACCATTTCTTGTTGAAGGTTCTGGCGCACAAAGGCTACGCACGCAAACCGGATCAAACGCTGCGTGATTACGCTGTGGACATTGACCGGCGTTATCAGTCTTCCGATATGCTATTCCTCACGCATCAATATGAGCGGATCTTATACCGGAATGAACAGCGTGCGGAACAACCGCAACGATTCACAGAATTATGGGAAAATTTAATCAAACGCACATTGTCTTGATTGTCGTCTGATGCCCTGTTAGAATTAATGAAAATTTAATCGCTGATCGTTCTTCATATATCCTCGAAAATAGGGTTCGAGAGTCTCTACCGGGATACCTTAAATATCCTGACTATGAAGGCAGAAGAAGATCGTGTGTCTAATGATACTTCTGCCTTCGTTATGGTTTTTTAGCGAAGGCAGAATTTTTTTATGGAATGAAGCGGATAGGAGTTGAAGACAAGATGACGCAACCAGACGAAATGATTTTAGTGTTGGACTTTGGCAGTCAGTACAACCAGTTGATTACGCGGCGTATTCGTGAATTCGGTGTGTACAGTGAACTCCATTCTCATACATTAACGGCCGATGAAATCAAAGCAATGAATCCGGCGGGTATTATTTTATCGGGTGGACCTAACAGTGTATATGGCGAGGATAGTTTTCGCTGTGACGAGGATTTATTTGAATTGGGCATTCCGGTTCTGGGGATTTGTTACGGGATGCAGCTGATGACGCATCATTTTGCCGGCCAGGTAGAACGAGCCGGGAAGCGTGAATATGGAAAAGCTGACATCTCGGTGCAGGACAAACCGGTTTTGTTCCAGGATACGCCAGCGGAACAGACCGTTTGGATGAGCCATACGGATAAAGTGGTGGAACCGCCGCGCGGATTTACGGTAGATGCGACCAGCCCATCGTGCCCGGTTGCAGCTATCAGTCATGATCAGCTGAACATGTACGGGGTGCAGTTCCACCCTGAGGTCCGTCATTCTGAATATGGCAATGATTTACTGCGTCACTTCGTGTTTGCTGTCTGTGAGGCAGAAGGGAACTGGACGATGCAGAATTTGATCGAGATGGAAGTCGAGAAGATTCGCGCTAATGTCGGGGATCGTAAGGTGTTATGCGCCTTGAGCGGCGGTGTGGATTCCTCTGTCGTAGCGGCTTTGCTCCATGAAGCGATCGGCGATCAATTGACGTGTATATTTGTTGACCATGGCTTGCTGCGAAAAGGAGAAGCCGACAGTGTCATGCACACGTTCCGTGATCAATTCCATATGAACTTGATTAAAATTGATGCCCAGGAGCGTTTCCTAAATAAACTCGAAGGCGTTTCCGACCCTGAGAAAAAACGGAAAATCATCGGCAATGAATTCATCTACGTGTTCGATGATGAAGCGGCCAAGCTGAAGGATATCGATTTCCTGGCACAAGGTACGCTTTACACCGATATTATTGAAAGCGGCACCGATACGGCTCAGACGATCAAATCTCATCATAATGTCGGAGGGCTTCCGGAAGAAATGAACTTTGATTTGATTGAACCGTTGAATACGTTATTCAAAGATGAAGTGCGCAAACTCGGCAGTGAACTTGGCGTGCCTGATGACATCGTGTGGCGTCAGCCGTTTCCTGGTCCGGGACTGGCTATCCGTGTCCTTGGTGACATAACGGAAGAAAAGCTGGAAGTGGTCCGCGAATCCGATGCCATTTTGAGAGAAGAGATCAAGAACGCTGGGTTGGATCGCGACATTTGGCAGTATTTCACGGTTCTTCCGAATTTCAGGTCGGTTGGTGTGATGGGCGATGCGCGCACCTATGATCACACAGTCGGCATTCGAGCGGTAACGTCAATCGATGGGATGACGTCTGACTGGGCACGCATTCCGTGGGATGTACTTGAGAAAATCTCGAACCGTATCGTGAATGAAGTGGATCACGTCAATCGGATTGTCTATGATGTAACCAGCAAGCCGCCAGCAACCATTGAATGGGAATAATGTTTAATGCGGGCGAACATTAAGGGTGAGTAAGCTGTTAATGTTCGGGTTTCGTTTGACGATTATGGATAACCCTTGTAAGATATAGGATGACAATAATGAATAAACGCACCGTCGTATAATAATGGGAATAGGGCCCATGAGTTTCTACCAGGCTACCGTAAATGGTCTGACTACGTTGGTGGATTGGCGAGGTCTGGGCGAGCAGCCTCCTTGGCGATTCTTCAGGTAACGTAGGTAGCACTCTTGGCTCACAGTCAAGCGTGCTTTTTTTGTTTGCTTAGGAAACTATAGGATTTGGGCCTGTGAATAACACATCCCTCATAAGCCACGTCCGGCTCCTCGTGACATAAGCAACCCACCCTGCGGAAGGAAAAGACCACCTTCTTCCTGGTGTTTTGCTTATGCGTGTCGGAATTCCAGGGGCGCTTGCTTGCGCCTTTGTTCTATAGTATACGCGGTGCAGGAGATAGGGAGGATTCAAGGTGAAGAAATTCTTTAAATTTAAAGAACTCGGTACGAATTATCGCATCGAATTCATGGCCGGTATGACCACGTTTTTGGCCATGGCTTATATTTTGTTCGTTAACCCGTCAACGCTGGCACTTGATGGTGTGGAACAGCTGCCGGAAGGGGTAACACGGATTGATAAAGGTGCTGTGTTTACAGCCACGGCCATAGCGGCTGCAGTAGGGTCGTTAGTGATGGGGCTGGTGGCAAAATATCCGATTGCATTGGCACCCGGGATGGGATTGAACGCCTTTTTTGCCTATACGGTCGTGTTAGGCTATGGCATTCCGTGGGAGACGGCTCTGGCCGGTGTTTTAGCGTCTGGACTTATATTTATTGTGTTAACTTTAACCGGCCTGCGTCAAAAAATCATCAATGCTATTCCGCCTAACTTGAAAATGGCAGTGGGAGCTGGTATCGGCTTATTCATCGCTTTCATCGGATTTCAAAATTCCGGCATTATCCAGGGGAACGACGATACACTCGTAACCATAGGCAACTTGGCCGAGCCGACGACGATGCTGGCTATTTTCGGCATCTTCGCTTCGGTGATTTTACTTGCTCTCGGCATCAGAGGCGGGATTTTCTATGGCATGATCCTCACGTCCATCGCCGGCATGGTGACCGGCCTGATCGCGCCTCCGACCGGAGTGAATGATGTGGTCGGAGCTGTTCCGAGTCTGACGCCTACCTTTGGAGCGGCGTTCACCCATTTTGGTGAAATTTTCACCTTGCAAATGTTAGTCGTCATTTTAACGTTTTTATTCGTTGATTTCTTTGATACAGCAGGCACCCTGGTAGCCGTAGCCAACCAGGCAGGCCTCATGAAAAATAATAAATTGCCGCGAGCAGGCAGAGCGCTGTTTGCCGATTCGGCTGCAACAGTGGTCGGTGCTGTGGCAGGTACTTCGACAACGACGTCCTATATTGAATCCACTGCAGGGGTCGGGGCCGGTGGACGAACCGGATTCACGTCGGTCGTCACGGCAGGTTTCTTCATTTTGGCTTTATTTTTTGCGCCGCTTTTGAACGTAGTGACGGCCCAAGTGACTGCCCCAGCCTTAATTATCGTGGGGGTGTTGATGGCCTCTTCTCTGAAGCAGATTGAATGGGACCAATTCGAAATTGCGGTGCCGGCATTCTTTACGATCATCACCATGCCACTGACGTACAGTATTGCCACAGGAATCGCGATCGGGTTCATCTTTTACCCGATCACCATGTTATTAAAGGGAAGAGTCAAGGAGATCAACCCCGTTATGTACGTGTTGTTTGTCATCTTCGTGGCTTATTTCATTTTCTTATCGTAATGAGAGTAAAGCATTACTAGAATGATATAAAGGAAGAGCAAGAATGCCCAAATAAGGTAGTCGAACACCCTGAAATAGGGAATCGCCCAACAAGTGGCCATAATCGTCCATATTGGACCCGGAACCGCCCAAGTGGGGCCAAAACCGCCCAAGCAGCGAGCAGAACCGCCCATATAAGGAGGCGAATCGTCCAAGCATAAAGGATGCTTAGCACACAAAATGCCGAACGTTTTGGTGACCGTTCGGCATTTTGTAGGTCATTCAGTTTTCTCCCAGCTCTTGTCATCCATATGATAGGATCAGTCTTCTAAATAGCGAATCGGCACCCGTTGGCTTTTGCTTTTATCGGAAATCCAGCGGTAGAGCTGAATGGTCAGGAGGCCATTTCGGTAAGTCGCTTGTATCTTGTCACTGCGTACAGCGAAAGGAAGGGTGATCGTTCGTTCAAAGACGCCCTGGGGAAGTTCGGATTTGATTTGCTGGCCGCCGCGATGATCAATTTCGACCATGCCTTTTACCGTGAGCGACGCGTGTTCGACATACACATCGACTTTTTTAGCATCGTCTAAGCCCGGGATGTCAAATATGCACAAAACCTCATTGTCATATTGGTACATGTTCATGGCAGGTATGGGAGGTTTGATCACTCCCTCAAATTCATTCCAGAAATCTTGCCCAAAAAAGCGATCTAAGTTATTTTTCCAATCATGGAATTGGTCCATGGCAGGGCCCCCTTCAACTTTTTGTAAGTTATGGAAAAAATTCATTGTGCCCATATTCAATCGTGGTATATAGTATATGCATGAATGGGCGTTACAGTGAATAACCTGTTTGCGGGAAAGTAAAAATTTAAGGGGTACAGGGGGCTGTGCAATGCTGGAAAATCCGCTCGTGATGGTGACGATCATCCTTGTGGTGAACATTGTGTACGTATCGTTTTTTACGATTCGCATGATTTTCACCTTAAAGGGCCAACGGTATTTTGCCGCGTTTATTAGTATGTTCGAGATTGTCGTGTACATTGTGGGACTCGGGCTTGTGTTGGAAAATTTAGATCGAATTGAGAACGTTATTGCCTACGCTATAGGTTATGCCCTGGGTGTCATTGTAGGAATGAAAATTGAAGAGAAATTAGCGCTCGGCTACATCACCGTTAACGTCATTTCTTCAGACCCTGATATTGAATTTACCCGTAAACTGCGCGATTTAGGCTATGGTGTCACGAGTTGGTTCGCTTACGGAATGGAAGGCGATCGTCTAGCTATGCAGATTTTAACGCCTCGTAAATATGAGCTTAAGTTATATGATACAATTCGTTCAATAGATTCGAAGGCATTTATCATTGCCTATGAACCTAAACAAATCCACGGCGGATTCTGGGTGAAGCAAGTGAAGAAAGGAAAGATTAAAAAAAGTGGCGAAAAACAAGAAGATGCGATATGAAGTGAAAGCAGACGAAACCATTGATGCGTGTCTTGAACGGATGCGTAAAGATGGGTATGTGCCTATTAGACGTACGGAAGAACCGATTTTTAAAGAACATGAACAAAATGGGGAAAAAACCATGGAACCGATCAGCCGTACCATCGTATTTCAGGCTGTAAAACAGTAAAAACCGAACATTAATTTAATGTAAAGATATTATTGTTCGTCATTCGCGTTGACAAGCATAATTGAACCTTGCTATGATGTGGATAGACATGCATAGCAGAACCTCATATAATCTCGGGGATATGGCCCGACCGTTTCTACCCGGCTACCGTAAATAGCTGGACTATGAGGGAAGGTGAAAGCTTGGCCGCACGTGTCACGTGGGCACGTTTGGAGCGACCTGTTCATCTTCTCTCATTGTGAGGGGAGTTATGAGCAGGTTTTTTTATGGTCGAATGCAGCACTTCACTTTAAAAGATCGCTATATTTCAAATGAAACGAGGGATGAGAGATGGCGCAGGTTGGGGTCATCATGGGAAGTATATCGGACTTGGAAACCATGCAAAAAACGTGTGATGTGCTAGAGGAGCTGGAAATTGATTATGAGAAAGAAATCATTTCCGCGCATCGCACACCGGAAGATATGTTCAACTATGCAGAAAATGCACGATCGAAAGGGTTGAAAGTGATCATCGCCGGGGCTGGCGGGGCTGCACATTTACCAGGAATGGTAGCTTCGAAGACCACCTTGCCTGTCATCGGCGTACCTGTTGAGTCGAAGGCGTTGCAAGGTATGGATTCCTTGTTATCTATCGCCCAAATGCCCGGGGGTGTTCCCGTGGCAACGGTAGCCATCGGCAGTGCCGGCGCTCAGAATGCGGGGTTATTGGCAGCTGAGATGCTCGGTGCTTTTGATGAAACGATAGCTGAACGCCTCATGCATTATCGGGAGGATATGAAATCTAAAGTAGCTCAAATGAGGAGTGATCTTCACCATGACTAAAGTATGGTCCGGACAGACGATCGGAATTCTCGGAGGTGGCCAGCTTGGCCGGATGATGGCGGTAGCAGCGAAGCATATGGGTTACCGGATTGCCGTGTTGGATCCGTCGGAGGATTGTCCGTGCGCGCAGGTAGCCGACCATCATATCGTCGCCTCTTATGATGATCAGCAAGCAGCGCATCAGCTTAGCGACCTCAGTGATGTGATCACGTATGAGTTTGAAAATGTCGACCTTGATGTGGCACGGATATTTGAACAACAGGACAAGCTTCCCCAGGGTGCTTATGCGTTGGAAGTGACCCAAAATCGGCAGAAGGAAAAGGAAGTGGCGACCGCAGCGGATCTGCCCGTTGCCTCATACGAGATCGTCACCTCGTTTGATGCTTGCCAACAAGCGCTCGAGCGCATTGGCTTGCCGGCGGTCATTAAAACGGTGAGCGGCGGATATGACGGCAAAGGGCAAGTGAAACTAGCAGACTATGAAGATATCGAATCTGCCAGAAACTTTATCGTTCCGGGTGACCCCTATATTGTCGAGCAGTGGTTGGATTTTGACTGCGAAATATCCCAGGTGTTCACGCGGAGTCCCAGGGGAGAAATCTGCTTCTTCCCGGTCGCAGAGAATATACATCGGGATCATATGTTGTTCCAATCGTTAGTGCCGGCTCGCGTCCCCGAACACGTCACGGAAAAAGCGCAGACAGCAGCCCGGCGCATAGCTGAAACGATGGGCATTGTCGGCACATTTGCTGTGGAATTGTTTGTGCGGGGAGACGACATCTATGTGAATGAGATGGCGCCGCGTCCGCACAACTCCGGTCATTACACGATCGAAGCGTGTAATGTGTCACAATTTGAGCAGCACGTTCGTTCGATTTGCAACTTGCCATTATTACCTGTCCATAGTTTGCCGGCTGCCATCATGGTTAATGTGCTCGGCCAGCATCAGCCTTTACTTGAAACGCAGGTGGAAAAGCTGCCGTGGGCTCATCTTCATGATTACGGGAAAAAGGAAGCGCGTCCTAAACGGAAAATGGGGCATATCACGGTGACAGGTTCATCGTTACAGGAGTTGACGACATTAATCGAAAAGAGCCCTGTGGCTGCTTGGGAGCGCATTGGACAGGAAGAGGAGGTATAGCATGATCGATCGTTACACACGCCCGGAAATGGGAGAAATTTGGACAGAAGAAAATAAATATAAGGCCTGGCTGGAAGTAGAATTACTTGCTTGTGAAGCGTGGAGTGAATTAGGCGCCATACCTGAGCAGGATGTAAAAAAACTTCGTGCCGATGCCAGTTTCGATATCAATCGCATTTATGACATAGAACAAGAGACGCGTCACGACGTCGTCGCCTTTACACGAGCCGTCTCGGAGACTGTTGGGGAGGAACGGAAATGGGTTCATTACGGTCTCACCTCGACAGATGTAGTGGACACGGCCCTTTCCTATCAACTCAAGCAGGCGAATGCGATCATTCGTCGTGATCTTGAACGTTTCATATCCATTCTAGCTGACAAAGCGCGCGAGCATAAACATACCGTGATGATGGGCCGTACGCATGGTGTCCATGCGGAGCCTACGACTTTCGGTTTGAAGCTCGCGCTTTGGTATGAAGAGATGAAGCGGAATATGGAACGATTTGAGC
The DNA here is from genome assembly GCF_013618635.1 of Thalassobacillus sp. CUG 92003. GTDB lineage: Bacteria > Bacillota > Bacilli > Bacillales > Halobacillaceae > CUG-92003. Next base: position 154,531 of record NZ_JABLSJ010000003.1, on the reverse strand, counting down.
TAGCTGTTCGCGGCATTGAAGTCGGAAAATTATCAGGTGCAGTCGGGACATACGCCAACATTGACCCCTATGTTGAAGAATTCGTGTGCCGCGAGCTTGGACTTGAAGCGGCTCCCGTTTCCACCCAGACGCTGCAGCGTGATCGCCATGCCCACTACGTGGCAACGCTGTCACTCATCGCAACGTCGATTGAAAAAATGGCCGTGGAAATCCGCAGCCTGCAAAAAACGGAAACGCGGGAAGTAGAGGAGTTCTTTGCGAAAGGCCAAAAAGGGTCCTCGGCCATGCCGCATAAACGAAACCCGATTGGCTCAGAAAATATGACGGGAATGGCGCGTGTGCTGCGCGGCGAAATGGTAACCGCCTATGAAAATGTGGCGCTTTGGCATGAACGTGATATTTCGCATTCCTCGGCTGAACGAGTCATCTTACCTGATGCGACGATTGCGTTGAATTATATGTTGAACCGCTTTGGAACCATCGTGAAAAATTTGACCGTCTTTCCGGAAAATATGGAACAGAACATGGAGAAAACATATGGCTTAATCTTCTCCCAGCGGGTGCTGTTAACCCTGATCGATGAAGGCATGGTGCGCGAGGAAGCCTATGATCTCGTCCAGCCCAAAGCGATGGAAGCTTGGGAAAAGGGCATCCCGTTCCGGACACTGGTCGAGGCGGACAACCACATCACCGCCACATTGAGCCCGGAACAAATTGAAGCATGTTTCGACTATACCCACCATTTGAAAAACGTCGACCGGATTTTTCAACGGATCGGATTGGAATAAAAGCGAGCAGAAAGGGTGACGTATTGATGAAAGGATCGCTGCTGTATGAAGGAAAAGCCAAGCAGGTCTATCGTGTGGAAGGTGAAGCGGAGCAGCTCATTTTATCCTATAAGAACGATGCGACCGCTTTCAATGGCAAGAAGAAGGATCAGTTTAATGGCAAAGGCCGCTTGAATAACTTGATTTCCGCCAATGTGTTTGCGTATTTGCACCAGCATGATGTTCGCTCGCATTTTATTAAAACGTTGAATGACACAGAGCAGCTTGTTGAAAAAACGACCATCATCCCTTTGGAAGTCGTCGTGCGCAACGTGGCAGCTGGAAGTATCGTCAAAAGGCTCGGATTGGAAGAAAAGCAGCCGTTCGACTCTCCTCTCATTGAACTTTTTTATAAAAATGACGATCTTAACGATCCGCTCATCAATGATGAACACGCTTATTTGCTGGCAGATGTAACCGAAGAAGAACTGAACGTACTGAAGCGGATGACACTTACCGTGAATACACAATTACGATCGTTGTTCGCCGATGTGAATCTGCAGCTCGTGGATTTCAAATTAGAGTTTGGCAGACGACAGGATGGGTCGCTCGTCTTATCGGATGAAATCTCCCCTGATACCTGCCGTTTGTGGGACAGGGAAACAGGCGAAAAAATGGACAAAGACGTGTTCCGTCAAGGATTAGGCGATTTGGTCGACGTTTACGAAGTTATTTTACAGCGACTGGAGGAGAAAGCACATGCATAAAGTGAAGGTCTACATTACGCTCAAAGAAGGGGTCCTGGATCCTCAGGGAAAAGCGGTACAAAATTCCCTGCATGCTTTGGAATACGACAACGTGGCGGATGTTCGGGTTGGAAAATATATGGAAGTCTTGCTGAACGATGAAGGCAATCTGGACGCGCAAGTGGATGAGATGTGCGACCGCTTACTTGCCAATCCCGTAATTGAAGATTATTCCTATATGATCGAGGAGGTATCCTGAGTGAAATTTGCTGTGCTCGTGTTCCCAGGCTCTAATTGCGACCGGGACATGTATTTCGCTGTAAAAGACAGCTTAGGAGAGGAAGCCGAGCTTGTCTGGTATCAGGATGATGTCGACCTCACAGACTATGATGCGCTGCTGCTCCCGGGAGGATTTTCGTATGGCGATTATCTACGCTCAGGAGCCATCGCGTCCACGTCCGGAATTTTGAGGCAAATCATCAAGGCGGCTGATGAAGGCAAACCGGTTCTCGGTGTATGCAACGGGTTTCAAGTACTGCTTGAAGCTGGTCTCCTGCCAGGCGCCATGCTGCCGAACCGTGATTTGAAATTCATGTGTCATTTTGAAGAATTGGTCGTTGAAAATAATCAATCCATGTTTACACGTCAGTATGCGCCAAATGAGCGAATCAGCCTTCCGATTGCTCACGGAGATGGCAACTATTTTTGTGATGAAGCAACGTACGAGCGTTTACAAGCTAATCAGCAAATCGCGTTTACGTATGCAGCCAACCCGAATGGCTCGGTCGGCGATATTGCAGGCATATTGAACGAACAAGGGAATGTACTCGGGATGATGCCGCACCCGGAACGCGCTGTTGAGCAGCTGCTTGGCAATGAAGATGGGCTTCGTTTATTCCAGTCGATCGTAACGTATTGGAGGGATCATTATGCCATCAACGCTTGAAGTCAATCCGGAAAAAATTGAAGAAAACCGTCTTTACGCGGAGATGGGCTTGAGCGATCAGGAATATGACAGCATTAAGACCATCCTGAGCCGCCGCCCAAATTATACAGAAGTCGGTTTGTTTTCGGTCATGTGGTCGGAGCACTGCAGCTATAAAAATTCCAAACCTGTATTAAGCAAATTCCCGACAGAAGCCGCTCACGTTCTTCAGGGACCGGGGGAAGGCGCTGGAGTGATTGATATCGGGGATGAGCAAGCCGTCGTCTTCAAAATTGAGAGCCATAACCACCCTTCGGCTGTCGAACCGTATCAAGGCGCCGCGACAGGGGTTGGCGGAATTCTGCGCGATGTCTTTTCCATGGGTGCCCGCCCGATCGCACTGTTGAATTCGCTTCGCTTCGGTTCGCTGAAACATCCGCGCGTCAAGTATTTGTTTGAAGAGGTCGTTCATGGCATCGCCGGGTATGGTAATTGTGTCGGCGTGCCGACTGTCGGTGGAGAGGTACAATTTGATGATGCTTATGCGGGTAATCCGCTAGTCAATGCGATGTGTGTCGGCTTGATTAACCACCAGGATATACAAAAAGGCATCGCATCCGGCGTTGGGAATACCGTCATGTACGTTGGAGCGAAAACAGGTCGTGATGGCATTCATGGCGCAACTTTTGCTTCCGAAGAGCTTACAGAAGAATCGGAGAGTAAGCGGCCATCTGTGCAAGTCGGCGATCCTTTTATGGAGAAACTGTTGATCGAAGCGTGCCTTGAAGTGATTCATCACGATGCGCTCGTCGGGATTCAGGATATGGGGGCAGCCGGTCTTACGTCCTCTGCAAGTGAGATGGCTAGTAAAGCCGGCACAGGCATGGAGATGAATTTAGATTTAGTCCCACAGCGTGAACGCGGCATGACCGGCTATGAAATGATGCTGTCTGAATCTCAGGAACGCATGCTGCTTGTTGTAGAAACCGGTCGTGAACAGGAGATTGCTGATATTTTCGATAAATACGATCTAGAAGCCGTGGCTGTCGGGCATGTGACAGAAGAACGCCAATTCCGTCTGCGTCATCACGATGTGGTCATCGCGGATGTTCCTGTTGATGCGCTGGCAGAAGACGCACCTGTCTATCACCAGCCTTCTCAAGTACCGGCTTATTTCACGGAAAACCAGGAGCGGGACCCTTATTACCCGGTCATTGATGACCTCTCAGAGACGCTGCATGCGCTGTTAAAGCAGCCCACCATTGCCAGCAAGGAATGGGTCTATGATCAGTACGATTCCATGGTACAGACGAATACCGTTGTCACTCCTGGCTCGGATGCTGCTGTACTCCGAGTTCGCGGAACGGGTAAAGCGTTGGCGATGACGACGGATTGCAACTCACGCTACATTTACCTTGACCCTGAGACAGGCGGGAAAATTGCCGTGGCTGAAGCAGCACGAAATATTGTCTGCTCAGGCGGGAAACCACTCGGTATCACGGACGGCTTAAACTTCGGTTCGCCTGAAAACCCGGAAATCTACTGGCAAATGGAAAAAAGCGTCGACGGGATGAGTGAAGCATGCCGGACGCTTAATACACCCGTCATCAGCGGAAACGTTTCCTTGTACAACGAAGCGCACGGCGGCCAGGCCATTTACCCGACGCCCGTCGTCGGCATGGTCGGATTGATCGAAGACCTTGAACACATTACCCGGTCTGATTTCCAAGAGCCAGGAGACGTCATTTTCTTGCTTGGGGATGCGCGTCCTGAATTCGGAGGCAGTGAATTGCAAGGGCTCCTAGAAGGTCAGCATTTCGGCCAGGCCCCGGAGCTTGATTTAGAAACGGAACTTGCCCGCCAACAAGCGGTGCAGCAGGCGATTGCAGCCGGGTTGCTTCAGTCTGCCCATGACGTGGCAGAAGGCGGTCTAGCTGTCGCCCTTGCGGAAAGCATGTTCACTAACGGTTTAGGTTGTGAGGTGGACGTCGACGGGGACCTCACGACGGAACTATTTTCTGAAACGCAATCTCGCTTTGTCGTTTCTGTCGCTCAGGAAAATGTTGCAGCATTTGAAACGATGGTGCCGGAAGCGAAACAGATCGGCACCGTCACGGATTCTGGTGTTTATACACTTACCTCAAGTGGTCGGACAATTGTGGAAGAGCCAACAACATCATTGCGAGACACTTGGAAAGGAGCTATTCCATGCTTGGTGAAATCAAAGGCCTAAACGAAGAATGCGGAATTTTTGGTGTATGGGGTCATGAAGAAGCAGCGTCCATCACGTATTACGGTTTGCACGCCTTGCAGCACAGAGGTCAGGAAGGAGCCGGTATCGTAACGAGCAACGGGGAAGAATTGCAGCTGGCCAAAGGGCAAGGCTTGATTACGGAGGTTTTCAAGCAGGATCAAGTCCAGGAATTGCAAGGGGATAAAGCCCTCGGACACGTTCGATACGCGACATACGGCGATCGCGGCTATGAAAATGTGCAGCCGCTCTTATTCCGTTCACAAAAAGAAAGCCTAGCGCTTGCGCATAATGGTAACCTGGTTAATGCTCAAGCCTTAAAAACCCAGCTAGAAGCACAGGGCAGTATTTTGCAGACGACGTCTGATACAGAAGTGCTCGCCCATCTCATTAAGCGAAGCGGCCATTTGAATTTGACCGAGGCGTTAAGCCAGGCCCTATCTATGGTCAAAGGCGCCTACAGTTTCATGATGATGACTGAAGAGCAAATGTTCATTGCCGTCGATCCGCGCGGGCTGCGGCCGTTGTCGATCGGCCAAATCGGTGATGCATACGTCTTTTCCTCGGAAACGTGCGCGTTTGACGTCGTCGGGGCCACGCATTTACGCGACGTAGAACCAGGCGAACTTCTGGTGGTCAGTGACGATGGCCTGGAAACGAAACGCTTCGCTCAAAAGATTCAACGGACGCTATGCTCGATGGAATATGTCTATTTTTCCCGTCCGGACAGCAATCTTGATGGCACTAATGTGCACACGTCTCGAAAGCGGATGGGGATGAAACTTGCCGAAGAATCGCCCGTTGAAGCGGACGTCGTCACCGGTGTACCGGATTCCAGTATTTCAGCTGCAATCGGGTACGCTGAGGCAGCAAGCTTGCCCTATGAACTCGGGTTAATTAAAAACCGTTACGTGGGCCGTACGTTCATTCAGCCCTCACAGGAGTTGAGGGAACAAGGTGTGAAAATGAAACTGTCTGCTGTAAGCGGCATTGTCGATGGCAAACGTGTGGTGATGGTCGATGATTCGATAGTGCGGGGCACAACGAGCCGGCGTATCGTCAAAATGCTGAAGGAAGCGGGAGCGACAGAAGTCCATGTCCGGATTGCCTCCCCGCCGATCGTCAACCCTTGTTACTATGGCATTGACACTTCCACTAGGGGAGAACTCATCGCAGCTAAGCACGATTTAGACGAAATCCAAGAGATCATCGGCGCTGATAGTCTCGCGTATTTATCTGTCGATGGCCTCGATCATGCCATCTATCAAGGCCAGAATTCCTTGGATCATGGCGGGTGTCAAGCCTGTTTTACCGGGGATTACCCGACGGAAATTTATCCAAGTACGTTGCCGCCATATGAAAAAGCCTAAACAGAGAGAGGGAGCGTTATGAGCGATCATTATAAACAATCGGGTGTTGATGTGGAAGCCGGTTACCGCGCGGTTGACCTCATGAAAAAACATGTCGCCCGCACGTCGCGCCCTGAAGTCATCGGTGGCATAGGGGCGTTCGCCGGGCTGTTCGATATCAGTTCGTTTTCTTACCAGCACCCCGTCCTGGTGACCGGCACAGACGGGGTCGGAACCAAGTTGAAACTGGCCTTTCTCATGAACCGCCATGATACGATCGGGGTCGATGCTGTGGCCATGTGTGTCAACGATATTATCGCCCAGGGTGCAGATCCACTATTATTTCTCGATTATATTGCCTGTGGAAAAAATGAGCCAGACAAAATCGAGCAGATCGTGAAAGGCATCGCTGATGGATGTGAAGCATCCGGTTGTGCGCTTGTCGGGGGCGAAACCGCAGAAATGCCCGGGGTGTACGATGAACAGGAGTATGATGTCGCCGGATTCGTGGTCGGCATGGCGGATAAAGCGGGCTTGATTACAGGGGAACACATTGAAGCGGGCGATTGCTTGATTGGCCTTCCGTCTAGCGGGGTCCATTCAAATGGTTTTTCCCTCGTCCGTCGCGTTGTGGCTGAGCGCGAACTGGATTTAAACACAACCTATCCTGGTTTGGATCATCCCCTAGGAGAGGTGCTGCTCACACCGACTAAAATTTATACGAAAGCCATCCAGGCCGTGAAACAAGCTGTGACCGTCAAAGGGATTTCTCACATTACAGGCGGCGGTTTCGAGGAAAATATCCCCCGTGTATTGCCGGAGGGACTAGGCGTGCAGCTTCACCGTGGCGTGTGGTCGATCCCAGCTATCTTTCAATTTTTGATGGACCACGGCAAGCTTACGGAAGATGACATGTATGGCGTCTTTAACATGGGAATCGGTATGAGCCTGGTGGTAGCCCAAGATGATGTAGATACAGCCTTATCAGCGTTGCAAGCTGCTGGAGAAGAACCAGTCGTCATGGGGCATGTCACAGAGAATCAGGGTATCCAATGGCTATGAAACAGCTCGCCGTTTTTGCCTCAGGAACTGGAAGTAATTTTGATGCCATCATGCAAGCCAAACAGGCTGGGACACTTGATGCAAAAGTGGAGCTCGTTGTTTGCGATCGGCCGGGGGCACCGGTGATAGCCAAAGCTGAACAGGCGGGTGTGCCTGTGCTGGTTCTTAGGCCGAAAGATTTTGACGGGAAAGCGCTCTATGAAGAACACGTCCTTTCAGCTTGCAGGGCGCATGATATTGATGGCATCATCCTCGCGGGTTATATGCGTTTGATCGGCCCGACATTACTCGCGTCGTATCAGCAGCGCATCCTCAACATTCACCCTTCTTTGCTACCGGCTTTCCCCGGTAAAGATGCTGTAGGACAAGCCCTGGACAAAGGAGTTAAAATGACAGGCGTGACCGTGCATTACGTCGATGATGGCATGGATACAGGTCCGATCATCGCACAGGAAGCGGTGCCGGTAGCCGATGACGATACGAAAGAAAGTCTGCAAGCAAAGATACAAGCCGTCGAACACCGCTTGTATCCAGAGGTTATCCAATCTTTAAGCATGAAGGAGGAGTCTTTGTGAGCAACGAGAAAAGGGCGTTACTCAGTGTGTCAAATAAAGAAGGGCTGGAATCGTTTGCCCGTGGTTTAGTAGCGGCAGGCTACAGCCTGATCTCCACAGGTGGGACGAAACGTTTGCTGGAAGAGGCAGGGCTTCACGTCGGCTCTGTTTCCGAGGTGACCCGGTTCCCTGAGATTATGGATGGCCGAGTCAAAACGCTGCATCCTTCTATCCACGGCGGCCTGCTTGGAAAAAGAGAGAATCCTGAGCACATGAACCAGCTGGCAGAGCTCGATATTGAGCCGATTGACCTCGTCGTTGTCAACTTATATCCGTTCGAAGAAACGATTGCAAACCCAGACGTGGCGGAAAGTGAAGCGATTGAAAATATTGATATTGGCGGCCCCACCATGCTCAGAGCAGCTGCTAAAAGCTTTCAGGACGTCACAGTTGTCGTGGATCCTGGCGATTATGAAACGGTTTTGCAAGGATTGACGGACGAGACACTGACGCTTTCAGAACGGCGCAGACTCGCAGCGAAAGTGTTCCGTCACACCGCTCAATATGACAGCTTTATTGCCGAATACTTCGCTGGCTTAACCGAAGAGCCTTATCCTGAATCGTACAGTGTCAGCTATGAGAAGGTCCAATCGTTGCGTTACGGGGAAAATCCGCATCAATCGGCAGCCTTTTATAAAAAAGCAAATTACACTGGCGCCTCTCTCGGACAAGCCGAGCAACTGCACGGAAAAGAGCTTTCGTATAACAACATCCAAGACGCTAATGCTGCCCTTGAAGTGGTCACTGAATTCACCCGGCCCGCCGCAGTAGCTGTGAAGCATATGAACCCGTGTGGCGTGGGAACGGCTGAAGATATCAGTTCTGCTTATGAAAAAGCCTATGAAGGGGACCCTGTCTCGATTTTTGGCGGCATCGTAGCGTTAAATCGTGAAGTGGATGAAAAAACGGCCGCCAAATTGAATGAGATTTTTCTCGAGATCGTCATTGCGCCGTCCTTTAGTGACGGGGCGCACCGTATTTTGACTAAAAAGAAAAACATCCGACTCCTTGTTGTTGATATGACAGGCAAAGAAGAAAACGAACATAAACTAACGTCGGTCGCCGGCGGTCTGCTCGTTCAGGAGGTCGACGACGGAAACCTGAATACAGTGGAATTGGAAGTAGCGACGGACCGTACACCGACGGAGCAAGAATTGGAAGATCTTCGGCTTGGGTGGCAGGTCGTAAAGCATGTGAAGTCCAATGCGATCGTCATAGCGAAAGCTGATCATACGCTCGGGATCGGCGCAGGTCAAATGAACCGCGTAGGTGCAGCTAAAATCGCGCTTGAACAGGCAGGCGAAAAAGCACAAGGCGCCATACTCGCATCTGACGCTTTCTTTCCGATGCCGGACACGGTTGAAACAGCAGCTGCCTCAGGTGTCAAAGCTATCATTCAGCCTGGAGGCTCCAAACGTGATCAGGACTCCATTGATGCGTGCAACAAACATGGCATAGCCATGGTCTTTACCCGTATGCGTCATTTCAAACATTAAATGAAGGAGTGTTGAACCATGAACGTGATGGTCATCGGCCGGGGAGGCCGGGAACATAGCATTGTCCAAAAACTATCGGAAAGCGATCGCGTCGAAACGATTTTCGCAGTGCCGGGGAATGCCGGCATGGAGAGCGAAGCGGATCGTGTCGTGATTGATGAAAGCGATCGTGATGCTCTCGTTGACTTTGCACGTCAGAACGAAGTCGACCTGACGATTGTCGGACCCGAGCAAGCATTGCTGGACGGCGTGGTGGATGCATTTCAAAATGCCGGGCTGAGCATTTTCGGACCGACCCAAGCGGCTGCGAAAATCGAAGGCAGTAAGCGCTATGCCAAAGAAATCATGCACAACTGGTCGATCCCTACCGGCGCCTACCAGGCATTTTCGCAGCTTGATCCGGCTTTAGCTTACATTGAAGACGTCGGTGCGCCGATTGTTATTAAAGCGGACGGTCTGGCTGCTGGGAAAGGTGTTGTTGTGGCTGAATCCGTCAGTGAGGCAAAACGTGCAGCAGAGGATATGCTAATTCATGGCCAATTCGGCGAGGCAAGCAGGGAAATTGTCATTGAGGAATTTTTAGAAGGCGAAGAATACTCCCTGATGGCGTTTGTTCATGAAGACCATGTCTATCCGATGCTGCCGGCCAAGGATCATAAACGAGCGTTTGATCAAGACAAAGGACCAAACACCGGAGGGATGGGAGCCTTCGCTCCCGTCCCCGGCCTTAGTCATGCTGACATCGAGCACGATGTGCAGACGATTCTGCAGCCGGCTGCGGAGGCTTTGCTCGCTGAAGGGCACGGCTTTACCGGCATTTTGTATGCGGGGTTGATTGCCACAGACCAGGGAGCAAAAGTAATCGAATTCAATGCTCGGTTTGGGGATCCGGAAACCCAAGTGGTTTTACCCTTATTAGACAATGATCTGACGAAAGTCATTGAAGCTGTTATGGACGGCCGAAATCCTGGGCTGAGTTGGAAAGACCGTTATTGTGGAGGCGTCGTTGTAGCATCTACGGGCTACCCAGGTTCCTATGATAAAGGCGTTGCTCTCCCTGACTTGTCATCTGCGAACGGTAATTTTGTTCATGCTGGGACCGAAACAGATGGCGGGAAGTATGTATCTGCCGGGGGAAGAGTTTTACTGGCAGAGGCGACAGCGGATCGTTTACCTGACGCTTTTAAGGCAATCTATCAAAGTCTGGCGGTCTTCGATGACACACCGGCCTTTTTTTACCGCAAAGATATCGGGCCAAGCGCATCATTGCCGGCTTCGTTTGCGATGAAGAAGAACATAGATTAAGGCAGAAATCGTGCCGATGATGGCGATGATGACGAAGCCGACATCAATCAAGTATTCAAAGATATCCATGGAACATTCACTCCTTTATATTGAAACGGGACGCAAAATAGCTACTTTGCGTCCCTTATTTTTGGTGCATCAAATTTTAGGATAAATCTGCAGGCTCTTCGCTGTATAACTCGTCTTGTTTTTGCGAATGTTCGACCATCGCTGTCACCGGACAGTAGCGCACGACCCCTTCCGCCACTTTCATAGCCCCCAGACCGACCATGGCATAATTTCTGATGGACCCAGGACGTTTAGTGAGTCGAACGGAAAACAGACTGACCATAGTCAATCCTGCACTAATCCTTACCATTGCATTGATGATGCCGATATTAGGTTGTGTCAATTTTATAACTCCCTTCAAAACAGTAATGCGTGAAAATGCTGCTTGTGTTAAGATGGACAAAATAATTATTGGAGGACGATTCATGAAGGAGCAACGATTTCGCTGGCGCAACAAGCAAATCCGCGAGCATGTCAGTGTTCTCGACGGCAAGCTTGCGCCGACCAAACTCATTCAAGATACAACATTTCTTAATGTATATATGAAACAGTGGACGGAAGGTAACATTTGGATCTACCAGGACAGAATCGTCTATGCAGGTGATGAATTCCCTGATAATACAAAAGGTACGGAAATGATTGATGGATCCAGCAGTTACATCGTACCTGGCTATGTTGAGCCCCACGCCCACCCATTTCAACTATATAATCCCCAAAGTCTGGGCGAATATGCAGCCCAGACGGGAACGACCACGTTGATCAATGATAATTTGATGTGGCTTTTTTTGTTGGATAAAAAGAAAGCGTTTTCTTTGCTGGAGGAACTGATGAATATTCCCGCCTCGATGTTTTGGTGGGCCCGATTTGATCCTCAATCCATTTTGCCTAAGGAGGATCAGTACCAGCTGGAAAGTCAGGTGAAGGATTGGATTGAGCATGATGCCGTGATTCAGGGCGGTGAGCTGACAGCCTGGCCGGATGTGCTATATGACGGGGATGACCAAATGCTTCATTGGATGCAGGAAACAAAGCGGATGCGCAAGCCGCTAGAAGGGCATTTACCCGGGGCTTCATGGAAAACACTCGTAAAGATGAAGCTGATGGGCATTGATTCCGATCACGAATCTATGACAGCTGATGAAGTTGTGGCGCGCTTGGCGTCGGGGTATAATGTCGGCCTGCGCTATTCGTCGATTCGCCCTGACTTGCCCAACATCCTGGAAGGCTTGCAGGCAAAAGGCCATACCCAATATGATCACATGATGCTGACAACAGACGGCTCTACCCCGGGCTTCTATGACCAGGGTGTAATCAACCCCTGTATCAAGATGGCGATTGAATCAGGCGTGGACCTCATTGATGCTTACATGATGGGATCCTACCAGCCAGCCCGGCATTTTGGCATTGAAGACAAAATCGGAAGCATTGCTCCGGGCCGAGTCGCTCACTTAAATTTTCTCTCGAAAAAAGAGGATCCGACTCCCCATTCTGTTATCGCAAAAGGCGAGTGGGTGAAGCACCAAAGTGAGGAAGTTTCACTCGCGTCTGAAGTGAACTGGGCCGGTCACGGCGTTGCAAAGCTGGAGCTCGATTGGGATCTTCGTAAGCAGGACTTGGAATTTTCGATTCCAGTCGGGATGAACATGGTCAATGATGTAATCATGAAACCTTACCCGATTAACCTGGATACGTCTGTTGATGAAATTCCCACAGACTATAAGGAAGCTTTTCTCGTCTTAATGGACAGGGAAGGGGAATGGAAGGTCAACACGGTCATGAAAGGTTTCACAGATGAATTGGGGGCGTTAGTGAGCTCGTACTCCAATACGGGGGACATCGTTCTGATCGGGAAACGGAAACATGACATGAGGTTGGCGTTCAATCGTATGAAGGAACTAGGCGGAGGTATTGTTCTCGCGCATCAAGGTGAGATTATTTTTGAACTTCCTTTACCTCTAGGAGGAATCATGTCGGATCAGAACATGCACGATTTGATCAAGGAAGAGCAAGAATTGAAACATCATTTAAAACACTTCGGCTTCCGCTTTGATGATCCGGTTTATACGCTGCTCTTTCTGTCCTCTGTCCACCTGCCGTTTATCCGGATTACACCGGTGGGCCTTATGGATGTAAAAAAGAAAGAGGTACTTTTCCCTGCTATAATGCGTTAAAATAAGAAATAACACGAGGGGGAAGAAGTGAGGAAATGAAACAAATGAAAAAGCATGTGATGATCTTGTTTGTCATTCTTTTGTTAGCAGCCTGTTCAAATAATCAAGAGGCCGGGGAACAACAGACAGAAGAACCCGATCAACAAGAAGAGACGGATGAGCAAAATGGGGAAAGTGAACCACCTGAGGAAAATGAAGAGCCTACACACGAAGGTGTGTACCCGCTGACGGGCGAACAGGCAAAAGGAAACGCGGATAACCGTGTATTAGCTGTCATGGTTAACAATTTGTCCAAAGCACGGCCGCAAACGGGTTTAACAAAGGCGGATATCGTTTATGAAGCTTTAGCAGAAGGCACAATTACGCGCTTTTTGGCTATGTATCACAGCAATAGTCCCGAGGAAATCGGTCCGGTTAGAAGCGCGCGTCCATATTTCTTTCAGTTGGCAGCGGGCATGGACGCTCTTTACACGTATCACGGCGCTTCGCATGCAATCAACCAACAGCTGGTTAACAGCGGTGTTGAATTTTTGAATGGGTCCACTTACGATAATGACGGTAAGTTATTTAAACGGGTGCCTTACCGGGAAGCGCCTCATGATTCCTATGTTTTGCCCGGAGGCGTCTCAGATGTAGCTGAAGCAAAAGGGTACGCGCTTGAGAACGAGATTGAGCCGCTTCCTTTTGCGAGTGAAGGGGAAACGAAATTGCAGAATGGACAATCCGTCAGTAATGTGGAGATTGTCTATGCCCAGTCGCCACAGAATATCGTCTCCTATCACTATGATGAAACGTCAGGAAAATTTGCGCGTTCAAGTGATGGTCAACCCACGGCCGAGTACCACACAGATGAACAGGTGGCAGTCGAAAATGTGTTTATCGTTGAAACAGGCCACCAGATTGTTGATGATGCCGGTCGACGCGAAATTGATTTGACCTCCGGAGGCGAGGGGTATTTGCTCCAGAAAGGGAAGCTTTATGAGGTGAACTGGCAAAATACTGATGGGAGAATTCTCCCTTATCAAGACGGAGAACCGGTGAGTTTCGTCCCAGGCCAAACATGGGTAAACATAGTACCAGAGAACCCAGGAATTGAACAATCGATTTCAGTTAACTAGAGAGTTGCACAATAATTAGGAGGTTTCATACAGATGCAAATTGATAAATTACGTGGCAAAACTTTGGATCAGCTATTTGAAGCGATTCTGACTCTAGAAGATGTTGAAGAATGTTATCGCTTTTTTGATGATTTGGCCACCATGAATGAAGTCCAGTCCTTGGCTCAGCGTCTTGAAGTAGCACGCATGCTTCGTGAGGGATATACCTATCATAAAATTGAGACAGAAACCGGTGCTTCCACTGCCACCATTTCCCGCGTAAAACGCTGTCTCAACTACGGAAACGACACCTACCAAATCACACTCGACCGCCTCCAGGAAAACAAAACCAAATAAAAGCGCAGGGAGCGCGCGACAAAGAGCGCGTACCTGGTACCAAACTGAAGATTTCGAAAGAGCCGGGTGTTCCATGTTCGTACATGGAACACCCGGCTCTTTTCAATTCCCCCATTTGGTACCAGGTACGCATTACGCATGCATTGGAGGTACGCACGGGTTGGTTTTTTTGCTATAATGTAGGAATGGAATATGGTTATTGGAGGATGCGGTTGTGTACAATGTAAATGAGTGGGAGCATGTGTTTAAGCTTGATCCCAATAAGGCGATATCAGATGAGAATTTGGAGAAGCTTTGCGAATCAGGGACGGATGCAATCATCGTAGGTGGGACGGATGATGTAACGCTTGACGATGTCCTTAATCTGTTGGCCAGAGTCCGGCGTTATTCGGTGGATTGCGTCATGGAAGTATCCAATCTCGAGTCGATCACACCGGGTTTCGATGCTTATTTCATCCCCATGGTGATGAACAGCCAGAGCAAAAAATGGATGATGGACATCCAGCATGAGGCTGTGAAAGAATACGGCGATCTGATGGACTGGGATGAAGTGTGCGTAGAAGGGTATTGTATCCTTAACCCAGACGCCAAAGCCTTTCACCATACCGACAGCAAGCTGCCTGACACGGAAGATGTGCTGGCGTATGCACGGATGGCGGAACATATGTATCAGCTGCCGGTTTTTTACTTAGAATACAGCGGCACGTACGGCGATGTTGAACTTGTACAAGCTGTGCAGGATGTCCTTAGCAACACGTCCCTCGTTTATGGGGGCGGCATTCAATCCCCTGAGCAAGCCCGCGAAATGAAACAACATGCCGATGTCATTGTCGTTGGCAATATCATATATGAGCAATTAAATTCAGCTTTGAAGACAGTCAAAGCCATCAAACATGACGCGTAAAATACAACAAAGGAAGGTGTCGACATGACCCAGACGACCGAAGCCTTGCTGAAAGGACTGAATAACGAACAGCGTGAAGCCGTGATCCATACAGACGGCCCATTGCTGATCATGGCTGGAGCAGGAAGTGGCAAAACACGCGTGCTCACGCATCGTATCGCTTATCTGCTCAATGAAAAAGATGTATCGCCGCGCAGCGTCCTGGCGATTACGTTTACCAATAAAGCAGCCCGCGAAATGAAGGAACGAGTCGAATCCCTCGTGGGGCCAGAAGCAGAGCAGATCTGGATGTCCACGTTCCACTCCATGTGCGTGCGGATTCTCCGCCGAGACATCGATCGCATCGGTTACGACCGCAACTTTTCCATTCTCGATTCAGGGGATCAGTTGTCGGTCATTAAACAGGTGTTGAAAGACTTGAATCTCGACCCGAAAAAATGGGACCCGAGGGCGATGCTGGGAGCGATCAGCGGCGCCAAGAACGAATTGCAGTCCCCCGATGATTATGCCAATCTGGCTGGTAATTTTCATGAAGAACAAGTCGCTCAAGTTTATAAAGCGTATCATCGCAAACTGCAAAAAAATCAATCGCTGGATTTTGATGATTTAATCATGCAGACGCTGAATTTGTTTGATCGTCTCCCTGAAGTCCTGGAATACTACCAACGCCGTTTTCAGTACATTCACGTGGATGAGTATCAAGATACGAACCATGCGCAGTATCAACTCGTCAAACAACTGGCTGAGCGATTTAAAAATTTATGCGTCGTCGGCGATTCCGACCAATCGATTTACGGTTGGCGCGGAGCAGATATCCAAAATATCTTGAACTTTGAAAGCGACTATCCGAACGCTAACGTCATCATGCTGGAACAAAATTATCGCTCTACCGAACTCATTTTGAATACGGCGAATCAGGTTATTCGGAATAATAGTGGGCGGAAGCCGAAAAAACTTTGGACAGCCAATCAAGGCGGGGAAAAAATCTGCTATCACCAGGCTGCAACCGAACGGGAAGAAGCGTTGTTCGTCACCGACCAAATCGAAAGCCTGGTCCGTCAAGGCGCACAGAAACACAAGGATATAGCCGTGCTCTATCGAACCAACGCCCAGTCCCGGACGATAGAGGAAACGTTCGTCAAAGCCGGCATCCCTTATCAAATGATTGGCGGGACGAAGTTCTATGACCGGAAAGAAATTAAGGATATTCTCGCGTATTTGCGGTTGATCGCTAATCCCAATGATGATTTGAGCTTTGGGCGCGTGATCAATGAACCGAAACGCGGCGTGGGCAAAACAAGCCTGGAAAAGCTCCAGACGTATGCCGCCGATCATGATATTTCGCTGTACGATGCAGCTGGCGAAGTCGACTTTGTCAATGGTGTCAGCGCAAGGGCAGCCAAAGCGATCATGAATTTCCGTACGATGGTCAAAAACTGGACCCAGCAGCAGGATTATTTATCCGCTACCGATATGGTCGCCCAAGTCATTGAAAAAACCGGCTATGAACAAATGCTGCGTAATGAGCAAAGCTTAGAAGCCCAAAGCCGTGTCGAAAATATCGAAGAATTCAAATCCGTGACGCAGAATTTTGAAGAAAACAGTGAAGATAAGACCTTGATTGCTTTCTTGACCGATCTCGCGTTGATCGCTGACATCGATCAAATGAATGAGGACCCCATGGGCGATGATAAAGTCGTGTTGATGACCCTGCACTCTGCCAAAGGGTTGGAATTTCCTGTCGTCTTTTTAATTGGGATGGAGGAGAATGTCTTCCCGCATAGCCGTTCTTTAATGGATGAAAATGAAATGGAAGAAGAACGACGGCTCGCGTACGTCGGAATCACGCGAGCAGAACAACAGTTATTTGTAACACATGCAAAAATGCGCACACTATATGGTAAGACCAATATGAATCCTGTCAGCCGGTTCATCAGTGAAATGCCGGAAGAGTGCATCGATGGTAAAGCAAACGAACAACAAGCCGCGCCGTTTTTCTCGAACAATCAAACCAGCACGTCCACATCCGGTGCGTCGCAGGAAAAACGACGGCCTAAGAAAATGCACGATAACTCAACAGGCGGTGAGAAAATCTCCTGGAACCCGGGAGATAAAGCTCAGCATAAAAAATGGGGCGAAGGTACCGTTGTGAAGGTGCAAGGTGAGGGTGACTCGATGGAACTCGACATTGCGTTTCCTGCGCCGACAGGAATCAAGCGCCTGCTGGCCCGTTATGCGCCAATAACAAAAGCATGAGGTGAAGGTGGCTATGAATCAATCCGAAGCAAAAGAACAAATCCAGGCCTTGAGAAAAGAAATCGAAGTCTATAACCATGAGTATTATGTCCTCGACAGTCCGAGCGTTCCGGACGCTGAATATGATAAAAAGCTGCGTCAATTGATCGACTTGGAAGAAGCGTTCCCTGATCTGGTTACGGCTGATTCCCCAACTCAGCGTGTAGGCGGCGAACCACTCGATGCCTTTGTCAAAGTTCAGCACGATATGCCGATGCTCAGCCTAGGAAATGCGTTTGACGAAGAGGAATTGCGCGATTTCGACCGGCGCGTCCGAGAAGGAACGTCAGAACCTGTGCGTTACGTCTGTGAGTTGAAGATTGACGGATTGGCCGTCTCATTAAAGTATGAAGACGGCGTGTTTGTGCGCGGCGCCACCCGGGGCGATGGCCAGACAGGGGAAGACATTACGACCAATTTGCGCACCATTCGCAGCATCCCGCTGCGTTTAAAGAACCGAGAGACGATTGAAGTGCGCGGCGAAGCCTTTATGCCGAAGCGATCATTTGACCATTTAAATGAACAAAAAAAGCAGAACAATGAAGAACCTTTCGCAAACCCAAGAAATGCGGCTGCGGGGTCTTTGCGTCAGCTTGACCCGAAAATCGCTGCTCGCCGCCATCTCGATATCTTTTTATATGGCGTCGGCGTGTGGGAAGATGAACCGACCGAGGCGCACAGTGAACGGTTGAAGCATATGGACAAGCTGGGACTCAAGACGAATCCGGAATGGAAGTTATGTAACACCATCGATGACGTAATCGACTATGTAAAAGGATGGGAAAACGAACGTCCCGACCTGGACTATGAAATCGATGGAATTGTCATAAAAGTCGACAACCTCGCACAACAGGAGACGCTGGGATTTACCGCGAAAAGCCCACGGTGGGCGACAGCGTACAAGTTTCCGGCTGAAGAAGCTGTCACGAAATTGACAGACATTGAATTAAGTGTCGGGCGTACTGGCACCGTCACCCCGACCGCCTTGCTCGATCCTGTCAAAGTGGCTGGTACCACAGTGCAACGGGCATCGCTTCATAACGAAGATTTGATCAAAGAGAAAGATATTCGAATAGGCGATACCGTCATTATCAAAAAAGCTGGCGACATTATTCCTGAGGTCGTTCGTGTTTTAGAGGACCAGCGTGATGGCAGTGAACAAACCTTCGATATGCCGGAACGATGCCCCGAGTGTGATAGTGAACTCGTCAGATTGGATGAAGAAGTCGCGTTGCGCTGTATCAATCCGAACTGCCCGGCGCAGCTGAGAGAAGGGTTGATTCACTTTGTCTCGCGTAATGCCATGAACATCGACGGCCTGGGGGAAAAAGTCATTGCTCAGCTTTTTAAAGAGAATCTCGTCTATACGATTGCAGATCTCTACAAACTAGACCGGGATGAGCTGCTCAAGCTTGATCGTATGGGAGCGAAATCCGTCGATAATTTACTTAGTGCCATTGAAGCATCAAAAGAAAATTCGTTGGAACGGTTATTATTCGGTCTGGGCATCCGTTTTGTAGGAGCCAAGGCCGCCAATACGCTCGCCCAGGAGTTTGAAACGATGGAACACCTGATGGAAGCGGATTATGATGAGTTGATCGCGCTATATGATATGGGTGAAAAGATTGCAGATTCCATAGCCCGTTATTTTGATGAACCAAAAGTCATTGAGCTCATTGAAGAATTGAAGCAGCTGGGTCTTAATATGGCATACAAAGGGCGCAAAAAAAGCGAACAGCCGACGGATTCATTATTTGCTGATAAAACGATCGTCTTAACTGGTACAATGGAAGAGTATACGCGCTCTGAAGCTAAAGGGATTGTTGAAGCCTCAGGCGGAAAAGTCACCGGAAGTGTAAGCAGCAACACCGATCTATTAATTGCGGGGGCCGATGCAGGCTCCAAATACGATAAAGCAGCCGAGCTTGGTGTCGAGATTTGGGACGAACAGCAATTTAAACAAGCACTGAACACATAGGGAGTGGAAATACATGAGAAAGCTGCCCGCACTGGGATTTAGCATGCTCCTGGTGCTAACGGCCTGTATGCCGGTATATGACAATAATGAAGAAGTCGTTCAAGAGACAGCGGAGGATAGCCAACGGGAAAACGCTGTGATCGCGAACCATACCTTATCCGACAATCGGTACCCGACGCTATTTTCGGAAAGTAATGGAGCCAACCATTCCAAAGCCAGAGGCGTCATTAACCGTCAAATTTCCAACCGCCTGGACATCGACGAACTAGAAACAGGATTAAGACGTCATTCCAAGGAGTACTTCAGCCCGGAAAATTACTATTTTCAACCAGGTCAATACCTTGATCAAAATACAGTGTATAGTTGGCTGGAACGTTACGAAGAAGGCGAGACTGAAAAGGGGTTAAACCCAGCATTAGAAGAATCGACAGAAGGTGAATTTCGCGACAATCCACGATATCTATCACATATCCTAGAGCAGAATTACATGCAAAAGAACGAAGATGATGTCGTGGAATTGAAAGGAGCCTCTATCGGGCTGGCGCTGAAATCCACATATGAATTTCAAACGGAAACAGGCGGCCCAACATATGAAGAGAACATTTCCCGCGAAGAAATGATCCAAAAAGGGAAAGAATATGCGCAACAAGTATTAGACCGCATGCGCGAAATTGAAGGATTGCAGGATAAACCACTCATGATAGCCCTTTACCGAGAAGAATCATCCGGCGCTATGACCCCGGGGAATTTTGTGATGAAAACCTATGTCGAAGGAGGAGCAACACAAATAGGAGAATGGGAAGAACTCAATGAAGATCATATTTTATTCCCATCTGATGAAGCAGAGGAAGATCATTTCGAAGATTCCGAGCTGATGAGCGATTTCCGCAACGAACTCTCGAAATATTTCCCTGACTTTGTCGGCTTCATCGGAGACGGCTTTTATGTAGATAAAGAACTGCAGAATATATCCATCGATGTTCCGATTCAGTTCAACTCAAAATCTGAAGTGATCGGATTCACGCAATACACCTATAGCCTCGTAAAGGATATGTTCGAAAATTATTATGATGTGGAAATCAATATTAAAAGTAAGGATCGCCAAGAAAGCCTGATCGTCAAGAAGGCGGGCGAAGAAGAACCTTTTGTTCATATTTATGATTAAGAAGAGGCTGGTTTAAAACAGAATAAATTGCAAAAGGTCCGAACGATTTCGCTGAAATTGTTCGGACCTTTTTATGTTATAGCGCGTTGTGGAATGAGATGTCAGCAACCTTACAAGCCAGAAAGTGAGCTTTATATGCCATTCTCCACTAAATATAATCCTCAACACTCCAAATACACTCCCCACCTCAGTCTACAATAAAAAAATCCCTCCGCGGAGGGTCAGATATAAGCCGAAACCACGTTATATGCTCCCATCTGTATCAGATACAAGCCGCACGTAAGCAGGCAAGGTCAATACAAGCCGAATTCATATTGCTTCATGCCAAATCAGCAGATCACCCCGCCAGTTGCTCACAAAACCGGTCCAGAAGCTGATGATTTCAAGCCAAATCGACACATTTACATGCCGCGGCAAACTTACAAGCCAGAAAAAGAAGATTACATGCCGCTCCCCCGCAGATATAATCCATCCTATACACATACATTCCGAACCACTTCTCTAAAATGAAACACCGCTCTGCAAAAGGACCAAAAGAGCGCAAAAGAGCAGCATAGTGATGGATGAGCAGGAGATACTAGCATAGACTAATGTGAACATGTTCAAGGAGGCAGAATGCGTATGGTAGTTGCATATCAGCACGAACCATTTACTGATTTTACAATTGAAGCTAATCGCCAGGCGTTTGAAGCAGCGATCAAACAGGTAGAGGGAGAGCTCGGCAAATCTTATCCTCTCATTATCGGCGGGCAGCGGATTATGACGGATCGCACCATTAAAGTGGTGAATCCTGCTGATCATAACGAAGTGATCGGTTACGTTGCGAAGGCTAACGAAGCGTTAGCTGAAAAAGCTCATCAGGCAGCAGACGAGACCTTTGAATGGTGGCGGAAAACAAAAGCAGCGTTTCGAGCGGATATTTTATTCCGTGCCGCTGCTATCGTCAGGCGCCGGAAGCATGAATTTTCGGCTCATCTCGTGAAAGAAGGCGGCAAGCCGTGGAAGGAAGCGGATGCCGACACGGCTGAAGCGATTGATTTCATGGAATATTACGGCCGGCAGATGTTGCGGATTGATGAAGGGTTTGAGATCAACTCGCGTCCGGTGGAGAACAATCGTTTTCACTACATTCCGCTTGGGGTTGGCGTGGTGATCTCGCCCTGGAACTTCTTGTTTGCAATCATGTGTGGAACGACGGTGGCATCGATGGTGTCGGGGAATACGGTCCTGTTGAAACCGGCGAGTTCGACGCCGATCATCGCGTACAAAATGATGGAAGTCCTTGAAGAGGCAGGACTGCCAGACGGCGTGATCAATTACATTCCGGGCAGCGGGAAGGAAGTTGGGGATTATTTGGTGGACCATCCGAGAACGCGGTTCGTCAGTTTTACGGGGTCACGTGATGTAGGGACCCGTATTTTTGAACGGGCGGCTAAAGTTCAATCTGGACAAAAATGGCTGAAACGTACGATCATTGAAATGGGCGGCAAAGATACGATTGTCGTTGATCGCGATGCTGACCTAGAGTTGGCCGCTAATGCGATTACGTACTCAGCATTTGGCTTTTCCGGCCAGAAATGTTCAGCGTGTTCGCGCGTCGTTGCCCATGAAGACATCTATGACACGTTGCTCGACCGCGTTGTTGAACTGACAAAAGATACAGTCAATTACGGAAATCCCGTCAATCATCACGCTTATATGGGCCCGGTCATTGACCAGGGTGCCTATGACAAGATTATGGATTATATTAAGATTGGGAAGAAAGAAGGCAAGTTGATGACTGGCGGAAAAGGTGATGACAGCAAAGGGTGGTTTGTCGAACCGACTGTCTTTGCTGATGTGGATCCGGAAGCGCGGATTATGCAGGAAGAAATATTCGGGCCGGTTGTTGCGTTTACGAAAGCACGTGATTTTGATGAAGCCATCATGATCGCGAATAATACGGAATACGGCCTCACAGGTGCTGTGATCACGACGAATCGCCATCATATTGAACAGGCCAGGGAAGACTTTATGGTCGGGAACTTGTACTTTAACAGAGGGTGTACCGCTGCTATTGTCGGTTATCATCCATTTGGTGGCTTTAACATGTCAGGAACGGACTCTAAAGCAGGCGGTCCAGACTACTTGCTTCACCATATGCAAGGTAAAACATCTTCGGAAATGCTGTAAATTGCAAAACCCTTTCATGTTATGGAAGGGTTTTGCTTGCTAAATGGCGAAATTTTTAATTATTAGCTCGAGTGAATAGATATGGTGAAATGGATAAATATATGTATGATATCTCAAAAAAGATGAATAAACATACAAAGGCCTATAGAATAAGGGAATTTTTGCAATGTTCTAACATTTCAGGTATGATATATTTGTACCTGTGACTGTCTTTTGGCATTTCTATGACTTTCTGCTCATATGCGTAAAATGGAAGCGGATTGCATAGAAGTGTATTATCAAGGCTTAGGGGGTGTGACGATGGAATACGCATTATCAGGCGCCACATGGTTTTGGATGTTTGTGCCAATGCCAATCTTAATTTTACTTAGTGTCATTACTTTATTCACAGAGAGGAGATCATAAAAGACAATGGGTACAGCGACTTTAGTAACGTTTATTGTTTATTTGTTAGGTATGCTCGTCATTGGATTTGCATCCTATCGATTGACCAGTAATTTATCAGACTATGTATTAGGCGGACGTCGTCTCGGACCGGGCGTGGCAGCTTTAAGTGCCGGCGCATCGGATATGAGCGGCTGGTTATTACTTGGACTTCCAGGAGCCATTTATGCATCTGGTCTATCAGGCGCATGGATCGGAGTAGGGCTTGCAATCGGTGCCTACTTGAACTGGCAGTTTGTAGCGAGACCTCTGCGCGTTTACACAGAAGTAGCGAATGATTCGATTACGATTCCTGATTTTCTTGAAAATCGTTTCAAAGACACTTCACATATTTTACGTGTGATATCCGCACTTGTTATTCTTTTATTCTTCACGTTCTACACCTCTTCTGGGATGGTTGCAGGTGCTACGCTATTCGAAGCATCCTTCAACTTATCCTATACGCAAGCATTATGGATTGGTGCTATCATTATTATCAGCTATACATTCCTCGGTGGTTTCCTTGCGGTCAGCTGGACGGACTTCGTACAGGGGATCTTGATGTTCCTTGCTCTGGTCATCGTCCCTATTGTAGCGATGTTTGAACTTGGCGGCTGGGGATCGGCCATCCAAGCTGTCGGTGAGATTAGCCCAGACCACTTGAACATGGTGCAGGGCGTCGGCATGATTGCGATTATTTCATCATTAGCCTGGGGTCTTGGCTATTTTGGCCAGCCTCACATCATTACACGGTTTATGGCCTTGCGTTCACCTAACGATGTGCCGAAAGCACGTTTCATCGGGATCACGTGGATGGTCGTCGGTTTATATGGCGCGATCTTCACAGGGCTTGTCGGCTACGCCTATGTGGCCAACCAGGACGTGAGCACGCTGCAGGAATTCGGCATTGCCTTGACTACAGTCGATGGCGTGCAATTACTCGACAATTCTGAGCAAATCTTCATCGGATTTTCACAGATCCTGTTCAACCCAATCGTTTCAGGTGTCTTGTTGGCTGCTATTCTGTCGGCCATCATGAGTACGATCGACTCGCAGTTGCTCGTTTCATCTTCAGCCGTGGCAGAAGACTTTTACAAAGCCATTTTGCGTAAGCAGGCTTCAGAGCGCGAACTCGTATGGGTTGGCCGGATCGCTGTTGCCGTCATCGCATTAATTGCGATCTTACTTGCTCAAAATCCAGACAGCACCGTGCTTGATCTCGTCTCCTACGCGTGGGCAGGATTCGGGGCTGCATTCGGGCCGATCATCATCCTGTCCCTCTTCTGGAAAGGCATCTCACGAAATGGCGCAGTTGCCGGTATCATTGTCGGTGCTGTAACGGTCGTCGTGTGGGCCGATTTCTTAAGCGGAGGACCAGGCGGCATATTCGATCTATATGAAATCTTGCCAGGTTTCGCATTGAACTTGCTCGTGACGGTTCTTGTAAGTACTTTAGGTTCTAAGCCATCACCAGATATTGTGGCAGAATTCGAAACTGCCCGGAATCGTTAAACGATTTATCGAAACCATAATCGAGCCAAAGGACCCTCAACCGATGATGGGTCCTTTGGTTTTTTATTGGTCTAAAAAAGGAGCAACCGATAACTTTCGAGCGTGGGAATGAGAAGCCCGTTCGTTTATGTTAAAATAAGTGAAGTTATGAATGATTGAATAAATAGCATTGAATTTGGTATGATTCTATATTATGATAACTGATCGATTAAATGGGAGGTTGAACCGATATGTCACGCATCAGTAAAGAACAAGTAAAACACGTGGCGCACCTTGCCCGCCTTGCCATCTCAGAAGATGAGGCAGACAAATTCACGAAGCAGCTTGATGATATCATCACCTATGCTGAGCAGTTGAATGAACTGGACACAAGCGGCGTGGAACCAACGACACACGTGCTTGATTTGAAGAATGTTATGCGCAAGGACGAGCCTAAGAAATGGCTTGAACAGGAAGATGTACTGAAAAACGCACCAGAGAAGCAGGATGGTCAATTTAAAGTGCCATCTGTGTTGGAATAAGGAGGTTCGATGATGTCTTTGTTTGAATATACGTTACGTGAATTGCAGGATAAGCTACATAAACAAGAGATTACGGTGACGGATCTCGTAGATGCTTCTTATCAACGCATTTCCGAAGTGGATGACCAGGTTAACGCCTTTATTACGTTGAACGAAGAAGCGGCCCGTATCCAGGCCCAGGAGCTTGATCAAACAGGGCGGGGTTCCGACGCACCGTCTTTGTTCGGTCTGCCGATCGGGGTGAAGGATAATATCGTCACCAAACATTTGCGCACAACCTGTGCGAGTCAATTTCTCGATAATTTTGACGATCCTTTATATGATGCAACGGTCGTTCGTAAGTTATCGGATGCCAAGTCTGTCACTATTGGAAAATTGAATATGGACGAGTTTGCCATGGGGTCATCGAACGAGAACTCCAGTTATTTTGCGACGCGTAATCCGTGGAATACGGACTATGTTCCGGGCGGCTCGAGCGGTGCTTCGGCAGCTTCTGTGGCCGCAGGAGAAGTCTTTTTCTCCCTTGGTTCTGATACAGGCGGTTCCATCCGTCAACCTGCTGCCTTTTGCGGCGTTGTTGGCTTGAAACCGACGTACGGGCGCGTGTCCCGTTTTGGCCTGGTAGCGTTCGCTTCGTCATTGGATCAAATCGGCCCGATTACGCGGAACGTGGAAGATAACGCATTTTTGCTGGAAACGATTGCGGGCCACGATCCGATGGACACGACGTCAGCGGATGTGGACGTTCCATCCTATACGAAGGATTTGACCGGCGACGTGTCTGGTCTTCGCATTGCTGTACCAAAAGAATACGTAGGCGAAGGGGTTTCACCTGAAGTTAAAGAGGCTGTGCTTGCTGCCTTGAAAAAATATGAAGAACTCGGTGCTACGTGGGAAGAAGTGTCCTTGCCGCACTCGCGTTATGCGGTAGCGACGTACTACTTACTGGCATCCTCTGAAGCGTCAGCCAACCTGGCGCGGTTCGACGGGGTACGTTATGGTGTGCGCACAGAGAACGCTGAGAATATGCTCGAGATGTTCAAGCGTTCGCGCAGCGAAGGATTCGGTGATGAAGTGAAACGCCGCATCATGCTTGGGACGTTCGCCCTCAGTTCCGGTTATTATGATGCGTATTATAAAAAAGCTCAGCAAGTCCGTACGTTGATCAAAAACGATTTTGATCAGGTCTTGAACGATTATGATGTCATCATTGGGCCGACGACGCCGACACCTGCCTTTAAAATCGGCGAGCAAGTGGACGACCCGCTCACGATGTATGCGAACGATATCCTGACCATTCCCGTTAACTTAGCAGGCGTGCCGGCAATTTCGCTGCCGTGCGGCTTCTCGCCGGATGGCTTGCCGATCGGCTTACAAATCATCGGCCGTCACTTTGACGAAGCGACGGTCTTCCGCACAGCCCATGCTTACGAGCAAACGACCGATCATCATCAACAACGCCCGTCCCTTGGAGGTGCGCAGACATGAACTTTGAAACAGTAATCGGACTTGAGGTCCACGTCGAATTAAAAACAGCTTCCAAAATATTCAGTCCTTCGGCTAATATGTTTGGCGATGAACCGAATACGAACGTTAACCCGATCGACCTGGGGTATCCTGGCGTCCTGCCAGTCTTGAATGAGGAAGCCGTCAACTATGCCATGAAAGCCTCCATGGCGTTGAATTGTAACATTGCCTCGCATACCAAATTCGATCGTAAAAACTATTTTTACCCGGACAACCCGAAAGCGTACCAGATCTCTCAATTCGACCAACCCCTCGGGGAAAACGGCTGGATCGAGATTGAAGTGGACGGGGTGAAAAAACGCATCGGCATCACACGTCTGCACCTGGAAGAAGATGCCGGTAAGTTGACCCACAAAGATGACGGGTACTCTCTCGTAGACTATAACCGACAAGGTACGCCGCTCGTGGAAATCGTGTCAGAGCCGGATATCCGTTCACCTAAGGAAGCCTATGCTTACTTAGAAAAATTGAAGAATATCATTCAATATACGGGCGTGTCCGATTGTAAGATGGAGGAAGGCTCGTTGCGTTGTGACGCGAACCTGTCCCTGCGCCCAATCGGCCAGGAAGCATTCGGCACGAAGACAGAACTGAAGAACTTGAATTCCTTTTCCTTCGTGCAAAAAGGGTTGGAGTTCGAAGAGAAGCGGCAGGAAAAGGTGTTGCTTTCAGGCAGTGAAATTTTGCAGGAAACGCGCCGCTATGATGAACAAACAAAAGAGACCGTCTTGATGCGTGTCAAAGAAGGATCAGATGACTACCGTTATTTCCCTGAGCCTGATCTCGTACCGCTCCACATCGATGAAGCGTGGAAGGATCGCATTTACAGCCAGATTCCTGAGCTGCCGGATGCCCGGAAGAAACGCTACATTGACGAGCTGGAATTGCCAGAGTATGATGCCATGGTCTTGACGAATAATAAAGACATGTCGGATTACTTTGAAGAGACGATCGCCCATGGTGCTGATATCAAGCACGCATCCAACTGGGTGATGGGTGAGGTCTCCGGTCACTTGAATAAAAACCAAAAAGAATTCAGCGATCTGGCGATGAAGCCAGAAGAGCTTGCGAAAATGATCAAGCTGCTGGAAGACGGCACGATATCATCTAAAATCGCCAAGAAGGTTTTCGCCGAGCTTGTGGAACATGGCGGTGACCCGGAGAAAATCGTCAAAGACAAAGGCCTTGTACAAATTTCTGATGAAGGGCAGCTCACCGAGATTATCACCAAAATTCTCGATGAGAACCCGCAATCAATTGACGATTATAAAAACGGAAAAGACCGTGCCCTCGGCTTTCTCGTCGGTCAAGTGATGAAAGCAACAAAAGGACAGGCCAACCCGCCGATGGTCAATAAAATTATCCTCGAGGAAATGGACAAACGGTAAACGATTCAAACAGGAATCGACGAAACAAGGCACGCATTCAGGTGCGTGCTTTTGTATGTTTGGTTCATGTGGTTCATATAATAGACAAAAAGCGGAGCCACACCTATTAAACGAGGCACTACGGAAACACCTGGATGAGGGGGAATACCTATGAAGCGTGCCAGGATCATATATAACCCGACATCAGGAAGAGAAGTATTTAAAAAACTCCTTCCCGATGTTCTGCAGCGATTTGAGCAGGCAGGGTACGAAGCATCCACACACGCCACAACAAGCGCGGGTGACGCAACCAAAGCCGCAACCATTGCGGTTCAGCGCAATTTCGACGTCATCGTCGCCGCCGGGGGAGACGGCACCATCAATGAAGTGATCAATGGAATCGCTGAGCAGGACGGACGTCCGAAACTCGGCATCATTCCGATGGGGACCACAAATGATTTTGCTCGTGCCCTCTCCGTACCTCGCAATATTCATAAAGCAGTCGATATCATCCTGGACGATTACACGATGGCCCTCGATATTGGCCGCGTCAATGACCAGTATTTTATGAATATTGCAGGCGGTGGCAAGTTGACCGAGCTCTCCTATGAAGTTCCGAGTAAGTTGAAAACGATGCTCGGTCAGCTGGCGTATTATTTAAAAGGGATCGAGATGATACCTTCCTTGCGCCCGACCTATGTGGAATTGGAGTATGACGGCAAGGAATTCAAAGGGGAAATCATGCTGTTTCTCGTCTCCAATACCAATTCGGTCGGCGGATTTGAGAAACTGGCTCCGAAAGCGCAAATGGACGACGGCTTGTTTGACTTGATGATCATTGAAAAGATGAACATCGCCGAATTCATCCGGCTTGCTACCTTAGCGTTAACCGGGAACCATTTATCACACCCCAACTTTATTCATACAACCGCCAGCCGGGTGAAAGTTCAGAACGAGGAAAAAATGCAGCTTAACATTGACGGGGAATTTGGCGGATTATTACCCGGGGAATTTGTTAACTTATACCAGCATATCGACTTTTTTGTTCCAAAAGATCGATTCACGCCTGAATCATAAGGTTTTCACACAACTGTCCTTGCTCCAATGTTGAGCAAGGGCTTTTTGTCGAATTGTAGCAATCGCATTTTCAGGAACAGTGTGTTAGAATTTTATAACTACTAATTTGTTAAGAAAGAGGACGATGCCCAAATGGCGAAAGCAAAACCGCCAGTGCAAAAGAATGAAACGATCGATTTATCGTTTGAAGATTTGACCCATGAAGGGAATGGCGTCGGAAAAATAGATGGCTATCCCTTATTTGTTCCATATGGACTGCCTGGTGAAACAGCCCAAGTCAAAGTCGTCAAGGTGAAGAAGAACTTCGGCTTCGGCCGGCTGGTCAAGGTGAACGAAGCCAGTTCCGACCGTGTCGAACCACCTTGTAACGTCTATTACAAATGCGGCGGCTGCCAGCTGCAGCATATGAGTTATGCCATGCAGCTCGATATGAAACATAAACAGGTCAAAGACGCTATGCATAAATTCGGTCATCTCAGCCATGTCCCCGTCCACCCCGTCATAGGGATGGATGATCCCTGGCGTTATCGCAATAAAATCCAAATCCCTGTCGACGAACAGAACGGCCAATTGAAGGCAGGCTTTTACCAAAAACGCAGTCACAAAGTCATCGATATGGACACATGCCTTATCCAGGACGAACAAAACGATCGCATGGTCGAAACCGTCCGGCGCATCGCAGAGCGCCTCGGTATCTCTGCTTATCACGAAGGCAATCATCGCGGCGATCTTCGCCATATCATGGTCCGTACCGGACAGAACACCAACGACATTATGGTCGTTTTGATCACTAGAACCGACAAACTTCCCGGGAAAGACAAGTTGATCGACGAGATCAAAGATACCTTCCCGAACGTCAAATCAATCGTACAGAACGTTAACAGCGAGCAGACAAACGTCATCCTCGGAGACAAAACAACCGTCCTCTGGGGCGATGACTATATCTATGACACAATCGGTGATATTAAATTCATGATCTCACCAAAATCGTTCTATCAAGTCAACCCGAACCAAACGAAGCAGCTGTATGATAAAGCACTGGAATACGCCGACTTACGCGGACGCGAAACCGTCATTGACGCCTATTGCGGCATCGGTACCATCTCCCTGTTTCTTGCTGAAAACGCCAAACACGTATACGGCGTCGAAGTCGTCCCGGACGCCGTCACAGACGCCAAAAAGAACGCCAAACTCAACAACATCGACAACGCCGAATTCTACGTCGGCCAAGCCGAAAAAATCATGCCCTGGTGGCTCTCCCAAGGCCTGCGCCCCGACGTCATCGTCGTCGACCCACCGCGCAAAGGCTGCGACGAGAACCTCCTACACGCCATGCTCGAAATGCAACCCGAACGGATCGTTTACGTTTCCTGCAACCCGTCGACGCTTGCGCGTGATTTGAGAATTCTTGAAGACGGCGGGTATGAGACGAAGGAAGTTCAGCCGGTTGATATGTTTCCGCAGACGAATCATGTTGAGTGTGTGACGCAGTTAGTGTTAAAAGAAGAAGCAGGCTCCTGATAAAGGGGCCTGCTTTTATTACTCTTTCTCATACGAATATTTTTCCGTCCCTAGAATGATGAAAAATATTCCAATTAGGTTTACAATTAGAATATCTAGTAGTCGGGAGGGATGACAATGGAGAACGTGCGAACAAAACGGTGGAATCTTGAACGTGTTTACCCAGGTGATGGCGGAAGCACGATCAAAGAACAAATCCATGACATCAAGCTACATATTGATCAGACACAACTAGAGTTAGAGAATCACACACACGAAGATATTACTGAAGTGGCTGAAATGGTTGAACGTGTACAAGGGCTTTATACGAAGGTGTTTGAATTGGATGAGTACATTATTTGTCGTTTAGCGGAAAATGTACATGACTCAAAGGCAAGAGTGCTTAGTGAAGAAAGCAGCCAGATGAAGGCGCAGATGGAGACGTTGCTGCTTGCTTTCCGTCATTATTTGGCTCGTATTCTAGACGAGAAATGGAATGAATTGCTGCAACAGTCGGAAGTGGCAGGTATCGAGACGTTTTTAATAGAGCAGAGGCAAAAGGTGAAAGATCAGTTGCAGCCTGAGTTGGAGAAAGTGATTCACTCCCTTTCTGTTCATGGTTTTGAAGGTTGGGAAGACCATTATGAACAAGAGTTTGCCAGCCTTACTGTGCCAGTGAGCAATGAAGAAGGTACTGAAGAGATTTCGTTTGATCGAGCGTTCATGCGGGCAATGCTTTCAACCAATCGCGCGACGAGACAGGCCATCGCTGCCTCGATAACGGAGGTTTACCGTGAAAATGAAGAGCGTTTTGCTTCTATTTTCAATCATTTTGTCGGATATCGCAATGAGCTTTATAGTCTAAGAGGGTGGTCGAACCCGTTGACAGAAATGCTGGAACAAAACCGCATCGGTGAAGCTTCTATTAAGAGTATGATGAAAACGCTTCATGAACATAAATCGTTGCTCCACCAATTTTTAGAAAGAAAAGCGCAGCTGAACCAACTAGATAAGTTGAACTGGTATGACATTTATGCGCCGACCTTCACTTCTAAAACGACGCTTACATATAAGGAAGCTGCGAATATCGTCATTACGCAATTTTATAAGTATAGTGACAAACTGGGTAAGTTTGCTGAACATGCCTTCGAGGAAGGCTGGATTGATCCAGAACCTTCAGATTCGAAGCGACAAGGAGCCTTTTGTGCCTCCTTGCCGAGTTCAAAAGAAAGTCGGGTGATGCTTTCTTTTACAGGTAATTATCAGGATGTGGTCACCATGGCTCATGAACTGGGGCATGCTTATCATAATTCGTTCCTCCAAGAAGAACCAGGATTCTCGCACAATGTTGGAACAGGGTTAGCTGAAACCGCATCGACTTTCGCTGAAAATCTCGTTCTGGATGCAGCCATCGATTCAGCAGCAACACAAGAAGACCGTCTATCCTTACTGGAAATGAAAATCACCAACGGTCTGAAATACATCACGTACATCCCGGCCAAGTTCGAGTTTGAACAGCAGTTTTATGAACAAAGGCGCAGTCAGAGCCTGTCAGCTGCTGAGTTAAATGATTTAATGATAAAAACTGAAAAAGATTGGTTTCAGGATGCCGTAGGAGAAGTGGACGCCCACAATTGGATGACGATGCCGCATTTCTTTAATACGGAAAAAGCGTTTTACAACATTCCGTACACGATTGGTTATTTGTTCAGCAACGGTATTTATTCGCTCTATTTACAAGATAAACAAACCTTTACTAACCGATACGACGAACTCTTAAAACACTCCGGCAATCAAACGATGGAGGACTTAGGTCACCAGTTCTTAAACCAGGACTTAACGAGCTCAGCTTTTTGGGAAGCCGCTGTCCAACCATTAGAGGAAGCGATCCATACGTATCTTGCAGAAACCAAAGCGTACACATAAAACGTGAAAAGAGCTTGGATAAACCAAGCTTTTTTTCATTTGAAAAAGGGGAAAAGGTTTTTTGAAACTTCAAAGGCGGCTGTTCGTAATTTATACAAGGGGATTTTAAGATGAGTAATAAAACCTCTTGGTTAAATGCAGATAATTAAACTATTTAACGCCTTATTGATTAATTGAAACATTAATTTAGAAAGGAGAAGTATTTAATGCCTGTCTGTAATAATTGTAGAAATGAATGGTCCTGGGGTGATTGTGTAAAAAAAGCTTTCAGGTTCCGTAATGGAATCAAGTGCAGGTGCTGTGGAGAAATACAATATCAAACACAAGCAAGTATGAGAAAAGCATCCCTTTATGGAATGATACCCTTGTTCCTATTACCTCTAGTGATATCATTTGATATGTCGATTATAGTATCATTTGCTATTTTCTTTTTAGCTGAACTTGTATATTTAGCTCTATTTCCCTATTCGCTTGAGTTGACTAATAAGCAGGAACCGCTTTGGTAGCTTTGTATAATATTAAATTAGACTGAAAAAACTTTCTGAGTGTATTAAGACCGAGATCTCTATTATATACGGTTTCTTTATTACCATCCTAGTTGCAGAAAAAAATTCTAGATTTAGTCGCTCCGCATAGGTCTATTGTATAGGCTTCTAGGAGGTGTGCGAGTGTCAAAGAACAACGGTTCAAAAGCCAAATCTATCCTTTTAAAGA
This sequence comes from Thalassobacillus sp. CUG 92003, assembly GCF_013618635.1. Classification (GTDB taxonomy): domain Bacteria; phylum Bacillota; class Bacilli; order Bacillales; family Halobacillaceae; genus CUG-92003. The sequence goes on along the minus strand of NZ_JABLSJ010000003.1, from coordinate 121,262 downwards.
CTTTAATTGGTTCTTTAGGTACAATAGCGCTGGGTTTTATCATCGCTTCTTTGCTAACGAGTAGTGGTGTGAAGCAGTATGTATACTCTCCTACGCTGCAATCCGTGTCTCAAATATTCCCAAAGGAAGCCCACCTTTTTCTACTGGAGCAAGAAATGGCTGCATTAAGTGCTTATCGTTCAGAGGAAAGGGAAAATTTTGACTGGATGCAATTAGCAACGAATATAAAATTAGGAGATTTTCGCACCTTATTGGGAAGAGAGATTCCTGGACTAGGTACATACCACAGTGAAATCATAGTCGCAGGTGAGGGGACGAATATAACCACTATTCCAATAGAATCACCCCCGCCCACTGATGATCAGTTGGAAAACCAAACAGTTGAACAAGACGAGATCGATAAAGCTAAAGAAGAAAAACCACTCAAGGATACAAAAAACGTATCCGAAAAATCCGTGTATATCTATCATACTCACAGCTGGGAGGCATTTGAGCCTCTACTCAAAGGTAGTAACAATTCTCCACACACATCAAGTACAAATCCATCAGTCAACGTTATCGCGGTAGGGAAAAAGCTAAAAAATGAATTAGAAAGTAGAGGAATAGGTGTCAAGCATAACCAATCAAATGTAAGAGAAGGCATGAACGCTAAGGGAATGGAGCCCTATGAGTCTTATGTATATTCTAGAGGATTGGTGAAAGAAGCGTTAGCACAAAACGAGAATATGTCTTACTTAATCGATATCCATAGAGATTCTCAGCCAGCTGAAATTACCACTAAGAAAATAGATGGGAAAAACTATGCTCGAATCTTTTTTGTAGTCGGTAAAGCACATAAGAATTACGAAAAAAGCCTCGAGATCGCAAATGAACTTCACCATGAACTGGAAAAAAAGTACCCTGGAATAAGCCGAGGAATTTACGTCAAAACGAAGGCTGAAGGTAATGGGATTTATAACCAAGATTTAAGTGATAGAGCTTTATTATTAGAGTTCGGAGGCGTTGATAATAATTTGACTGAACTGTATAACTCAGTAGAAGCATTTGCTGAAGTATTTGATGGTTACTATCGCAGTGATGCTAAGAAAGTGAATACTAATTAAATATTTTCATTCAAAGCCTTAGGGGGCTATGGAAAAATAGCACAGTGGCAAAGGTACTCTAATAACCGGTCGATATTTATAAAATGCCTTATAGTTGTCTGTTCTTCTTACGCTCTCCTAAGGATAATTCAATTGAATCCCTAAGGTCCTTATGAGTTCCTTCTTCTACGATAAGTGTATGTTATGGTTCTTACGTAATATCGAAACTTGACTAACGAATATGGATTGGAGGCTAAGGGTGAGAGGGAAACTGTTTCACATCCTCAACATTACCGTTTTGGTTTTTATGTCAGGAGTAAATTTGCTCGGTTGGTTCGGAAATGCGATGAGCCAGGTGACGTACTCTTCGATAAACTTTGCAATCACGACGACTTATGTCTGGTGGGGCGCTTTTTATTTGATTCAATACTCCAGAAAAGAGTCCGCATGGCGAGTGGTTTGGTTCCTCATCTCAATCGGTGTGCTATTTTACTGGATGGCTGGCGGGGGAGCATCCTTTTATAATGCGTTCGTCGAGTAAACAAAATACCGAAACGGATATACGGTGGTTCCATTCTCCGTTCTACATAAAAATAGAGGTCTTTTTAAATTCAAAAAAATACTGCCATTTCATACATAGATTAAATGCCAAAACCATTACCCAGATTATATTTCCTTATGGATTTGAAATTGAAACGTTTTTCTTAAGTGAGCCGTATGGATAGAGAAGGCTCTGAAGTCGGCAAACGAGGTGATAAACATATTCTGGAGCATTTTCTTTTTAGCAATGGGTGTCTTGGGCATTTTAAGCCCTCATGCTTTCTGGGTAATCGGCGAAAGTTGGAAATCAAAAGATGCAACAGGTCCAACGCCTTTTTTTATTTGGAGTGTACGGATCACTAGTGTATTTTTCAGCCTTTTTGGCCTCATTGCCTTAATACAAAATTTCAAGTGAAGGTGTAGCTATGAAACATATATTTGCTTTCGAAAATGGTGAAGCGTATCACCAGCATGAAGCTGTTGTTGAGAGATTTAGGGAAAGAATTACTGAATATCAAAAGATTTTGGAAACAGACTATGAACTTTATGACCTGCCAAAGGGTATCGTTTGGACATCTGAGGAATTGGCTACCACTTTCTTTTCTGAGCTGCCAATCCCTGCATTTACGAATGAAGATACGATTTATTTTTCTCCTGATTTGTCAGCATGGCGTTCTTTATTTCTGAAACAATTAGAGGGTAAAGAAGTGCCTAAGATCAAAAGTTTTTATGAGAACCTGTCTGAGAATCATGTGCTAACTATAGTAGGACACGAGTTGACCCATCACTCTGATTTATTTGTGGATGAATTTGATGAGGAAAGAGAAGATAGCATTTGGTTTGAAGAAGGTATGTGTGACTACCTATCAAGTAAACACCTGTTAAGTGCAACAGAATTCGAGGAAATTACAGAAGTTGAGTGCGAGCTGGTAGATGTGTTTAAAGATAAATACGGTGATCATTCTTTAGACGATTTTGGCGCAACGACTTATGAGGCCAGTCTGACGCGTATTATGTTCGACTATTGGCGTAGCTTTCTGGCTGTGAAGTTTCTAGTTGAAGAAAGATATGATCATGATATTAATCAAGTCTTTAACGTTTTTCATAGGTGGCATGACGAAGGGAGAACGCAGCCTTTGACCGAGCATTTCAACTTGAACGCTCCTTTTTTGTAAGGGATAAGGCGCACGAATATAAAAATTATATGTAAAGGGGTCTGGTGAACTGACGTCTTACAATAAAACTAAGCATGAGGAATCAGACAGAAGATTGCACAAAATTAACATGGCTTCAGAAGGGTCTACGGGGTGTACTTTAGGATGTTTAGGAAATCTTTTGATGATCTTTCAAATCTTAATAGTGGCTATTGGTTTATACTCATCTTATGCATTTACATAACGAGCTGCTCGGCGGCTCACCTTTTATTAATTGTATATGTAATAATTCGGTATAAACCGTACCCCATAGTACTACCAGTGAGGTTTAGAATTATATCATCAATATCCATTACTCCTAAAGAAGTGAAATACTGAAATATCTCAATGCTTCCACTTACAAATAACGAAATGAACATAACATGCATGTATTTTTTAGCGGTTGATAAAAAATATGGCGTAAGTAATCCTAATGGGAAGAAAATCAATACGTTTCCAACCATATTATATAACCATGTGCTAAGGTTATATTGGTCTATATTAAAAAGATATTTGGTAATAGTGGTAAAGGGGCCAAAATTATACGAACTGTGTCTAGGGGAGCGAAGCGATAAAATAGTACTTACTTCATAAAAGAACGAAATTCCTAAAAAGATGCCATAAGCAAGTAAAGCAAAAATCATAAAGGATTTTGTACTAGCTTTAAGGTTGGCCAATTGTAAATCACCTCTCGACTTTTAGACATTGTATTAATGAAGCTTAAAAATATGAGCGTTGAGTAATAACATGAAGGAGAGAGAGCATGAAGTTAGCACCCGCATTTTTTCTCACGATAATCCTTTTATTAGGAATCATAGCAGGATGCCAAAATGACCAAGCTTATACCACAGCTGAGCAAAATTTCTCCACAAAACAAGAAGCCCTGGATTTTTTCCTTCAGGAGGAACATCCAAATGATGACGTTGAAATGGTGAGCACGACAGCTGGTGAAGAATTACTGATTCTTCGTTCTGGCAAAGATCAGTACTCGCTGTACGAATTGGCCGAGCAGGACCAACGATATGCAGTTGAAAAGTTATCAGCCACGCTATCTTTACATAATACGAGTGGTGGTGGTTTCGAATTTACCAGTCTCCACGGGAATGATTACGGGTTCTATGTGGCCAAACAAAAGGAAGGGATAGGTGCAGATACACAGTACCCGTATGAGTTTGAGCCAGTTTTTTCAGGTCATCACTATGTTGCCTTAAGGAAAGGACATGAATCAGAAGAAAATGACACAACCGTCCCCGCCAATGTGATCGATACAACGGAAACCATGTCAGTTGATTTACAGGAGGAGAGTTAAGAGCAATGGAACACTATTTTTATGAAGCCTTTGCAGGTTTGGAACGACTCGCGCCCGGTAGTAAGCAATCGACACGGACGGCTATGTCGCTCGTGCGTTTAGACCGGGAAAAAGCGATAACCATTTTAGATGTAGGCTGTGGTACGGGTATTTCCACGATTTGCTTAGCTGAATTTTTTCCCAATGCTCGTATTACGGCTATTGATACACATGAGCCCTATTTGGAGGTTCTGAAACAGCAGCTAAACGTAAAAGGGTTAGCGTCCAGAGTAGATGTTCAGTGTCTTTCTATGACTGACATGGATTTTCCTCCAGCATCGTTCGATTTGATATGGGCGGAAGGCTCGATTTATATTGCAGGGTTTCAAACGGGTTTGACAGAGTGGCGGTCTTTCTTGAAACCGGAGGGGTACCTTGTGTGCAGTGAGATATCGTGGTTACACGCTAATCCCGCGGAGGAAAGTAAAGCGTTTTGGGAACAGGGATATCCTGAGATTGCAACCATTGCGGATAAAATAAGCCAAATTGATGGACTTGATTATGCTTATGAATTTTCGTTCGTCCTTCCAGAGGAGGATTGGATGGACGAATACTACGGCCCGCTGGAAGGTAACCTTCAAGCTATGGAAGAGCGATATCCAGATAATGCTGCCGCGTTAAACGTTGTGTCGCTGCTCCGTGAAGAAATCAAGCTCTATCACAATCATGTGCGTGATTACACCTATGTATTCTATGGTATGAAAAAAGTGTGATGGATCGGACGTCCCTCTATGGTCTGGGACGTCTTTTTTGAACTCAAAACATTCATGAAATGAAAAGGGTTTAGGGCGGGGCGCATTGAATAGGAATAACAGTAAGAAATTATGAAGTGAGAGCATGGGTGAGAGCGCGTGACGGTGTTACATATTCAAAATTTAGAAAAGCAAAGTGAGGATGCGATTATTTTTCCTGCCTTCAGTTTAGAGGTAGCAGAAGGGCAGTTGGTCGCGATTCACTCCACTACGAATGTGCGAAGTGTCCTCCTTCATCTGTTAATAGGAAAAACCGTTATTTCAAATGGAGAGATTTATATACATAACGAGAAGCTGTCCCGGCGTAAAGCAAGAGAGCACTTGCCCTTCGGTATATCCTTCTTAGACGAAGGGTATTATGAACGGCTGACGGTCAGGGAACACTTTACATTTTATCAGCGGCTATATGGGTCTGCTCATTCCATCGACGAGGTGTTGAGTAGGGTTCAGCTGGAATCCGTTGAGCATAAGAAAGGACGTCACTTAACATTCTCGGAAAAGAAGCGATTGAAGCTTGCCCGGTTGTTGATCGAGGACCCGGACTTGATGGTACTGGAGGAACCGGACCAAAATGTGGATGTTGAAACGAAGCGCGTCCTCCTTAAGATTTTTCGTGAACAACAGCACAAACAAAAAAGCATTCTCGTATTGACGGGCAATATGGAGAGTGCCATCACGTTAACGGATCAGGTTTATCGGCTGGATGAAAAAGGTCTTGAAGCCTTTGAAGTTGAGGAGCCCGCCCAGTCTTCTGAAGAAGAAACACAGGGCTCAGACCGTGAATTTGATCAATCACAACCGATTCAGTTTAACAAAATCCCAACTAAAGTAAACGAGAAAATCATCTTATTTGATCCGCCTGAGATCGATTATATCGAGAGCCATAGCGGGCAATCCCATTTGTATATCATGAGCGAAAGTTTTTCGTGTGTGTTCACCTTGGCTGAGCTCGAACAGCGTTTGCAGCCGTATGGGTTTTTCCGCTGCCACCGGTCTTACATCGTCAATTTGCAGAAGGTTCGGGAAGTCGTGACATGGACACGCAATAGCTACAGCTTGATTCTTGATGATCAGAAGAAATCCGAAATCCCTTTATCCAAGTCAAAAATGGCCGAGTTAAAAGGAATGCTCGGCTTAAATTGAGCTTCATTCATAGCATAATTGATACCATTTAACCTCTTGGCTTCTCCGTTCACGGGGAATATGCTGTCTTTTGTGGCTGTCTCCTTTACGCTAAATGTGTAGCAAAAACAGACGCAAGACAAAGGGGAGAAGGTATGAATGGACTCAATTATTACAGTCAGTTCGTTAGTGAAAGTATTCGCGAACCAGAAGGCGTTGGAAGATGTGAATTTTAATGTTGGGCATGGCGAGATATTTGGTTTTCTCGGACCGAGTGGATCGGGTAAAACAACGACCATCAAAATTTTGACGGGTCAGCTACATCCAACTGATGGCAAGGCAGAGGTGTTCGGGGTGCCGACGTCAGCGTTGAACAGTCCGTATTACCGGAAAAAGTTCGGCGTCCTTACGGATAACAGCGGTTTATATGAGCGGTTGTCCATATTTGATAACTTGAAGCTATATTGCGATTTGTATGATGTGCCAGTCCGGCGAATTGATGAAGCGTTGGATATGGTGAACTTGAAGGCCGAACAGAAAAAAATCGTTTCAAAACTTTCGAAGGGGATGCTGCAACGGGTACTCTTAGCCCGGACATTATTGCACGAACCTGACCTGTTATTTTTGGATGAACCAACGGCAGCACTTGATCCCGCCAATTCGCAGCACATCCATGAAGGCTTAAGGCAGTTGAACGCAAAAGGAACCACCATCTTTTTAACGACGCACGATATGCAGGAAGCAGAGGACTTGTGCGATCGTGTCGCCCTGTTAAATAAGGGGCGCGTGCAGCTGCTTGATCAACCAAAAGCGCTGCGCCGGCAATTTTCCGATGCTACTGTGACAGTGGAGCTGCGTGACGGCAGAGCGATCATCTTATCTACAGGTCCTGAAGCGGCAGAGACCATGCATACGCACATGGTTAACAACGAAGTCGCGGCGATTTATACAAACGAACCGACACTTGGGGATATTTTTGTAGAGGTAACAGGGAGGGAACTCATATGACTTACTCATTAAGACGGGTCTACGCCATTTTTCAAAAGGATTTAAAAGACGTACTGAAAAATATGTTCATAACCACGAGTCTGCCTGTTCCGCTCGTATTTGCTTTGATTGCAAGCAGGGACCCCAACCCGCCAGTCGAGGCCCATTTCATGTTCATCAATTTGGTATTAGTTATGATCACAGCGTTCCTGCAAAGTGCCATTATTGCTGAGGAAAAAGAAAAGAATACACTCCGCGGCCTGATGCTCTCCCCGGCAACGACCCTTGAAATTTTGAATGGCAAAAGTCTGCTCACCTTTGTTTTCACCATCGTGACGATTATGGTGGGAGCTGCGATTTCAGGTTATGAACCTGCCAACCTATGGCTCGTAGCAGTCGCCTTTTTGTTCTCTATCTTCTTTTACCTTGCATTGGGAACGCTAATCGGGTTGTACACGAAATCAATGATGGAAGCGTCTGTTCTGCTTATGCCTATCTTATTGGTGTTCGGCTTCGGAACGATGCACAGGGCATTTATAGAAGAGTACGCGTTTCTGTCATTCACGGAGTACTTCCCCAATATCCAGCTGTTAGAGTTGGCAGAGAATGTTCAAACAGGTGCGGGGATAGCTGACGTATGGCCGGCGCTTACCATTATTCTCGCTTGGAGCATCGTGATGTTCTTGCTCGTCATCATCGTATTTAAAAGGCGAGAAATTGATGAATAAATGGACATCGTGACATGTTTTTCTTGTACGATGTACTAGAGAAGATTTCAACATGGTTATGAGGAGGGGCAGGAATGGATGTTTCAGGTGAAGACGTATTGCATATATTAAATGGCCAGGTTATGTATGATGAGTTTAAGCGTAGTAAAAAGATGAATTCAGATTATGCTCCATTTAATGAAGCGATGTGTGTAAACGCCACGACAAAGCATGTATTTAGTGAGGAATTCATAGAGACACGAGCACTCGGCCATAATGACTCAGTTGAAGGCTATATGAACAAGGTCATTAGCCCGTTAAATCATCTCTTCAACGCCTCATATGAATGTATTGTGTTATGGTTTGGCGACGATATGTTTTGTCAAATGAACCTGCTGACACTTCTCGCTTATCTGGAACAATCCAATTACAAGGGCACCGTTTTATACAATCGTTTTAGAGAAGATGAATGTGAAGTGAAACAAATCGAACTTGAATTAGGTCATTATCATACTGTCTATGCAGACGTCTTATTACATCACAGTAAGCCTTCAGTTACAGTAGATCCAGTTATGCACCAGGCAATAGAGCTATACTTCATGATGCTGAAAGATGATAATCCAGTTATGCAGTATATCCAGGAGCATAAACATGTATCGACTGATGAATTGATCGAGAGGTTGATTGCCCGTTTTCCCACAATAGGATACGGAGATGTACAATATAAAAACCTGATTAATAGAATTAAATAAATCATCTTCTTATGGCATTAAACTCGACCTGGAATTGGCTCTGGTTGCAGTATTGGCCAGCAGCCAAAATATCGATCTTCGTGCACCAGATATCGGTCTAATTCTCGATATATCGGTCTCGGCGCTCCATATATCAGTCAAAGTTTAACACCGAGGTACCAGCAAAACTGGGCGGTCAAGTCCGTGAATTTGTATCGGCAAAACGTGATCGATTATTTCCTTGGTAATGACGCTAAAAGTAAAAAGGAGAGGGCAACTGGTAATGAATATTGCAGTGATGGTAGCAGTTTTCATTTGTATATTTTCTGGCGCATTTTATTCAATGAAAAAGAAGAAATAATTGAGCTCCCCTCTTGGTCAAGCTAAGAGGGGATTTTTTGTAAAAAAAACTTCGCAAAATTACTTTGACAGATAGAGTAGTTAACGGTATGATTACTCTATCAGGTAGAATAGTTAAAACAAGGACGTGTCAATGTGATAAGAAGTGATATTATCCGTGGTCATTTGGACTCGATTATTTTGCGTTTGGTCTTAGAAGAGGATCGTTATGGATATGAAATCTCAAAAGAGATCAGTTCGAGGACCGACAATCGTTTCCAAATCAAAGAAGCCACCTTGTATGCAGTCTTTCAGAGGCTGGAGAAAAAGGAATTGATTGAATCTTATTTCGGGAGCGTATCAAAAGGCGGGAAACGAAAGTATTACCGGATCACCACGCTCGGGAAAGCCTATCTCAAAGAAACGGCAGAAGAGTGGAAAGAAACGAAAGATATTATCGATCTATTTATGGAGGGGTTAAGTTGAAACAGTTAACACAGCATGTTCAAGCATTGTTTAGAGATGTTCCTGAGAGTGAGCAAAAAGAAGCTGTCAAACAGGAAGTGTTGCAGAATATGGAAGAAAAAGTGTGGGACTTGATGGACCAGGGCAAGACCGAAGAGGATGCGATCAATAAGACCATCGTGGATTTCGGCGATGCCAGTGATCTTACCAAAGAACTTGGTGTGAGCCTCCCCGTCAAAAAAGATATGTCCAAACTGAATCTGTGGTATTCGATTTGGGGCAGTTCCTTGATCATCGCATTGTTTGTTTTCATAAATTTCTATTATACGCCTGATGTGATTTGGTTCGTCTACCCGACCTTTGCGGTGCTGTGGTGGCCCCTGTCGATGTATTTCTATTGGAAACGGACGAATGATTAAGGAGGCATGACATGAAAAGAACTGACTTCAGTTTTGTTGCAGCAGGAAGCGTGATGACGATTGTATTTTTAATCACGGTCAATGTGTTGACGAGTACGACCCATATGTGGTCGATTTACCCTGCGATTGCCCTGCTACTATTCCCGATCGGGGTTTACAGCATTAATAAGAAGCGGTATACGCTGTTTACTTTATGGGCCAGTCTGTTGCTTATAGCGTTTCTGATTTTTGAAAACTACCGGGACACCCCGGATTATCCCTGGTTTTTATACGCTGTTTTCCCGCTGGCGGCTGCGCCTATTTTGGTCGGGTTAAGGAAGCGTGTATCTTCTTTAGGGTTAGCCATTATCATGAGTTTGAGCACCATAATCTATTACGTCAGCTTGAATATGTTCCTTTCGCCGCAACATCCTTGGGCGATGTTTCCGGCGTTTGCGGTGTTATGGTGGCCGCTTGCCGTGTACCACACTCAACGACGCACCTATTTTAGATTTTCGCTTCACGCTACCTTGTTATTAGGCGTGTTTTTCATTCTTGTGAATGCGGTATTTTCGCCTGATGCGATTTGGGCGGTCTATCCGATTTTTGGCGTACTTTGGTGGCCATTAAGCATGTACTTTTTCGTTCATAAACGTGCGGCTTGAATCGAGAAGATAATGCGTTATGATAAGGTCAGATGCCAAAAGGAGGGATCGTATCAAAACAACGTATTTAATATCAGGAGTGTTTCTCGTTTTGTTTGCTTCAGCCGTTTTCGTCTTAGAAACGGTCCACCTGACGCCTGCAGATCTGATTACGGGCGTGCATTGGTCAGCTTTGATACCGGCTTCTTTCCTCATGGCTGCGGTTCCGGGAGCGAATCAAATTTTATCCTTAAGGAATGGCATGAGAAAAGGGACGAAAGTGGCCATCATAGCAGTGACAGGACGATTTACAGCCTTTACCCTGATGATCATTGCAGTGGCGTTTGGATTAAGTGCGATCTTGCAAGCTTCCACAGTCGTCTTTAATATCCTGAAATGGGCCGGCGTTATTTATTTAGGCTGGTTAGGTATTAAAACGATTGTATCGAGCCGCCATCAGTATGAACATGATGGAGCTGCGTCTAACGAACAGGTTGAAACGTCGAGTGCCTGGGTGTTTGCTAAACAAGAATTGTTCGTGGCCGCTGCGAACCCGAAGGCATTATTGCTGTTTACGGTTTTTCTTCCTCAATTTATCGACGTGAAAGGCGGCGAAATCGGAGCGCAAATATTACTTGTTGGCGCGACCTATATTGCGATTGAATTCGTGTGTGCATCGGTTTATGCTTTGATTGGCGGGAAGCTGCGGACAATTGGCTTGAGTGGGAAAGTCAAACGACAATTGGATCGTGTAACAGGAGGCGTCATGATTGCACTCGCAGCCTGGCTTTCCACCGAACGAAAATAATGAAGAAGCCGGTGACCTGATGAAACGCTTGAAAAAAATCGTGAAGTTCGCCGTCATCGGTTTGACGGTGATGGCTGCTTTTATGTACCTGAATAACAGTTCGTTGTTTACAGAAGCAAGCGATGGGGAGCCGCTTCTCTTAGCTCATCGTGGCATGCATCAGACGTTTCCAATGGAAGGGATAACCGGGGAGACGTGTACAGCAGAACGAATTTATGAGCCGGACCACCCTTACCTGGAAAACACCATCCCTTCAATGGAGGCAGCTTTCGAAGCGGGAGCTGACATCGTCGAATTTGATATTCAACGGACGAAGGATGGCCAGTTTGCCGTGTTCCATGATTGGACGCTGGATTGTCGGACAGATGGAACAGGTGAAGTCAGGGCTCATACCATGGAAGAACTGAAGAACCTGGATGTCGGTTATGGCTACACAGCTGATGGTGGGGGAAGTCACCCGTTTCGCGGTAAAGGAGAGGGTATGATGCCTTCACTAGAAGAAGTGTTCACGGCTTTTCCGGAAGAATCGTTTTTAATTCATATTAAGAGTGATGACCCTGCCGAAGGTGAGCAGCTGGCAGAATTTCTTTCATCATTTCCAGAAGATCGGCTAGAACAATTAGCCGTTTATGGAGGCGATCAACCGATACGAAGCTTACAAGACGCCATGCCTGAACTGCGTGTCATGTCGAAAGCGACGCTAAAAAGCTGCTTGCTTCCACACATAGCTGTGGGCTGGACTGGCCATGTGCCCTCTGCATGTGAAGACACTCAAATTCATTTGCCTGAAGCCTATGCGAAGTGGATGTGGGGATGGCCGGATGTTTTCATCAATCGTTTGGAAAAGGCAGGGACACGTGTGATTGTAGTCGCAGGCGATGGTGGCTGGTCAGAAGGCTTTGATACGATGGAGGATCTTGATCGGCTGCCACCAGATTTTGATGGCGGAATCTGGACGAATCGGATTGACGTGATTGCGCCGGTTGTAAATGAATGATTCGTTGAGGTGATTCATATCAGTGGAATGGAAGTTGTATATATGGAGAAAGAAGAGAAAAAGCTTACATTGGAAGAATTGCTGGAGCAGTGCGAAGGGGAGAACCCTCATTTAGGATACTTTGACGATCCACCGGTCGGAATAGAACTTATCTGAAAAGAAAGCACCTCGTCAATACTGAGTTGCCCCACATGATGATATAACCGCATAGCAAACAAATCGCCCTCTCTTGAATGAGAGGGCGATTTGTATACAAGTTTTTAGATGGAATGGTCATTGTTGTTTTCGATTTGTTCTCTAATTTCACGTTGCCGATCTTCTTCCTCTTGTCGCCGGGCTTCGCGGTAATCTTCCCGAATCGCTTTCAGTAAGGAGATGCTGGCGACAAAGAGAACGATGGAAAATGGAAGTGCCCCAATTAATGATGCTGTCTGCAGCCCTTCTAAGCCAGCGCTGATGATCAATACGGTAGCGAGTCCCGCAATCAGAGTGCCCCAGATGACTTTGACAATCATGGAAGGATTCGTGTCGCCATTCGAACTCATCATGCCGAGAACGAACGTTGCCGAGTCCGCGGATGTGACCAGGAACGTGAACAACAGACAGATGGAAAGGACCGATAATATCGTGCCTAACGGTAAATGATCGAGCATCGCAAAGAGGGCTTTCGTTTCGTCCTGCGCTACGATGCCAGCTATATCCGTTCCTTGGAAGAGATCCAGATTAACGGCGGTGCCGCCGAAGATGCCGATCCAAATAATACCGATTAGCGGAGGCGAGACCATGACACCGAGGACAAATTCACGGACTGTACGTCCCCGGGAAATACGGGCCACGAACATCCCAACGAATGGCGCCCAGGCGATCGTCCAAGCCCAGTAGTAAATCGGCCAGTCTTGCACCCAGGTGCTGTCAGTATATTGATCCATCCTGAGGCTTGCCTGGAAAAAGTTTTGAAGATAATCCCCGACACCCATCGTGATGGTTTCTAAAATGAAGCCGGTCGGACCGATGAATAAGACGGCGACCATAAGGAACAAGGCGATTCCAAGGTTTGCGTTACTTAAGTATTTAATGCCTCGATCAAGCCCTGAAAGCGTCGAGACCATAAAGAAGAGGAACATGGCAATAACAATAATGATTTGCGTAGGCGTTCCGGATGGGACATTGAACACACTTCCCAGACCGCTGTTGATTTGAAGAACGCTTAACCCCAAAGTTGTCGCCACGCCCATTACCGTGGCAATAATGGCGATAATATCAATGGTGTTTCTGAGCGGTTTTTTACCTGTATCACCTATTACTGAATTCATCGTGTCACTGATCAGGCTGCGTTCTTCCTGACGATAGATAAAATAGGAAAGCGCTAAGCCCACAAACGTAAAGGAAGCCCATTGGTGAATCCCGTTGTTGAAAAAGGCGTTCCACATGGCAACTCTTGCTGTTTCGGCTGTTCCGGCTTCCAAAGTTGCATCAAACGGGGGAGGCGAGCCGAAGTGTGTCATCGGTTCAGCGACACCCCAGAATACGATGCTGACACCGAAACCACAACTGAATAACATGGCAATCCATGTAAAAAGCGGGTATTTTGGTTTCGCGTCATCCCCGCCGAGTCGAATTTTGCCATACTTACTGAAGGCTAAATAAAAGTTAAAAACAATAATAAAGAGCACAAATACTAAGTAAAACCAGCCAAACGTTCCAGCAATAAAATCGTAAATGCCGGTAGCCTGTGAGGCAAGTGTTTTCGGCGCAATGCCGCCCCATAATGCGAACAGAAAGATGATGCTGAATGAAACCCAGAAGATGCTGTTCATAAATTTAAATCTGCTCTTGTTTTGATCCATTACGATGTCTCCTTTTTTAAAATGGAATGCATGCATTAAAATTGGCCTATGTAGTCTTGAAGACGTCTAAACTTAAGTCGGGTATCAACTCCTATCTATTTTGCTATATCTATACCCGGTATTAAAAAAATTCATGTCGGTAAAATAAAAATTATTCTGAAAAATGTCTGATGTTAGGAAGACAATAGGGTCGAAATGTCATATTGTTCGCTCAAGCTAACTAAAGGAGGAAAAATTATCTATATGATTCGTTTAGTGAAACGCATAAGCAAGAAGTAGGTCTAAGCAAAGAGGTGAGTCCACTCAGATACACGATGTCGCTGGAGGAGAAAAGTTGGTAACCATGCCCTCCTCGTATCAATCCTTTTCAAATTGCGAACAATAACAATCGAGGGGGTGTTTGAAAATGGCTAAGGATGTATTATGTGAAGTTCATAACTGCAAATACTGGGCTCACGGCAATAAGTGTACGGCAGACGCGATTTATGTAGTCAGCCATACTGGAAATCAAGCCTCTCATAGTGAAGAAACAGACTGTAAGACATTTGAACAAAAAGCCTAAATAAAAAAGGGCAGCCCCAAACGGCTGCCCTTTTTTATACGCTATACTGATTCATTCCCCACATTACAAGCACCTCCGGATCCCATACCATGAAGGTGGTACTGACGACAGAAACAACAGCATCATTTCACAACCGTTGTTAAGTCTTTAAGACTGTGTATTTACTCGTACTTCATTTACTTACTCTCTCTATACGTGGCTGATCAAGACGGCGCCGCTTTTGGAGGGTATTGCGATTTTCAGGCTACCTCAATCGTGAAAATTGTATTGGTATTCTCTAGCCATTGTTAAGATGCATTCCACTATACTGAGGGTTCGTTTATTTCCTTTTTGAATGGATTGGATTTGAAACTGCTAGACCCCGCAGGGAGTGATAACGACCGAGAAGGCTCGCCGGTCCCCCGCAGGAAAGCGAGTTGTTTCAAATCCAAACCTATTCCTTATTAGGTAACGAACCCCGCTATTTCCTACCTGTTTGCTTCATTAGTCTAAATATCATATTCAAGAAACGGGCTTTTCTCAAAATCGGATATATAAGCTAAGCCACAGTATATAAATTTCGTATAACAACAATATGATTTAACGATATTTCAAACAGTCAAATTAAGCAGAAAGCCACGCTTTATAAGGCTTACCGTTAACAAATCCTCCTTTTCTCAGCCAAACGGTTTAGCACGTGAAAGTGTTGTTGCTTTAAATGATGTTCTTGAGAGAAAATTTGGATAATTCTAAACTGAAGATAGTGTCTATTTTTTACAGTCGAGAAGGGGGTAGTCAAAATGATTCAACCACGTCCTGAAATAGAAGGCATTTCCATGTACTCACCAGGAAAGCCGATTGAAGAACTGAAGCGGGAAAAAGGCCTGACCCATGTCTATAAAATGGCGTCCAATGAAAATCCGTTTGGTTTTTCTAAGCTCGCAGAAGAAGCGATGAAGCATGAAATGGCAGAAATCACCCGCTATCCAGAAACAACATCACCGTCTTTGGCCATCAAATTAGCGAACAGGCTGGATATATCTCGGGATCAGCTCCTGTTTGGCAGCGGTTCCGATGAAATCATTCGTCTCTTGACCCGGACGTTCCTTAATGCCGGAGATGAAGTGGTCATGGCTGGGGTAACCTTTCCCCGGTATAAAACGAATGTGCTGATTGAGGGTGGAAAGCCGATTGAAGTTGATATGGTGAACGGCACCCACGATTTAGAAGCAATGGCGGAAGCGATCACTGCGGAGACGAAAATCGTGTTCGTCTGCAATCCGAATAATCCCACAGGGACCATCGTGGAGAAAAAAGCATTGCGCCAATTCATTGAGCGCGTCCCTGATCATGTTTTGCTCGTCATGGATGAAGCATACTACGAATATGCCGATGATGAAGCGTATTTAGAAACCCTTCCGATGCTCAATGATCATCCCAATATGGTGATTTTACGCACGTTTTCCAAAATATACGGGCTCGCTGCTTTACGCATCGGGTATGGCATCATGCATCCTGACCTTGTCGGCCATCTGTTGAAGGTCAAGGAGCCCTTTAATGTGAATCGGTTAGCTGCCGCGGCTGCATCCGCTTCGCTGGATGATGAAGGATTTGTTGAAGATACGATCCGAAAAAATCAGGAAGCGCGCGATTATCTCATCCGTTCGTTTTCCAGAATGGGGCTATCGTATTTTCCGACCCAAACGAATTTCATTATGGTTGATACGGGTTTTCCTGCTGAAGAGGTGCATGAACATCTATTAAATCAAGGCATTATCATTCGACCTGGCCATTTGATGGGGTATCCCACGATGATTCGGGTGACGATGGGTCTGCCGGAAGAAAATGAAGCATTTATCACCCAACTGGACGCATTTTTGCAAACAAAACGTTCGGCAAGCAAGGAAACGCGATAGGAGGATGACGATGAATATGGAAGAGCAATTTCCAATATGGCAATATGTTACCGAAGAAGGGGAGCTTGTGCAGCCTGAGATTGACATCGATGAAGCGGTCAGTCGAGCGTTTTATCAGTATATGAGCCGGGCTCGTATGATGGACCAGAAATGTGTAAACCTGCAGCGGCAGGGCCGTATAGGAACGTATGTCCCGTATGAAGGTCAGGAAGCAGCTCAAGTTGGCAGTGCCCTGGCTATAGAAGACGGTGATTGGATGTTTCCTACTTACCGCGATCATGCAGCGACGATGACGCATGGCCAGTCTTTACACAACTTGTTGCTCTATTGGCGTGGCAGGTTGGAAGGAAGCGTGCCGCCTGAAGGTAAGAATATCTTTCCGCCTGCGGTTCCGATTGCTTCTCAACTCCTTCACGCAACGGGTGTGGCCTGGGCTGAAAAGAAAAAGAACAGCGACCGGGTTTCGATTGTGTATTTCGGGGATGGGGCAACGTCTGAAGGCGATTTTCACGAAGGTCTCAATTTTGCAAGCGTTTTCAAAACGCCGACCATTTTTTTGAATCAGAATAATGGTTATGCCATCAGTGTTCCAGTCGAGAAGCAAATGAACTCTAAGACGATCGCACAAAAAGGACTCGGCTATGATATCCCAAGTCTGCGCGTGGACGGTAATGATATTCTTGCTGTCTATTATGAAACGAGAAAAGCGGTTGAACGGGCCAGGCGCGGAGATGGGCCGACATTGATTGAGGCCGTAACCTGGCGCTACGGCGCTCATACAACAGCAGATGACCCGTCGAAGTATCGGGATCAACGTGAGAGCGAAGAGCGGCGCAGCTCTACGGATCCGTTGATGCGACTCGAGCGGTTCATGCGCAAGCAGGGCTGGTGGAGTGACGCTTGGAAAGAGGATATGGAAGCTGGTATTACCGAGGAAATTAATCAGGCTCTAAAAGACGTTGATCGTCACCCCAGATCTGAGGTGGATCAATTGTTCGACAATGTCTTTGCCAAGCCGACGTGGACGATTGAAAAGCAACGTCAGCACCACACCAACATAAATGAGGGGGCTAAGTCATGACGACAGTAGCAGCAGACGTAAAAAAACTGACGATGATCCAGGCGATT
Source organism: Thalassobacillus sp. CUG 92003 (assembly GCF_013618635.1). Classification (GTDB taxonomy): domain Bacteria; phylum Bacillota; class Bacilli; order Bacillales; family Halobacillaceae; genus CUG-92003. Next base: position 103,717 of record NZ_JABLSJ010000003.1, on the reverse strand, counting down.
ACTGATGCGATGAGGACCATGTTGGATGAAGATGATAGTGTCCTTGTGCTCGGACAGGATGTGGGGATCAATGGCGGGGTCTTTCGGGCCACGGAAGGCTTGCTGAACGAGTTCGGCGAGGATCGTGTCATTGATACACCGCTAGCGGAATCGGGAATTGTCGGGACCTCGGTAGGTCTTGCGGTAAACGGGTTCAAACCGATCGCCGAGATGCAATTTTTCGGGTTCATTTACCCTGCTTTCAATCAATTGATGACGCATGCGACGCGCATGAGGCAGCGGTCGCTTGGGCGTTATACTGTACCGATGGTCATCCGAGCGCCTTATGGGGCAGGGGTGAAAGCACCGGAGATTCATTCTGACAGTGTTGAAGCATTGTTCACCCATATTCCTGGACTCAAGGTGGTAACGCCATCGAACGGATACGACGCCAAGGGCTTGCTGATTGCCAGTATAGAAGACCCGGACCCGGTTCTGTTCATCGAGCCGATGCGTTGTTATCGTACCGGACGGACTGAGGTGCCGGCTGAAAAATATACCATTGAACTCGGTAAGGCCAAAACCGTGCGGGAAGGCGACGATGTTACGGTGCTGACGTGGGGCGCGATGGTGAATGATACCATGAAGGCCGTTGAACAGTGGGAAAAAGAGCATCAAGCGACATGTGATGTCATCGACCTTCGCACGCTTTATCCGCTGGACCGAGACACGATTAAAACATCAGTGGAGAAAACCGGGCGCGTTGTCATTGTCCATGAAGCTCCGGAAACAGGCGGCGTTAGTGGTGACATCCTATCTGTCATCAATGATGAAGCGTTATTTTATTTGAAAGCACCGGTGCAAAAGGTGACAGGCTTCGATACACCTGTCCCTGTCTATTCCTTAGAGAATGAGTATTTGCCAAGTGCTCGTAAAATAACCTGGGCTATCGAAGAGGCCTTACATTACTAAGCTGCATGAGGGGGGATATCTGATGGAAGTGAAATTGCATGATATCGGAGAAGGGATGCACGAAGCGGAAATTCTCCATTATTACGTCAAACCTGGCCAGAATGTAAAAAATGATGAACCGCTGGTCGAAATTCAAACGGACAAAATGACGGCAGAACTGACAGCACCGTCAGACGGAGTGATTGAGGAAATCAAATTTGCGATTGGTGATGTTGTAGAAGTGGGCACGACCATTCTTTTTTTGCGTCCGGCCAACGAAAACGATAAGCAGACGATGGTTTTGAATGAAGACAAACGTCAACAGCCGAATGCGGCGCGAGACGATCGACCGCAGACTGGTACTAACCCGCACAAGGCCGATCATCCTAAGAAACGTGTGCAGGCACCTCCTCACACCCGCCGGATCGCTCGTGAGAATGGAGTGGATATTGAGCAGGTGACGGGTACGGGGCCATCAGGCAGAATTACGGATGACGATGTTTACGCGTTTATGAAAGCAAAAGCGCAGTCTGTGAGCGAATCTGTCGGAGAAGCACAGCCCAAACTGGAAGCGGAAAAGCCGGCACAACCCAACGAATATATTCCCTTTCGGGGACGACGTAAGCAGATTGCTAAAAAAATGACGCAATCACTATTCACGGCGCCGCATGTCACGCATTTTGATGAAGTCATGATGTCAGACCTTTTACACATGAAACAAGCTTTAAAAGAAGATGGGGAATCGATCTCAGTGGCCGCTTTCTTCATCAAAGCCATTCAATGGGCGCTGCAGGAGCACCGCATTTTCAATTCCAGGTTGAACGAGGAAGAAGGGCGAATTGAACTCGCCACCGAGGTCAACATCGGTCTGGCCACGGCTACAGAAGACGGGCTGATCGTGCCAGTCTTAAAGCGGGTGGACCAAAAAACGATCAGCGAGATCCACACAGAAATGAAAGAGTTGACCACGAAAGCGAAAGAAAACCGCTTAGCTCATTCGGATATATCCGGCGGAACATTTACGATCAGTAATGTTGGCCCGCTCGGCAGCACAGGTGCCACCCCGATTTTGAACTACCCGGAAACAGGACTGATGGCATTTCATAAAACGAAACGCGCGCCTGTTGTCATTGATGAGGAGATTGTCATTCGTGATATGATGAATCTATCCTTTACCTTTGATCATCGGGTGGCTGATGGGGCACAAGCCGCTGCCTTTGCGAACAGCTTTATTCGCTACATTCAGCAGCCTCATCACATGATGCTGAAGTTGGTTTAATGGCTGAGACCGGCACCACGAGAGCACTCAACAGGAGAGGTGTAGTGTTTATCTCATCAATCAGGGGCATGGCTCCTGATTGAATCAAATTTTGAGGAGGCGTATCGTGGAAAAAAGAACCCCTTCGTTTTCGATGTCCCTTGCTGTCTTATGTTTGGTGATTGCTATTTTGGGTGTCAGCATTCTTGTATATGGGGCAGCTCCCCATATTCCAATTGTCCTTGTCGCTGTGGTCGTGGCTTTGTATGGCTTCAAGCTGGGGTGCTCCTGGAAGGATCTTGAGAAGGCGGTGACAAGAGGCGTCTCGCATGGCGTTCCAGCCATTTTAATTTTGAGCCTGATCGGCATCCTGGTCGGTGTCTGGGTGTTGAACGGGACGGTTCAAACGATTACATACTACGGGCTTCATGTCCTCTCACCATCGCTGTTCCTCGTCTCGACAGTGTTAATCACGGCTATTGTGGCCACTATGACCGGCAGTTCGTGGAGTGCCATCAGTACGATTGGTATCGCCCTTATGGGGGTAGCTTACGGCATGGAAATATCACCGGCTATGACAGCTGGAGCGATCGTCTGCGGGGCCATTTTCGGGGATAAGCTCTCCCCGTTGTCAGACACGACCAATCTGACCGCGGCCACAGCCAAAGTCGATATTTTCGTGCACATCAAACATATGCTTTGGACAACGATTCCGAGTCTGATCATTACGTTGCTCATTTTTGGCGTCATCGGCTTCATGACGAATCAAGATGCTGCCAGCACCGAGAATGTGGCCGCAATGATCACGACGCTTGAAAATGAGTTCATGTTGACGCCAGTTGCTCTTATATCGCCGTTACTGATTATCATTTTGGCGTTTCGGAAAGTGAATTCCATCCCGGCGCTTGTCATCGGGTTGGTCGCAGCAGTTGCGACCACTTTTTACACCGTACCAGGGGTTTCATTTGGGGAAATAATGAATACGGCTCATTTCGGCTACACAGCTGATACGGGTGATGAAGCGATTGATAGTCTATTGTCGCTCGGTGGGTTAGACAGCATGCTTTTCGGGGTATCGTTGATTTTGATCGCCTTATCATTTGGAGGCATCATACGTGAAATCGGCATTGCGCATGCCATCATTTCAGGAATGCGTGATTTCCTGAAAAGCCGCGGAAACGTGATAACCTCGACGGTCCTTTCGTGTCTTGGGATCAACATAGCCGTTGGGGAGCAATACTTATCGATTATTTTACCGGGCCAGATGCTAGAGGACAGTTATGAACATGCGAATCTTCATCCGAAAAACTTATCCCGAACCTTAGAGGACGCAGGCACGATTATTCATCCGCTGATTCCATGGGGGGTAACCGGGGCGTTCATCATGACGACATTGAATGTGGGCGTCGGGTATATTCCGTTCACGTTCATCAGTTTCATTACGCCGGTCATAGCCATTATCTATGGTTACACAGGCTTCACGCTCACACCGCTCGAAAAAGGCAAAGTGATTTCGTACGAAGAAGGTTGGGCGGAGCAAGAAGCATCCTCGGAAAGATAATAGCACAGACTTGAGGGAGTTTGAGGGGAGATCACAATGAAGACCTACACACAGACATTGGCCACAAAGGACGGTCAGCGAACCTTTTATTACGCCTGCCCGGATGATGTGACGAGGGGGGAGCGCCTGCCCCTCGTTTTCTGTTTCCACGGAGCGGGCAGCAGTGCCAAGGAACACATGGCGATGACACGCTTTCATCACAAAGTGGAAGAAGAAAACATAATTGTGGTGTTTCCAGAGGCAATCCAATTGGATGCCCAAAAACGCATGTCAAAACAATGGAATGAAGGTCGGGCGAAAAATCCAGTCTTTCAACACGGCATTGATGATGAACAGTTTGTCATGGATATGATCGACTTTTTTAAAGACACCATCAATGTGGATGACAAGCGAATTTTTGTCACAGGCTTTTCGAATGGTTCGGCCTTTTCGCTGAAGCTAGCGCTGCGCTATCAAGATGTCTTCGCTGGAGTGGGAGGGGTCGCCGGACCTGTAGTCAAGGATAGTGCTGAACGAACAAATTGGCGAAGACCGATGCCTCTCATCTTTTTTATGGGAGAAAAAGACCCTGTCGTACCTTATGACGGGGTTTTTCACCCGCCTTACGTGATTGATCAATTGCTTTCAGCAGAAGAGACAGCTGCGCATTTCGCACAATCTTTGACAGCCCCGCTTCAGAAGCGGGTGGAAGAATTAGACGCGGCAGGTCCTGGTTTTAAGCAGACCTTTTCCGGGCGAGAAGGTGATGCGGTTGTTTTTTACTCAATGGAGGAGGCTGGTCATACGTGGCCGGGCGGGCCAATGGCGCAGGAAACAGCTTATACAGGGAAAGTGAATACCCAATTGGATGCAACGTCGTTAATGTGGGAGCATTTGAAGGAAACAGCTGTGCCTTAGCCACAATAGCTTCGGGTGGCTGGGAAAACAACTCGCTTTCCTGCGGGGAACCGGCGAGCCGCCTCAGTCGCCTATATGATTTTCATATGATTGAGCTATGCTTTACATATTTTTCATCTATCAAGTCGAGTGTTACGTTTTAATTATTGAAGTAGTCTGAAAAATCAACCGATGAGGAGTGAAGTCAGATGCCAGTCGTACGCGCTCATCGAAGCGGCCGTTTACAAGCGGACTTTTTCGAAGTTGAAGAAATAAAATTGCTCCACAATAAAGACGTGTGGAATCCGCCTGTAACGGGTGCCGTGTATGGGACTCTGTTGAACTATCAAGGCACCTTGGATCAAATGGGAGCTGACTTGGATGAACCGCCTTATCAATCCCCTCCAAAAGCCCCGATCCTGTATATGAAGCCAGTTAATACGTTGATCGGTCATCTGGCGAACGTACCGATGCCGGAAGAGGAAGAGCAGTTAGAGGTAGGTGCAAGTATCGGGATTGTAATCGGAAAAAAAGCGACGCAAGTCAAGGCCGATCAGGCACTGGATTACGTGGCCGGCTTAACGATTGTCAATGATGTCAGCATCCCTCATGAGAGCGTCTTCCGGCCTGCGGTAAAAGAAAAAGCACGGGATGGATTTTGTCCGATCGGACCCTGGGTTATGGGCCTTGATCATATTCCTGAGCTTGGCCAATTGACCATCAAAGTCTACGTGAACGGAGAATTGATGCAGCATAACCATACGAGCAATTTGGTCAGGGCCATTCCTGATCTGCTGCAGGATGTTACCGAATTTATGACGTTATATGAAGACGATGTACTTATGGTTGGCGTACCTGAAAATCCGCCCCTCGCTAGAGACGGAGATACGGTGCAAATTGAAATTGATCCGATCGGGGTTTTGAAAAACAAAGTGACGAAATAGCAGATAGGGGGTATCACGTATGAAAACCGCACATGTCGCTTATGGCGGCGATATTCATAAAGCGACGTACGAGCAGGACAACACGATTCGATTGGACAATGGCCAGCATGTGGCTGAGGAGGACGTTGTCTGGCTTCCGCCTCTCGAACCGAAAACATGCTTCGCCTTAGGCTTGAATTATTTTGATCATGCTAGTGAGCTTGATTTTAAAGCCCCGGAGGAGCCGCTCGTATTCTTGAAAGGGCCGAACACCTTCATCGGCCACCTTGGGTACACGAAGCGACCGGAAGATGTGACCCATATGCATTATGAATGTGAGCTGGCCGTGATAGTCGGCAAGCAGGCGAAACATGTTTCAGAAAAAGATGCCTATGATTACGTCTCCGGGTATACGATTGCCAATGATTATGCCTTTCGCGATTACTTAGAGAACTATTACAGGCCAAACCTGCGGGTGAAAAACCGGGATAACAGCACACCCCTCGGGCCCTGGTTTGTTGATGCTGAGGATATATCTGACCCGATGAAATTACAGATACGCACCTATGTTAATGGAGAAAGTGTGCAAGAGGGGTCAACGCAGGATATGATTTTCGGTGTGCCTCAACTGATTGCCTATTTAAGCGGATTCATGACCTTAAATAAGGGCGATGTCATCTTAACGGGGACGCCGAAAGGAACTGTTGACACGAAAGTAGGCGATAAGGTCATAACAGAGATTGAAGGCTTAGGCGCGTTAAGCAATACCATTATTTAAAGGAGGAGGGTCCACGTGCCGCACGTCATCATCGAATATACCGATAACTTGGAAAATCATACGGATATCCAGCATCTCCTGAAAAAAATCAACGATATGCTCATGACGAAATCGGAGACATTCCCAGTCGGCGGCATCCGCAGCCGTGCCCACAAAGTGAGTCATTATCAAATAGCCGATGGTGCTGAAAATGACGCCTTTGTCCACGCTGAATTAAAAATCGGCAAGGGCCGCAGTGAAGCTGAAAAGCAAAATGCCTGTGACCAGCTATTTGCGGTAATCAACGATCACTTCGAAACGTATGCCAGCGACCATTATGTAGCTTTATCCCTGGAATTAACAGAGTTTCAACACGCGACGTATAAATCCAACAACATCCATAAACGTTTTAAATAGTGAGGCGAAGAACAACTCTCTTTACGCGTAATGCGGCTGGAACAATATTAAATGAAACATAATGCCGAACGATTCAGTGAATTGTTCGGCATTTTTATGTCGCATCCGCTTTTTCGTATACCTTTTTTGTTAGGTGAACCAATGTTTTTTATATTTATCAAACGTTTTATTCGGTGATAGGCTAAAGTTGTTTCATATTTCTGAAAAATTACAGGTTTTTATGAAAGCGTTTACTTAGGTGGTTTGTTACTATTGTTGCTGTTTGCCACATCCGTCTTATTTCAAGCACATAAAGGAGGAGAAGCATGCTTGGCTTTCAGGATTTTTGGGTTGGATTTGTGTGGTTCGGGGTCATTTTGGCTCCGATTGTGTGTGTAGCCTATGGTGCGGTGATGTGGAATAGAGGAGGGGAGGAAGAGTGAATGTAGCCATCTTAATTCCGTTGTTAATCCTCTATATCGGCATTATGTCGGCCCTGGCTTACTACGGCTACAAGAAAACGGTCACCCAGGAGGATTTTCTTGTCGGAGGGCGCAATACGAACCCGATCATCATGGCGTTGTCCTACGGCGCGACGTTTATCAGTACGTCGGCCATGGTCGGGTTCGGTGGGGTGTCTGCGGTATATGGCATGGGGCTGTTATGGCTCGCCTTCTTGAATATTGTCCTCGGCATTTTCGTGGCGTTTGCGGTGTTCGGCAAGCGAATCAGAAAAATGTCGACCAAGTTGAATGCCACCACGTTTCCCGGCTTTCTCGGTAAGCACTATGATTCCAAATTTATCACGGTGTTTTCAGGTCTGATGATCTTCATCTTCATGCCGGCTTATACGAGTATTGTGTTGATCGGAGGCGGGCGATTTTTACAAGAATCGCTAGCAATCAATTTCAACGTGGCTTTACTAGGGTTGGCCGTCATTGTGGCTGCGTATGTCATCTCGGGCGGTATTAAAGCTGTGATGTATACGGATGCTTTCGGGGCGACCATTATGCTGGTTGGTATGGCGATCTTCCTGTTTGTGACTTACCAGGCGGTTGGCGGGCTGGTTGAAGGGCACCAGGCGTTGAATGCTATGAAAAGTATGGTGCCGGAAGAGATGGCTGCAGATGGTCATAATGGTTGGCTCAGCATGCCCGCGTTCGGTTCGCCGATGTGGTGGACGCTAGTCAGTACGATGATTTTAGGCGTTGGCATCGGCGTGCTGGCTCAGCCTCAATTAGCGATGCGCAGCATGACCGTTTCGAGTGATAAGTCTCTGTATCGCTCCGTCATTGTGGGTGGGATTTTCATCTTTTTCATGGCCGGTGCGGCTTACATGATCGGGCCGTTAAGTAACGTTTATTTTATGGAAACGACCGGTCAATTGGCAATAGGAGCAGCAGAAGGTAACACGGATCTAGTCATCCCTCGGCTTATCAGCGCATTAATGCCCGATTGGTTCGTCTATCTGTTTACGCTGACGTTGATTTCGGCAACCTTGTCCACTGTCAGTTCGTTGATTCATGTTCAATCCTCTGCATTTGGGGAAGATATTCTGAAAAGCCTGGGGGTCACCTCCGTTTTTAACGGCAAGATCAGTCCTGCACGTTTAGGTGTTATCGTCGGGGTCATTCTGGCTGTTGTTTTAGCTTACGGTTTACCAGGCGGCATCATCGCTCAAGCGACTGCTTTCTGGTTCGGCATTTGTGCAGCGGGCTTTTTACCGGCCTTAACAGGCGCTCTATTTTGGAAGGGGGCATCTAAAATGGGAGCAAAAGTCAGCATCATGGTCGGATTTTCAGTCAGTGTGTTTGGGTTCCTATTTTTAAAAAGCTCGCAATCAACCGCATTCGGTCTCTCCCAAGCATTATTTGGTAAAGATTATTTGCTTCCATTTCCGTGGACGCATATTGACCCGCTCATTTATTCCCTTCCGCTTTCAACCCTTGTGTTTGTTGGCATCAGTCTCATCTCCAGCTCTAAGTCGCGTCAGGTAGAACGTGACTGGGAGGAAAACGTCAAAGCGACGCAATAATACAAGGCGGTACCACCGGAGGGGTGGCACCGCCTTGTTGTTTGCTTAGGAAATTATAAGATTTGGGCTCTGTGGATAACACATACCTCATAAGCCACGTCCGGCTCCAGCGCCCAGCTCCTCGCGACACAAGCAACCCCCCTGCGGAAGGAAAGACCACCTTCCTCACGGTGTTTTGCTTATGCGTGTCGGAGCTCCCGGTGCGCTTGCGCCTTTGTTCGATCATTCAGTGTGATTGGGCAAAGTGTACTGATCTTGAAACATGTGAATCAAGCGCTGGGAAGCTTTCGTTAAATAGCGATCTTTGTGCCAGATGACGACAGACTCGGCTCTAACAGTCGCATCAGCTAAGGTGTAACGCTTTATATTTTGGAACGAAAAGGCATCCAGAGTGGATTCCGGTACGATGGTCGCCCCGATTCCTTTAGCCACTAACGAAAGCAGCATAGTGGCATCAGGACATTCACAGAGGATGTTCGGCTCAATACCATGATGCCGGCATTCGTCTACTATTAATTCAAACTGCCCCCGACCGCTGATACGGTGAAGCAGCATCAACGGCATATCGGCTAAATCTTCGAACTTAATGGCTTCACGGTCATCGCGCGTTAAGTGCCAGGAATCGGGTGCCACAAGAATATAGGGTTCTGAAGGGAGCGGGAGGATATCGAATTCTTCTGACTGCAAAGGAAGCCGGACGACAGCGAGCTCGATGTCTCGATTTTTAATGCATTCCTCAAGGTAATAGGTATCCCCTTCGCGAAGTTGATAAGACATGTTCGGATGCTGGGCCTTGAATAAATGCAAGGCGCCATTCAAATACGAGAAGCAGGACTTGGTTGAACCGATATGCAGCTTTCCGCGCATGCCTTCACTCGTCTCGCGCACTTCCACCAGCGTTTCATCAAAATCGGTCAGCAGACGCCCAGCTTTTTCATATAAGATCTCGCCTGCTTTTGTTAATTCCAATTTGCGGCCATGACGATCGAACAATTTCAGATTCAACTCTTCTTCCATCAATTTAATTTGTTGGCTCAAAGGCGGCTGGGCCATATGTAATTTTCTTGCGGCTTTCGTCACTTGCTGTTCGTCGGCGACTGTTCTAAAATATCGTAGCTGTTTCAAGTCCACGATAAAACCTCCTTCTTTCATGCCTGTTCGATTTATCCATATCTTTCGCATATACAAAATAAATTTAATAGATATTTTCTATATATTTAAGGGTGTGATAAGTTGAATATACAAAGTTTATCGAAAATTTGCAAATCTTTATGAAAGGGTTTGCATTTTTAACACGTAAAAAGAAAGCGCTATCAAAAACGAATGAGGAGGTTTAGCATGAGTGAAATCAATTTATCAGTCGAGGCAGCTAAAGGTTACGTCGCCCAGATCGATGATGTGAAGTTGTATATTGACGGTTCGTTTGTCGAAGCAGAATCACAAGAACAGTTCGATAACATCAATCCTTATACGAATGAAAGGATCAACGCTGTTGCCTCCGGTGGAAAAGCCGATATCGAAAAAGCTGCCAAGGCGGCTAGAAAGGCCTTTAACGGAGAATGGGGCAGCATGTCGCAAAATGAACGCTTGGGTTATGTGAATAAAATCGCGGATTTGATTGATGAACATGTTGAGGAACTTGCGCCTTTAGAGGCCCATGACACCGGTCTTCCGATTAGTATTACAAAAAAAATGGTGAGCCGCGCGTCAAAGAATTTCCGCTTTTATGCTGAAATGGTTTCCAGCCGCATGGTCGGAGATGCTTACCAGGTAGATGATGAGTTTCTGAATTACACCATCCATAAGCCGGTGGGGATTGCCGGGCTCATTACTCCGTGGAATGCCCCGTTTATGTTAGAAACTTGGAAAATCGCCCCTGCATTAGCGACGGGGAACACCGTCATTTTGAAGCCGGCAGAATGGTCGCCTCTGACGGCCAACAAATTAGCTGAAATCATTGATCAGGCGGAACTTCCTGACGGTGTATTCAATGTCGTGCACGGCTATGGGGAGAAAGCCGGGGCTGCTCTGGTCTCCCATGAAGATGTCGAACTTATTTCGTTTACAGGTGAAACGTCAACCGGCTCTGAAATTATGCGCAATGGGGCTGATTCCTTGAAGCGTTTTTCAATGGAGTTAGGAGGCAAATCCCCGATCATAGTATTTGATGATGCGGATTTGGACCGAGCCCTGGATGCGTGCACGTGGGGTATTTTCTCGTTTAACGGCGAGCGCTGTACAGCCAATTCCCGACTCTATATCCATGAAGATGTGGCGGAGGATTTCATCAAAGCGTTAAAAGATCGCGTTGATAATATCCGCGTAGGAGACCCGCTGAGCGATGACACTCAAGTTGGGCCCCTGATCCATACGGCACACTATGAAAATGTCAGCCGCTACCTGCAAGTTGCAAAAGAAGAAGGATGCGAGGTGTATCAGGGCAACGTGCCGGAAGCGATGCGGAATGGCAATTTTATTCCCCCGACATTGTTACTCAACGCCGATCATTCGATGCGAGTGGTCAAGGAGGAAATCTTCGGTCCGGTTCTTGCTGTCATGACGTTTAAAGATGAAGCGGAAGTGATTGAATTGGCGAATGATGTCCGATACGGACTTGCCGGATATGTGTGGACGAAGGATATCCAGCGAGGGCACCGGGTTTCACAATCCGTTAATGCTGGTATGTTGTGGATCAACTCGCAAAATGTCCGCGATTTGCGTACACCTTTCGGCGGATCGAAACATAGCGGTATCGGCCGCGAAGGCGGGTATTACGCATTTGAATTTTATACAGAAATGCAAGTAGTCCATGTGGCTCTGGGTGATCACCGGATTCCACAATTCGGGAAAAAATAATTCACGTAGGAGGATGGTTGTATGCCTGCAAAGACAGGAGCCGAATACATTGAACGATTGAAGCAAGCCAATAACAATATTTACATTCACGGAGAACGCGTCGAGGATCCGACGACGCATCCAGCTTTTCGAAATGTGATCAATTCCATGGCAAAACTTTATGATAAACAATATGAAAAACCGGAGAAAATGCTGTACACATCTCCTCAGACAGGAGACAAAGTCGGGATGACCTTTTACCGGCCGGAAACGATTGAGGATTTGGTTAAGCGAAGTGAGGCTATCCAGGAGTGGGCCCGGATCTCAGGCGGCATGATGGGGCGATCCCCTGATTATTTGAACGCCGAAGTGATGGCGATGGGAGTAGCGAATGATCTGTTCGCTGAGGATGATCCCATGTTTGCCCAGAATGCGAAAAACTTTTACGACTATGCAAGAGAAAACGATGTGAGTTTGACCCATACCTTGATCCACCCCCAGGTGAACCGGGAAAAAGCCCAGCATGAGCAGAAGGATGCCAATGTTGCCTTACACTTAGTGGAGAAACAAACGGATGGCATTATCGTTGACGGGGCACGGCTGCTTGCTACGCAAGGTGGGATTACAGATGAAATCCTCGTCTTTCCTTCCACGGTCAAAAAGTCAGGAGAGCTCGACGATCCGTATTCACTGGCTTTCGCTGTGCCTAATAATACGCCGGGATTGAAATACTTCAGCCGCGAATCGTTCGATCACGGGCAGAATGAGTGGAACCACCCGCTCAGCAGCCGGTTTGAAGAAGGCGATGCGATCGTTTATTTTGACCATGTCTTTGTACCTTGGGAGCGCGTATTTGTTTGCGGCAACTCCTCGATTTGTAACCGGACCTTCTTGGAAACAAATGCAGTTGTGCATATGTCCCATCAAGTAGTCGCTAAAAATATCGTGAAGACAGAATTTGTCTTAGGTGTCATCTTGAGTGTGATGGACGCCATCGGCATTGATAAGTTCCAGCATGTCATGGATAAAGGGACCGAAGTGATGCTCATCTTGGAAAATATGAAATCGCATCTCTTTAAAGCCGAACACAATGCAAAACCAGATAAGTGGGGTACGATGACGCCCGATTTTGAAGCGTTGAATGCAGCACGAAACTGGTACCCGCGCGTGTACCCACGTATTGCGGAAATTTTGCGGATTCTCGGCGCCTCTGGCATGATGGGTATTCCGACAGAAGCAGATTTCCATAATGAAGACATTGGGCCGCTTTTAGACCGCGCCCTTCAGTCTAAGAATCTCCAGGGCTATGAACGTGTGAAACTATTCCGTCTCGCCTGGGACGTGACGATGAGTGCGTTTGGCAGCCGGCAGACGCATTATGAATATTATTTCTTCGGGGATCCAATCAAAATGGGGATGACGTACTTCGAACAATTTGATAAAGAGCCTTACAAGGCTTACGTGCAGGAGTATTTAAACTCAATCAAGTCGTCCAAACCTGACTTTACTAAAGTGTGAGGAGTGGGAGCGTGAACTTTGACATTATTCGGTGCGGAAGAGCGGTTCTTCATGTGACTAATTTAGAACGATCAAAGAAATTTTATGACACGTTAGGGTTCATTGAAACAGATTGCGATGACCAGCATCTGTATTTAAGAGGGATCGAAGAACACAATCACCATAGCTTGCTGCTCAAAGAAAAAGAAACGCCGGCGCTTGAAGTGATCAGCTATAAGGTTCGGACTGAAGACGATTTGGATCGATTGGCTGCAAAGGTCAAGCACGACGGTTTTGATGTGAAATGGCTTGAAAAGGGAGAACAGGCAGCGATCGGAAGAGCATTTCGTTATCAGGATATCTCTGGTCTGCCGGTTGAATTTTATGTCGAAATGGAGCAAGTAGACCGGAAACTACAGCAGTATCATCTTCATAAGGGAGCGAAAGTCCAGCGGATCGATCATTTCAATTGCATGGTCTCCGACGTGGAGAAGGCCCATAATTACTACATTAACGATTTAGGGTTCGCCTGCTCCGAATACACAGCTGGTGAAGAAGATAAAGTTTGGGCTTCCTGGCTTCATCGTAAGCCGAGTGTCCATGATGTCGCTTATATGAATGGAGCGGGACCACGGCTTCATCATGTCGGTTTCTGGCTGAAAGATCCGATGAGCTTGATTGATGGCTGTGATGTATTGGCTTCAATCGGTTATGGTTCCAGTATTGAAAGGGGACCGGGCCGCCATGGGCTTTCCAATGCGTTCTTCCTTTATTTAAGAGACCCTGATGGCCATCGAATCGAACTGTATAATGGGGATTATTTAACGAGCGATCCAGACTTCAAACCGATTCGCTGGGATTTGGATGATCCGATGAGGCAGACGTTTTGGGGGCATGAAGCGCCGGATAGCTGGTTTGACGAAGCGACCCACGTATTGAATGTCCACTCAGGCGAAAAGGTAACGACAAAAGCGGCCAAATTAAAGAAACGGAAACCAACGTTCGTGATTTAAAAACTAGATGAGGTGATGAATATGGATGATCGTATGTTCAGAACAGCTATGGGAAAATTTGCTACAGGGGTGACCGTGATTGTCTCCGAGTACAATGACGACATACGTGGCATGACAGCCAACGCTTTCATGTCTGTTTCCCTTGATCCGAAACTCATCCTCATTTCCGTCGGCACAAATGCGAAAATGAATGAAACCATCCAGAACTCGCAGCAATTTACGGTGAATATATTATCAGGGTCGCAAAAAGAGCTGTCCATGATTTTTGCCGGACAGATCAAAGAGGAGCGCGAGGTGGCGTTCGAGCAATTTGAGGGCATGCCCGTCATCGAAAATTCATTAGTCAGTCTAGCGTGTAATGTCTATGATTCTCACCGAGCAGGCGATCACATTCTTTATATTGGCGAAGTGCTCAATTTGAATGTCCAGGACGGGGAACCGTTAGCGTTTTATGAGGGCAAATACAAGCAACTGACGTAAATGCATGAAAGGGAAGGGGGAGTATGATGAAACACATCTATGTGGATTTTCCCATTCAGGAAGAAGTCAAAGCATCCAGTGAACCGTGTGTCATGGCAATGGGTTTCTTTGACGGCGTTCATTTGGGGCATCAGGAAATCGTCAAAACGGCTAAAAAGAAAGCAGACGAAAAAAACGTAAAATTAGCTGTCATGACCTTTTTTCCTCACCCTTCCTCTGTCATTCCGAAAGGGGAAAAGGTGACGCGCTATTTGACGCCGTTATCGGTTAAAGCGGATCGATTTGCCAGCCTGGGCGTCGACATCATGTATATCGTCGAATTTAATGAACGTGTGGCCAAAATTCCGCATGATCAGTTCGTCGAGGATTATCTGTGCGGATTGCAGTGCCGTCATGCTGTTGCTGGATTTGATTATAAATACGGCTTCAAAGGTAAAGGCGATATGGGCCAGTTAAGCACGGACAGCAAAGGGAGATTCGATGTCACCACCGTATCGAAGTTTACTCAGCAGGGGCGTAAGGTGGGATCCACATTGCTCCGGGAATTACTTGCAACAGGTCGCGTGGAGAAAGTCAAAGACTACTTAGGAAAAGATTATGAAATCGAGGGCACTTTGAGTGGAAAAGGAAGAGAAGTTGACATGACCTTGGATGATACCTATTTTCTGCCGTGTCGCGGAACGTATGAAGTCACGCTTTCAGATGGAACCTTTCAATCCAAAGGCTCGTGTGAGATTCATACAGCCGAGCACCAGAGCCACCTGACCATTAAATTGTTCAATGATTCCTATGTAGGGACCGTCCACTCCGGTTCACTCACCTGGAATGATTTTATGGCTGATTTTCATATGCAGGCGTTCCATGCGCAGCGGGATATGATGGAATCAGAAGCAACCCTATAGCGGTTAAAGAAGAATAAGTCATTTTTGCAAGGAGGATATGAATGACAATCGAGTATGCGGAAATTAAATCTAGACTGAGAGGATCGGTCACACCGGTGATCACTCCCTTTCAGGCCGATGGTGAAATTGATTTTGATGCGTTTAAGGCGTTAATCGAGTACCAGCTGGAAAATGGCACGCACGGCATTTCGGTAACGGGAACTTCAGGAGAACCCAGCTCGTTGACAATTGAAGAACGCGAGCTCGTGATGAAGACAGCACATGATACGATAAACGGGCGTGTGCCGTTCGTACCTGGTACAGGATCAACGAATCACCAGGAAACGATGCGGTTGACGAAGAAAGCCGAAGAAATAGGGGCCGATGCGGCGATGGTGATTGTGCCGTATTATAACAAGCCGAATCAGCACGCGCTCTACAAACATTTCAAGACAGTGGCCGATTCTGTAGACATTCCAATCATCATCTACAATATTCCGGGGCGCACGGCGCAAAACCTTCACGTCGATACGTTAGCCCAGTTAAGTAAAGATTGTCCCAACATTATCGGGGTGAAGGAATCCAATAAAGACTTTGAGCATGTCAATCGCGTTTTGCTTAAATGCGGGAGGGACTTCCTGCTTTTCTCGGGTATCGAATTGCTTTGCTACCCGATGCTCGCAATTGGCGGGGCAGGGTCTGTCAGCGCGACGGCCAACGTCCTGCCGGGTAAAGTGGCCCGCATGCACGATGCGTGGTTTGAGGGTGATGTGGCTACAGCGCAAAGTCTTCACTATGAGCTCATGGAATTGAATGATGTCTTGTTCAAAGATACCAACCCTGCCCCCGTCAAATCAGCGCTCGGGATGATGGGGAAAATCAATCCACATCTCAGATTGCCGATGGACGTACCATCTGAAGCCTTGCAAAATGAGATACGGGATACGCTGACAAAGTACGGTATCGCCTTGCAGCATGTCTAAAGCCTTCCTATATAATTGAAAAAAGGGCACAAAAAAATGCCGATCGCTGACATCAGTTCGGCATTTTTTTGTGCCTATAAAAGCGTTCTATGATCGCTTCGCTAAAAAACACAACAACCTCTTTACGTATTATGATTTCCGCAAAATCTTCTCCATCGTTTTCCCTTTTGCTAGCTCATCAATCATTTTATCCAAATAGCGAATTTCCTGCATGGTTGGTTCCTCGATGTCTTCTACCCGTAAACCGCAGATGACCCCTTTGATCATGGTCCGTGAAGGATTCAGTTGGGGAGCTTCCTCAAAAAAGGTCTCAAAGTCTGTCTTTTTTTCCAGTTGCGCTTCTAACGCTTCTTGGCTATACCCTGTCAACCAACGGATGATTTCATCGACTTCCGCTTTCGTACGACCTTTCTTTTCTGCCTTGGTTACATAATGGGGATAGACACTAGCGACACTCATTGTATAGATCTTATGTTTGGCCACGAATCAGTCTCCTTATCATGAGTATTTCATTACCTATGTCTCAATTATACCATTCCGGCGGGTACACATTTCGATGATCGTGTGAAACCGCAGCATGAAGCGTCAATAAAATAACCCCGTCCCGTTCAAGACAGGGCGGGGTTTAAAAATTATGACCATAGTAAGGCGTTATTTCATGACTAAGACCGGGCACGTGGCATTCTGTACAATACTGTTGCTGACACTGCCAAGGAAAATTTTCTTAACATTGCCAAGCCCGCGACTTCCTACAATAATGAGATCCATATCGTTTTCTTTCGCATAGTTACAAATGCTTATGCCAGGATTGTCATCCGGGTTTCCGACGACAACGTCTGTATGGACCTTCGTAACGTCTGTGTCGAATTCCTCTTTAATATGATTCAGTTGATCCTGGGATTCTTGGGCAAGTTCATCGCCAATGCTTCGTGAAATGGCCTTATTCGTCACTGGCCCAGTCGATTTGATGATAGAGATGACGTGGACTTCGGTGTCAGGAAGTTCCGATGCTTGCTTCATAGCTTCTTTGACAGCGTTTCGGCTTAAATTAGACCCGTCATACGCAACAAGTAATTTTCTGGTCATCATTTACCCTCCATTTCATCAAAATAGTGAAATGTTCTCACTCCTATTTTATCATACTGAGCGAAAAAAATCCGCATTTATAAGAGATAATCAAGAAGAGAGCAGCCGACGACCACTGTTTTTTACTACCTGTTTATGTTTGTGTTTTTTCGCGCTTCAAAGCGTGTTCGCCGGCCTCCAAAACATCGATGATGCGGTCGACATCATACACACTCCCGCGCCAGGTGCCCCCGCTTACTTTTTGCAAAGCAGCCCATAAGCGGGTATCATCAGGCAATTGCTCTGACGGGCGGATCTCCTCATTTTGTGGGCGATCAGCTAAGATGCTGCCACCTGTTGCAGGGTCAACCGGATGATCGTGCGTGCCCAGAAAATGAATACTCCCGGTCAGTTGGTGTGTGTCGATGGACACTTCTACGACATCTCCATTTTTTAACTTGCCTATCGGTCCGTTTGCTAACCCTTCCGGTCCGATATGCCCGATGCAGGCCCCGGTGGATACACCGGAAAAACGAGCATCTGTGAGTAATGTAACGTATTTCCCGTAAGACAAATGTTTCAAGGCTGAAGTGAGTTGATACGTTTCTTCCATTCCTGTTCCTAGAGGCCCGCAGCCTGTTACGACCATAATGTCACCTTTATGAATGTCCCCGTTTCGAATGGCTTCAATGCCTTGTTGTTCACTTGTAAATACTTTGATCTCGTTCTTGTGATAATACACGCCGTCCTCATCCAGCATGGCTGGATCGATGGAGGTGGATTTAATAATGGCGCCTTCTGGTGCGATATTGCCTATCGGAAAGGTGATGGTAGAGGTCAAGCCTCTTTCTTTGGCTTTCTCCGGCGATAAAATGACATCTTCAGCCCGAATATGATCGGCTGCTTCCAGTCGTGCTTTCATTTGTTTTCGTCTATCCGAATGTTCCCACCATGCCAGGTTCTCACCTAATGTTTCACCCGTAACGGTTAATACGTCCAAATCCAGCAGGTTAAGATCCCTTAAATGAAGCATCACTTCAGGAACGCCTCCTGCTAAATAAGCACGGACAGTCGGGTGGTAATCCGGTCCATTTGGGAGAACGCTTACAATTCTCGGAGTCTTGCGGTTAACATCGATCCAATCTTCTACAGTCGGTATATCACAGCCTGCTGCATGGGCTATGGCTGGAAGATGGAGCAGAAGGTTGGTTGAGCCTCCGAAAGCAGCGTGGACGACCATGGCGTTCCGTACGGCCGCATTCGTCACAATGTCCTTCGTCTTTATGTTTTGGTTAACCATGTTAATGACAGCACGGGCGGAGTGCTTAGCCATTTCTTTCCAAATATCTTGGCCTGAGGGTGCTAAAGCCGCATGGGGGATAGAAAGCCCGAGCGCTTCTCCGACCACTTGAGCTGAAGCCGCAGTCCCTAAAAATTGGCAGCCGCCACCGGGTGTGGCGCAAGCTCGGCAGCCCAATTCTGCAGCTTCTTTTAGCGAGAGTTCATCATTTGAATAACGTGCTCCGATTGTCTGGACTTTTCCGGCATCTTCGCCAATTGCGGGAGGGAGCGTTACGCCACCTGGTATGACAACGGTGGGGAGTTCGTGCATGGATGATAAGGCAATCATCATCGCAGGCAACCCTTTGTCACAAGTGGCAATGCCAATGACAGCTTTGCGGGTGGGCAATGAACGAATAAGTCGTCTGTAAACTTGGGCGGCATCATTTCGGTAAGGAAATGAGTCAAACATGCCGGTCGTTCCTTGAGTACGGCCATCACAAGGGTCGCTTACGTAAGCGGCGAACGGAAGCCCCTGAAACTGACTCACTTCTTGAGCTGCTTCTTTCATCAACATATCGACTTCCCAATGGCCGGTATGGTAACCGAGAGCAATAGGATCGCCGTTGCTGTCTTTCATCCCGCCTTGTGTACTTAAGAGCAATACTTGCTGGCCATCAAGATTGTTCGACTCCCAGCCCATGCCCACATTTTGGGACAACCCAAAAATATCACCGCTTGGTGAATGCCTCAACATATAATCCGTCAAAGGCAGTGAGCCTGATGGGCCCGAAGCTTTCGTGTCAATTGAACTGATATCCGTGACTGATAACTGCATCAAGTCTTCTAAATGATCACGCATGTTAACCCTCCTGAAAGTATGATGAATTTAGATCGTAATATGTTCAATAATTATGAATTTTCACACGCTATCTGTCAACTATATAAAACATAGTTTGATAATATAAAACAAAATAGAATGATAGCGATTTCAAAATACTCTTGCTATTATAAATTCTATAAGTTATTATGACATTAACCAATTAGTTTATCCAATGAACAAACTTAGTTTTGTGAATAAATGGTCCTAAAGGAGGTGGGTTGGAGGAGCCCATTGATGTGTAGAGGTATTTGCATTTTCGTTTTATGTAAACGCTAACAAAAGGAGAGGATTTAATGTTTAAACGAACGATGGGGCTATTAGCGATGATAGCACTTCTCTTTACGACAGCCTGTACGAACTCAGGCGGCGATTCATCAAGCGGTTCGTCAGAGGGTTCGGACACGCTGACCATGTGGCATATTGAAACAGGGGAATCAGAAAAAGCCCTTGAAGATGCCGTTAAACGATTTGAAGAATCGCATGACGGTGTCAATGTGAAACTGGTCAGGCAAGAGAATGATCCATATAAGACAAAATTATCGGTAGCCATGGGCGGCGGTTCCCCTCCTGATGTCTTTCACTCCTGGGGCGGGGGCTGGCTGGAAAATTTCGTGAAAGCCGATCAAGTTAAAGATATTTCCGAGGACATTGACACGGAAAACTATTTACCTTCAGCTCTGACACCTGCTGAATTTGATGGTAAAAACTATGGCGCACCACTGGCCATGGACATTGTACCGGTTTGGTATAACAAAGACATGTTTGAAGAGTATGGATTAGAAGAACCGGAAACATACGAAGAACTGTTATCGATCGTGGAAACACTGAGATCTAACGATATTATTCCGTTTTCACTTGCCAACCAATCTAAATGGCCAGGTTCCTTCTATTACATGTATTTAGCGGAACGGATTGGCGGACCTGAATTGTTTAACGAAGCATTCAACCGTGAAGGGCGAGGCTTTGATGATGAGGCTTATGTTAAAGCGGGTGAAAAAATCCGGGAACTTGTCGAAATGAACGCTTTTCCTGACGGCTTTAATGGGATGAACTTCGATACCGGGCAATCAAGGCAGCTTATGTATTCTGAGGATGCGGCCATGATTATTCAAGGTAACTGGATGCTAGGGACCACCAGAGCGGACATGCCTGAATTTGAAGAGAAGCTTGGATTCTTTATGTTCCCTTCTATTGAGGGAGGTCAAGGATCTAAACAAGATATCGTTGGTGGTGTGAGTCCGGTTTTCTCTGTCTCTAAGAAAACCGATAACCCTGACCTTGCCGCTGAACTCGTCAACGAGCTGACAAGTAAAGAAACGGCTCAGCAGCTCGCCAATGATGACGGAGCCATTTCAGCCGTTAAAGGTGTTGAATATGAAGATGAATATGTGCAGGAAATCAATACAGTACTCGAAGAAGCAGAATACATGCAGACTTTCTACGATCAGACGCTTCCACCAGAAGTGGCTGAAGCGCACCTGGATACGACTCAGGCTCTATTCGGCCAATCGATGACACCGGAAGAAGCAGCGAAAGAAGTGGAAGCCAAGGCTAAAGAAGTACTTGAATAATTCTATGAAAACTACATCAAGTAGATTGCTACTTGATGTAGTTTTCACATCATAGGCGAGGTGACAGGCTTGCAAAATAGTGCAAATAAATTAAATGCTGATGACGATCACGTTTACAATCCCCCGAAACCTGGTCGGTTATCAAAGCCTAAGAAATCGAGAAAAAAGCAGGATTTCTGGGTCATCATTGGCTTCTTAGCTCCTGCTATGGTCATATATGCCCTGTATGTTATCTATTCCATCGCGATGACCTTTTATTATAGTCTGTTTGAATGGACGGGCATTGATAGCACGTTAGTATTCAAAGGGCTGGAAAACTATATCACGCTGATGAGTGACGGCGTTTTTTGGACCTCATTACAAAATAACTTTTTACTTGTAGGTGCTTCATTATTCACTCAACTGCCGATCGGTTTGATCATGGCACTGTTATTGTTCAGTCCCGTAAAAGGCATGAGATTCTTCAGGTCCGTTTACTTTATGCCATTTTTGATGTCGACCGTTGCGATCGGTATATTATTCATCTATATCTATGACGGTAACTTTGGCATAATCAACCAATTTCTTGGTCAAATTGGGCTGGAATCGTGGCAACGAGGCTGGCTTGGGAATGAAGAGACTGCGATATGGGCGGTCATAGCCACGGTCTGTTGGCAGTTTGCTCCTTTTTATATGGTATTGTTCCGGGCAGCTATTGTGGGGATCCCCGAAGATCTCTATGAAGCAGCTGATATAGATGGGGCGAGTCCTCGAAAAAAATTCATCCATATTACATTACCCTTGTTAATTCCGACCATCATTACCTCATCGATTCTGTCTATCATTGGATCCTTGAAGTATTTCGATTTGATTTATGTCATGACCGATGGCGGCCCGAATAATTCTACAGAACTTATGGCGACGTATATGTATGAACAGACTTTCACCAATTTCAATATGGGGTACGGAAGCAGTATCTCGTTTACGATGTTCATCATCGCCTTTATTGTAACAGCGTTCATTGTCTTATTTGACCAAAAAAGGAAAGGGGCGAACTAAATGTTAAAGAAATTGAGACAAATTCCACTATATATGCTAGCTATCATACTCTTAATATTTACGGGGCTTCCATTCCTTATTATGGTGAGCGCCTCGTTCAAAGATCAGATGGAATTCATGAGTTCTCCTTGGGCCATTCCTGAAGAGTTTTCATTTGCCAATTACAAATTGTTGATTGAATCGGATTTTTTCCGTTTCTTCTTTAATAGTGTGCTCGTATCGGTCATTTCTGTTGTAGTCGTGATCATTTTGGCTGCGATGGCAAGCTACCCGTTAGCACGCATGAAATTTAAATTGAATCGACCGCTCTTTCTGTTGTTTTTAGTTGGCATGATGATCCCGATTCATACGACGTTGATTCCGATCTTTCTGCTAACGAAAAACCTCGGGTTGTACGATACGATTTGGGCACTCCCTGGCCCGTATATTGCGTTTGCTCTTCCCGTTTCCATCGTCATCTTCACTCAATTTCTGCAAGACCTGCCGAAGGAGCTTGAGGAATCAGCTAAGATGGACGGGTGCGGTCACTTTCGATTATTTTGGCGAATTTTATTTCCGTTACTGACACCTGCTGTAGCAACGGTCGCCATCTATAATTTCATTCAAATATGGAATGAATTCGTTTTCGCTCTCGTGCTGACAAATTCAGAAGGGAATGCAACGTTGCCGCTTGGGTTACGCGAATTCTACGGGCAGTTTTCAGTTAACGTGCCCGGTATCATGGCTGCCTTGACATTAGCAAGTCTGCCCTTACTCCTTGTCTACCTTGTGGCCCAGGAAAAAATCGTTAAAGGGATTGCCGCAGGATCCGTTAAAGGCTAATGCCTGTCTAAGCTTTTCGTATTAAAGAAGGGAGATGCTTATGAGCTCAATTGAGAACCCTATTTTGCCTGGTTATCACCCGGACCCTTGCATGATAAGGGTGGGGGAGGATTACTATATTGCGACGTCGACATTCGAGTGGTTTCCGGGCGTTCAAATTCATCACTCGAAAGATTTGATCAACTGGAAACTCGTTTCCTATCCTTTGACACGACCTTCACAGTTGGACATGGATGGAAATATTGATTCGGGCGGTGTATGGGCACCTGCCTTGAGTTACTCAGAAGGAATGTTTTATTTGATCTATACGGATGTGAAAAGCAGACGTGGGGCCTTTAAAGATACACATAATTATATGGTGACCTCTGAAAACATCACAGGACCGTGGTCTGATCCGATTTATTTAAACAGCAGCGGCTTTGATCCATCTTTATTCCATGATGAAGACGGCTCGAAATGGGTATTGAACATGATATGGGATCATCGTAAAGGAACCAACTCATTCGCTGGAATCGCCCTTCAGGAATATTCGGTCGCTGAAAAGAAACTCGTCGGTCCCGTCCGCAATATTTTTAAAGGTACAGATTTGGGCGTCACTGAGGCGCCTCATATTTATAAGCGTAACGGCCGTTATTATCTCGTCACGGCAGAAGGCGGTACGGTCTATAATCACGCGGTGACGATTGCGCGCTCCGATGATTTGACGGGTCCGTACACAGTGGATCCACAGAATCCTGTCTTGACGTCCGATCGAACTCAACATGACATGCTGCAAAAAGCGGGACATGCTAGTCTAGTGGAAACCCAAACCGGCGAATGGTTTATGGCGCATTTATGTGCGCGCCCTGTTAAAGATGGCAAATGTATTCTGGGAAGAGAAACAGCTTTACAAAAATGCTATTGGACAGATGATGGTTGGCTGCGCGTAGAAGGCGGGCCGCATCCTAAAACGACTGTTCCCGCTCCGGAATTAGCTCTTTTCCCGTTTGAACAAGAGGATTCGATCGATGAGTTCAATGGATCGCATCTGAATTTACATTGGAATGCTTTAAGAAGACCCTTTACGGAAGATTGGGTCTCGTTACAGGAACGAGACAACCACCTTCGTTTGAAAGGGCAGGAGTCGATGAGTTCGCTTCATAAGCAAAGTCTTGTGGCGAGAAGGCTGGAAAGTTTTCAGGTGAATGTGGAAACGAAGGTCGATTTTCACCCTGACCATTTTCAACAGATGGCGGGTCTGATTTTCTATTATAACACCACGGATTATGTCTATTTAAGAATCACGCATGATGAAGCGGACGGGTTGGTGTTAGGCATCATCCAAACGAAACACGGGGAATATGATGAAATTTTGCAGGAGGATATCAGTCTGCCGGAAGCGCCTTATTATTATTTGAAAGCCGTCTTAAACAATGAATGGCTGACATTCTATTATTCGCTAGACGGGGAGACATGGCATTTGGTGGCGCAAGGTATTGAGATCACGCACTTATCTGACGATGATGCCGATCTGATTCGATTTACAGGCACTTTTGTCGGCATGTGTGCGCAAGACTTGAGCGGCCAGAGCAAACATGCCGATTTTGATTACTTTATGTATCAAGAGCTTCCTCAGCCGCAAGCATAAGCCCGCTTCAGTGAAAATTAGCAAAGTGGAGGTTTATTAAATGGACAATCAATTCTTTAATGCCCATCATTCACCCATTGGCGCATTCGCCAGTTTTACGCTTGGGTTTAAAGGAGCAAGCGGAGGACTGGGGCTGGAGTTAGGCGAGCCAGCCAACGAGAATGTGTACATAGGTTTGGAAACGAGGGAAGGTGGCCGCTACCAGGCGTTCCCATTCTTTGGCGACCCCTCGGAAGACTTGGCAAGGTTTGCCGTCGGGAATGACCAGACCGCATCAGATGAAGAGCTCATTCATCATTTTGCCGATGAAGAGATCGAGCGGGAATTTCGGTTAGGGACGGATGCTTGGAAGGCAGGAGACTTAGAGTTCAAAGTCTATTCGCCCGTTTCCTCTGTTCCGGACCCTGAAACAGCGGATCAGGAGCACCTTAAAGCTGCCATACTCCCTGCTGTATTCGCTGAGGTAACGATAGATAATCGAGAGTGCGGCAGATCCCGGAAAGCTTTTTTCGGCTATCAGGGGGAAGATCCATATTCGGCGATGCGGCGATTAGATGATGTTACGGACGGGGAATTGACTGGTATTGGTCAAGGCAGGCGCACGGCTATTGTAACGGATAACCCGGACGTCGTTTCGGGTCTTGGTTTCACAATTGATAAGGTCGTGAATGCCACCCATGCATTCAACTTAGGGTTTGGACTCGGCCTTTGCGGCGGCCTGATTATGGAGGCCGCTCCTTATGAAAAGAAAACCTTTCAATTTGCGATTTGTTTTTATCAGGGTGGCTATGCAACAAGCGGACTGGATACGTCCTATTACTACACGCGGTATTTTGCTGATATAGAGGATGTCGCACGCTATGCTTTAGCCCATTTTCATGAACTGAGTGCCCGTTGTGAGGCGAGCAACAAGCTTTTAGAACGGGACCATTTGTCCGAGGCGCAAACGTTCATGATGGCGCATTCCATCAAGAGTTATTATGGCAACACCCAATTTTTGCATGAGGACGGGCGGCCGCTCTGGGTCGTGCATGAAGGTGAATACCGTATGATGAACACCTTTGACTTGACGGTCGATCAGTTATTTTTTGAGTTGAACATGAACCCCTGGACAGTCAAAAATGAATTGGAGCTGTTCATAGACCGGTACCGCTACGAGGATGAGGTGAAATTTCCAGGAGAGGATACGCTGCACCCTGGCGGTATAAGTTTCACACATGATATGGGCGTAGCGAATGTGTTTTCTAAACCTGGACGCTCAGCTTATGAATTTGCCGGGATCGACGACTGTTTTTCGTTTATGACCCATGAAGAATTAGTGAATTGGTTGTGTTGTTTCACGGTATATGTGTCTGCCACTGAGGATAATCAATTTGCTGAAAAACATGTATCCGTAGTGAAAGAAGCGTTCCGCAGCATGTTGAACCGGGACCACCCTGATCCTGAGCAGCGAAACGGAATGATGGCACTAGACAGCTCGTACACCGAAGGCGGGGCTGAAATCACCACGTATGATAGTCTCGACGTGTCGCTCGGGCAGGCTCGGAATAATATCTATCTGGCAACGAAGTGCTGGGCGATGTATATTGCCTTGGAAAAACTCTTTCTCTCCTTTGGATTAGACACGTTATCCCAGCAAGCTTGTGATCAATCGGAACGATGCGCTGCAACCATCGCCGGCGAAATGACGGAGGAAGGCTATATTCCGGCTGTGATTACAGAAGGCAACCATTCCAAGATCATCCCGGCGATTGAAGGTTTGATCTTTCCATATTACACAGGGTGTCGCGAACACTTGAGTGAAGATGGTAAATTCGGTTTTTTAATAAAAGCGCTGAAAAAACACACCCAAACCGTATTGCAGCCCGGTGTTTGTTTATTCCCTGATGAAGGGTGGAAACTTTCATCCACGAGTGATAATTCCTGGTTGAGTAAAATTTATCTTTGTCAATTCATTTACCGGGAGATTCTGCAATTCCCTTGGGACGAACAGGGAGAAGCGGCCGATCGGGCTCATGTCCGTTGGCTGACACACCCCGAACACTCATATTGGAGTTGGAGCGATCAAATTATCGCAGGGAACATATCTGCCAGTCGTTATTACCCTCGCGGCGTAACGAGCATTTTGTGGCTGCAGGAGGGTTAAGAACGATTCAACGCGGAAGGAGTGAGTCTTATAAAACAGGCATTGATTTTTCAGGGCGGTTGGGAAGGGCACGAGCCAGCTGAAGTCGCAGAGATTCTAGCCCGTATATTAAGAGAGGAACATTTCGACGTTAAAGTGACCGATACACTCGCTACGTTAGAAAATGATAACTTATCAAGCTATGATTTGATTGTGCCGAATTGGACCCAAGGTGAAATTTCGGACAGTCAATTATCCCCTTTATTGGATGCCGTAGCTGGCGGAACCGGGTTAGCCGGTTTACATGGAGGGCTGGGGGATTCATTCCGAATGGCCACTGATTATCAATTTATGGTTGGTGGTCAGTGGGTGGCTCATCCCGGCGATGATCACATTACCTATACCGTGAAAATAAGTGATCACGACCATCCGCTTACCAAAGGGATGGAAGATTTCATCGTGACATCGGAACAATACTATATGCATATCGATCCGGCGATACAGGTGCACGCCACCACAACGTTCCCGGTCGCTGAAGGGCCGCACCAGCCGAATGGAGAAGTGGAAATGCCGGTTGTGTGAACAAAAAAATGGGGAAAAGGAAACGTCTACTATTGCTCCTTAGGTCATGTAGCCGACATCGTGCGGATGCCGGAAGTGACGAAGTTGATGAGGAATGGCTTCAATTGGGCCGTTAGGAAAGAGGGGAAATTATGACGAAGCTGAAGGCGGGTTTGGTGGGATGTGGCAACATAAGCGATATTTATCTGCAAAACGCCGGGGATTTCGAGACGTTTACAATCACAGCATGCGCTGATTTGGATGTTGATAGAGCGGAGGAAAAAGCCAGGCAGTATCAGCTTCCGAAAGCGTGTACGACAACACAACTTATGGAGGATCCCGATTTAGATTTCATAATTAATTTGACGATTCCCTCTGCCCATGCGGATGTGGCGTTAGCTGCTTTAGAAGCGGGTAAACATGTATATGGGGAAAAGCCTTTAGCTGCCACACGTGAAGAAGCTGAACAGATGGTGGAAATGGCCGAGCGCAAGGGTTTGTTGCTTGGCAATGCACCGGACACATTTTTAGGAGGAGGCATCCAAACATGCCGGACATTACTGGACGAAGGGGCGATCGGGAGACCTGTCTCCGCCAGTGCTTTTATGATGTTACCTGGACATGAGCATTGGCATCCTGACCCGGCTTTTTATTACCAGGCGGGCGGCGGTCCAATGTTTGATATGGGGCCCTATTACCTCACGGCTCTCGTATCCCTGTTAGGCCCGGTAGCCAGAGTAACTGGATCTGCTAAAATCACGCACAAGGAACGTACCATCCAGAGCCAGCCGAAGCGGGGACAGACCATTCAAGTAGAGACCCCGACGCAAATTAATGGTGTACTCGACTTTGAAAACGGGGCTGTTGCCTCTATTATCACCAGCTTCGATACATGGCATCACCAGCTGCCGCACATTGAAATCTATGGAACAGAAGGCAGCATGTCCGTGCCGGACCCTAACCAATTTAACGGGCCGGTCTACGTAAGGAAAGCCAAGGAACCGGACTGGCAAGAATACCCGTTGACACACGGTTTCATAACAAATAGCCGCGGGCTTGGCGCAGCTGAATTCGCTCATGCTATCATCCATGGCGAAACGCCGCGCGCAAGCGGCATGATGGCTGCTCACGTTCTTGACGTCATGCATGGGATTCAAATTGCTTCCGAAAACGAGCGGCATTACCACGTTCAGTTTACGTGCGATCAGCCCAAGCCCTTGCCACCAGGCCTTAACAAGGACAACTTGAGCCGTTTGTTATACCGGGAAAGGACGCCGGAGTAATCGGAAAGGGGTGTGAATGGTTGTGAAAAAAGATGAAATCAGAATAGGAATGGTCGGCTATCAATTCATGGGAAAGATGCATAGTCACGCTTACCGTGATGTCCCGTTTTATTTTGATACCGATGCTGTGCCTGTATTGCAAGCTATCGCTGGAAGACAAGAAGGAGCCGTAAAAGAAGCAGCCGATCGAATGGGGTGGGTAAGCTATGAAACTGACTGGCGCAACTTGATTGAGCGCGATGACATTGATGTTATAGATATAGTTACGCCTAATCATACCCATGCCGACATAGCGATTGCTGCAGCAGAAGCGGGGAAGCATATTATTTCAGAGAAGCCACTTGCTCTGACCCTGGAAGATGCGAAGGCCATGCATCAGGCGGTGGAGAAAAACAACGTCGTCCATATGATTTGCCATAACTATCGTTTCGCCCCGGCGGTCCAGTATGCAAAACAGCTTATTGAAGAAAATGCGTTGGGCAGAATCTATCATATTCGGGCCAATTATTTACAAGATTTCATTATGGACCCATCGTTTCCGCTCATTTGGCGGTTGAAGAAGGAAGTATCCGGTACCGGTGCTCTCGGGGATATAGGCGCTCACAGCATTGATCTAGCAAGATTCCTAGTCGGCGAGATGACCGAGGTTTGCGGGATGATGGAAACGTTCATTGACGAGCGTCCCCTGGGCGAAATGAGTGGCGGATTGAAGGCTTCCTCGGATTCACAAGAATACGGGGAAGTGACAGTTGATGACGCGACAGCATTTCTGGCAAGATTTGAAAATGGAGCGATGGGAACCTTTGAAGCGACCCGGTTTGCGAACGGCAATCGCAATAAAAACAAGTTTGAAATTAACGGAGAAAAAGGGTCTGTGCGCTGGGATATGGAGAACATGAATAATTTGGATGTGTATTTTTCAGATGCCCCTCTAGGTCTGCAAGGCTTCAAAACAATCAATTGTACCGAAGAAGCACATCCTTACGCAGGCGCTTATTGGCCGCCTGGACACATCATTGGCTATGAGCACACTTTCATTAATTTAATGTACGAATTCGTGAAGGGTATTTCCAGCAACCGAGCTCCTGAACCCCATTTCGGGGATGGTGTTAAAAATCAGGCTGTCATGGAGGCAGTGGAACGTTCCGCAGCTACGAAACGTTTTGAAGACGTGCATGTCTCGTTTGGTGGCAGCTAAGTTCGATAACGTCGTTTAAGATTATTGACTGACGATTGCATAATGGATAGTTTTAAAGATAGTTGTCAGAATAGTCCAACTTGACTGGCGATTAATCTGGATATATATTGGACCTATTATCATAAAAAATTCTGAAACGAACGATATAAACATGAAGGAGTTTACCAATGCCTATTATCCAATCGGTCGATCGAGCATTCAAGATAATAGACTTATTCGACGACTTGAATCCAGAATTAAAAATCTCGGAGATTAGTACGAAACTGGAATTGAATAAAAGCACCGTCCATTCACTGCTTAAAACGTTGAAAGAACACGACTATGTAAGACAGGATCCGGAAACAGGAAAGTATAGTTTAGGGATGAAGCTAGTCGAACGCTCCAATTTTCTCATGAATAGCATTGACGTGCGTTCCATTGCAAAACCAACCCTGATCGAACTTTCTGTCGACACCGGACTGGCTGTCCACCTCGTTGTCTTAGATGGTAAGACTGGTGTTTACATTGATAAAGTGGAAAGCCCAACGGCCATCATCGGTTATTCCCGCGTTGGCAGGCGCGTTCCGATCCATTCGAGTGCTGTCGGAAAAGTGCTTGTCGCGTATCAATCGCACGATGTTCAACAGGATCTTCTCGCAAACTATGCGTACCATCAACAGACATCAAATACGATTACAACGGCTGACGCTTTTCATGCTGAACTTCACCGTGTGCAGGAGAACGGATACGCCATGGACGCTGAAGAAAATGAACCGGGTGTGACGTGTCTGGCCGTCCCGGTTTACGATCATGACCGGAACGTAACGGCTGCTATCAGTATTTCAGCTCCATCTACGCGTTTAGCAGGAGAAGAAACAGAGCGCATCATCGCCAAGCTAAAGCGTACAGGACTCACCATATCTGAAAAACTAGGTTATCCATCTACTTTTATGCACGTTTAAAAAGTAGATTGTTTTTCACCTATATAGCAAAACGAAGTTTTATAATATAAAACGAGAGGTGATGGAATGAATATAATCAAATTTATTAATGACGATGGCACCCGCCAATTGGCAGCTGTGACAGAGACGAACGACATATGGGCATTGCCCTACGATGATTTTCTGGAGGTGATCGAACAATCGACCGAACGAGATGAATCGTGCCTGAGCTTGATTAACCGAGCTATTCAAGATGCCCTTCCGCTTGATTTTAAACTGGAGGAACTGAACCTTACACTCCCTTTGAATGCTTATGAAGTGTGGGCGTCCGGCGTGACCTATTTCAATAGTAAGCAAGCCCGTAATTATGAAGCTTATGAGGGAGAAGAAGTGAGTGGTTCGTATTATGACAAAGTATACAGTGCCGCTCGTCCGGAGCTATTCATGAAGTCGACGAATCGGAGGACGATCGGGCCCAATGAACCGGTCTACTTGCGAAATGATTCCAATTGGCAGATTCCTGAGCCTGAACTGGGCTTAGTGCTGCGGCAAGATGGCGAGGTGGTGGGCTATACAGTAGGGAATGACATGAGCAGTCGGGACATTGAAGGGGAAAATCCGCTCTATCTTCCGCAAGCAAAGATCTGGAAGCATTCCTGTTCATTCGGTCCGTCCATTCGGCTGGCTGAAACGGTTGAAAATCCTTACTATCTGACCATTACGTGCAAAATTATCAGGAATGGTGTGCCGGTGTTTGAAGACTCAGCTAGCACATCGCAATTAAAACGGAAATATGACGAGTTAGTCTCGTATTTAGGCCGTGATAATGAACTGTTTGATGGCACAGTGTTGTTTACCGGAACATGTATCATCCCGGCAAATGATTTTACGCTGGAGCAAGGGGATGTGGTGGAAATCACCATCCCTGAAGTGGGCACGTTAAGCAACCCTGTCGAAGAATTGGTTAAGCCAAATAGCACCACCGTCTAACGTTGTTGAAGTATTATTCGATGGTAGGGCAAGTTTAGATAACACTAGATTTCGAGATTTAATAGCATGTTTGGTGCGGAAGTAGCGATTTTCTTTTTCGCGGGCGTGTGACGAGTCTTCTAAGCCTGTTGCCTATGCGGGGATCAACTTGCCCTTTGCTTTTTCCACAATTTAACGAAACCACTTATGTAAGGTCCTGTATTATGGCGAGGGGCCATTATGCAACACAGAACTATTTTCTACGCAGGGTATAAAAGGTTTCCCCCCTTTAGAAGGGGCATTTCTGCAAATATTGGAAGGGTTGGCTGGGAAATGACGAGACTCCCGCGGGAGAAGGAGCTCGGTGAGACCCCACAGGGAGCGAAGCGACTGAGGAGGCTCGCCGGTTCCCCCGCAGGAAAGCGAGTTATTTCCCAGCCAACCCAGGTCCTCATACCATAAAGGACCCAACCAAACTTGAAGGTAACAAAAGACAAAATCTAATTTTAGGAGGAATATTGTTATGAAAACGACAGCAGAAACTCAGAAGTATTTGAATTTTATTAACGGAACGTGGAGTAAGTCTCATTCAGATGAAGTAATCGAAAGCACCAACCCTGCTCATCCAACCGAGAAGATAGGGTATATTCAAAACTCGACGAAAGAAGATTTAGAAGAAGCGATTATCGCAGCCAAGACTGCTCAAACCAAATGGAAGAAAATGACCGGCGCTGAACGAGGCAACATACTGTATAAGGCCGCTGACCTTTTGGAACAGAACAGCGAGGACATAGCAAGGACGATGACACAAGAGATGGGCAAAACATTTCCGGAAGCCAAAGGCGAAACAGCCCGTGGTGCAGCGATTTTACGGTACTATGCAGGAGAAGGGATGAGAAAAGAAGGGGACGTTATTCCCTCGACTGATAGCGCGGCTCTCATGTTCTCCAAGCGTGTGCCACTCGGTGTTGTCGGTGTGATTACGCCATGGAACTTCCCCGTGGCCATTCCGCTTTGGAAAATGGCACCGGCTCTGATCTACGGCAATGCAGTCATCTTGAAACCTGCCACAGAAGCTGCCGTAACAGCAGCTAAAGTTATCGAATGTCTGGAGAAAGCCGGCTTTCCTTCTGGCGTAGTTAATTTAGTGACAGGGAAAGGATCTGTCATTGGCCAAGGACTTGCAGAGCATCATAATGTGACAGCTGTTACCTTCACAGGTTCAAACAAAACCGGGAATCACATTGGTCAGACGGTTGCAGCAAGAGGCGGCAAGTACCAATTGGAAATGGGCGGAAAAAACCCCTTGATTGTGGCGGATGATTGTGATGTCGACTTGGCCGTTGACGCGGCTATCAGCGGTGGTCTGAAATCGACCGGTCAAAAATGTACGTGCAGCAGCCGCGTAATCGTTCAGGAAGGCATCTATGAAACGTTCAAGCAAAAGCTGGTAGATAAAATGAGCCAAATTAAGGTAGGCGATGGGCTTGAAGAAGACTCCTTTATGGGGCCATGTGCTACCAAAGAGCAGTATGATAACGTCCAGCGCTACATTGAAATCGGCCAAAAAGAGGGAGCAGAGCTGATTTGGGGTGGAAGCACCCTTCGTGATAATCAAGACGGCTATTATTTAGAGCCGACGTTGTTTGATAATGTCACGAGTGAGATGACCATTGCACAGGAAGAAATCTTCGGCCCGGTTCTCACGTTAATGAAAGTGTCCAGTGTTGAAGAGGCCATAGAATTGGCTAACGATGTAGAGTATGGGCTGAGTGCTTCTATATTTACG
This sequence comes from Thalassobacillus sp. CUG 92003, assembly GCF_013618635.1. GTDB lineage: Bacteria > Bacillota > Bacilli > Bacillales > Halobacillaceae > CUG-92003. The sequence goes on along the minus strand of NZ_JABLSJ010000003.1, from coordinate 70,160 downwards.
AAAAACATTGATCAAATCCTGTCATTCATCGATGATATTGAAGCAGGGTTGGTCCGAGTCAATTCAGAAACGGCCGGTGTAGAATTGCAAGCACCATTCGGGGGTATGAAAGCCTCCAGTTCGTATTCCCGCGAACAAGGTGAAGCTGCGAAAGAATTTTTCACGACGATTAAGACCGTGTTTGTAAAAGGATAAACCATCAACGCTAGAAAGGCTGACTCATATTAAAGGTCTGACCCCGTCATGCGGGCCTCAGACCTTTACGCGTCAGCCTTTTAATTTGTTTGTGCGACCCCGCTCTCCAGGAACTGCTGTGTGCTAAAAGCCGCCATCCCGAAAGGAGCAGCGTGGGTGGATAAATGCGAGAAGGTAACTTCAATACCTTCCTGGTTGAACTCCTTTGATTGCAGCTGGATCGATTGGCAAATGGTCGGTTCTAGCCACTTTTGGGCCATGCTTAAACGATTGCCGATGATAACCTGCTCGGGATTAAACGTGTTGATCATATTAAGAATACCAACGGCGAGATATTTGCCGGCTTGTTCGAAGAGTTGGATGACCGCTTGATTCCCTTGTTCAGCAAGGTCAACTAAGTACTCCAGCGTGATCGGCTGAGGGTGGTCAGTAAATAATGACTTTGCTTCGTTTAGAATCGCCTGCTCGGAAGCATAGAGTTCCCAGCATCCGTGGCGCCCGCAGCGACATTGTTTGCCATCGAGGTCGACCACCATGTGCCCAATTTCACCGGAGAAGCCTTTCAGCCCACGGTACAACTCATTATTTAAAATGAGACCCGCACCAATTCCAATACCTGCGCTGATATAGATCAAGTTATCATGTTCTTGAGCGGTCCCGAAGAGTTTCTCCCCATAGGCACCGGCATTAGCTTCATTCTCGATTAGGATCGGGATCGAAAAATCCTGGGCCAACTGTTCCTTTAACGGGACGTTTTCCCACATAAGGTTTGGGGCAAGCAAGACATTGCCATCATGGTCCACGATACCCGGCACACCGATGCCAATGCCGACGATGCCGTTCGGACTTTCCGGCGCAACCGTTATCAATGTATGAATCATGTTTTTGATGTGACGAATAATATCCTCTGACGATAGGGTCTCCAAGGTAACTTTTCTTTCTTCCACGATCTGACCTTTTAAATCGGTCAGCACGCCAAGTAAATAGTTGACCCCTAAATCAAGCCCGATCGAATAACCTGCGAGTTGATTAAAAAGTAGAATGACAGGTTTGCGCCCTCCACGGGATTCTCCCATTCCGGATTCACTGATGAGTTGTTCTTCGATCAATTCGCTTACCAGTGACGAGACCGTGCCGCGGTTCAATCCAGCTTTTTGAGAAATTGCAGCGCGAGAGATCGGGGCATGGTTTCGGATCATTTTTAAGACGATCGATTTATTGATTTTCTTGACTAGTTTTTGGTTGCCTGTTTCTGGCATTTGTAACTCTCTCCTCATTGTATAGCTCATCTCCTTATAATTATAAACACTATGATTTAGAACTTCATTGGTTAGCGTGATATTTTTACTATTTTTATTATATACTTTGTTCATTAGTTAGACAAACAAAGAAGATTGATGATATAATGCACACTATAAACCAAAAGATGCTTTGTGAACATAAAAAGAAGAGAGAGGAGGGGATTTTTTGAAAGCGCTAACAGGAGCGGGTGAGGATATAGCTATTAAATTGAATCGTTTAAGAAGTTATATGAAAGAGGAGGGCCATGAGGGTGTCTTATTGCAACGTAAAGATAACTTTGCCTGGTTGACGAGCGGAGGCTTTAATGGTGTGCCTCAAAACAGCGACGCCGGAGAATGCGGATTATACATTACGCAGGAGCAAGTCTGCATCGTCACCAACACCATTGAGAAACCTCGTGTTACAGTCGAGGAACTCACCGGGTTATCCTATGACACTATCGAATATCCCTGGTACGAAACGATGGAAGACGGACTGATTCAAGCTGGGGTAAAGCATCGAGTGGCTTCAGATCTGCCGCTTGGCCAAATTGACCATTGCGTCGTTAATCTCGCTTCATTACGTTATGCCTTAACTACGCTTGAGGTGGAGCGTTTGCGATCGTTAGGCGCTAGAACCACTGCCATCATGGAAACCTTCTGTATGAAACTTACGCCTGGTATGACTGAAGTGCAGATAGCAGGCGATTTGAACAGAGCTTTCATGCACGAGGGGCTAACACCAACTGTTACCTTAGTAGGGGCGGACGAACGTATAGATCAGTACCGCCACCCTGTCGCAACGAAAAAGCCATTCTATCAAAAATGTATGGTCATTGCGTGTGTGCAGGCGTACGGTTTGACTGTCGCCTTAACCCGAATCGTCCATGCGGGAAGACTACCGGACTCGCTTAGGAAAATCCATGAACACACTGTCTGGATCGATGCTGAACTGATAGCGGCCACAAAACCAGGCGTGCGCGCTTCCCAACTCTTACATACTTTGAAAACAGCGTATCAAAGGGTTGGCTATCAAGATGAATGGATGCGCCATCATCAAGGAGGGGCGATTGGGTATGAAAACCGTGATTATTTGCTCACACCTTCAAGCACATTTGAGGTGCAGCAATGGCAGCCCTACGCCTGGAATCCCTCCATAACAGGAACTAAATCAGAGGACACGATGCTCGTTAACGGTAACGATAGTGAGATCATCACATCCACACAAACAACAGACTGGCCGATGATAACAGTCGAAACATCCAATGGGACAAAGATTGAGAGACCCGCGATTTATCAACTTTAATCTTTAAATATGATAAGGAGGAAACAGATATGGGATACTTTGATCATATCAACACAATTCAGTATGAAGGAGCGCAATCGCTAAACCCCTTTGCCTTCAAACATTACAACCCGGAAGAAAAGATCGGCGGCAAGACAATGGAAGAGCAGCTTCGTTTTTCGATCGCTTACTGGCATACGTTCACAGGGGACGGATCTGACCCGTTTGGTGCCGGTAACATGCAACGGCCATGGGATCATCTTCAAGGGATGGATTTGGCCAAAGCACGCGTAGAAGCGGCTTTTGAACTGTTTGAAAAATTGAACGTTCCTTATTTCTGTTTTCACGATGTGGATATCGCACCAGAAGGTCATTCCTTGGCTGAAACGAATCGTAACCTTGATGAAATTGTCTCCATGATTAAAGACTATATGAAATCAAGCAATACCAAATTGCTATGGAATACGGCCAACATGTTCAAGCACCCTCGCTTTGTCCATGGCGCAGCTTCCTCGAACAACGCTGATGTTTATGCGTATGCAGGCGCTAAAGTGAAAAAGGGGCTGGAACTGGCCAAGGAACTGGGTGCCGAAAACTATGTGTTCTGGGGCGGCCGTGAAGGGTACGAAACCTTGCTCAATACCGATTTGAAACTCGAATTGGATAACTTAGGGCGTTTTTATCATATGGCATTGGATTATGCGAAAGAGATCGGTTATAACGGACAATTCTTAATTGAACCCAAACCACAGGAGCCCACAAAACATCAGTACGACTTCGATGTGGCGAGCGGCATGGCTTTCTTACAAAAGTACGACTTGTCCGATCATTTCAAGTTCAACATTGAAGCTAACCATGCGACACTGGCAGGGCACACCTTTGAGCATGAACTGCGCTATGCCCGGATAAATGGAATGCTAGGATCTGTCGACGCCAACCAGGGCGACACGCTGCTCGGATGGGACACGGATGAATTTCCGACTGATTTATATTCAACAACGCTTGCCATGTATGAAATTCTGAAAAACGGCGGACTTCATCAAGGCGGATTGAATTTTGACGCCAAAGTACGCAGAGGATCATTTGAAGCTGATGATCTGCTACATGCCCATATAGCCGGCATGGATAGTTTTGCAGTTGGCTTGAAAGTTGCCCATCAGTTGATTGAAGATGGCGTACTGGATGATTTCGTATCGGAGCGCTACAGCAGCTTCACACAAGGCATCGGTCAACAAGTCGTGGAAGGGAAAGCTGATTTTCACGTCTTGGAAAAACATGCGCTTGAATTAGGAACAATTGAAAACCATTCCGGCCGTCAAGAATGGCTGAAAGCTGTCATTAACCAGTATTTATTGAATGTGAATGCTGATGGTGGTTTGAAGTAAAAGAAGGAAGCGCCCCAAGAGGTTATGTGGGGCGCTTATTACATCTTAGGCTCTGAAAAGTTGCAGTGCTGATGTTGCAAAATAAAGGGTCCCCGATTATCTCAACATTATGGAATAAGCACTGCCGTTTTTTAAGAAACGAAAGGGAGGATGAGCATGAGCTATGTCATTGGGGTCGATCTAGGTACGAGCGCCGTGAAGGTGCTGTTGATGAATAAACAGGGCGAAATCAAACAAGAGGTGTCTAAATCGTATCCGTTGATCCAGGAAAAGTCAGGCTACAGTGAACAGGATCCTGATCAATGGGTAGAGAAAACCGTAGAAGCTTTGCACGAACTCGTTTCACAATTTAATGAACCGGTTTCGACAATTGAAGGCCTCAGTTTTTCCGGGCAAATGCACGGACTCGTCTTATTAAATGAAAATCAAGAGGTCATCCGACCTGCCATTCTATGGAATGACACGCGCACGACCCGTCAATGTCAGGCGATTTATGACACAATCGGAGAAGACCAATTATTAGCGATTACCAAAAACCCGGCACTGGAGGGCTTCACACTTCCCAAGCTGTTATGGGTTAAAGAACATGAACCTGATCATTACAATCAAGCGTCTACATTCTTACTTCCAAAAGATTATGTGAGGTTCCGTTTGGCCGGGATGATTCACAGTGAATATTCTGATGCAGCCGGGACGCTGATGCTTGATGTTGCTCATAAAGAATGGAGCCAGACGATTTGCGAGGCATTTGAGATCGATGCGGCTCTTTGTCCGCCATTAGTGGAATCAAGTGAGCGTGTCGGAACCCTGACGCATGAAATAGCTGATAAGACAGGCTTGTCGGCAGCTACCAGTGTGTTTGCCGGCGGAGCGGATAATGCTTGCGGCGCCATTGGCACTGGGATTTTATCAGAAGGGAAGACGTTTTGCAGCATCGGCACCTCAGGCGTCGTCTTGTCGTATGAACATACAGGAGACCTTGATTTTGCAGGCAAAGTCCATTATTTCAACCACGGCAAGACCGATGCTTACTATACAATGGGGGTCACATTGGGGGCCGGGTATAGTTTGAATTGGTTTAAAGAGGTTTTCGCTGAACACAAAAGTTTTGAGGATTTAATGCAAGGAATTGGTGATGTCCCCATCGGAGCGAAAGGACTCCTCTTCACCCCCTACCTGGCAGGAGAGCGAACCCCTCATGCTGACGCAGCAATACGCGCAAGTTTCATAGGTATAGACAGTTCCCATCAATTAACAGATTTCGTCAGGGCTGTCGTTGAAGGCATCACATTTTCACTAAACGAATCATTGGAAATTTTCCGAGCCAACGGAAAATCCATTGATCGAATTATTACATCAGGCGGAGGCGCTAAAAACGAAACGTGGCTGCAAATACAGGCTGATATCTTTAACGCCACAATCGTCCGGTTATCCAGCGAACAAGGGCCTGGAGTGGGAGCAGCTATGCTCGCCGCTTACGGGTGTGAATGGTACCCTTCGCTGGAAGCATGTGCTGACGTTTTCACTCATGAAAAAGAAGAAATTGAACCGATTCCTGAACATGTAGAACGCTATCAGCAACTCTATCAACTGTACCAGGACATTTACGCCCAAACGAAAGATCTCAACCATCGTTTAGCTGATTTCAGACAATGATCTTCACAGGTCTTACAATTAATATAGAGCAGTTTCAGCTTGTAGAAAGCTTATCGTTTTCTACAAGCTTTTTTTGTGAACACGGTCAAAATTTGATATATCGGTCTGATCGCAGCGGATATCGGTCGAAGTGCCCCGGGTATCGGTCCGCCAGCCGATATATCAGTCAACGCGCCCCATATATCGTTCGCCCGAGACCACATATCGGTCCGCGACTCTTATATCGGTCCAAAACCAGATATATCGGTCCGCCAGCTGATATATCAGTCAACGCGCCCCATATGTTGGTCGCCCCAGTTATAAACAGTTCCCAGTTCAAAAACATAATCAACTTTCTAAATTATTAATGAATTCCAATTCTATCGTTGAATTTTTATACATTAAAATGTATCATTTATAAAATAGATAGCGTAATTATCGTTGCAATCATATTTTTATTCATTATTATGCAAAAAACGGAGGATATGTATGGAACTAGAAAATCACGAATCAAACGTCTCATCATCTTACACATCAACGCAATTATTGAAAGTCATCCTGCCCTCGCTCGTCGGGGTTCTGCTGTTTCTTGTGCCCATTTCGGTGGATGGCAGTGTAACGATCGGACTCGGCATCTTGGCGGATGGGCTTCAAGCTGCTATATCAGACTTCATTCCTTTATTTATGACGAGTGTCCTCTTTGCATCAGCCCTTGGCAGTGTGGCCATGAAGAGTATCAAGGCACCTGCTATTAGAGGAAACAGTTTTTTAGCTGGTTTATTTGATGTAGGTCTTCTTTGGATTATCTTGAGATTTGCCGGGGCTATTTTTGCCGCTATGACCCTTGCAGGAGTGGGGCCGGAGGTTATTACGTCTGAATTGACGGGCGGTGTCGTCCTTTATGATTTGATTCCGGTATTAATGGTATGGTTTTTATTTGCAAGTCTATTCATGCCGTTACTGCTGGAGTTCGGATTGATGGACTTTATCGGGACTGTTGTACGAAAAGTCATGCATCCGTTGTTTAAATTGCCCGGACGCTCGTCTGTGGATGCGATGGCTTCCTGGATGGGAAGCGGGACGGTCGGGGTCTTATTGACGACCCAGCAGTATGAAGGTGGTTATTATTCAAAGCGGGAAGCATCGGTAGTGGCAACGAACTTTTCGATTGCTTCAATTGCCTTCAGCCTTGTGATTGCTAAATTCATAGGAATCGATCACTTGTTTGTTGAGTTTTATTTTACCGTGGTTATATGCGGAATCGTAGCTGCTATCATTTGTCCGCGTATCCCGCCTCTTTCGTTAAAAAAGGACACGTATTACGAGCCAGTCGGAAAACAAATCAATGAAAAAGTGCCAAACGGAGTCTCTACTATTCGTTGGGCTCTTGATCGGGCAGTTCATAAAGCTGATCAAGTAAAAAGTGCTGGCGAAGTTGTCCGCAAAGGATTATTCAATGTGGCTGATATTTGGCTGGGATTGATTCCACTCGTTATGGCGTTAGGTACGGTGGCCTTGATATTGGCTGAATTCACACCGATCTTTTCGTTTATTTCGTATCCGTTTATTCCATTGTTAAATGTATTGAACATTCCTGAAGCGGAGGCAGCGGCTCCTGCTATGATCGTCGGGTTTGCCGATATGTTCCTTCCTGCAGTGGTGGGTAGCGGGATCGAATCGGAGCTCACGCGGTTTATTATCGGTGTGCTGTCCTTGACACAGCTTATCTATGTATCGGAAATCGGGATCTTGTTGATCAAATCGAATATTCCGATTAACCTATTGGAATTGTTTATCATCTTTCTGCAACGGACGATTATTACCCTCCCCGTCGCAGCCTTGATCGCTCATCTCTTTTTCTTTTAGCCCTATCAAACGTTGTCTCGTCGCTTTGGTTTGTTTATTAAGCGAGGCTAGGAAATTCTGGAGAATCCGTCTGCGGTTGATATACAATTTGTCAAAGGGAAAGCGGGTCTTTTAGGGGGGGGGATCTCATTTATGAAGGGGTGGCTTTGAAACCGCGAGACTCCCGCGGGAAGAAGGAGCTCAGGGAGACCCCGCAGGGAGTGATAGCGACTGAGGAGGCTCGCCGGTTCCCCGCAGGAAAGCGAGTGGTTTCAAAACCACCCCTCTCCTTTTACTGTGACGGACCCTAACATACCCTTCTTGAAACAGCAGAATAGCTTTATGGAAGAAAGTAATTGTATAATACAATGCACGAGACTGCTAAAGCGCGAGAAAGAGATGATGGAATTGTCGAAACCGTTGATATATACGTTGTTGTTCTTCGTCATGATGGTATGGGGATTTAATGTCATTGCCATTAAAGTGTTAGTCGAAAACTTTGCTCCCGTCACCATCACAGCTTTTCGTATTTTAGTAGCCGGAATCGTGGTAATGGGATTCTTAGCTGCGAAAAAAGAATTTCGCCGCCTCACCTGGTCCCAGTTCGGTTTTATTACGCTTGGTGCTATGACGGGAATATTGGGTCATCATTTTTTCTTGGCTACCGGTCTTACGGCTACGAACGCTTCTAACGCGGGGCTGATCTTAGGGCTTGTTCCGTTGATGACGGCGTTATTTGCTATTCTGTTTTTAGGTGACCGTTTGACGGTGTTAAAATCGCTCGGTATTGTCTTTGGCCTGGCAGGTGTAGCCTTTATCGTATTGAACGGCACGGGCAGTCTGGGCAGCATTTCCCGTGGTGATGTGTATGTGTTCCTGGCGGTGGTCACGCAAGCCATCAGCTTTATTACAATTAAGCGGGCCACGCAAACGATGGATGCCCGATTGGTGACGGGCTGGATACAGATGATTGGAGCGCTTTTTTTATTTGCCGTCAGTTTTCAAATGGAACCGGAAGGCATGTCCAGTTTGACCAGTGCGCCACTGGGGGTATGGAGTGTCTTCTTTGCGTCCGCCCTGTTGGCAACAGCGATGGGCCACATGGTCTATAATAAAGCGATTCATCAGATAGGAGCGGGCGAGACCGCCATTTTCATTAATCTGACGCCTTTTTTCTCATTGACTGGGTCATATGTCTTTTTAGGAGAAACCATTGTCGTTGAGCAGCTGATTGGGTTCATCTTTATTGTGTTAGGTGTCGTATTAGGCACAGGCGCTTTAGAGAAGAAACAACCTAAAGCCCCCTCCTTGCCTGACTCAGAGGAGCGTTCGCACGCAGCGAATTAAATAAAAGTTATGATTGCCGACTGTAACGGGCAGACTGTGGGAAAACCGTGGAGTCAGGTGAATATCATGAAAATGCTTTGTATCGATGGTGGGGGCATCCGAGGTGTGATGCCCATCGCTATATTACAAGCGATGGAAAAAGAATTTGGTCGGCCGATCAGTGAACAGTTTGATGTAATCGCTGGCACCAGTACGGGCTCTATCATTGCTGCATCAGCAGCGGTCAGTAAAAGCATGGAGGAATTGCTCGGCCATTATCAAACATACGGCAGAAAAATTTTTGTCCGTCAGGCTAAACTGGGGCTTTTCAAAAGTGTCTACAGTGACCGATATTTGCGTCGTTTGCTTAAGCAATCTTTCGGCGAACTCACGCTATTCGATATTCAAAAGCCGTTGTTTATTCCCGCCGTGGATATCACCCATGGACAGCCTTACGTGCATCGGTCCAACTGCGGTCACCCTGATAATGAGAATTTATCAACTAAATTGTGGGATGCGGTGCTTTCGTCATGTTCAGCTCCGATTTATTTTCCGCCTAATAATGTAAACAACGACTACTTGTCGATTGATGGTGGGTTGTGGGCGAACAACCCGTCCCTGGTGTGTGTAACAGAGGCGGTGCATTATTTTAACGAACCCTTAGCCGACCTCCATATTCTTTCGCTCGGCACAGGTAAGCAGAACATTAACTTTGCAGTGAGTCATGAGAAATACTGGGGATTGAAGCAATGGCTCCCTTTCCAGCTTCCGTCGATGAAAGTCACCCCTAAACTGTTGGATTTGTCACTTAATCTTTCGTCGGAATCCGTTTCTTATCAAAGTAAGCTATTACTGGGGGAGCGTTATTTGCGAATTAATGAGGAGCTAGGAGACGAAGTGACGTTTGATGATGTGACGGCCATCGATGAGCTGATTGAACTTGGCGCTCAAGCATTCAAACGCAGCCGTTCAGACATTGAGCAGTTTTTGAAGCGATGACTGTTGCAAGATTAAGATGAAAAGTGGCAAACCAAAACATATGGATTTTAAAGTCCTGAAGTGTTTTGGTTTTTTTATTGTCGTGAGTTAAGACATTTATGTCGAATGGTGGTTTCAAAGACGCTTAAATTAACCAATTTTTCCAAAAGGTTTTAAAGCTAAGCACAAAGGAAAAATGAACTATAATACAGAATAATGAATATCTATTCATTTTATCGTCAAACATGGATAGCGCTTTCTTGAGCAATTACGACACAAATTCGCAAAATTAGACAAAAATTTTCAGAAATTTATGACAAAATGCAATTGTGATAATGGCTGTAAGCACTTATGCTTGTTATAAGAAGACTTAAGGGGAGTGATAGTGTGTTAGATGACGCAACGTTAGAACATGATATTTATTTATTTCACCAAGGAAATCTCAGGTATAGCTATCAGCTTCTCGGGGCGCATATTACGACACAGGACGGAGAAAAGGGCGTGCGATTTTCAGTATGGGCGCCGAATGCTGAACAAGTGAGTGTTGTAGGTGTTTTCAATAATTGGGACGGAAGAGAGCATCCCATGAAAAAAGTCAATGAACATGGTATTTGGCAGAGGTTCATTCCCGGTCTAGCGACTGGTGCTGTTTATAAATATGAAATTTTAACACCTCATGGTCATTTGCGCTTGAAAGCAGATCCTTATGCGTTCTCAAGTGAGTTGCGGCCAGATACGGCGTCTGTGGTTTTCCCTTTAGAGGGATATCAATGGGGAGACGAGCAATGGTTGAAGAGGCGTGAGCAGATGAATGTGTATGAATCACCTGTCTCAATTTACGAACTGCATTTAGGGTCTTGGAAAAATATCGAAACGGAAGTCTATTATACATATCGTGAATATGCGGAAATGGTCATTCCCTATGTGAAGGAACTTGGCTATACGCATATTGAACTGTTGCCTTTGACAGAGCACCCTTTTGATCGGTCGTGGGGCTACCAGGCGACAGGGTATTATGCAGTGACGTCCCGGTATGGGAGTCCAGATGATCTCCGGTATTTTGTCGATCAATGCCATCAAAACGGAATCGGCGTGATATTAGATTGGGTGCCCGGCCATTTTTGCAAAGATGATCACGGTCTCAGACGGTTTGATGGTGAGCCAATTTACGAATATGAAAACCCGAGTAAAGCGGAAAAAACACAGTGGGGAACGCTGACGTTTGATTTTTCCAGGAATGAAGTTCAGAGCTTTTTGATCTCCAATGCCATTTATTGGCTGAACGAATTCCATTTGGACGGGTTGCGAGTCGATGCGGTAGCCAGCATGCTGTACCTGGATTTCGGGAAGGAAGCAGGCGATTGGGAACTGAATGAACACGGCGGCCGCGAGAACATCGAGGCTGTGCATTTTATAAAAAAAATGAATGAAGCGATTTTTGAAGAAGTGCCGAATGTCCTCATGATGGCTGAAGAATCGACCTCCTGGCCGTTGGTGAGTGCACCGACTTACATTGGCGGACTTGGTTTCAATTATAAATGGAATATGGGTTGGATGAACGATATGCTCACCTACATGGAAATGGACCCCATCCACCGTAAGCACCACCACAATCTTATTACCTTTTCATTGTACTATGCTTTCTCAGAAAACTTTGTATTACCGATTTCTCATGATGAAGTTGTTCATGGTAAGAAATCGTTATTAAATAAAATGCCGGGTGATTACTGGCAGAAATTTGCCAACCTCCGTGTTTTCTTAGGCTACATGTTTGCTCACCCTGGTAAAAAGCTGTTGTTCATGGGGAGTGAATTCGGTCAATTTGATGAGTGGAAAGATCTAGAGGACCTGGATTGGGAATTGCTTGAGTACGAGGCCCATTCTGCCACCTTCGATTACGTCAAGCAGCTCCATCAGCTGTATCAGGATATGCCGGCTTTATGGGAACTCGACCATAAAGAAGATGGCTTTGCCTGGATAGACCCCAACAATGTGGAGCAGAGCATCGTGTCGTTTGTAAGAAATAGCAGGTCTTCCGGGGATCAGCTCGTAGTTGTGTGTAATTTCACGCCGGTTGTGTATCACAGTTACAAAGTTGGTGTTCCGAAACAAGGACGTTATAAAGAAATCTTCACAAGTGATGCGACTCATTTTGGCGGATCTGGGCAGATCAATGGGTTAGAAATGGAATCGGTGCCGGTGCCGTGGCAAAGTCAGGACCAGCACATTACCATGACGATCCCCCCGCTCGCGATCAGCGTATTAAAAAGAACTTCTTCACAAAAGGAGGAGAACCATGAAAAATAAAGAATGCGTGGCAATGCTGTTAGCAGGTGGTCAAGGCACGCGATTAAAGTCGTTAACGAAACAAATTGCAAAACCTGCTGTGTATTTTGGGGGGAAATATCGCATCATTGATTTTCCGTTAAGCAATTGTACGAACTCGGGTATCGATACCGTCGGGGTGTTGACCCAATACGAGCCGTTGATTTTGAATGACTATATCGGCATCGGGTCGGCCTGGGATTTGGACCGAAAGCACGGTGGCGTCTCTGTGCTGCCGCCCTTTATGCAATCTGAAGGCGGCGACTGGTATGCCGGAACGGCGAATGCCATTTATCGCAATCTCAAATTTTTGAACCAATATGAACCTGAGCATGTGCTGATTTTGTCAGGTGACCACATTTACAAAATGGATTACAGCCATATGCTTGATTACCATAAAAACACAGGGGCTGATGCGACGATTTCAGTGCTCGAAGTTCCCTGGGAAGATGCCAGCAGATTCGGAATCATGAATACCGATGAGAACGGTCAAATCGTGGAATTCGATGAAAAACCGGAATACCCCATGAGTAATCTGGCCTCAATGGGTGTCTACATTTTCCGGTGGGATGTTTTGAAGCAATACTTGATTGAAGATGAAGAAAAACCTGGTTCTTCTCATGACTTTGGCAAGGATATCATACCGGCCCTTCTGCAGGATCAAAGGCTCTTAATGGCTTACACCTTCGAAGGCTACTGGAAAGACGTCGGTACGGTTGAGAGTTTGTGGGAAGCGAATATGGATTTGTTGAAAGTGGAATCCGAACTGAATTTAAATGATTATGCTTGGCGCATCTATTCTAAAAACCCCAACCAGCCTGCGCAATTTATTGCGCCCTCGGCTAACGTGCGAAATGCCTTGATCAATGAGGGGTGTCGCATTTATGGCACGATTGATACCTCGGTTATTTTCTACGGGGTACACATTAAAGAAGGTGCAATTGTTAAGGACTCTGTGATTATGCCTAACGTAAAAATTGGACGCAATGTCCAGATTAACCGGGCAATCATAGCTGAAGGAAGCGTCATTGAAGAAGGCGCGATAGTGGGCGATCCGGCCCCGACAAGTGACATCACGTTAGTTGCTGAAGAAGGCACGGTCATGGCAAAAAGTTATGTGACCAATAAATAATCAGGGAGGCCGATCCATGGATCGTATAGCTGGGATCATTAATTTAGATCATGAAAAAGATGTTTTAGGGGAATTGACGTATTTTCGGTGCGGGGCGGCTGTGCCGTTCGCCGGCCGTTACCGTCTGATTGATTTTGCAATCTCAAACATGACGAATTCCCGGATTGAATCGGTTGCTGTCTTCGCTCGTAAGAAATACCGCTCGCTGATGGATCATCTAGAGCAAGGGAAAGCGTGGGATTTGGACCGGAAATGGGGAGGTCTGTTTATTTTACCCCCGGATTGGAATGATCCGACAGATATTTCTCAAGGCGATCTCCAGCACTTTCATAACAATATCGACTTTATCAATCGAACCTTAGCGGATTATATATTGGTCACGGGTTCACAGAGTATCTGCAACATCAATTTTCAGGATGTATTAGCGGCTCATAAAGCATCTGAAGCGGATGTGACGGTCGTTTATAAGCAGGTAGACGAGCTTTATCCTGAACACCGTTTAGCGCATAAGCTCAGCATTGATGATGATCAAAATGTGATCGCCATACACAATGATCATCAGAACAGAAATGTGTATATGGACATGTATATTATCGAAAAGCATTATATGTATGATCTGATTGAAGAATGTATTGCGCATGGCTGCTCGAATTTCTTTTTGGATGGGATCAAGGGGAAACTGCCGGATATTAAGATTCATGCCTATGCGTATGAAGGCGAGTACGCTTTAATCAATTCGGTGGAAAGCTATTATCGGCATAGTGTCAGGATGTTGGACGAACAGGAGCATGATGGGTTATTCAAAGAGGATGCTCCGATTTTTACCAAGGTGAAAAATGAAGCCCCTTCTAAATATTCACCTGACTCGACCGTAACCAATTCGCTGGTGGCAAACGGTTGTATCATCGAAGGGCATGTAGAGGACAGCATTCTTTTTCGCGGCGTAAAAGTCGGGAAAGGGGCCGTTGTCAAAAACTCAATTATCATGCAGCGTTGTGACGTTGATGGGAAAGCAGTCCTCGAAAATGTCATATTGGATAAAAATTGTACGATTACAGAAGGGCGTACATTAGTCGGAGCACCAGAGAAGCCGTTTGTCGTCCCCAAGCGGAAAACAATGTAAAAACGTAAGAAACGGACTGTCTGAACTGCTATTCTGACAGTCCGTTTGTGTAAAAATATAAATGTGATCAGTTTGAAGGAGAGGGGAAATACGTGAATATATTAATGATTGGCTCAGAATGTACACCGTTCATCAAATCCGGAGGCCTTGCTGATGTGCTTGGCTCATTGCCGCATGCACTTCGGGAACAGGGCGATGACGTCCGTGTTGTGCTACCTAAATATGAAGAAATGGATGATGAGTGGAAAGAGCAACTCACCCTATTGGACACAATGTCTGTAGAACTCGGATGGCGTAACCAATATGCCGGAATCGAATATATAGAATACAAAGGGATTCCGGTGTATTTCATCGATAATGAGTATTATTTTAAACGCTCGAATCTTTATGGCTATGATGATGAGGCGGAACGATTCGTCTTTTTTAATCGTGCTGTTATGGAAATGATAAGTAGGCTCGATTGGCGGCCGGACATTCTTCATTGCCATGATTGGCAGACAGGATTGATTCCGGTATTTCTCCATACGCATTACCATGATCACCCCTTGTACCAGGGTATGAAAACAATCTTCACCATCCATAATTTAAAATATCAAGGCATCTTCGATGATAGTGTTTTGTATGATCTGATGGGGCTTGATGAGCACATGATGAACGTTGACGGTTTAGAGTATTTCGGTGATGTCAACTTCATGAAAGGGGCGTTGAACTTCGCTGACACCATTACAACAGTCAGTGAAACTTACGCAAATGAGATTCAAACCCCCTATTATGGGGAAAACCTAGATGAAGTCTTACGCAAACACGCTAACCGCCTGGTGGGCATCGTAAATGGGATTGACACCCAGGATTTTAACCCCGTCAATGACCAAGCATTAGCATTTCCATATCGAAGCGCGCTAACAAAAAAACAGCAAAATAAAATGTGGCTGCAAAATGAATTGGGGCTCCCTATCCGGGAAGACGTCCCCATGATCGGGATAGTTTCCCGGCTTGTGGAGCAAAAAGGCTTCGACTTGATTGGACGGGTATTAAATGAATTGTTACATGAGGAAGATATCCAGGTGGTGGTTCTTGGAACCGGGGAGTACCATTATGAACAATTGTTTATGTGGGCTCAAGAGCAGCACCCGTCCAAAATGTCAGCTAATATCACGTTTAGTGATTCTTTATCACGTCAAGTTTATGCAGCGAGTGACATGTTTTTAATGCCATCCCGATTTGAACCGTGTGGCATCGGTCAGATGATTGCGCTACGCTACATCACGGCTCCGATTGTTCGTGAAACAGGGGGATTAGTCGATACAGTCATCCCGTTTGTTGAGGAAACTGGGGAAGGTAACGGGTTTACCTTCGCTCACTATAATGCCCATGATATGTTGTTTACCATCCGTCGTGCACTCGAATGCTACCATGATCAGGACGTTTGGAAACAGCTCGTTAAGAATATCGTCAAAACACAATTTTCTTGGAAACGCTCTGCTCAAGAGTATCAGAAGGTGTATGAAACCACCTTCATGTAATGCAGCAGGAATGGAGGAAACGTAATGTTCAGCGATAAAGAGGGGTTCAAGGAAGCATTTTCGCATAAGCTTACAGCTTTGCTGGGAAAAAATGTGGAAACGGCAACAGAAGTGGATGCATATAAAGCGCTTGGATCGCTGGTTCGTGACCATATCAGTCCGGATTGGCTTTACACCAACCAGCAGAACGCCTCGTTAGGTAAGAAACAAGTCTATTATTTTTCAATGGAATTCCTGATGGGTCGATTATTAGGCAATAATCTGCTTAATATGCAAGCTCTTCATCTCGTTAAAGAAGGTTTAGCGGAGTTAGGAATCAATTTCTCAAGTTTGGAAGAAGAAGAAAGCGACGCAGGATTAGGTAATGGTGGACTGGGGCGTTTAGCTGCCTGCTTTTTAGACTCTTTGGCTTCATTGGGGCTTGCAGGTCACGGATATGGGATCCGATATAAATACGGCATGTTCGACCAACATATCAAGAATGGCTACCAAGTCGAACTCCCCGATTCTTGGTTGTCTCATGAGTTCATTTGGGAAGTGCGACGAGCAGAAGAGGCGGTTAATGTGCGATTCGGGGGATATGTTTCCAGCCGTGAAGATGACCAGGGCTGCCTCCATTTTGAACATCGAGATTATGAACAGGTACGCGCAGTGCCGTACGATGTTCCCGTGACGGGTTACGATAACCGCACTGTCAATACGCTGCGGTTATGGTCCGCAGAACCTACAGTCGAAGATACCTTGATAAGGGCATCCAAGCAGCATCATTTCGGGGATTTCCTGGACCATCAGCGTTCATTAGAAACCATCACCGAATTCTTATATCCGGATGATTCGCATGAAGAAGGCAAAAAGCTGCGCCTGAAGCAAGAATATTTTCTCGTTTCATCCGGCGTGCAAAGTATCATGCGTGATTTTGAACAACTAGAACGCCCATTGACTTCCTTCCCAGATCACGTTGCTATCCATATCAACGATACCCATCCCGCCCTGGTCATTCCGGAACTTATGCGCCTATTACTTGATGAAAAACACCTCGGTTGGGACGAAGCGTGGACAATTACCCAGGCGTCCGTCTCGTACACGAACCATACGACACTAAGTGAGGCGCTTGAAACGTGGCCTGTAGGAATGGTGCGCGAACTGCTGCCACGGATATTTATGATTATCGAGGAGATGAACGAACGTTTTTGTCAAGGTCTATGGAAAGCGTACCAGGGAGATTTCGACCGGATTGCCAGCCTTGCGATTATTGCAGACGGTCAAGTGAAAATGGCGCACTTATCAATTGTCGGCAGTCACAGCGTCAATGGTGTGGCTAAACTCCACACTGATATTTTAAAGAACAGGGAAATGAAAATATTTTATGAAACCTTCCCCGAACGTTTCAATAATAAAACAAACGGTATTACGCATCGACGCTGGTTAATGCATGCGAACCCAGATTTAGCTGATTGCATCAGTGCGTCAATCGGAGACGCTTGGAAGTCGCACCCTTATCGCTTGTCTGATCTCTTGAAGCACCAACATGATCCCGCCTTATTAGATCGTATTCACACGATCAAGCAGCACAACAAAGAAAAATTAGCCGCCTGGATTCATGAACACAAAGGCATCAGTATTGACCCAACCTCCATTTTCGACGTCCATATTAAACGCCTGCATGGTTATAAACGCCAATTGCTGAACGCCCTGCATATCATGCACTTATATAATGAAATCAAATCGGGGCAAGCGGCGGGCATGGTTCCGAGAACATTCATTTTTGCTGCAAAAGCCGCTCCGAGCTATCATTTTGCGAAAAAGGTAATTAAGTTGATCAATCGAATCGCTGAAGTGGTCAGCCGTGATCATGATGTGAACGATAAACTGAAAGTTGTTTTCCTGGAGAACTATTCTGTCTCACTTGCCGAACGCATTATTCCCGCCACCAATGTCAGTGAACAAATTTCTACAGCCAGCAAAGAGGCTTCAGGGACAGGGAACATGAAACTGATGATGAACGGGGCCGTCACGCTTGGGACAATGGACGGGGCCAATGTCGAAATCCATGATTTAGTCGGAGATGACAACATTTACACGTTTGGTTTGAGCTCAGAAGAAGTACTCGAATATTATAAGAACGGCTCATATCAGCCGCAGAAGCATTATGACACGGATAAGCGCTTGCGCCATACGTTAGATCAGCTTGTTCATTATAGTGCGTTCTCCCGGGGTGAAACCGAGTTTCAGGATTTACATGATTCTCTGCTCCGTCATCAAGATGAATTTTTCGTGTTAAAAGATTTTGATAGCTACGCTTTAACCCATTCTCTCATTAATGCAGACTACCAAAATACGCGAGAGTGGAGCAAGAAAAGTTTGGTTAATATCGCATGTTCCGGAGCTTTTTCGAGTGATCGTACGATTCAGGAGTACGCAAAAGACATCTGGGGTATATAACCTCTTAAGACAGGTCGTTGTTTTGAAGGAGGCCATTTAACGATGAAAGAACAGGATATTTACCATAATAGCTTTGAGTTGTCTTATAGAGAGCCTTTCGGTGCTGCACCGAAGGGCTCGAACGTTTCACTGAGCATCGATGTGAACAGTCATTTCCAGGTGTCCCATGTCATTCTTCATTACATTCATGACAGAACGGATGAGGCCGCTACAAAAGAAATGGACCTTTATAGTGAACAGCATCAGCTTTATTCCTACGAGACTACCGTAACGATGCCGACAGAACCGCAGCTCATCTGGTATTTTTTTGAAATTGTATTGGCGGATAAGACGCTCTATTACGGCCGTGAGAATATTGAAGAAAGCGGGGAGGGGCGCATGTATGATCATGTGCCGCCTTCCTGGCAGATTACTGTATATGACCCGGGATACGAGACCCCAAAGTGGTGGAAGCATGCCACCATGTATCACATATTTCCCGACCGTTTCCATCGCCTGAATGCCCCGCAACTCGATCAGGCCCCGAAATCTAGCTTGATGCACAGCCACTGGGAAAATGACCCTATTTATATTAGGAACGAAAACGGTGATGTCGTGCGTTGGGATTTTTTTGGAGGCACGTTGCAAGGGATCATTCACAAGCTTGATTACATTCGCTCTCTCGGGGTGGATGTCATCTATCTGAACCCGATTTTTGAAGCGGAGAGCAACCACCGCTATGATACCGGAGACTACCATCAAATAGATCCCTTGCTTGGCAGCAAAGCAGACTTCGAAGAGTTGATTAGCGAGGCTGTAAAGCGCAACATCGAAATCATGCTCGATGGGGTTTTCAATCATACCGGGAGCAACAGCATATATTTTAATGAACGGGGCGAGTATGACTCTGTAGGAGCCTATCAGTCGACCCAATCGCCTTATTATCCCTGGTATACGTTTTACAATCATCCTGACGAATATGAATCGTGGTGGGGCGTAGGTACGTTGCCCACCGTGAAAAAAGAGAACGAAAGCTTCCAAAAGTTCTTGATCCATGATGATGATAGTGTGATCAAAACATGGCAGCGTTCCGGTCTCAACCATTGGCGGCTGGATGTTGCGGATGAATTGACCGATGATTTGATCAAGCAGATCTATCGACAGTTAAAATCGGTCGATGAATCTAGTGTGCTGTTAGGTGAAGTGTGGGAAGATGCTTCAAACAAAATCGGCCATGGCAAACGCCGCGAGTATCTATTCGGAGGCGTCCTTGACTCCATCATGAATTATCCCTTCCGGAAACTGCTGCTAGGTTTTATGACTGGGGAAGTTGACGCCTACTTTGTACAGCGCAGGCTGCTGACATTAAGTGAACACTATCCGAAGCACTATTTTTACGCAGTCATGAACATGTTATCCACGCATGACGTGGCACGTGTTAAAACGCTGCTAACCCAAGCTTTGCCGACTGATTTCACGGAAGAAGATCAGATGGCAGCTGTGTCTGACCAAGTGAAATCGCTCAGTTTATGGCTCTACGCATTTCCAGGAGTCCCATCGCTTTACTACGGAGACGAGGCGGGCGTCACAGGCGGATCGGATCCTGATAACCGTAAGCCGTTTCCGTGGGGAAGAGAAGAACAGGAATTAGTAGCATGGTATCAACAGATTGGCCAATGGCGAAAGGATCACGTTGCATTACGGACGGGAAGTTGGCTGCCTCACGCCCTTCATAAAGATGTGTTCGGTTTTGAACGGTGGACACTCAACGGAGTCGATACGTTCGGTGATCCCGCGAAAGATGAACATATGCTATTTCTGACAAACCGCCATCTCCACGATTCACGCAACATCACTTTGAATGTCCGCAAAGGGAAGTGGCAGGACGTGAATAATAAGAAACGCATATTTAAAGCAAAAAAAGGAGCGTTGACACTCACACTAGCGCCGCGGGAGACACTTCTACTTCGACATATGCATTGAAAGAACCGATTTTCCTAATAAGCTGGAAGGAGATAAAACTCCGAACTGATTTTGACGAATGGTCCGGAGTGTTGTCTTTCATGCAGTTATGGTTTCATGATTTTGAAGGCTAAACCTTGTAAGCTATGTCTTTAAATTCGGACGCTATTATTCTATAATATGAGGCAATATTATGAAGAGAAGGAGACTTAGTGTGGCATCGAATCTACCAAACCATATCAATACATTCCAAGAAAGCCAGCAAAATCGTGGCCGTTTGCTGATCAGCTGCCCCGATCAGCCTGGTATCGTCTCGGCCGTCTCCACTTTTTTGGCTGAAAATAATGCAAATATCATAGAGTCCAATCAATATTCCACCGACCCCAGTGAAGGGACATTTTTCATGCGCATTGAATTTGAATGTCCTGAACTCCCGACGAAAGAAGACCAGTTAAAAAAGGAATTCCAGTCAATCGCAGAAACGTTTGCCATGGAATGGAATATTCGTTTCGTTTACGATATAAAAAAGACCGCCATTTTTGTTTCGAAAGAGCTTCACTGTTTACGTGAACTGCTCTGGGAATGGCAAAATGGAGACTTGATGACCGATATTGCATGTGTCATCAGTAACCACGAACATGCCAGAGAAATTGTGGATTCATTCGGCATCCCGTTCTATCACATTCCGGCGAGTAAAGAAAACCGGGCCGAGGTGGAAGCAAGGCAACTCGAACTGTTAAGAGCGTATGAGGTGGATCTGATTGTTTTGGCCCGTTACATGCAAATTTTGACGCCGGATTTCGTTGCCGCCCATCCGTTTCGAATCATCAACATCCATCATTCGTTTTTACCGGCCTTCGTGGGAGCGAACCCTCATAAACGCGCATTTGAACGCGGAGTGAAATTGATAGGGGCAACCTCTCATTACGTCACGAACGAACTTGACGAAGGACCGATTATTGAGCAGGATATCATGCGCGTCGATCACCGTGATGATGTGAAGAGCTTAAAGAAAATCGGTCGTTCAATTGAACGGACTGTGCTGAATCGCGGTGTGAAGTGGCATTTAGAGGATCGTATGATTGTGTTTGAGAATAAAACCATTGTGTTTTAATCCTTTTGAGCGTTCTGTTTAAGTGGACAACCCCTTTTTAGAAAGTTCTTCCCCAGTGGGAGACCTTGTGTTAAAGTAGTCCTAATGCGCTATGATCCCGATTAAAGGAAGGTCCTCATTCATGAAAAATAAGCAACAGCATCAAAAACGCCAAGCAAATCAGGCGCTGCAATACACGGTTCAAGAATCTTCGGAACTGCTCCCTTTTTTATTGAGTGTTTTATCCAGCCGAAGTCGTAATTCAGTTAAATCCGTTCTAAGACGGGGGCAAGTCTCAGTCAATAATAAAGTGGAGACAGCTCACAACTGTCAACTTAAGCCCGGCCAAACAGTGAAGGTCCAAAAAGATAAATCATTCAAGCAGTCCCCGTTAACGGGGCTCACGATCTTGCATGAGGATGATGACCTCATCGTTGTCGAGAAAGAGGCAGGGTTACTTTCGATGGCATCGCCAAAAGAAAAAAACCGGACGGCCCATAAGTACTTGATGGATCATGTTCGACTTCAAAATCCTGGTAACAGAGTGTTTATTGTTCACCGACTCGATCGTGATACATCCGGGGTGATGATGTTTGCTAAAAATGAGCATACAAAACACAAACTGCAGAACGCTTGGACAGACAAAGTAAAAGAACGGACGTATGTCGCGCTGGTAGAAGGCAAAGTCAAGAAGCGAGAAGGTAAGGTTTCCTCTTGGCTGAAGGAAAGCAAAACATTGAAAATGTATTCCAGCCCTAAAGAGGGTGATGGCGAGCACGCTGTCACACACTACAAGGTGCTGCAATCCAGCCCGTCTTATACGTTATTGGAGATTCATTTGGAAACAGGTAAGAAGAATCAAATCCGTGTGCACATGGAAGATTTGGGTCATCCGATTGCAGGCGATAAAAAATATGGGGCAAAAGGTAAGGGAATTGGACGGCTCGGCCTCCATGCTCGCGTGCTGGCGTTTTATCACCCCACTACAGGGAAATTCCTGCGCTTTGAAACGAAGACACCGAGCATTTTCTTGAGCAAATCCAAATAAATAGAAAAAAACAAGGTATCGGCGCTATGAGCAGCCGATACCTTGTTTTCATTGGTCCTGTTAATAATGGATAGGTGCACCTGGTCCCAAGTCAATACCTAACAGCATCCAGACAATCAGTAAGAGTGTCCAGGAAATTAGGAAAAAGATCGTGTAAGGGAACATGACTGAAATCAGCGTACCGATTCCCATTCGTTTATCGTACTGTTGCGTAAAGGCAATAATAATCGCGAAGTAGGTCATCAGCGGGGTGATGATATTCGTTGTTGAGTCTGCTACGCGATAAGCCATTTGAGTAAGTTCCGGAGAATAACCGAGCTGCATCATGATTGGCACGAATACAGGTGCCATCATTGCCCACTTGGCAGAGGCGCTGCCAATAAATAAGTTAATGAACCCAGCTACTAGAATGAACCCGATAATCAGGGGGATGCCGGATAGATTAACAGATTCTAAGAATTCAGCTCCGTACACGCCGATAACCAGTCCCATATTCGTCTCCGAAAAGTAAGCCACGAACTGACCGGCAGTAAAGGCAAGCACGATAAACATTCCCATAGAAGCCATCGTATCGGACAATTGATCAGCGACATCTTTATCGTTACGAATATTTTTCGTAGCAATGCCGTAAAACAGGCCGGGGATAAAGAAAAGAATGGCCAGAATCGGTACTAAGGAATCCATGAAAGGCGATTGGATGATTGATTCGATAAACCCGCCTTCATCCCCTCGCAATGGGGCATTGGACGGTAAAATGAGCAGGGAAGTCAAAATTAAGGAAACTGCGATTGAAATAGCTGCCCATTTCAACCCCTTTTTCTCATCAGCTTCAAGTCCTTTCAATTCTTCACGATAGTCTCCCTGATACTCTCCAAGTCGTGGCTCAACGAATTTTTCTGTAACCCAGGCCCCGACAAATGTAAGCAGGAAGACAGATACAATAATGAAGTAGTAGTTCATACTAATATTCATGTTTTCAGCGTAGGCCGGGTCAATAATGGAGGCGGCATCAATTGTGAGTTCACCGAGTAATGCGTCTGTCGCTGACAGGAATAAGTTAGCACTAAAACCAGCTGAGACACCGGCAAAAGCTGCAGCCAGTCCAGCTAAAGGATGTCGCCCAAGAGCAGCAAAAATCACCGCACCCAGCGGAGGCAGCACTACATAACCTGCATCAGAAGCGACACTGGACATTACACCAGCAAAGACTAGACCTGAAGTGATCAGCCGTTGAGGGACCGAAAGCACGAAGCCCCGGAGGCAGGCACTGATCAAGCCTGTCCGCTCTGCTAGTCCAATGCCGAGCATGGTTACAAGTACAACACCTAAAGGTGCAAAGCCTATGAAGTTATCGACCATACTAGAAAAGAGGTATTGCACGCCCTCAGCATTTAATAGGTTTTTAACTTCAACCATTTTCCCTTCTTCTCCTGGGTGTTCCACACTGATTCCAAGACTAGAGACCAAAGCTGATAAAGCGATTACAACTAATGCTAAAATAGCAAAAAGCGTGACAGGATGAGGAAGCTTGTTGCCTACTTTCTCAATCCCATCAAGAAATTTTTGAAACAAGCCATTTCGTTTTGATTCCAAGCTTGATAGCCCCTTTCGTGTATCATGATGTTATGACGATTCCTAGTATAAAGTGTCAAACCCATAAATTAAATATGATTACAAAAAGTAGAAATTTTGACTCAGTTCTGAATTATGGTACAGATAGAGGCTGGAAATTCAAAAGGAGATTACGATGGGTATGGGGAATTGGTGATCTCACTTAAGTTGACAGATCCAAATATAAGTAAAAAAAGAAAAACGACCAACAAGATACTGCTAATAAACCCATCACCATCGAAGCCATAATAGTCATCATTTTGTTGTCTGCTCATCTAATTGTCTCCTTTATCCAATCTTTGCTGAAAGGCTTCGAATATATCATCAATGGTTAGATCACCGTTTTCATCCAGAAATTCAGCTAAAGCATTGCTTTTATTTTTTTCCTGCGTTAAGAATTTACCTAACAATGTGACTTGCACAACGGGGGAGCCGCGATACAATTCCACAGAATCTACTTTTAATTTGCCCGTAAGTAATAAAGCAGCAGCAACGATGTCCAGATTTTTTCCGTTGAATAAATCATGAATGGAAAAATCTTTGGGAGGACGGGGCTGTGAGCCATTTTTTCGTCTTCTGTTGTGTTCATTTTTGCCATACATCGTAAAGAAGCACCCCCCCCTTTGATCATAATATGTTCGGAGGGGTGCCTTGTGAGAGTGATGTCTATAGAGGTGAAAAATTTATGCTGAAGGGTCAGCTCCGAGCACAGCTACATACTGGTTATCATTCACAACGTCAAACTGTTGATGATTCCAGCTGAGTGTCGTTTGGACCAAGCCAAGCTGATCAGCACTGTATTGCCCCGCTATTGGCTGAATGGCATATAGCTCGTAAATGCCGTCCCCCTGAAAATCGATGGGATAAAGCACGTTCAGCACAGAAACCCAGCCTTCAATCGGTTGTTTCAGTGTGCCATTCGGGTTATAAATTTCCGATAAATATGCTTCCCCTCTTGTACTAATGTCGATAATAAACACTTTGTCTAGTGTTTCGCTGACGATTTTAACCCGGTAATTAGGGAGATACGTGACCGAGTATTGATAGGTATCATTGAATACTTCGTAATCGAACAGAAGGGCGGGTTGATTATTTAAAAATGAATACACATAGTAAAAACCGAATCCACCGCTCCCGCCTGAGTTAATGCTGATTAAAATATCGTCTACGCGATCGCCCGTAAAGTCCCCAAGAAATAATTGAGGGTCGTATCCGCCATTTGACTTTAAAGGAACGCTATAAAAAAGATTTGTCCGCCCGTCTTGGATAATCAAAGTAATATGATCGATATATGGACTTTCGGTACCATAAGGTTTCTGTCCGACTAAATAAACGAGGTCAGGCACCCCGTCCCCATTCACATCCCCTTGAGCAAATGCAGAAATGTAGGTGTTCCCGTTGGCTGGTTCAGGACTCTGCCTCCTGTTATAAGGTAAGTGGTACATATTAGCCTCCGATCTTAATCTCCATGTATAAGAGATTGCATGAAGTGTGTTAGTGCATTCTATGCCAAAAGTAGGCAAATGGAAATATTTAATTGTAGAAATTTTGTGAAAAATAATTGAACTGGGATACAGTATCCCTTAAACTAAGAACTGGGATACAGTATGTCAATAAAAATGGGAGGTGGGGTAGCAGTGAGCAAAATTAATAGTTTATCCATTCGGGAAAGTGTTTTCGAGCATATTCGCAAAGAAATATTGAATCAGAATTTAGAGCCTGGGGAAAAATTAATCGAGTCTGAACTGGCGGCAGAATTAGGTGTGAGCAGAACACCTATTAGGGAAGCCCTTCACAAATTGGAGCTGGAAGGACTGGTTGCCATATTTCCCCGAAGGCACTGTCAAGTTGTTGGCGTAACCCATGAATCAATTAAAGAAATACATTTAATCCGCTCTCAACTTGAGCCATTAGCGGCACGTTATGCTGTTAATAATCTTTCAAATGAAGACTTAAAGTATCTGGAGTCTTTGGTTGATAAGTCAGTCAAAGCATCAGAATTAAGAAATGTAGAAGAGTTAGTAAAGGTCAATGATGAGTTCCATCAAACCATCACGAAGGCTTCCAATTTACAACGCATTATCAAAATATTAGAGAACATGCACGATTATGTAGTGTCCTTCCGTTACTCCTTTATGGCAAGGGAAGAGTTGGCTGAAAGATCTATAAATGAACATAGAGCGATCCTACATGCCTTAATGGAAAGAGACAAAGAAAAAGTAGAAGAGCTTGCATATAAGCACCTGAAAGGTATTTCAGAGTATGAAGACGTTATCTACGAAGACATGAAGAGGTCAATTCACAATCATGACTAATTTAAATTTTGGGGAAGGGGAGAACTACGGTATGAAGGTGAACAAGCGTATTGTAATAACTTTATCGACTTTATTGGCGCTATTTCTTGTACTAGCAGGTTGTTCTTCTGGAGGCGAAGGTAATGCATCTAATAATTCAGATTCTGTTACCTTGAGTTTTGCTTATGAATTGCCAGAAGATCACCCATGGGGGCATGGAGCTGATAAATTCAAAGAGATCGTTGAAGAAAAAACTGACGGGGCCATAAAGATTGAATTGCACGGCAATGGGCAATTAGGGGGTTCAGGGAGAGAAATCCAAGAAAGTGCTAAAGTAGGCACAATCGATATAGGAATCTCTTCTACACCTATGGCTCAGCTCAATCCATACATGAATATTTTTTCACTTCCATACATCTTTGAAAGCCGTGAACATGCCTGGGAAGTACTCGACGGTTCTATAGGGGACAAAGTGGGGAGTAAATTGGAAGAACAAAACCTTAAACACTTAGCATACTGGGAGGATGGCTTCAGACAGGTGACGAATAACACGCGTCCGATTGAGTCACCAGAAGATTTTGAAGGTTTGAAGATACGTGTCCCAGAAAGTGACGTCCGTTTAGAAACTTTTAAGGAATTAGGAGCAAGTCCATTACCGATGTCATGGTCAGAAGTATTTACGGCTCTGCAGCAGGGAACGATTGATGGACAAGAAAATCCATTATCCGTTATAGAAAGCGCTTCTTTTTATGATGTTCAAGATTATTTAACGATTACCAACCACGTTTATTCACCAGCTACACTTTTTATAAATAATGATACGTGGGAAGGCTTATCTGAGGAGAATCAGCAGATCATTATTGAAGCAGCAGAAGCGGGCAGAGATTTAAATAGGGAACTTAACAAAAAACAAGATGAAAAATTAATAAAATCATTAGAAGAAAAAGGCATGCAAGTATCTGAGATTGACGAGGTGAAGCCATTTCAAGAAAAGACGAAACCAGTATGGGACATGGTTGTGGAAGAATTGGGGGACGATGCCGAAACAATGATTCAAGAAATAAATCAAAATGAATAAAGGTTGATACGCGATGAAAAAAATCAGATTATTTACTTTTTATTCTATAAAGTATCTCAACATAACAATGATGTTTACAATGTTTATTATTCTACTTCTGCAAGTTATCACCAGGAAATTCTTAGATACTCCTTTATCATGGCCAGAAGAATTATCTCTTGTAACAATGATATGGATTACGTTTTTTGGAGCTTATCAATGCACAGTGGAAGAGAGTCATTTGAAAATGGACTTTCTCCAGAGTAAAGTTCCTGAGCGTTTGAAGCCTTTTATTCTTGTTACATCTAAGTCAGTTGTATTAGTTTTTCTTGGTGCTACCTGTTTTTGGGGATTTTCATTTATTCAAAATGTGGGTAGTTTGACCATGCCTGTAACCGGACTTCCTATGTGGGTGCCCTACCTCATTATTTGGATAAGCTGTATGTTAATGTTCATTGAATTCACTTTTCAAATATTAGGCCATATCTCCTCAGGATATAGTCATCGGGAGGAGGATGAAGAAAAATGCTCCCAGTCTTAATGTTAATCGTCATCTTAGCATTGCTGGCTATCGGCGTCCCCATTGCATTTACATTGGGAGTCACAGCATTATTGTTCCTTGTAGTTAATGCTGACATATCACTTGGTCTCGTTTTACAGCAATTGTACTTAGGCACGAACAGTTTTCCTTTGTTGGCGATACCCTTATTTATGTTAGCAGGCTCTTTGATGAATCATGGGGGAATATCAAAACGGTTAATCAATTTCGCCCTCTCGATCATTGGTATGGTTAGAGGTGGACTAGGAATGGTTAATGTTATGGCCTCCGTATTTTTTGGGGCTATAACAGGAACAGCCGCGGGCGCTTCAGCTGCTGTAGGGCAAATTATGATCCCTGCCATGAAGGAAAAAGGGTATTCAGCAAGTTTTTCAGCTGCAATAACCTCAGCTGGCTCCTCATTAGGGATTGTCATACCGCCGAGTGTTCCAATGATTCTTTACGGGTCAATATCAGGACTGTCAGTTGCTAACCTATTTCTTACAGGTGTTCCTATAGGTATCGCTATTGCCATTGGTTATATGATTGTGGTTTATATTATCTCAATCAGAAAGAATTACTCATACACTGAACAACCTTTTACTTTTAATCTTTTTTTCAAAACGTTCATTGGCGCATTGCCGGCGTTTTTAGTACCGGTTGCGATATTAGGTGGTATTATGAGTGGCTTTGCTACTCCTACCGAATCCGCTGCCATAGCAGTGTTGTGCGGGATAATAGCAGGGGTTATTTATAAAGAGTTAACCTGGAAAGGTTTTATAGACGCCCTGAATGAAAGTGTCATCAATACTGCTCTTGTCATGTTCATTGTTGCTACGGCCAAAATTTTAGGGTATTCATTTTCAGCATTAGGTATAGGCCAACAAATGCTAGCCCCACTGATGCAAAATTCCGAAAGTCCGATTATTTTGATGTTGATTGCAAGTTTGATTCTCTTCATTGGCGGGTTTATATTTGACGGTACTGTAATGGTGCTCGTTATAGTCCCATTGTTCTTGCCATTAGTACAAGCAACAGCTATTGATCCGCTACAGTTTGCAATGGTCGTCATCATCGTGTGGGCAATAGGTCAGCAAACTCCTCCTGTAGCTAGTGGTTTATATATTACCACTGCCATTGCCAAGGTGAGTATGCTTCAAGTAAGTCGATACAACATATGGTTTATATTAGTCTTGTTCTGCGCGTTAATGGGGATGATTTATTTCCCTGGAGTAATGCTATATATTCCTAATTTATTAATTCAATAGCTAAGCATAAGGAGATGTTATATATGAACTTTTCAAACGTTATACAAACAATTGAAACCCATACATTCGGAGAACCTACCAGAATAATAAATGGGGGATTAATGAAACTTAAAGGAACAACTGTTGCAGAGCAAAGAGATTATATGGCTGAAAATTATGAATGGTTCCGTAATGCGCTAATACAGGAGCCGCGTGGTCACAGGGATATGTTCGGAGCTGTTTTACTTCCTCCCGTAACCGAGGGGGTAGACTTTGGCGTCATCTATATGGATAACACGAATTTCTTAAATATGTGCGGCCATGCTACCATCGGAGTGGCAACAGCCATAGTTGAAACTGGCTTAGTGGAAGTCACTGCTCCTGAAACCGAATTAGTATTGGAGACGCCTGCAGGACTGGTGTATCCAACAGTGAAAGTAAAGAACAATCGCGTAGAAGCGGTAAGCTTTAAAAATGTACCAGGGTTTCTTGAACGTAAAGACGTAATAATCGAAGATAAGGAATTGGGTAAAATTACTGTAGACATCAGTTTTGGGGGGAATTATTTTGCCTGGGTTGATATTGATCAATTAGGTGAACAAATCCATGTTACCAATGGTTCAAAGTTAAAAAGGTGGGCTAAAATTATTAAGGACTTGGTTAATGAAGAGATATCAGTGAGCCATCCTACAAAACCATATATTAATAAAGTCGATATCGTTACATTTTACGGAAAACCAACCTTACCAGAAGCAACTTATAAAAATGTACATGTTTTCAGTGATCGCCAAGCAGACCGTTCCCCAGGAGGGACTGGTACTACTGCGATGGTGGCAAGAAAAATTGGAAGGAATGAACTTGATTTGGGTGAAGAGATTTATTGCGAAGGTTTTGTAGGAGGTATATTCAAAGGTAAAGCAATTGAACATACTAAACTTGGTGATAAGGATGCGGTTGTTACTGAAATTACTGGTTCCGCATTTATTACAGGGTTTCAAAATATATTAATCGATCCTAATGATCCTTTCAAACATGGGTTTATAGTAGATTAAATAATAACAAGTACAATCAAAGCAAAGGAATGACTCACGTCGTTCCTTTGTTTTTTGTTATTTTCCCGTAGAGGGTTAAGAAAGTAGACAAGTTCTCCTGGTTTCGTTGCATATACTTTATGTAACAAAACGGAAGGGAGAGTAACATGAGGATATTCTATTGGTCGCGGCGGAAGCTTCTTGTAGCGTTTGGGACATTACTTATAGGAATTG
The DNA here is from genome assembly GCF_013618635.1 of Thalassobacillus sp. CUG 92003. GTDB lineage: Bacteria > Bacillota > Bacilli > Bacillales > Halobacillaceae > CUG-92003. Next base: position 39,592 of record NZ_JABLSJ010000003.1, on the reverse strand, counting down.
CAGCATTCTTTATATGGGGAGGAGGGGGCGACAAGCCGGTTACGACCTTTTCTGAAACGGCTAAACCGGGGGATCGTGTCATTAACCTTGTGACAGGCGAATTCAAAGCAAAGACGGCAGATGGCAAAGAAATCGAAGCATATCGCTGGGATCCCGGCACCATTTTTGTGGAGAAGGACGAGCCGTTCACATTAAGCATCTTTGGTGTTAACGGCAAAGAGCACCCTTTCGTTATTGAAGGGACAGATGTGAAAGGTGTCGTTAAGCAAGGTGAAGAGACCTTGATCGACTTAAAATTTAAGAAAGAGGGCATCTATCGATTAATCTGTACCACCCATGCCAACATCGAGTCAAATGGGCCGATGATTGCTTATATTGTGGTGGATTAGGTGAACTACATGATTACAAAGATTAAGGGGCCGGGGCAAAACTGAATTAAACACAAAAATGCCGAATTGTTCGGCATTTTTGTGTTTAAGAAAGGTGTTCCAGGACGGCTCCGTCAAAACACGTCGCTTTTCATGGGCGCGGCTGAGTTTCCTCCAAATACTGTTTTTCCTGCGGGGTGATTAGGGCATCTTAGAGTTTAATTCCTATTCAATGTGAAAATATCCCCAAATAAAAATAAAGGAGACAGAACAACACCTAACTCACTTATAGAAGGATTGATATCTAACCAGCTAAAATGTATTAAAACTGATCCAATTAACACCCCAACAAGCAGAGTTCGAATTTTGATTCTCAGTTCATCATGTTTAATTCTATAAACAAAATCACTGGCTCCAACTATACCAACGAATGCCCAAATAAACGAAAATAAATTGGAAGGAAAAGAAGCTAAAGGAAAAAAGAAAATCAAGAACAACCCAACACATACAAGCATCATACTTAGCCTTAACCAATTAACCATTGAGTAGTGATAAGTAAACACGCTGAAACGTCCTCCTTATATCTTCATATTTGGCGTGAATATCTTATTGAGATGTAATTTTCGTCTTCAGTAACGAAACGATTGCTTCTCAAAAATCTTGCCAAAATATGCGAAGTACTAGAGTGTGACATTACAGACATTTTGGACCTTAAAAAGAGCCTTCTTTAACCAGAAATGTATTTGGCAATTAAACCATGTATAAAATGGCAACATATTTTTTGCATTTAAAAAGACCTTTAATATATCACCGATGTATAAAATGACGGATATTGAAGGTTTTTTATTGATGGTATTTGTTAGAGGTATTCGGGCTGTTTCCATTATGTCTGAGGGGGGTCCGAGGAAATAATCGCTTTCCGTGGGAACTCCTGATTGAGTAGTTGGGCAACGAATTGATTCTATTAGTAAATACAGATGCGCTGGAGATAGTTAGCTCTTATGTGGGATATAGAATTGATTTTCCAAGAAAAAGCTGTTAAACATATGGCTGTTAGTGATTTGAACATAAAATGTGACGACCTATCCAATATGGGTTACGATAAGATTTAGAATAGGGAAAGGAAGTTCGGTTTTATGTTTTCTTTTGGAAACGCTGCGAGTAGACATGATCGATTTATACATAAACCCGCTGTGAAACATACATTGTTGATTATGGGCATTATATTGGTGGCTTTTAACTTAAGGCCGTCTATAACAGCAGTTGGTCCCTTAATTGGAGTAATACGGGATGATCTTGGTATTTCTAATGGAATGGCGGGCTTGTTGACCACGCTTCCATTGCTGGCTTTTGCTCTTTTGTCGGCTCTCGCGCCACGGATTGCGATGCGGTTTGGAAATGGGTTTGCGATTTTAATCGGCGTGACAGCGATTGGGACGGGCATTCTTGTTCGTTCGGTAGAAATGACCTTCACGTTGTTTTTTGGCACCATTTTAATTGGTATTGGAATCGCCATCGGGAATGTCCTCTTGCCGGGTATTGTAAAAAAGAATTTTCCTTTGAAAGTGGGCTTGATGACAGGGATTTATTCTATTTGCATGAGTGGTTGGGCGGCGATTGGTTCAGCTGTTAGTGTTCCGCTGGCGCAAAATTTTCAATCTGGCTGGCAGGGATCCATGGCTATCTGGAGTATATTAGCTTTAATCGCCTTTGTGGTTTGGTTACCTCAGGCGCGGATTAAAAAGAGTTCAATTAGACTGCCGAAGTTGGATCCGAAAAATAATCCCCTTTGGCGCTCTCCTTTGGCCTGGCAAGTCACATTATTCATGGGGCTGCAATCTTTCTTGTTTTATACGATGGTGTCCTGGCTGCCTGAAATCCTTCAGAGTCGTGGAATGGAGCCTGCCACAGCCGGGCTAATGCTCTCAGGAATGCAAGTAGCGGGATTGCCCGGCACATTTCTCAGCCCGCTTCTCGCCGGGAAGCTCCCACATCAACGCGGAATGGTAGCGGGTATAGGTATCATGTATCTAACCGGTTTAATGGGGCTGCTTATCGGAGGTAATTTTCTAATGTTGGTGATCAGTATCGCTTTAATAGGGCTCGCCCAAGGGTCATCTATTAGTCTAGCCCTTACGCTGCTTAGCCTTCGCGCATCAACGGCTACTCAAGCTTCGAATCTATCAGGTATGGCTCAATCAGTTGGTTATTTTCTTGCTGCAATCGGTCCGATTTCTATCGGGTTTCTTTACGATCAACTGCAAAGCTGGACGCCAGCAGTGCTCATTCTATTTGCCATAGTTACGCTGCTGGTGATCGCCGGATTAGGGGCTGGTCGGAATGACTATGTACCTGAATCATGATGTGGGACGAGTGATAGGCTTCGAGTTTGCATTGAGTCTTGTGATGAAGGAAGTGGGTTTTGATGTTATACGCTATCATGCTATTTGTTCTAGCAGGCTTAGCTGAAATTGGGGGAGGCTACCTCATCTGGTTATGGCTCCGCGATGGCGCGTCTATATACGTGGGGCTTTTGGGCGGTATGGCTCTCGTTTTATACGGGGTAATCGCCACCCTGCAGGTGTTTCCGTCGTTTGGCAGGGTCTATGCTGCTTATGGTGGTGTTTTTATTGTGCTGGCCGTATTGTGGGGCTGGTTAGTCGATAAGAAAACCCCCGATTTGTACGATTGGGTCGGGGCTGTCATCTGTATCATCGGCGTGTCTGTCATGTTATGGGGCCCGCGTCAATAAATCAACAAGGAGATGATTGGAATGATGGCTTTTGTTCGACATCAGGACATTCTCGGGGAATTATATCTCCCTGAACAAGCGCATCACAACGGAATTGGAATCGTATGGCTGCCGGGGCTCCCGAACAAACCGACAGCTGAAGATATGGGGCTCCCTCTATCAGAGGCAGGGTTTACTGTTTTTCAACCGCGCTATCCGGGGAGCTGGCAAAGCTATGGCTCATTCGGACCTGCTACATCTGTTGAAGGCGCACGATTAGGCTTGGAGCTCCTCGATCGTGGCCGTGCTATGAATCTAAATACCGAAACAGAGGTTACGTGGTCGGTGCAACATTTGGTGTTAATTGGAAACAGCTATGGCGGGGGGATTGCTGTGTCTGCACTCGCTGCTTCATCGCTTGCTGATGCTGCTATTGCTTTCTGTCCTTTGTTGGAACCAAGCCGACAAAATACATATCGTGCGTTGCCGGAAGATGATTTAACGACACTTTATCCTTACTTAAAGCGCGCCCATGAAAATGTGTTCCGGCATTTAGACGAAACCGAATGGCAGTCTTATCTTGAAGAAACTCATCCGCTCGCTCCATCTAAACGTTTACATGACTTAAGAGATAAGCGGTTGTTGTTCATCCATGGAACGGAGGATACGAGTATTCGAATTTACCACACCCAACATTATTATAATAAACTGACAGCATTTGACTCAGATCAAGTTCGTTTTATATGTGAAGAAGGAGCGGGGCACGGAAAACACTTGAGGCAGGCAACAAAAGACAAATGGATAGAGTGGTTATTACAGTCGCTTAAATGACAGATTGAAGGAGGTGATGCCAATATGAAGAACGACCCTTTGAATTGGCAAAGCCGCCTGCAGCACGTCCCGATGCTGGGGGACGCGGAGGATTGGGAGCTGTTACGTAAATGGTCATTGTCAGAAGTGTGGCGCGTCAGTTTTGCTGAGGGCCGCTCCGTTATTGTGAAATGTGGCCGTGGAGCAATGAGCAGGGAGCTTGCGGTTTATCTGGAAATTTTAGCGCCGTTTAATATCCATGCTCCCCGCCTTATTCACCATTTTCAAGACAAACATGCCAGTCTTTTAGTGCTGGAGGATTTAAAAGGTGTTGATCTGGAAACTGTTCCAGAAGCTCATCATTTTATAACCGCCGCAAAGGGATTGGCCCGCATTAGAAATCAGGCAACTAAAACGCTCCGGCAGTCGCGTGTCAAAAGGCAGTTTGTTTTATCCGAAGAGTGGTTTTTACGGGCGTTGCGGGGGATATTGCAAGCTGTGGGTCGTAAATGGGATGAAGCCTGCTCTATTTTTTCTTTTGAGTTGGCGATTCTGTTCCGGAATAGTCCAATGAATATTGTGCACAGCGACTTCCATGCTAAGAATTTAGTCGTGCGAGGTGAACAGATCTGCGCCATTGATTGGGCTAATGCATACGTGGCTCCGCATATGGGGGATTTATATTGCTTGGTAAACGAATATCAACATCATCACCCTTCGGCAGACATAGCTGTTTTACTGGATGCTTATTTAAACGAGAGGGAGGGCTGCTCATTCAAAGGCAAACACATGCAGTGGCACTTAGTAATGGGAGGGATTTGCTGGCATATTCAGGCAGTCGACTGGCTTATCAAAGAAGGGCGTCAGTACATTCCCGCTGCGGAAAGTTGGCTTCCTGAGATGTTTGATACACTTTTTCATTTAATAGATCACTTACAAGCAGAAGGAAGGGATGAGGTAAATGGACGTTCAACTTAAGGGCAAATCGGTGATTGTCATGGCCTCGAGTAAAGGCCTTGGAAAAGCGACGGCTGCAGAATTTGCACGTGAAGGAGCTCATGTTTTAATTTCTAGTCGAGATGAAGCAGAGCTGAAACAGACGGCCTCAGAGATTATTCACATGACTGGCAATAAGCAAGTGGATTACCACGTATGTGATATCACTAAGCCTGAGCGCATCAACAGCCTTGTCCAAAAAGCAGTGGATTGGAACGGGAAGGTTGATGTTTTGATTAACAATGCAGGCGGTCCGCCGGCTGGGACATTTGAGGATTTTACTGACGAAGATTGGCAACAGGCTTTTGAACTCAACTTATTGAGTTTCATCCGGGCAATTAGAGCTGTTCTGCCTTACATGAAAGCACAGAAGGAAGGGAAGATCGTGAACATCGCGTCGTCTTCGATTCAGCAGACATTGGACAATTTGATTTTATCGAACACGTATCGCGCAGGTATAGTCGGGTTGGCCAAAAGTCTTTCCCAGGAATTAGCTCCCTACAATATTTTGATTAACACAGTCGGACCGGGTAAGATTGCAACTGACCGGGTTGCTCAGCTTGATGCATCTCAGGCTGAGAAGATGAATCTCTCCACAGAGCAGGTGAGAGAGAAGGCTGAACAAGCGATTCCAATCGGACGTTATGGTGAACCGGCCGAATTTGCCAAAACACTCGTTTTCCTTGCTTCAGGGAGCAATACGTACATGACCGGGCAAGCTTTCGTTGTTGATGGTGGGTTAGTCAAAGCCCTGTAAATACTTCAAAAAAAAATAACCTCCCTAATCCGACTCATTCGGATCAGGGAGGTTTTTAATGAGCAGTTTATCCTGTGGCTTCCGTTTCTTCGTTTTCGCTGTGTTTTGAACGTCGTTTTTTTCGATACGTCCAAAATTTGAAGTTCGCTTTAGAGAATAAGCGATAGACAGCTGGAATGAGAAGCAAGGTAATGACCGTTGCAAATAACAAACCTGATATGATGACGGTCGCCATCGGTGCCTGGTAACTTCCTGTTGAACCTGTCGCAAGGGCTAGCGGCAGCATTCCGCCTGCTGTTGTCAGACTGGTCATAAATATCGGACGGATCCGGTTTTTACCGGCTTCAATCAAGGCGCCTTCTATGGAATAGTTTTCTTTACGAAGTTGATTGGTCCGATCTATGAACAGTATGGCGTTATTTAACACAATACCTATCAGCATCACAATCCCCATCGCTGACATGACGCTCAATTCTCTCTGGGTGATGAACAACCCGAGCAGTACACCGACAATGGTCATCGGGATGACAGACATTACGATCAAAGGATGAGCCAAATGATTAAATTGGACGGCCATGACGAGATAAACCAGGAAGATCGCTATCCCCAGAATCATGAGCATGTCTTGGATCAGTTCCTGCTGTTGTTCAAGATCGCCAGAGACCGATAATTCATAACCTGTCGGCGTTTCGAAATCGTCAATTACCGTTTGGACATCCCGGTTGATGGTTCCGAGATCCCGTTCTTCAATATCAGCGGAAATCGTGACAAAGCGTTCGCCATCGGTTCGGGTAATTTCATTTGGTATATCGACTTCAGTGAGCTCTATGAAATCCGATAGTGGCTGCTCACCCTCTGCAGTCGGAATGGTTAAGTCCATCAAATCATCTCGCGTTGCCGTTTTTTCCTCCCATCTGACCGAAAGGGGCACATTGTCTCCTTCAACCATGTTACCTAGTGGCTGATTCAGAAAGGCTTGCGCAATAAATTGCCTTATTTGTGTTTGCGAGAGTCCAGCTTCTTCGATGTTACCTTCGTTTAACGAAATTTCTTGTTCGATCGAGGTGCGTTCGATTGAATTGTTAACACCTACGATGCCTTCCACCTCATTAAGTTCGTCGGTGAACGCATCGGAAAGCGATTGAAGTTCCTCGAAGTTTTCCCCCGAAAGGGTTACTTGAACGGGGTTCCCCCCGCCGCCCGACATGACACTTTGCACACTTGTGATTGGGTGAGAATCCTGAAGATCACGAAGAGAAGTGAAGATGTCATCATTGATGTCATCTTGTTCTCGCGTTATGTCGTCCTCTTTTGTCATATTGATCAATGTGTAGAACATACTGCCATCATCGATAACGTAGCTCGATTCCACATCCTGAATATCTTCAAGAGATTCAGTGATCGCTTCTACAGCAGCTTCTTTATCCTCAGTCGATACGCCTGTTTCTAAATCAACCATCACTTCAGCATAGCGGTTAAAAACATCAGGCATGATAGTCATGGGAATTTTGTTAATCAACGTTAATGAGCCCGCGAACATGAGGAAAAAAATCGTAATGACAGCAAGACTGTGGCGCTTCTTCCTAACCGTCCAAGCGATGAGACTGCTGTATTTTCGTAAGATTGCCCCCTCGCGTTTGGCTTTTTTCGGCTCGCGATACTTTAGAATTCGTTCAGCTAGTGTTGGAATCAACGTAAAGGACACGATAACAGAACTGATGAGTGTAATGGCCACGACCACAGAGAGCATAATCATGAAGTCGGCTGTCTCCCCGCCAAGCAGACCGATTGGGAGAAACACGACAATCGTGGTGAGCATGGAGGCAATGACTGCGGTCATAACTTCTCTGGTGCCTTCCATAACTGCATTGAATTTTGCCAAGCCTTGCTCGCGCTTTCGATAAATGGATTCCAATATGACGATAGATGAATCTACCATCATCCCGATGCCGAGGCCCAGTCCGATGAGTGTTAACATATTGAAGCTGTAATCGAATAACCACATTGAAGCAAAGGTGAGCAATATCGATGTTGGGATGGCGAGTCCGATAATAAATGTAGCCCGCAGGTTGCGTAAAAACAACAGGAGGATGATGACAGCTATGATCCCGCCGATAATGATGTTTTTAGTGACGCTATTTACGGATTGTTCGACATAGTCGGCTTGAGCCACCATTTCATTTAATTCAAAGTTATCGACTAATCCTTCATCACGGATGGCTTGCACTTCCGCTCGTACCGACTCAGCCATTTCAATTTGGGTAGCGTCCGACACGCGCCCCACCTGGATGAACATGAAATCCTTCGTTCCATTTTTCCACACATAAGAGGAATTTTCTAACGGCTGAAGGGTCACGTCGGCAATGTCATTCAAGTCTACAAAACCATTTGCGGTTGGAATGGCCATCGCTTTGATATCCGCGACATCGTTGAATGGTGTGTTCCAACGAAGGGAAGGAGATGCTTGATCATCGCTTAATTCCCCGAGCGTCGCTTCTGTGTTTTGCTCTTGAATCGCGGCAATCACCTGATTAGCGTCCAGGTTGCGATCTGCTAATTCATCTCGATCGAATTCTATCGCGACCTCATGTTCAAGCGCGCCGTCAACCTGAACATCTCGGACTTCTGGCAAACCTTCCAACCGAGGCTCTAGTACATCTTTAGCAAAAGCAGTCATGTGGTCCATATCACCGCCGGAGACGTCCATGAAAAATTCATAGCTTTGCGTTGTACCGTATTGGCCTGCTTCGATATGATCGATCGCTTCGATTTCAGATGAAGAGGAATTGATGATGGACTCCACTTCAGGAAACACATCGTCTCCTTCACCACTTGCAAATGTTAATTGAAATGAGCTGTGCCCGACAGTGGTGGTCGTGTTAATGTCTTCCACGCCTTCAATCCCTTGGAGCTTGTTTTCAATAGGCGCTGTAATCTGTCGTTCCACTTCAATGGCCGGCATTTCACCGGCTTGGATGGAGGCGTAAGCACCGTCCATTTGTACAGGCGGCATCAGCTCTTTATCTAACTTCAAAAGTCCGTAACTTCCTAAGATCACGATGAGCATGACCATTAAACCCACTAAAATTTTTCTTCTTACGATAAAACGTAACCAACCCATTTAAATCCCCCCATATTCAAAAAATAATACTTATGAACGTTCTGGTTTCACCACCTTTGTATGTACGACTATGCAAACGTAAAGGTTTCGATAGAATTAATTTATAGCAATTCTTTTACAAGTCATTCTATTTTCTATCATAAATGTTAACCTTAAGTTTTGGATTGATCTGGAGATGTAACTTATGTAAGACCACAGACTTATATATGAGGGTGCTCGTTCTTTTAGACGTTAGGCGTCGTGAAAGAAAGGTGAAAAATATTCACGTTTAGCGAAGGGGTATCTGGTTGCGTGTCGTCTATAAGGTGGAATCGAAACAAGGAGGGGTCCTGATGATTGAAGTTAATCAGTTGAATCATTCATTTTTTATTGGTAAGAAAAATAAACGACAGGAGGTGCCCGTACTTAAGCAGATTAATCTCACCATCGATGAAGGGGAAATTGTGTCGGTCGTAGGACGCAGCGGTTCAGGGAAATCGACGCTGTTGAATTTGCTGAGCGGCTATATTAAACCGACGAGCGGGGAAGTCAGCATAAAAGGAGAAGAAGTCACGCATTTTTCTGAAGCGCAGTGGGCAGATTTCCGCGCGGCACATCTTGGGTTTATTTTTCAAAGCTTTCAACTGATTCCCAGTATGACCGCCTATCAAAATGTGGAGTTGCCATTGGTCATGAATGGGATGGCTGAGAAAGAGCGTCAGCAAGCTGTCGAAGCTATGTTTCAGCGTGTAAATTTACACGGTTATGAAGCCCATTATCCGTCTGAGTTGTCCGGTGGTCAGCAGCAGCGCGTTTCGGTAGCACGTGCTCTTATTATGAATCCCCCTATTATTTTGGCAGACGAACCTACGGGGAGCCTGGATATGGAAACGGAGCAGGAATTACTGACGTTCATAAAACAGCTTAATCAGGAAGAGAACATCACGTTTGTCATCATTACACATGATGAAGTCGTGGCTTCAATTGCTGACCGTACGATTCATCTAGAGGACGGCCACATTGTTAATGGAGAAGAGGAGGCATCTCATGAGGTTTAAAGACCGCTTAGGGTTCATTCGTCAAAATATGAAGAAGAATAAGTCCCGTGTTTTTATGACGATACTGGCCACAGCCATGGGGTGTGCGTTTCTGATTGTATTGGCTTCGGTGGGATTTGGAGCGCAACGCTTTATTGTCAATGACATCATGCAGGATCGTACAGTCACTGAAATTTCGGTGAATGGAAAAGAACAAGTTGAAGAAGGGGCGCCTCGAGGGATTACTGCACAAGACATCGAAAAATTAGAACAGTACGAAGATGTTCGGGCTGTATCCCGAAAACAGATTGTCCGAAATGATGGGTTTATTGAATATAACGATCATGTGGCTGATTTAGGCGTACAGGCAGTCCATTTTCCATCGGAAGTAGAATCCGGTTTAACACTCGATGAGGGGCGCATGCCTGAAGCCGACAATGAAATTATCATCGGTTCTGATATGGTAGAAGCCTTACATGAATCGCCCGAAACCGGTGAGCCCATCCCTGATGAGCAGCTTTATAATCAAGATGGGGAAATAAAAGAAAAGTACGCCTATGAAGGCTCCCGGGACGTGATTGGCGAAGAACTTCACTATAAGGTGCAACAGTACGAGGATGGGGAACTCCAAGAGAAAACGATCGCGCTTGAAGTAAGCGGCATAATGGAGGAGCCTGCTCGCGACTGGCAGCAAGATAAAAGCATCTTTATCTCGCAAGCGGTCCTTTCTCAGATTGAGGCATTTACGGGGACACCGTTGGGGCAGACGTTGGCGCCAGAAATGACAGAAGAACAAGTAGAGAAAGTAAAAACAAATGATCAAGGCGAGGTTTTTCAGGAAGTCAAAGTCATTGCGAGCACCATGGAAGAAGTCAAGGACATTTCGGCTGAATTGAAAAACGATGGTTACATGATCTATTCCGTTACAGAAGAATTAGATCAAATCAATTTGGTTTTCGCCGTAGTCAAAACGGGTCTCGTATTTGTGGGCATCATTGCTTTGTTGATTGCCTCAATCGGCATATATAACACGATGTCCATGGCCGTTACAGAGCGGACGCAGGATATTGGGGTGATGAAAGCGATCGGCGGCCATCCGCGCATGATCCGCAGTATCTTTTTATTAGAGAGTGGGTATATCGGCCTGATCGGGGCAATAGTGGGCGTAGCGGCGGCTTATGTCATCAGCGCCATCGTCAACCAGGCTTTTCCGCTTATCATCCAGCAAGTATTTGGTGAAACGCTGGACCGAGCGATTCAACTGTCTTATATTCCAGGGTACCTCGCGCTGCTGTGTGTTTTGCTGAGCATCGGGGTAGCTATGTTATCTGGATTGAAGCCAGCTCGAAAAGCCACGCGTATCGATGTGCTGCAAGCGTTGCGACGCGATATATAATGGGGATAACTGATAAAGGGGGCGAATCGCGATATGATTCGCCCTCTTTTTGGGCTCGATTTGAGCAAGTTGCTTGGAAAGAGCTGAAAGTTGCTTGCAAATGAGCTGAAGTCGATCATAAAATCGCGAACTTGCCTACAAATCTTGCCAACATGACGCATAACGCGGCGAACTTAACTGCAAGCAGATTCTGCTACAAGGGCATAAACAAACCGCTTGGATGTTAATAATCCAAGCGGTTGTTTTCACATACATAGTGTGACTGATTCCACGTTTGCAGACTAAGATTTGACGGCTACTGCTTCAATCTCGACTTTGGCGTCTTTTGGAAGCTTGCTGACTTCAATAGCAGCCCGCGCAGGGTAGGGCTCGCTTAAGTAGCTGGCATATACATCATTTACCGTGGCGAAATCGTCCATGGAGTCCAGGTAAATGTTCGTTTTCACTATATGTTTATAGGTCAGCCCGGCTTCACTTAAAATGGCACCGATATTATTCATCACTTGCTTGGTCTGTTCCTCCACATTAGCGGATTCGAACTTCATGGTAGATGGATTAAGTGGAATTTGGCCCGAGATGTAGATGAGATTTCCTAAACCTACTGCCTGAGAGTAGGGGCCGATCGCTTCTGGTGCCTGATTCGTATTAATGGCTTCGTACATGTGTGCTCACTCCTTTTCCAAGTTAGCTTCAATTTAATACTATCATGATATAACAAAAATGGAAATCCAGACAATAAATAAGAGCCTGAGGATTTAACGATACCTCAGGCTGTAAATGGGAGGGTTCCTTATGAAGTGAAACCACTTCTCTATATATTACGCAGAAAAGTATTCGTTTATTATCATTCGAACGGTTTCATGGGTTAAATTTAAATGGTTGATGTCTGAGTCACGTATCAATTCTTGCGTATTAGAATCTTCAAACTGAATGCTGCCAGCCAAGTATACTTTAAAAGGGACAATCATATTGTTAAGCTTCTCTTCCTCTGCACTCAATTCATAATTCTGGGTGTCCTCTACGATGGACAGGCGCTCAAAGTGGAGAGCTTGCTTGAACAAGTTTAAGATATCAATGTTATTAGGAGGATCAGGGTTGATGATATTATAAATTTTGTTCGGCTCTGCTTTTGTCAGCGCCAGACTGAGGATATCTGCTACGTAATCGACAGGGACAAAATTCGATGTCCCTTCTCGATTTGCAACGACACGATAGGTTGTATGAGCATCATCTTTTTTCGCTGTTCGCCGCTTGAAGATATCAAGGGCTCGCATAAAGCCGTACAATGTGAATTCGGAATCTGCTTCGCCGGTTTTAGAATCTCCAACGATGATCGAGGGGCGGAATATTGAGACATCCATGTCATTCCCATAAGCGAAAACAAGATGTTCCGAGGCTACTTTGCTTTCTTCGTAAGGATTGTGGTAAGCGTTGTCCAATGGGTAGAGAGCTTCCACACCGTGCTGGTGTTTTCCTACCGTGTATGCGGTACTGACGTAAAAAAACGTGTTGACATTCAAGGCTTTTGCTAAATCAAGCGCATGTCTGGTGCCTTCGTAATTAATGGCAAACAGTTCATCCCGTAAGTCAGCATCGAATTTAACCAGCGCCGCGGCGTGATAAAACGTATCAACCTGATTGGTCAATTGCTTGACGCAATCATCGGACAAACCAAAATGGGGTTCGGTAATATTTCCTGAAACAAGTTTGATTCTGCTTTGCTGCTCTTGGGGAAACGTTTGAATTAAAGCTTCTGCCTTTTCCACATTTCGGACAAGGACAATTAGTTCATGCTCTGTTCCCGTGAGCAAATTTTTCATTAACTTGCCGCCGAGAAATCCGGTGGCTCCCGTTAAAAAAATGTTCAATGTGTTCACTCCCGCTGTTCGTTCATGTGCGCCTGTGGTTACGAAATTTGTTCGATTTTTCTGCTGTGCGTTTTAAAAAAATCGAGTGTAATATCATTAAATTTCTGATATCCTTCAATATTACAAACATGGCCGCATTTTTCTATTATACGCATGACCGCGTTTTTATCTTTTTTTATATCCTCTTTAACAGAATTGAGGAACAAGTGATCTTCCCGTCCGGAAATATATAATTTAGGGATATCTTTTGCATGCTTGATCACTTCATCATAACTCGTTTTAACTTTACCAAAGGTTTTAAACCAGCCGATAAAATCTTCTCGGCGCATCTTTTGAGCTTCACGGATAAAAATGTCCCGTGATTTTTTATGATTAGGTTTTGGCATAATAATATGAGCAAAAAGCTTATAAATCCATGTGTGTGGCGTAATGGATTTGATCATTTTTCCAATTTGAAATAAAAATTTGGAGATGAACGTAAACCGTGTAATGGTGGCGGCCAATATAACACTTTGTACGCGCTCCGGCCGTTCTTTCAATAAGTGATGAAGGATGACTGTCCCAAGTGAGACTCCTAAAAAGTGAGCACGTTCAATATTTAAATGGTCCATTGTTTTTACAATTTCCTGTGCTACCACCGTGTAGGAAAACCCGTCTGTGTAACTTTCCAAACTCGGGGAGTTACCATGGCCGGGGAGATGCAAGGTAATCACATTAAAATGTTTGGAATAGTCCTTTATTTGCCTGTAGAAGATGTTAGAATTTCCTCCCATTCCATGGATGAGAATGAGATGGTCGTTGCTGGCAACATTGCTGTGGATCTTATATTCTAACAAGGAACCCCTCCTGCTTATTTGCATATCTTTTATGGGTAACGTCCAGCTGCATGTCAGCTGTATCGACAAGTAAGTGTACATTTGAATAAGTACCTGTATAAGAACAGGCTCCCTCCCATATTAACCGATATAAGCGTTTGTATCCAGCCAAAACATGCTGAAAACCGACTTTTTTTACGTTTTTATGAGCAGATGCTTGAATTAATCATACGCGAAAGTTGTTACTCCATTATAAAACCCGCTGAGATGGGATCTCAGCGGGCGAGGAGGTTAATCAATATAGCGTCGTGCTCCTGCGTATTCAGACGAATAATAATCGGATTCGAAGACGTCGATGATTTCGACCGTGCTCTCGGAATTCGGAGCATGAATCATTTCTCCATTTCCAATATACATGCCGACGTGATGGACTGATCCTTCGCCTTCATCATAGGCGAAAAACAGGAGATCGCCTTTTTTCAAGTTTTCTTTTGCTACAGGCTCACCGTTTTCAGCCTGAACAGAAGAGTCACGCGGTATCGTGATGCCATGGGCTTTATGGATCGTATGGGTGAAACCTGAGCAGTCAAACCCAAATCCAGAAGCCCCTGCCCAAAGGTAAGGCAAGCCAAGGAATTGTTTTCCGGTCTTCTCAAGGTCTTCGCCGTCCGGTTCAGGAATATCATCGTTTGAGTCATAGATAGAGACGGCGTCAGACGAGAGCCATTTCATCCCATCGCTGGGGGTGGCCACAAGCACTGCATTCCCTACGTTAGCGATAACCGGAAGACGCGTGTTAAAGCTGACTTCTTTGTAGCGTTCGTTTTGCCTCATGTTTTCATAAAGCCATGTGGTTTGTTCTTTAACGAGGGCAAATGACTTGTGTTCTTTCATGTGTTTGAAATAGCGCCTGTCCGAAAGTTGTTCTTTCGGCATCCAGGCAGGGTAGCCTAACTCATTTTTCGGAGTAGGCTGGCCATGGACAGCGACTTTAGCCCAATCCCCATCTTCTTCTAAAATCGTCACCTCTTGTCCGAATAAGGCCTGGGTCTGGAGATTCCCTACGAGCCAGAGTTTCTGATCAAGCGACATACTCCTCGTCCATTCCCACATATCAACGGGATTTCCAACAGAAGGTTCATCAATGGAACGTGTGATGTTCGGTTCGGACCAAAGCGTTGCCACAGAGACATCAACATAAGCGGTATCTTCATTTGCAGGTTTCTTATTTTCTTTAGCATCTGCGGCAGAAGGAACAAATAAACTGATCGTAAGGGTAAGAGCGATAACAGAACTTAATCCTAATGTGCGTTTCTTATTCAACGCATGCACCTCCATAAATAGTTAATTGAATCCTAGTCCGGGACCTTCGGCTAACAGCACATTTTTTCCATCGAATCGCATTCCCCCTTTCAATTCTTCATCTATCATCCACAAAGGAGCATCGAGGTCATAAAGAGTAATGTTTGAATGGGCGAACGCAAGATGTGCAGCTGCCGTGACTGAAATACGTGATTCCATCATGCTGCCGATCATGCATTTGATTCCGGCGGCTTCGCTCATATCAGCTATTTGCCTGGCTCCATGCAGCCCCCCGGTTTTCATCAATTTTATGTTGAGGAGATCAGCCGCCCTTGTCTCAAGAAGTTGAAAGGCATCACGAGGGGAAAAGACGCTCTCATCAGCCATTATCGGTGTTGCGACATGATCCGTTACGAATTTCAAACCTTCAATATCACGAGCAGGAACGGGCTGCTCCACAAGCTCAATTCCCAGGGATTCTTTCTCCAGTAAATTAATCATCTTGACCGCTTGTTTACGGGTCCAACCTTGGTTAGCATCCAGACGCAGCAGCACATTTGAACCAACTGCTTCACGTACTTGCTCAATTCGCTTCAAGTCAAGTTTTTCATCATTGCCGACCTTCAGTTTTAAGGTGCTGTAACCGTCATCCACACGTTTTTTTGCTTGATGGTACATAATCTCAGGTTCATCGATACTAACAGTCATATCTGTTTCAAGTGATTCAGTCCGCCCGCCAAAAAAAGTGTACAAGGGCAAGTTGAAATAGCGGCAATATGCATCATGGAGTGCCATATCTACAGCTGCTTTTGCGCTTGAATTCGCCTGGCAGCTTGTTTTGAGTACAGTAAGCAGAGCAGCAAGATCGAGAATATTTTTGTGCTGTAATGCGCGCTTGATCGGACCACTGATCGCTGCCCGGATCCCTTCTAAAGACTCGCCGGTAATTTGCCACGTTGCTGAGGCTGACCCTTTTCCGGTTATGCCGTTTTCTAATGAAATCGTTACATCAACCACTTCGATTTCAGTCACCTGTCTAAGAGCCGTCTTAAAGGGTTGCTGCAATTGAATGGTACGTTGCTCACATTGGATATCGATTATTTGCACGACATGTACTCCTTTTCAGCTACAAGAATGATAGTAATTTGGCTGTTAACAGTCCGTAGTAGGTTCCTAGGAATGATCCAGCGAGACCCATCAGTACGCCAATCGGTATGAGAGAGCGATGATAAGCACCGGCCAAGAGGGGCGCTGTTGCCATACCGCCGATATTGGCCAGACTGGACACACCAAGCGTGAAGAGATCCATTTTGAACAGTTTTGCTGCCAGCATAAGAATCAGCGCGTGAATGGCCAGGATGACGAAACCGGAAATGATGTAGATGGGAGCCTGAAGCAACTGAGAAAAGTCAGCCCGTGATGCAATGAGGGCGATGACAATATAGAGTAGGACATTGGCAACATCCATAGAGCCAGGGATCATTGACACTTTCGTCATCGCGAGCAGAACTCCGACAATGGACACGATGAAAATCGTCCACGTTGTAGCATTTACGATTTCACCAAACTGTGGAAGCAGACTAGCAATTTCCGCTGAGAATGCTGAAACAAAAATGGCGATTGAAATTAAGCCCATCAAATGAACAAAAGATATGGATTGTTGATCTTTTTCTTCCATTTCATTTTTTAAATCAGCACTGACTTCATCAAGGTGAGAGGTGTCTGCTTTCGCCCATCTATTAAAGGCAGCTGAGAACGGAACGAGCCAGAACATGATCATGACCCAAGTCGAGTAGTTGACGGTGTCCATGATCAAGGCATACCCGAAAATATTTTCTGGGACATCAAGCACACCTTGAATGATGACCATATTGGCAGACCCGCCAGTCCAGCTTCCTGCTAATGCTCCGAATGCCTGCCACGTTTCCGGGGCATAGAGAGATTGGAACAGTAAGAAGGTAATAGCAAAGCCAAGGACGATACTGAATGAGGCAATCACATAGCCTATGAGCATCTTCGGTCCTAGTTTTTTCAGTTTTCTTAAATCACAATTTAATAGCATTAATAAGATCAGCATCGGTAATAAGGCATCACGAACGTTGCCATATGTAGCATCAACCGCTTCGGTCGAGCCAATGATGCCTGTGGTCTTTAATAAGGCACCTCCAAAATAAATAAGCACGATGCCAGGGACGAACTTGAAAAATTTACTTGTCGATTGCTTTTCAAGCCAGGCGATAATGCCTGCCATCCCGATAATGACACCAAGATACAAAAAGCCTCCTTCGATCATTGTTAAAGTCCTCCTTTATTTTTTAATATAAAAAACCCAGCTGACAGGGAAATGAATGACCTGTCAGCTGGGTTTTATCCACGTTTAGTTAGATAAAGCAGCTCAATTATGTGTGCCTTGTATCTTTATATTTCGAATGCGCTTGTTTAAAAGCTACAATTAACGCTTTCTGGGATGAACCAAAGTAGCGAGCGTTCACTTCCTGTGCCGCTCCTTCGTAATCCATGATACTACGCCCCACAAAAAGGCTCCTTACGAATAAAACGGTGATCCCCATCATAGCGGTACACTCTGCATCGACAATGCGATGGTCAGTAGTATCCACGACAAAGCCGATAAAGAACGTGTCGTATTTTTTCGTGATTGGATTATTGCCAGGGGATTTTGATTCGCCTACAACATAGCACGTTTCCTTCGAATACATGATTTTTCACTCTCCAGGGAAACACCTTCAGATTCCAATCAGGGTTGCCTATCGGATAAATAGACGCCAGAATAGAATGGAGGTCGTTCCCATGATTCACTTGCGTCAGCAATTATAACACAATCATTGGTACAGTTTCAATCATATGTCAAAAATTTCGCGCAATTGTAAATTTTTTATAGCTGTATCATAATCCACGAACATATATGGTAAAATCTAGATACCGAATGACCAGAATTATTTCAGAAAATAGGAGGAGTAGAAAGTGTCAGTTCATCCCGTCATTAGGTTGACTTTACGCAGACTTCAAAAAGTAATGGGGTGGGGCGGCAAAGGCTGGGATGTTGAGCGCATGCGTCAAGGCATGAATGAGGCGACCGCTATCCCTCAGCCTAAACCAGACATCAAATATATAGAGAACCGCTTCATTCCTGGGCCGGAGGGGGAGGTCCCTATCCGTATTTATACACCCGAGGGAGAGAGGCCATTTTCCTTGCTTGTCTTCTTTCATGGCGGCGGATTTGTGTTGGGTAATTTAGACACACACGACATAGTCTGTCGAAGAATAGCCCATGACAGCGGATGCAAAGTGCTTTCAGTAGATTACCGTTTAGCACCAGAACATCCTTATCCAGCTGCGCTTGAGGATTGCTATGCAGCAGTTGAGTGGACAGAAGCACACGTCACTGAACTCAATGGTGATGCTGCCCGGTTGTTTGTCGGAGGTGATAGTGCTGGCGGCAATTTAGCAGCGGTCGTAGCCCTGAAAGCTCGTGACGAGGGAGGGCCGCGCATAGCTAAACAACTGTTGATCTATCCCGTGACCGATACCAATGAAGCGTATTATCCGTCACGTAAAGAAAATGCCACGGGTTATTTACTATCCATCGATGACATGAACTTTTTTAACCAAGCATACGTCCCATCAGGAACCTCAGCCGCTGATCCGTATGTGTCTCCGATGCAGGCGGAGCGGCTTGATAACTTGCCAGACTCACTGGTTTTGACGATGGAGTATGACCCGCTTCGGGATGAAGGTGAAGCATATGCTGAACGGATGAAGGAGAGCGGGGTGCCTGTGGAAATGAAGCGATACGGAGGAATGGTTCATGGCGTCTTTCAATTTCCGCTGCACATTGAAGAAATTCGTGATATTTTCAAGCGGATCAGCACCTTTTTACGCAAGCCTGTATGACGGTTGTTATTTGACGTTATTCTTGTAGGGAAGATAAAAAGAAATGGGTAGGGAAGGAGTCAAAAATGGACCATAATGTTTTTGAACAGATGGCGAAAAAATATGATACAGAAGAAAGAATTGAATTAGCTAACGTTATAGTAAAGGAAGTAAGACCAGAGTTGCGAAATTCTGAATCAAAGTCCTTACTCGACTATGGAAGCGGTACGGGTCTAGTTAGTTTGGAACTATCGGACTTAGTAGCTTCCGTTTTGTTGGTCGATTCTTCGGAACAAATGCTGGATGTTGCGAGAGCTAAAATCTCTCACAAAGGTATGTCGAACGCTAGCGTACTATATGCTGATTTTACTGAAGAAACACCTGACCATAAGGTCGACATCGTATTAATGTCACTTGTTCTTCTTCACATTCCTGATACAAAGAATATCTTACACAGATTGTTCGATTGCTTAAATGACGGCGGCAAGCTGATTATTATTGATTTTGACAAAAACGATAAAATCAATCACCCAAAGGTTCATAACGGTTTCTCACATGAAGAAATGCAAAGCGTTTTATTTGAAGTTGGATTTAAATCGATTGAAATGAAGACATTCCATCATGGAAATCGTATCTTTATGAATCAAGACGCCTCTATGTTTATGTCCAGTAGTATAATGTGAATGCTGAATTCCACAATTTTCTCGCTTCACAACGTTTCAAAAATAAACCACGAGAGGGAGATGGGAGCGCTGTTTTTTGATCCACATTATGAAAGCTGATGAAAGCCATGTAGAGGGAATTTCAAGTGTATGTACGAGGGCATATTGGGCTACATATGGGGAAACGCACTCAAAAGATTATATTGAAAGAGTAGTTAACGATTTTTATAATCACGCGAGAATATTGAGGGAAGTAACAGAATCCAATCGTAATTGGGGTGGATATTTTGTTGCTTTAGAAAATGGGGTAGTAGTCGGAGCAGGAGGCGGAGGAATGATAGCTGATGAAATCGGAGAACTGTTCGTCTTATACCTTGACCCTGCTAGAAGAAATGAAGGAATTGGCACCAAATTATTGGATGTTATAACGAAACAACAAAAAAATGACTATGGAGCAACTAAGCAATGGGTGTCTGTTCAAAAAGGCAATATGAAGGGGGTTCCTTTCTATGAAGCTAAGGGGTTCACATTTCAACATGAAAAAGTAACTCAACAAAATCCGATGTATGTTAAATTAAGATACGCGAGAGAGATTTAATTCAATTTTTTCTTCAACAAAAAGGGCACCTTGATGACCTTGGTAAGAAAACAGCATGCAGAGTCTGTATCTGCATGCTGGTGGATTAATCATATAGTCAGCTTACGTTTGCTTTGATTTCTTTTATTTGGTCAAGGTGGCGTAATTCATGCCAGCCAATAAACTCAGTCCATTGCTCTAAATCCATTTCGCCAAATGCCGGATGAGGGACGGTCCTGTTCTGCAGGATATCCTGGTCTTTATTATGGATTAAAAAATAGGTGGCCTCACGTGATTTCTTAAGACCCTGCTTGGCATCTTCAAGCGCTTGAAACGCTCCTCTCGGTTGGACGGCTCCCGGAGCTTCAACCTTATAGTCGCGGTTTGTAGCCCGATGGATGGGTTTTGACGTGGCATTCTTCTTGTCGCCTTGTTTAATAGCCTGAGACATTTGATGAACAATCAACTGTTCCATTAAATAAAGGTGTTCTAACACTTCGAGAATGGACCACGCATTTTCTTCTGGCTTTATCCGTGCTTCTTCATTCGTGAGCTCTTCAACAAAATCGAGGAGTTCTTGTCGTTTCTCATCCAAGCCGTACATGTCGTTCATCCTTTCTTGAATCATGATATAACGAGTGTATCACAGAGAGCGCTTTCATTCTCATCATCTACTCATCTATTAGAAAAATGACCCGGAGTATGGTGACATACTTTAATACTTTCCTAGTGGAACAAGCAGAAGCCCATTCATGTTTCATTGAAATGGAGAGGTAACATCGTATGCGCTGTTTCATGGGCCTGGTAGTCCTCATCATTGAGAACCGTGTTGGCGAGGTTCGTTCATTTCCATGTTGAAAGGGGTGGCTTTGAAACGGCGAGACTCCCCTCTGAGAGCGGAGGCGTCTTGACCAGCGGCGTATGGACTGGACTGAGCTGGAGGAGATAAAGGAAACACGAAGAATAACGTGATTCGATGTTGACTTATCGTACAGAAGCGAAGGAAGTCACACTAGCCGCTAGACGCCGAAGCTGGATAGTTCAAATACGGCTGACCTTTTAACTAAGGGAAAAATTATCAATAGTTAATAAGCGGGAAGAGGAGCTCGGCAAGACCCCACAGGGAGCGACGCGACCGAGGCAGGCTTGCCGGTTCCCCGCAGGAAAGCGAGTTGTTTCAAAAGCCACCCCTCTTCCATATAATGTAACGAACCCCTGTTAACTCGAGTGTTTCACGCTCTATAATGAAATAACACGAATATGATAAAGAACAGGTTGTCACTTATAATTTAGATATAAGCAAAAAACAAGGAACTTCCATCATTAGGAAGCTCCTTGTTTTTTGCTTGGAATAATAGATCTCATGATAGTACCGTTACCCGCGGTTCGGCAAGACGGACGATTCATCTTGAAGAAGCGCTACTATCACTTTAAGCGAGGTAAGAGCATCTTCTCCTGTGACGGGGGGATCGGTATCGTTCATGATGGACTCAATAAACGCGTCGATAACGCCGGTGGACGTTTGGTTATCGTTCGTCTGGATGGGCTCAATCGGGTATTTGGTGATATCCCCATCAATTGTTTCGACAATCAATTGGTTCTCGGGTTCGTGATAAAGTTTAATTACACCCTTTTCACAATAAATAGAGGTGCTATTATCTTCAGAGCCGTAGTAAGTCCAGGAAAATGAAGCAGTTCCTAAACGGCCTTTTTTCGTTTTAAGTGCGCACACAACGTTATCATAAACGGGAATGGGTTCGCCGTGTTCATTTACTTTATCCAGTGTGCCGCTGAACGAACGCGTTTCTGCAATTTCGTCATCTAAAAGGAAATGGAGAAGGTCGATTTTGTGGATGCCAAGATCGCCTGCAACGCCGAAATGCGAACGTTCTTTTTTAAAGAACCAGGTACTGTTTGTTTTGTTGATTCCCCAATGTTCCGGTCCCTTATGGCCGAACGAGGTCTTGAAGGTCAACACATCCCCTAGTTCTTTATTTTTTATCATCCTTTTTGCAGTTTGGTGAGCCTTTGTGAACCGTTGGTTATGATCCACCATCAACTTTTTACCGGATTTCGTTTGGGCTTCAAGGATAGATTCTGCTTGTTCAATACTTACGGCTATCGGTTTTTCACATAACACATGCTTACCGTTCAACAAGGCATTCGGGGTGTTGATGTGATGGTTTTCATTTGAGGAGCAATCACTGAGAGCTATAATGTCTGGGTTGTGAAGAAGATCTTCGATTGTGTCGGCGACATCGCCGCTAAACTCTGAAGCCAAGCGTTGTGCTCGTTCAATGTTTCGGTCATAAAACACAATGTTTTTTACATATGGGTTAGCTTTGTACTCCGGCGCATGACGGAAGCGCGTAATGGAGCCGCACCCAATAATTCCGACGGTGATTTGTGTCATGATTTACCTCCTTATTCTTTCTTTTGAAATAACACAGCAATGATGATAATGAGCCCTTTAACAAGTCCTTGAAGGTAAGGGGATACGTTCATCAAATTCATCATATTGTTTAAAACACCTAGCAGTAGTATTCCGAAAAAGGTTCCGATGATTTTACCTTTTCCTCCCGTCATGCGCGTGCCTCCGATTATGACGGCGGCAATGGCGTCCAGCTCGTATAGATTACCTGAGCTGGAAGAGGAGATGGAGTTCAAACGAGATGTTTCAATGATTGCAGCAACTCCGACTAACAAGCTGCACAACGTGTATACCCCGATTTTAATACGATCGACACGAATCCCTGACAATAGGGCAGCCTTTTCATTACTTCCTAATGCGTAAACATAACGGCCAAAGCGTGTTTTTTGCATTAGTATGTAGATAAGCGCTGTTAATATAAGAAAGATAAAGATGGGGTACTCGATGATACCAATGGCGTTATTCGAGATGTTTGTAAAGCCCTCAACTTCCCCTGATTCACTGCCTCCGTCTGCAATATACAACGCGATAGAACGAGCCGCAGCCATCATACCAAGTGTCGCAATAAACGAAGCGATTCTTCCTTTTGCCACCAACACACCGTTGATAAAACCCGTCGCAGCACCAACAAGCAATGCAACAAGAACAGCGACTAGAATACTACCTGAGGCGTTTAACGCTAATACAGAAACGACCCCAAGCATGGCGAGGACAGAACCTACGGAAAGATCAATTCCCCCTGATAGCATAACGACCGTCATTCCTAGCGCGATGATGCCGATCGTTGAAACCTGCATCAGAATGTTGGTCATATTATGAATATCAAGAAAACGATCATTCAGGATAGAGGCAAGAATGAATATGATTAAGAAAGCGATGACCACGCTGTACTCCGACCATATCCATGAGAGATTCATTTTTTGATTATTGTGCGCGGGTTCATTGGGTGGTTTTTTCTGTACTTGAGCCAATTTTAACAGCCTCCTTTTTTGAGCCTGTGGCATACTCCATGATCAGTTCTTCCGAGGCAGCTTCGCGAGGGAAGTGTCCGGTTATTTCGCCTTGGAACATGACATATAAGCGGTTGCAAAATCTTAATATTTCTGGAGCTTCCGACGAGAGAATGATGATGGCTTTGCCAAGGTCCGCCATAGCTATGATCTGTTGATAAATTTCATTTTTAGCTCCAACATCTATCCCTTGGGTAGGGTTATCAAAAATAATGACGTCTGAGTTAACCTCCAGCCATTTTGCAATGATGACTTTCTGTTGATTGCCTCCACTTAATGAATCAATCATGACACTGGGGTCGTGGACTTTGATGTTTAAATCTTGTTGATAATCAGAGAATTTTTGTTTTTCTCTTTTTGAATTAATCAACCCTTTGTTCTCAAAGTGACCTAAGGACGATAAACTCATGTTTTGGATAACATTCAGATCTTTAATGATCGCGTTTTCTTTTCGGTTCTTAGGTACAAAGCCAATCCCGGATCTCAAGGCTTTCTGAGGGTGGGTGATGGTCACCTTTCGGCCGTGTACATGGATGTCTCCATGCTGCTTTTTTCGGTAGCCGAAAATGCATTCAAACAGCTCGGTTCTGCCATCGCCGGCTAGACCTGTAAACCCGACCACTTCGCCTTTGGAAATGCTAAAGCTGATATCACGGAACTCACGCTCACGCGTTAAATTATTCACGTGCAGGACAGGTTCTCCCAGGGTCCTATCAACATCATAGGCTTCCGTATTAACAGATTTACCTACCATGAGTTGTGTAATCTTATCAATATCTATATCTTGAATCTTCCCGGTTCCAACTAAAGATCCGTCTCTCAGCACGGTATAACGGTCACAAACTGCGGTTATTTCCTTCAATTTGTGCGAGATATAAATGATCGATACGCCCGACTTTTTCAGGGAGCGCATAAGCTCGAATAAACGGTCAGACTCCTGGTCAGTGAGGGCAGAGGTCGGCTCATCCATGATAATGATGTTGGCTTGTTTGAGGAGTGCTTTAGCAATTTCAATCATCTGTTTATAGGAGGTTTCCAAACTCGACACATAGGCTTTAGGATCGATGTAAACACCCAATTGCGAGAGCACGTCTTGGGTCTGTCTGCACATTTCTTTCACATCAATTAAGCCCCACTTGTTCCGGATTTCTGTTCCAAGAAACATATTTTCATAGACTTTCAAGTCGGGTACGACATTCAGTTCCTGGTGAATGAAACTGATGCCCTGCTGTTGAGCTGCGTGCGGACCATCCATTTTCATAACGTGACCATGGCATTCAATCTGTCCATCATCAGGTTGAAGAACTCCGCCTAGAATATTCATTAAGGTTGATTTGCCAGCCCCATTTTCACCTAATAACGCGTGAATTTCTCCTCGTTCCAGTGAGAAATCCACACCGTGAAGCACGTTCACTTGATTAAAAGATTTTTTGATCCCAGTCATGTTTAAAACCGTTTCATCATGCACGACGTTGACCCACCTTTACTTTTCTATCGTAATTGCCCGCAATCAGTAGGCAGATGCTGAGTTATGAGAGGTGAGGGGAGGGGAGGACCCCCCTCAACCAATGCTGGAACTCAGTCATTTATCTGGGGATAAAAGAGGAAATACGGCAATAGCTACCGTATTTCACTGTGATTAGTATGCAGAATCTTCTTCATAGTGCTCATCAACGTTTTTATCCGTAATTTTAGTCGCTTCTTTCACTACTGTTTCTTCTTCGACCTCACCGCCATTGGCTAGGTCTGCTGCAATGTCCACTCCATCGTTGACCATAAGAGGAGAGTACAAAAAGGTAGCTTGAATTAATCCGTCATTTTGAATATTTTCATATACCTCTTTATGTCCGCCTGCACCTGTGATGAATTGAATGTCTGACCGGTCAGCTTCGTTAATCGCTTGCAAGACCCCTAAGGCCATTTCGTCATCATGTGTGTAAACAGCATCAATTTCTGGTTGGGCCTGAAGGATATTTTCCATTACTTTAAGAGAGGCTTCTGTTTGGAAATCACCTGACTGAGAAGCGACGACCTCAATGTCCGTGCCTTCAATCGATTCTTGGAAACCTTCGGAGCGGAGCGTGGTAACGGAACTTGGCACCCCTGTGATTTCAACTACTTTCCCGCTTCCGCCTAATTGGTCTGCTATGTACTTACCAGCATTAAGACCAATTCCTTTGTTGTCACCTTTAACGAGAACGTCTGATGAATCATTCGTGAGCTCACGGTCAACTACAACGAGCGGAATATCAGCTTCCTTAATTTTTGTTCCCATCGGCGTTAAAGCCTCTGATTCAATCGGGAGCATAACAATGGCATCGACGTCTTGGGCAATCAAGTCTTCGATGTTATTGGCTTGGTTGTTGGGATCTTCGGCGGTTGTGAACACGTAATCATCTATCGTTCCATCTTCTTTCAACGACTTGGCTTGATTTTCAGCGTTGTCAATAAGTGCACCCATCCAACCGTGATCAGCAGAAGGGAGGGCAATCCCCAGAACAACTTCATCTTCACTGCCTGAACTTTCATTCGAACACCCTACAATACTTACAACGAACAAACTGGCCAAAATTAAGGAAAGTACCCGTTTCATTCATAACCACCCCTTACCATTATTTGAAGCGACTGCTCTCTTTCACTTTGTAATCGATTACATAATTGAGAACAGTTTACCGGCATTAAATACATTTAATGCCGGTATGCTATTCTCAAGATATCAGCCCATTGTTGATTCGCGAATGACTAATTCATGATCCAATGTGATATTATCCACTGGCTGGCCTTTCATCTTATCAAGCAGCATCGTGGCTGCTGTACAGCCCATCTTATACATAGGTTGCGAGATTGTTGTCAGGGTAGGATTCGTCATGCTGGAGAATATGATCTTATCAAAACCGATCACTGCCATGTCGTTTGGAACCTGAATGCCACGTGCGTTCAATTCTTTCAAAGCACCAATAGCTAAAATGTCTGACACCGTGAATATAGCGGTAGGGGGATCGTGTAGGTGGAGCAGCTTTCGTACCGCCTGCTGCCCGTTCTCAAATCCTAACTGGTGTGTGTGGTAGATCCAGTCTTCTTGAATCGGAAGGTTGAATTCTGTTAAGGCTTTCTCATAGCCTTTTCTTCGCTGGCGGGCATATAAAAACGTTTCGTCGGAGTTGATCAAAGCAATTTTGTGATGCCCGATTTTGATTAAATGTTTGACAGCTTGATAAGCGGCTGCTTCATTATCAATGGTGACATAGGGGATCGAGCCATTTTCTGTGTACTCGCTGCATTGAATGATTGCGTGATGTTCAGCCAATTCATGAAGTTTTTCTCGATTCACTGCGGGGTCCATTGAAATGATGCCATCTGCAAGTTTCCTTCTCATGAGGTCAAAGTAAATGTTTTCCCGCTCAGGATTGGAGTCTGTATCACACAATAGAATGTTGTATTGATGGTTGAGGGCCGTGTCTTCAATACCGTTGATGATTTCGGTGTAAAACGGGTTTGAAATGCTCGGGATCAATACCAGCAGGAGACGACTTTCCGAGTTTCTTAAATTACGTCCCAGTATGCTTGGCTCATAGTTCAATTCTTTAATGGCGTCTTCGACTTTCAATTTCGTTTTACTGGTGACTTTTGCATTCCCATTAAGAAATCGAGATACCGTGGCCACGGATACACCAGCTTTTTGAGCGACTTGTTGGATATTTGCCATGACGTTTCCTTCTTTCAGTTGGAGAGTGTGAGCTAATTTGTAATCGTTTACATGTCAAATAATATAGCGATATGAAATAAATGTCAACACTATTTATCCATTAAATATCGACTATATATGACGTTTATTATTCGGCACTATTTTTAGTTGATTTTCTTTCCATTCTTATTTAAGCTAAAATGTAAAGGATTACATGTTTGTATTTTCTGAAAATTAACGAGGGGTGGGACGTAAAATGAAACTTGGTGTATTCACCGTTTTATTTTCTGAGAAAAGGTTTGATGACATGTTGGACTATGTCGCATCGAAAGGGTTGGAGGCAATCGAGCTTGGCACGGGCGGTTATCCAGGTGAGGCGCATTGCAAAATTGAAGAATTGTTGACCGATCCTGAGAAACAAGCTGCATTCAAAGAGAAAATTAACCGACGTGGCCTTATGATCAGTGCCTTAAGCTGTCATGCCAATCCACTCCATCCGCAGCAGGCGCTCGCAGAAGAAGCAGACCGCTTATTTGATAAAACATTAGAACTTGCCCATCAACTTGGCGTTCCAGTCGTTAACACATTCTCCGGGTGTCCTGGCGACCATGAAGATGCCAAGTACCCGAACTGGCCTGTGTCGCCTTGGCCATCTGACTTTCAAGAAATCTTAAAATGGCAATGGGAAGAAAAAGTGATTCCTTATTGGAAAAACAAGGCGGCTCGTGCAGAAGAAGTGGGTGTCAAAATCGGTTTAGAGTTACACGGCGGTTTTTCCGTACATACTCCCGCCAATTTATTATATTTGCGAAAAGCCTGTGGCCCCGCTATTGGGGCAAACCTAGACCCAAGTCATATGTGGTGGCAGGGAATCGATCCGGTAGAGTCGATAAAAATATTGGCCAGGGAAGGAGCCATTCATCATTTCCATGCTAAAGATACGGTGATTGACCAGCCTAATACGAATCGTAACGGGTTGACCGATATGACCCCATACTCGAATATGCAGGACCGTTCCTGGTATTTCCGCTCCGTCGGCTTTGGACACGATTCAAAAGTGTGGGCTGACATGATCAGCGCGCTTCGTCTGTATGGTTATGATTATGTCGTAAGCATTGAACACGAAGACGGACTGATGTCGATAGAAGAAGGGTTTACCAAAGCCGTCCACACGCTGGAGTCTGTCATGGTTAAAGAATCAGCCCCTGAGATGTGGTGGGCATAATCAGTGCTTCCTTGCTAGCGAACGCGGTCGATATCGTTCACATAATAAGCAGTCCGATTTGGGGCTGCTTATTTTTGTTGCGCAGATTTTGCAGGGAGACGTCGATGAGCTGCAAATTTTTGAGGCCAGAATACCGGAAATGCGTGGAAAGGACGCAAATTTGCAAAGAAACCTCACAAAGTTGCAAAGAAATGCGCGGAAGTTGAACGGAAATTCCGGAAAGGTGCTCAGAAACGCAACTGACGTTTTTTTAAGTCCATGTTGAGGTGAAAATCGCCCAAGCTCGGCCCAAAATCGCCAGCTAAGCAAGATTGTGAGGCGGCGAACCAGCGCATCAGGTCGGTTTTCTTTATCTGACGCTTTATTTTCCGTTAAGATGATTTTGTATCAGCATGAATTCAATAAAAGAAGGTGCACATAATGAAGGCGATCTATAGTGATGTATTACAATATCGAGGCACGCATTATGATTTCGGTTATTGGCAAGGTGAAATGCTGCGAGATTCGCTTACGGTCAGGAATCGTGAGAAACAGTGGAAAGTGAGGAAACCGCGTTTTACTGTTGAGGAAGAGGAAGTGAAAGCCGCGATCACACAGTTTGCACCTGGCCTTTGGGATGAGCTGATCGGTTTGGGTGATGCGCTGAATTGGTCGATGGAACGGACGATGATGGAATTTGGCGGGTATCGGGTAGAATATGAAAAATCAGGATGTTCGATATTAACAGGTGACGGGTATTTTGTCAGGAATTATGATTATCAGCCTAAGACATATGAAGGTCGTTATGTATTTTTTCAGCCGACCGATCAAGGCTACGCTACGGCTGGGCCAAGCCAACGTATTACGGGACGCATGGATGGGATGAATGAAAAGGGGCTGGTTCTCGGCTATAACTTCATGCATCGCAAGAAACCTGGTGATGGATTCATCTGCTGCACCATTGGCCGGTTGATCTTGGAATCGTGTGCTAATGTGACAGAAGCTGTGGCCATGTTGAAAGAGATCCCGCATCGCCATTCGTTCAGTTATACAGTATTTGATTCTTCAGGGAAAACGTTTATCGTTGAAGCATCGCCCCGTGACGTGGCCGTGCGGGAGTCTAATGTATGTACGAATCATTTTGAAACATTAACGCGGGAAAACCGGAATCATTTAACTGATTCTTATCAACGGATGAATGCCATGCAAGCGCGGCAGAACGAGATTTCGGAAGCCTATGATGCCTTCCGGTTGCTGAATGATACCGATCAAGGTGTTTTTTCCAAGAAGTATAAGAACTGGGCCGGGACGATTCATACCTCAGCCTATTTTCCACGTGAGAAAAAGATGTGGTTCGCCCTTGGCGGCGATCGGAGACCCATTGAGTTCGATTTTAATCGCTGGCTGGCTGGCGAAGATTTGACGGTGGTTCGTATCAAGGGTGAAGTGGACACTGATCTTCCTTTTCCTCATATAGATGAAAATGCGCGATGAAATTTGTCCACTGACAACCGCTTGGAGGTTGCAGTGGACATTTTATGTTTCTTGCAGATAAAGTTGATACAATAAATGTCACACTAATAGAAAGGGGGGGGCACAACCATGTTGACAAAAGAGTTAGGTAACGAAATTATTCAACGTCTGTCTGAATATATAGAATGTCCGATTAATTTGATGAATGCGAGCGGTAAAATCGTCGCGAGTACTGACAATGACAGGGTGGAACAATTGCATGGAGGCGCTGAAAAGGTGATTGAATATTTAGAGCCTCAAAGCATTAATCATGAGGATGTCGATCAATTCTCGAATGTAAAACCAGGTGTTAACCTGCCTATTTTTCATCGCGGTCAACTTGCTGGTGTTGTTGGTCTTACGGGAAAACCTGAGGAGGTCGTTCAGGCAGCGGGCATGACACGGGGATCTGTAGAGATCGCATTAGAGCAAATTTATGTTCAGCGCCAGTCATTTTATCAAGAAAGATTATGGAGTCATTGGCTGCAACAGCTTTTTCATCCTAGTTCATTCGACGAGCATCACGTGCAACAAGAGGCCACTTACACATTGAATGTTGAGACAGGAACGTGGTGGTGTGTGGTTGTTTTCGTAACGAAGAATCATTTTGACATGGCTGAACGGATACGATCGCTTTTTGAAGAGGAGCATTTAAATCCTTTATTTGTCATGCCTTACCAGGAAAGCTCAATTATTACGGCCCTCCCTGTGACAGAGGTGATGTCCTCATTGTATGAGTTGGGCCACAATAACGTAGGGCAGGATGTGAGGGTAGGCCTTGGCGATAGGGGCTACGGGATTCGGGGGATCCGTCAGTCGTATTTCCAGGCTTGGGAAGCCCTTGACTTATCGGATCAAGATGTCACAGTTGCGTATAGCGGAGATTATGAGATGGAACGGGTGCTGAACAGTGTCGATGAAACTGTCTATCAGGACGTAGCTGCCAAATACAGAGAACGTCTCGAGACCTTAGATCACCTCTATACGGCGACGTTGGATTGTTATTTTAAGCGTAATTTCAAGCAAAACCTTACTGCTGAAACATTGCATATCCATCGCAATACACTTGTTTACAGACTTGAACAAGTGAAGCAAAAAACAGGTTTGGACCCACGCGTATTCAATCAAGCGATCATATTGCAGGTGCTCTTGATTAAAAAGTGATGTTTCCCATAACCCCGATTATCCGAAAAACACAGCTGCGATATCGTCTGGTAACAACAAAGCAAGAGTATTTTTGTGCATATGCACAAGTATGCGTTTTCAATGTTCTGAAAATTTTGTCTGCGTTGCCGATTGTTTTTAACCGCATTTTTCGTTTCAATAGACATATCGAAGAGAAAGGAAGTCAGCCATGAACATTGTCGTTGCACCCGATTCATTTAAAGGTAGTTTATCTTCAGTTCACGTCTCTGAAGCAATGCGTGACGCTTTTTTATCTGTTAATCCAAAAAGCGAAGTCGTCCTGAAGCCTATGGCAGACGGTGGGGAAGGGACGCTCGATGCACTATCGAAAGCCACAAACGGCAGGAAGGTGCCATTTGCATGTACAGGTCCGCTTGGTGAAGCATCAAACAGCTGGTATGTCGAATTAGACAATTGTACAGCTGTCATCGAGGGTGCAATCATCGCAGGCTTGCCACTTGTCCCGGAAGCCCAACAAAATCCAGACTGGACGACGTCCTATGGTATTGGAGAGGCGATTATCCACGCTTTGGATCGCGGCAACACGTCGTTAATTTTGACATTAGGAGGGAGTTCAACCAATGACGGAGGGCTGGGTTTGCTGCAAGCCCTTGGCATGAAAGCGATGGATACAGAAGGCAACAAAGTGGGAAACCGCGGCAAGGATTTATTCGCAGTGGCGGACATAGACATCTCCCAACTGGATCCGCGTCTCCAGACTGCTGACATTCAGGTGGCTTGTGATGTGGATAACCCTCTTACAGGAGAAAATGGAGCAAGTTATGTCTATGGCCCACAAAAAGGGGCTGATGCCACACAAATTCAAGCGTATGATCAAGCACTTAACGATTATGGCCTGTTAATAGAAAAAGCCTTCGATCGAACGATTATGAATCATAAAGGAGCAGGTGCAGCAGGAGGGCTGGGCTTCGCATTATTAGCTGTAGGAGGGGGGTTCCAATCCGGTGCAAAACTGGTGGCAGATGCGATAGGGCTCCCGGCATCGATCCAGCGAGCTGACTTGATCGTCACAGGGGAAGGGGAAAGCAACCACCAAACGTTGTATGGTAAGGCGCCGGGCTACGTTGCAGAATTAGCACAGCGTTATAACAAACCTGTCCTCCTGATTTCGGGGAGTCTGACAGGAGACATCATCCCATTAAATAAAGTGTTCACCGGATGTTTTGGCATACCAAAGGGGCCGATGAGTTTGGAGAAGTGTTTAGATCAGGCCGATCGTCTTGTGTTTCAAACAACGCAGCAATTAGCTTTTGTTCTTGATACTTTCCGGTGAGTATAGGTCAAATGTTACGGGTGGTATCGGGAATAGTTTATTATTAAAGGAGTGACAACATGGAAGGTATTGGACTCATTTTAATCATTATTTTAGGCGTCTTGTTTGTCATTTTTGCGACGTCGAAACTTAATCTTCATCCCTTTTTATCATTATTGATTGCAGCATTTGCAATTGGTATTCTCTCGGGTTCACCGTTAAGTGAAGTTGTGGAAGCCGTCAATTCAGGATTCGGAGGTCTTATGGGCGGCATTGGGCTGGTCATCGTCTTTGGCACCATTATCGGCGTTATTTTAGAAAAATCAGGAGCTGCGTTCAGGATGGCTGAAGTCGTGCTGCGCATGGTAGGAGAGCAACGCCCGCAGCTTGCAATGAGTGCCATTGGCAGTATTGTCAGTGTCCCCGTATTTTGTGATTCAGGTTATGTCATTTTATCGTCACTGAAGAAAGCGCTTGCAAAAAGAGCGAAGGTCTCAATAGCCTCAATGGCTATAGCTCTTTCAACAGGGTTATTTGCCACCCATACGCTAGTTCCGCCTACTCCCGGACCCATTGCAGCAGCGGGGAATATTGGAGCGGAAAATTATTTAGGTACGGTTATCTTATTTGGAATCATTGTAGCAATTCCTGTCATCATAGCCGGATATTTATGGGCGATGAAAGCAGGGACACAAATTGAAGTAGAGGGGGAGCATGAAGGCGTTTATGATTATGAAACAGTCTTAAAAGAATTTGGCGATATGCCTTCGACCTTGAAGTCTTTCGCGCCTATTGTGCTTCCAATCTTATTAATCGGATGGAGTTCCATCATCACGTTTGCCGGATGGTCAGGCGCATTCTTCGATGTTTTTCTTTTCTTAGGCTCGCCAGTGGTCGCGCTGCTAGTTGGCGTATTAACCGCTTTTACCCTCCTTCCAAAGTTTGATGAAGAAACGTTGTCAGAGTGGATCGGTATCGGAATAAAAGAAGCAGCCCCGATCTTACTTATTACAGGAGCCGGAGGTGCGTTTGGTTCTGTCATTAGCTCGACAAACGTAGCTGAGCTCATTAAAGGGGTAGCCGGGAACGAGATATTGTCTGGAATCTTGTTTATATTCATCCCGTTTGTCATCGCTGCCGCCTTAAAAAGTGCTCAAGGTTCATCCACTGCAGCGATTGTCATCACCTCGACTTTGATTGCGCCTTTACTGCCTCAAGTTGGAGTCGAAGGTGCTGTGCCGCTTTCTCTGGTGGTTATGTCAGTCGGAGCTGGTGCGATGGTTGTCTCCCATATTAATGATAGTTACTTCTGGGTTGTGAAAGAATTTAGCGGGATGTCCATCACGCAAGCTTACAAAGCTCAGACGACAGGCACGCTTATCCAAGGGGTAGTAGCGATTGTCGTAACATCTATACTTTGGTTTATGCTTGCATAATACGTAAAACGTGACATAAATAATGTAAGACACAAAAATGCCAAACAATGTTCGGCATTTTTGTGTCTTATTTAGTAGGGTCCTGGTCTCTTTTCTGCTTATAGCAAACAATAAATACACGATCGGAATATTAGTTTTCGCGTTCCTTTTGTTTTCGGAAAATGGTAGCGATAATTGGACCGGAAATATTGTGCCATACACTGAATATCGCACTCGGAACAGCAGCTAGAGGACTGAAATGAGCAGCAGCTAAAGATGCACCAAGTCCGGAATTTTGCATGCCTACTTCGATCGAGACAGCTCTTTGTTTAGAAGGCTCCATGTTAAACACTTTGCCAAGACCGTACCCTGTTAAATAACCGAGGATATTATGGAGCACGACAATCGCAAATATGATGGCGCCTGTTTCAGCGATTTGAGACTGGTTCACACTGACCACAGCAGCTACAATTGCTACGATAGCTATGACGGAAACGAGGGGGAGTGCTTTGACACCAGCTTGAACTTTGCTGCCAAGTAAAGCTTTCACACCTAAACCGAGCAGGATTGGAATAATTACGATTTTAACGATTGACATGAAGAGCGCCCCAGCTGAAACCGGGAGCCATTGACTCGCAAACAAAAGGACGAGAGCCGGTGTCGCTAAAGGAGCAAGAAGGGTCGAGACGGCTGTAATGGACACCGAGAGTGCCGTATCTCCTTTTGAAAGGTAGGTCATGACGTTAGACGACGTTCCACCTGGACAACAGCCGACTAAAATGACCCCTACAGCCACTTCGGGTGATACAGGTAGCAATGTAGCGAGCGCGAAGGCGAGTAAAGGCATTAGTATGTACTGTGCACCGACACCTATAGCTACATCAAGTGGACGTTGAAACACGGCTTGAAAATCGTTGCGCGTTAACGTCAATCCCATTCCGAACATGATAATTCCAAGAAGCGGTACGATGTAGGGCGCAATCCATGTGAAACCCTCAGGCATTAAAAACGACAAAACGGCAAATAAGAGCACCCACACGGCAAATGTGTTCCCTACAAAACTGCTGATCCTTTCTAATAATTGCATAAAATTACCCTCCCATGAGCGATGTGTTAGTTTCAGATTATACAATGTCATCAACCTGGTTTAAAGCTTTAATACACAAAAATATTAACGCGGTGAACGTTTTGTTTACAAAAAACACCCCCTTCGCCTAATGGCTAAAGGAGGTGGAGTAGCTGTGATAAGTAGATGAATTAGTCAATTATTATGACTTTTTACCGCAGCCGCAGCCGCCTTTAATTACTTTTCTTCGTTTGGGTACAGAATGGATGACAGTCGGTTGCATATTTGAGACTCTATTGGATGCTGGCTGGGTTCTTCGAGAAGATTTAGCCCTCAAGATCATCATCTCCTTTTTCATATAGTATAAGCAAATCTTTGAGATATGAGAGGGCTATGATGTTGGTTTGATGAAAAAAGGGCATTCCCTATATGATTTTCCTGCGATGTCATAGCATTTCGCTTTTGGTGTCGTAAATTTATAGGAAACAATGAGCATCTTTATGTTCTGGTCCGCGTGACTGGCGAGATCAAACGAAGAAGGGACGGGCGCTGTGGAGGGGTGAGTGTGATAAATAGCGATGACATTTTCATTTCGTTGATTTATTTGATCTAACGTAGCTGATACGACCCGTTTATTGACAAAAAAACGCCGATCCGATTTAATTTCATTTTCGAAGGGCCAAAATGATAGGATCTCATAATCGATTCCGGCTAAGAGTCCGCAGCCTTCAAACGGAAGGCATGAATCCCCGTGTCTTACCATGGTTTCATAGACGTCAGCCGGAATCATCAATTGATGCTGGTTCACCATTTAAAGATGGAAAATAATGAGTTTTTTTGAGTTTTTTTATCCTTATTTTCGTTTTGGCTTTCTTCTTCTTTTTTTTCTTTTTTTATTTCTGCATTTTTTTCGATCTTGCGACTGATCCATTGTTGCTGAGTCTTGTTTCCATAATAAGAGGAACGCTCAGCATCAGACTGAATTGGCTTCGATTGCTCAGGTAATGCCTGATGGGTTGGGCTCTCCGTTTCTTTTGCAGGTGTATGGAGTGCTGGCTCCATTTGCGGTGATTCTTCCTGATGCGGATGATCGGTTTGGTTCTGGGTTAGCGGTAATAAGGGACGCTCATCCTGATCATCAGCGGAATCTTTATTTTTAAATTGAACTTTACTGGAACGCTTCGATTTCATGACATTTCGATTCAACTGTGAACGGGGATCCTGTGGTTGTTGATATCCCCGTTTCCTTTCGTTAATCGGATCATGCATCATCGGACGTGGGTTACTTCGGGGGGCAGGGTTGTTATATTGTGGCCGTCTACCACCTAAATTGTTTTTTTTTTCATTTGCCGAGTACTCGATATTGTTCGATGAGTCAATTAAATTTTGCAGCTTGCGAAAACTTGAAGGTTGATAATGCCCTTGATTTGCTTGCATTGGCTGCTGTGGAATCGGTTGCTGTTGAGGAGGCTGTTGTTGTGGCTGCTCTTTTGCATGGAGTGTCTGTTTTAATTGATAAATTTCTTCTTTGAGCGTATCTATTTCGTTGTTTTCCTCTGAGGATTTTTGAAATTCAAGCATGCTGTTCATCTTTTCGATCAAAAGATTGAAATTAACGTCATGCATTTTATTCATGAGAAATGTTACGTCTTGTTTGAGGTGATTGATCGAATCATTGACCGTCTGAATTTGAGCAGAGATATGTTCCACCTGCTGTTCATATTCATCGGTATGAAAATCTTTGTTTTCCTCCATTTGCTTCATTACTCCTTCTATTTGGGAAACTTGGGCTTTTATTCCGTGAACTTCACTTTTCATCAAAAGGTAATCTTCGACTGCATCTCCCGTTTTTAATGCTTCTAAGGTTTTTTTGTAAGTTTCAATTTTTTGTCTTAACGTATTAATGTCTTGAGTGTTGTATAACTTATACTGTTCCGTCACACTCATCACCCTTTTCAGCACACTATTATCTTATTGATTAACAATCAATACGTGACACGTGTGCCCATTTTTAATCATGTTCCCACTGTTGTTTAATTTCTACATTATATGTCAGTGATTAACGATTAATCCATTTTTATGGTTTTTGGTGGTTGATTGTAGCCAATTACGTGCGATTAGCTCATGCAGTGTTTCAAGATGCAATAACTTAGCGATTATCATTTGTGATGAAAAATAGAATCGTCTCATAAACATCTAGGAGAGTCGTATTCATATTCAACTCGATAAGGAGGTGAGACTGTAGTGAAACAGCAGAATGTGCATGCCCAAATCCTCCAATTGAATAGAGAAACGACCGATTGTCTGGAGAAAATTCGAGAAATGGCAGGAAAAGTGCCACTTCAACAAAGCATGAACGTCATTAGTTATTTCACCTATTCACTCAACCTCTCACATGATAACGAGATGGAAAATTTAAGTATCGGAAGCTATCATATCCTTAATGTAGGCACCGAACCTCTGAACAACCCCTTTATTTGCATCAAGCTTTCTCCCAATTCCATTTTTTCATTTTATGGAAAGTTTCTATATAGACAATCAAACCTCACGATGAATACGCCAGATGCCTGGGAACGGCTCAATGATAAAGAAGACAAAGAAGAATATTGGCTTAAACCCATTGGGACGGAAGTACTCGGCCCATCACAAATGATTTCTTTTTCAAATTTCCAAGTTAAATGGCTGCCTGAAGCTTCCTACTCAGAGAGCCTGATGGGGTTCACGTATGGAGATGAATTAAAAGACGGGCTTGCGGCGGTAAACCAAATTAATGTCAGTGGGACCGTTTAAGAAAGGAAGAGGTACATGAGTGATAAAGAAGCACACGATCCCGAAGTTTTATTGAAGCAATTGATACGTTATTACGTTAAGGATCAATTGTCTGATTTGAAAAATAGTGACGATAAACAAAATGGCTTCATTTTTTTAGAAAGCAAGACCGTTAATTTACTCTTGCTTTATTTAGTACTGAGTATGGAAAGAAAAAATCCATTGAGCAACGAGCGCACCTCTGAGGCAGCACCAATGGATAATGAAGCAATGGGAACCTTGTATAATGCAGCATCTGACCAAAAGGAGATCGCGGAAGAAATCCTCGGCTTATTCAAAGAGAAGATGAATCCATAAGTCAAGTAACCATCCTATCATTCTTACATATAGATAGTGTAAACGAGAGCCCATATGTGAGATGTACTCAAGTAAGGAGGTTACGGATATGAAGGTGGAGAACAATAAATCAGCCGATCCGATCCAGCTTCAGCAAAGTATCATTTATTACAAATCAGAATTAGCTAAGTATAAGGACAAAGTGCAAGATTATCAGGACAATTACCACTATAATCTTCTCGAAAAATTAAAATGGGAAAATGAGACGTACAGAAAAGAAAATGAAACACTCGCTCAACAATTAAACGAGAAAGATGCTGCCCTGGATAAACAGGTTAAGAAGCTGGAAGATCAAATTCAAGTACTGACGGTTCAGGAAGACATCTATGTATCTGTGTTGAAAGACCAGAAAGAAGAAATAGATGAGCTGGGCAAAGATAATTCCGCCTTGTTATTAGAAAATGCTGAGCTGTTAGAGCGGGAAATTGATTATCAGCTCAAGTTGGAGGAATTAAGTCAGGAAGTAGGGACGTTAAGCCGGCGTATTATTGAAAAGCAAGAGGAGATTACGAAGTTGGAAACGGAAGTCGGTTTACTACAAGAAGAAACCAAGAATCAAAATGAAACCATTTTGAATCAACACATTGAAACTGAACAATTATCGAACCAAGTTGAACAATTAACGCATGAAAATCAAACGCATTCGTATACTCTATCTGACCTTAAGACATTAAATCAGGAGTTACAAAAACAAGTTGAAGATCTTCACGCATCGATCTTTACATTGGAAGAGGAACGCACACAAACACAACGCGTTCATCATAATAGCGAATTGAAAATCGAAGCGCTTCAAAAGGATTTGCAAGGTTACGAGGATATGAAGCAGCAACTTAAGCAAATGCGTGATCAAGAATCCTCGCAAACTCGTGAGCTTCAAGCATTAAAGAGCCAACTTGAAACTGAGTCTGAACAGTTTGCTTCCCTGAAAAAAGACCATGATTATTACAAACAAGAAGCAGAAAAATTGCAAACCACGCATAATGAAGTGGCTGAAAAAATGGATAACTTTAAAGGTGATTTATCCTCCTTTTTCACGGATGGTTTACTGGTCA
Organism: Thalassobacillus sp. CUG 92003; assembly: GCF_013618635.1. Taxonomy (GTDB): domain Bacteria; phylum Bacillota; class Bacilli; order Bacillales; family Halobacillaceae; genus CUG-92003. The sequence continues at coordinate 284 of NZ_JABLSJ010000003.1, read as the reverse complement.
ATGGGGAAGAAAGCGAAGAAGAATCAGCCGTGCTGATCACGTTGGATCAACAAATCAAAGAGCTGCTCCATCAATCATTTGATTATGAAGAAAAGTTGGATTCTAAATTTATCCTGATAAGTGAATTAGAAGATAAGCTTGAGGAACTGACCACTGAAATTGATGCGATTGAAGATCACATGTCGTGAAGAGAGCGAAAGAACGCTGAAATTATTCAGTGTTCTTTTTATGTGTGCCCGGCATGGGCATAAACTATAGGGTTCAAGTCCCGAACGGCGAAGGTC
>NZ_JABLSJ010000039.1 GCF_013618635.1 Thalassobacillus sp. CUG 92003 | reverse complement strand
TTAGAGAAAAATTCGCGATTTTAGAATAAGAGGGACTTTTTCAGTGGCCTCGCTTCGCCTTCCGGGGTCTTGCCTTGCTCCTTCTCCCGCGGGAGTCTCACCCTTCCCCAACGGCCCTTGCCCTATAGGCTTCTCGACATCTCTTGGTTGCGAATCTGCCTATAGGGAATCGATAGCACATATAATCACGCGTATGAAAGCTTTTTCAGTCAAAGCTTCCTGTTACGGAAGGTCGTTTCGAGCACCTTATGATTGTATGGTGAATGGGAAAACGGTGAGACGCCTGTGGGAATAACATGAGCGGTGAGATCCCGCAAGGCGTAGCCTGAGGAAGCTCACCCCATGCCCACGGAAAGCGATCCGTTTTCCCAGCCAGCATCC
>NZ_JABLSJ010000038.1 GCF_013618635.1 Thalassobacillus sp. CUG 92003 | reverse complement strand
ATCATGCCCCTTATGACCTGGGCTACACACGTGCTACAATGGATGGTACAAAGGGCAGCGAAGCCGCGAGGTGTAGCAAATCCCATAAAACCATTCTCAGTTCGGATTGCAGGCTGCAACTCGCCTGCATGAAGCCGGAATCGCTAGTAATCGCGGATCAGCATGCCGCGGTGAATACGTTCCCGGGCCTTGTACACACCGCCCGTCACACCACGAGAGTTGGCAACACCCGAAGTCGGTGAGGTAACCTTTATGGAGCCAGCCGCCGAAGGTGGGGCCAATGATTGGGGTGAAGTCGTAACAAGGTAGCCGTATCGGAAGGTGCGGCTGGATCACCTCCTTTCTAAGGAATTAAAACGGAGACGTACTGGTGCTGGTTTGTTTAGTTTTGAAAGATCGA
>NZ_JABLSJ010000037.1 GCF_013618635.1 Thalassobacillus sp. CUG 92003 | reverse complement strand
GAAGTTATTTTGCGCTTAAGTATAAATTGTTCTATGTTGAAAATCTTTTATCCCTAAAGATTCTTCAACTAAAGATATCCTTTAATTTGCAAACGTAAAAAAGCACCCCAAAGCAGGGGAGCTAAGAGGTGCCCCGAAGAATCTAAATCCAGCTCCAACCCTTACTACGACCACAGCTACATCCATTTGAATTTCCATTACTTCCACCGTTATTAGTATTTGCGGGACTAACACGTCGGCAATTTGAAGAGTTTACATCACTTCCACAGTCATAATCCTCTACTACTGTCTCATTTACATTAGATTCTGTAACTGGATAGTAATTTTCATTCCTAACAATAGTTCTATTTACATTTTCAACTTCTGTAGGATGAATATTTCGAACTGTGCGGTGATTCGTTCTAGTTTTAACTACTCTCTCAGTAGGGTGTACAATCGTTTCTTCTTGACTACAATTCTGTTGGTTGTCATTTTGAGATCTATATCTACGTCCCATAGTTATTCCTCCTTTCCTTGGGATTACTATAATATATGCAAAGAAGATTGATTTGCTTTAGACAGGTAGCATAAATG
>NZ_JABLSJ010000036.1 GCF_013618635.1 Thalassobacillus sp. CUG 92003 | reverse complement strand
CAGGATACGGTCCCATTACGGACCGTGGGTTCCCCCATTCGGACATCTCCGGATCATAGCCTACTTACGGCTTCCCGAAGCATATCGGTGTTAGTCCCGTCCTTCATCGGCGCCTCGTGCCAAGGCATCCACCGTGCGCCCTTATTCACTTAACTACATGTGACTAAGACGCTTTCTTGTTTCGATGTTCGTTGAATCTTGCTTATCCAGTTTTCAAGGTTCACATGAAAGATCATCGATCTTTCAAAACTAAACAAACCAGCACCAGTACGTCTCCGTTTTAATTCCTTAGAAAGGAGGTGATCCAGCCGCACCTTCCGATACGGCTACCTTGTTACGACTTCACCCCAATCATTGGCCCCACCTTCGGCGGCTGGCTCCATAAAGGTTACCTCACCGACTTCGGGTGTTGCCAACTCTCGTGGTGTGACGGGCGGTGTGTACAAGGCCCGGGAACGTATTCACCGCGGCATGCTGATCCGCGATTACTAGCGATTCCGGCTTCATGCAGGCGAGTTGCAGCCTGCAATCCGAACTGAGAATGGTTTTATGGGATTTGCTACACCTCGCGGCTTCGCT
>NZ_JABLSJ010000035.1 GCF_013618635.1 Thalassobacillus sp. CUG 92003 | reverse complement strand
AGCGAAGCCGCGAGGTGTAGCAAATCCCATAAAACCATTCTCAGTTCGGATTGCAGGCTGCAACTCGCCTGCATGAAGCCGGAATCGCTAGTAATCGCGGATCAGCATGCCGCGGTGAATACGTTCCCGGGCCTTGTACACACCGCCCGTCACACCACGAGAGTTGGCAACACCCGAAGTCGGTGAGGTAACCTTTATGGAGCCAGCCGCCGAAGGTGGGGCCAATGATTGGGGTGAAGTCGTAACAAGGTAGCCGTATCGGAAGGTGCGGCTGGATCACCTCCTTTCTAAGGAATTAAAACGGAGACGTACTGGTGCTGGTTTGTTTAGTTTTGAAAGATCGATGATCTTTCATGTGAACCTTGAAAACTGGATAAGCAAGATTCAACGAACATCGAAACAAGAAAGCGTCTTAGTCACATGTAGTTAAGTGAATAAGGGCGCACGGTGGATGCCTTGGCACGAGGCGCCGATGAAGGACGGGACTAACACCGATATGCTTCGGGAAGCCGTAAGTAGGCTATGATCCGGAGATGTCCGAATGGGGGAACCCACGGTCCGTAATGGGACCGTATCCTGAACTGAATACATAGGTTCAGGAAGGCACACCCGGGGAACTGAAACATCTCAGTACC
>NZ_JABLSJ010000033.1 GCF_013618635.1 Thalassobacillus sp. CUG 92003 | reverse complement strand
TCCGGAAAAAGCGTATCGAAGACGAAAACATTTTAGACCTTCTCATCCATAAAAGTGTGGAAGTCGCCCAAGAACAGAACGTTCTCCACTCGTCCGCGATTATCGTTGACTCCACGCACACGAGGTCGCGGTACAATCATGTATCCGCTCAGGAAGCTTTGCGTTCTCATTCGAAGAATCTTCGGAAAGCCGTTTATTCTCATGATGAAACCATGAAAAAGAAGATGCCATCAAAACCGACCGAAGATACGATCGAAGCAGAAATTGAGTACACCCAAAACGTGATGGATGTCGTTGAGAACCAATCCTCGTTGAAGACCTATCCGAAAGTGAAAGAATCGCTCAACTTACTGAAGGAAATCGTCGAAGATGACCTGGAACACCTTCAGCTGTCGTCCGACCCGGACGCGAAAGTCGGCCATAAGTCCGCCGATTCTTCTTTCTTTGGATACAAGACGCACCTGGCCATGAGTGAAGAACGGATCATCACGGCCGCAGCTACGACAACCGGGGAAAAGAGTGATGGAAAATATCTGACAAACCTGATAGAAAAAAGCAAGCAGGTCGGGATGAACGTGGATACCGTTATTGGTGACGCCGCTTATTCAGAGAGAAAAAATTTAATCTACGCCAATGATCATGAAATGACACTTATTTCCCGACTTAATTCTTCCGTCACCCATGGGACACGAAGAAAAGACCAAACGTTTGAATTCAATAAAGATGCCGGAATGTATGTTTGTCCGGCAGGTCATATGGCCACGCATAAGCGAAAGGATAGCCGAAAAGCGAGTAAAGACAAGAGCCCGCGTATCCGTTATTACTTTGATATAGAAAAATGTAAGACCTGCCCTCTAAAAGAGGGGTGTTACCAGGAAGGCGCCAATAGTAAGACGTATACAGTGACCATAAAATCACATGAACATCAGGAACAAGCAGAATTTCAAGAAACGGAGGCATTTAAGGAAAAGGCGAAAGAACGATACAAAATTGAAGCCAAAAATAGTGAATTGAAACATCGGCACGGATATGAGGTCGCCTCATCTTCGGGTCTCCCAGCCATGGACTTACAAGCAGCAATGGCGATCTTCACCGTCAATATGAAAAGAATCGTCAAGCTGAAGGAGAAATAAGAGCCGAAGGTCCCTCTATCTTGTGAAAAAAGAGCGATTTTCGAACCAATCCGTTCTGAAAATCGCTCTTTTTTTATTCAGACCAAAAAACAGGACAGTATTTCAGTGGCCTC
>NZ_JABLSJ010000032.1 GCF_013618635.1 Thalassobacillus sp. CUG 92003 | reverse complement strand
GACTTATCTAAATCAATGTGACAAGGCGCACGCCTTGCCTGATGTTTCGTTGAATGAAACAGCTTATCCGGTTTTGAGGGTTCATTTATTTTAAAATACCCTTGAAATTTTCTTCTGTTACCCATATAATATAGTTTGTCCTTGAAGAATACATAAGGTTTGGTGGCGATGGCAGAGAGGTCACACCTGTTCCCATGCCGAACACAGAAGTTAAGCTCTCTAGCGCTGATGGTAGTCGGGTTGATCCCCGTGAGAGTAGGACGCCGCCAAGCCTTATACATATCTGTGGAGGATTAGCTCAGCCGGGAGAGCACTTGCCTTACAAGCAAGGGGTCGCAGGTTCGATCCCTGCATCCTCCACCATTGAATTTATCCTAGCTTCATATATTGCCGGCCTAGCTCAACTGGTAGAGCAACTGACTTGTAATCAGTAGGTTGGGGGTTCAAGTCCTCTGGCCGGCACCATTCATCTTTTTAAGCAGGTTTTGAATAAACCATATAGAATACTTAATAATAATAGTTGGCGTGAATAACCATTTGTTATAATTTTTAACATAAGTTGAAGTTTTCTAAGAGCCATTAGCTCAGTTGGTAGAGCATCTGACTTTTAATCAGAGGGTCGGAGGTTCGAATCCTCCATGGCTCACCATTTATGCGGGTGTGGTGGAATTGGCAGACACGCTAGATTTAGGATCTAGTGCTTCACGGCGTGGGGGTTCAAGTCCCTCCACCCGCACCATTTGCGGAAGTAGTTCAGCGGTAGAACACCACCTTGCCAAGGTGGGGGTCGCGGGTTCGAATCCCGTCTTCCGCTCCAATTATTTTCATATATAAAGTACCGTAATGCTATGCCGGGGTGGCGGAATTGGCAGACGCACAGGACTTAAAATCCTGCGGTAGGTCACCTACCGTGCCGGTTCGAGTCCGGCCCTCGGCACCATTTTCTAACTTAATTATGCGCCCGTAGCTCAATTGGATAGAGCGTCTGACTACGGATCAGAAGGTTAGGGGTTCGACTCCTCTCGGGCGCACCATTTGAACGGGAAGTAGCTCAGCTTGGTAGAGCACTTGGTTTGGGACCAAGGGGTCGCAGGTTCGAATCCTGTCTTCCCGACCATTTTGGACGGGGCCTTAGCTCAGATGGGAGAGCGCCTGCTTTGCACGCAGGAGGTCAGCGGTTCGATCCCGCTAGGCTCCACCATTACTTCGATCTTTGAAAACTGAACAAACCAACCAGTACGTCAATTCAGTTTCTTCTATA
>NZ_JABLSJ010000031.1 GCF_013618635.1 Thalassobacillus sp. CUG 92003 | reverse complement strand
TATAAAGCTGTTTATTCTTAGCCTTAAATACACGTGTTGAACACTAATTAATTCCGTTATTTAGCACTAAATTAATCCTTCTTGTATTTCAAGTTTAAAAAATCTGATAATTTAATATTGTTGAATGTATTCGAAACCATTTGCCTGGAAGTAAAATTCCTTACTACTTTATGATGGGCTGCGTAAATAATTCTCTTATTCCCAGGCAGATTTCAAAGAGAAGATTTTATACGCCAAATTCTTTTCCTCCTTTAAGCTTTAATTCATGAGGGGGTTATTTTGTGAAAAAACAACCATTTCTCATTGTTGCATTTTTACTTTCAACCGGGGGTTACACTGCTATGCCAATGTTTCCAAAGCTAACTGATATTCATGATATTTCGCTTTTTCAATTGATTTTGTTTCATTGCTATAGGTCTATTTAATACATTTATTGCTTTAATTGCTGGCGTTTTTGCCCTAACCTTTGGACAAATGTTAATCACCCCAATTATTGATACATCCATATCAAATTTGGCTAATAAGATGGAAATATGGGTCTTTACTTTGGAATTAGTAAGATTTCCTGGAGCCTTGGATTTCTACTACAGAACATTTCAAATACACTAACCTGGTATATTTTCTCAATTTTAGGTTGGTATGCCCTTTTCAGCTGCTACCAGGGCTAAAGTACAACATTCTGGATAACGGGTCGAAGGAACGACAATACATGTAACAGGGAAACTTTCCAGTAGATTAGTAGCTTCTTCCATACGATTAACAATCTTGGATAATTGTTTTAAAAAACTTTTTTAAAGTTTCCTTGGCTTTTTAAAAAGGAACTTCTAAGGTTTTTTGGCGTGCATAGAAAAAGCAGTTTTATTAGGTTTATATCTATTTCTTTATTCTGTTTTCCTCATACTTTTGACAGTTCCTCATTATCCCTTTTTTAACTGCCTAAAACATCTTCTGTGCCTTTTTTATCTGATACTATTTAACTAGTCCAACCTATTTTGTCTTCCTACTCATATAATGAAGCATAGTCTTGAAAGGAGGCTGATAAAGTGAAAACAATAATCATTGACCCTGGACATGGAGGAAATGACCCTGGGGCAACTTATCAAGGGTACCAGGAGAAGTATTTCAACCTTTCAATCGCTTTAAAGGTGCGAGATTACCTACTCAAAAAAATGAATTGAATTTAGAGAAAAGGCTAGAACTTTTTAATTCTGGCCTTTCCTGTTAATTAATGAAACACTATTAATTTACATATTTCAATAACAGGATTAATACTAATGAGCAGCTTTCCATTGATTTAATTTCTGTATCGATATATCCAATTGGTTTAATTTATTTGATTCATTATACATCTGTAAACCCTACAACCAGGAAGTGGTCCTTAAAAATAATTGAAACCCCAATTGACTAGGTACATGATAGAAGATCAACTCCCTTATCTTGTAGTTTTGCGCTACTCCCAACTCTTTAACATCACGTTTTTCAAAATAATCTTTGAGGTGGAAGTTATTTTGCGCTTAAGTATAAATTGTTCTATGTTGAAAATCTTTTATCCCT
>NZ_JABLSJ010000030.1 GCF_013618635.1 Thalassobacillus sp. CUG 92003 | reverse complement strand
GGCTTTAGTTTAATAAGCCCAATATAAAATCTGAAAGTTATTACAGTTTAGTATGTATAGCTTCAAGACGAAAAAAGGAATAAGAAATACGTGCTAAAACACTGAAGTAGTTGGCACGTATTTTTTTAGTTTGTAGAGAAATTGAAACTTTTTCATCGAAATTCTTCTCTAACGGTTATAAGGGGGGATAGTGTGAGAGATATAAAACTAATAAAAAAAGCAAAAACAGGAGATAAAGAGGCATTTGAAAAACTTCTTGCGCAAAATAGTGATCGCTTATATCGGACCGCATATCTATACGCTGGTAACCGAGATGACGCACTGGACATTGTGCAAGAAACATCTTGTAAAGCATTTTTAGCCATACAAAATTTAAAAGAAAGCAAATATTTCTTAACTTGGCTTACCAGGATACTTATAAATAGTGCATATGATTTGAAGAGAAAGAAGTCTACTGACATACCGCTTGAAAGTATCGGTGAAATACCGTCAACTAAAAGGGATAGAACAGTTGAACATATTGATTTAGTTAGAGCATTAAACGAATTAGAAGAGAAGCATCGCGATGTAATTATTATATTTTATTATCATGATCTGCCGATTAAAGAAGTCGCTAAAATCATGAACATTCCTGAGAACACCGTAAAGACTTATCTTCAAAGAGGTAAAAAGCAGTTAAAGATGATCTTGAAAGGGGTGGGTTACGATGAGGGAAAAATTATTTAATGAAAAGTACAAGGATATTGAAGTACCAGAAGAAGAAGTAAATGAAGCGATACGGAAGGGGATACATAAAGCCAACGATACTTACCAAGACCCTAAAAAATTTTTCAGTCGAACAAGGAAATTAATTATGTCTACTGCAGCAGCTGTTACTTTAATGTGCTCTAGCTTTATTGTTCCTTCTGTATCTCATGTAATGGCTGATGTCCCGGTGGTAGGGCCGTTATATACAAATTTTAATGATTTGGTAGGTAGAAATTTAGCTTCTCAACACCTTATCACCGAATTAAATGAAACAGCTACTAGTGGAGATATAAATGTTACCATTACCAGTGCTTATTACGATGGTGCGGTGATGGGTGTGACTTTTAATGTAACAGGTGGTGTAAAAGAGCAAAAAAATGGTCAAGTCAGTGGTTTTTATGAAATTTATGATGGAGATGATACAATATCGGATAGTAAAGAAATCGTCCATTTAAATCAAACGGACAGTGGATATACGGGACAAATACAGTTGTATAATCCGAATGAGGAGCTGCCTGATGATACAAGATTCCCTTTAAAGTTCTTAAGGATAGGTGAAAATGAGGGAGTATGGAAATTTGATGTTCCAGTTAGACAGTTACCTCATGAAGTATTAAATGTTGAAAAAGAAAGTGTTGATAAAAAAGAAAATATAAGCGTGCATTTCGATTCAATTATTGCAGGAAGAGCTTCAACAGCACTTAATAATACGGCTTCGTTCCCAGCTACGGGTGAAAACAATCAAGTTCGATTAGAAGCTTATGATGATCAGGGGAATGAAGTGAATATTTCAATCGACGGTATTGATTTAGGAAAAAGAAAAGAAAATGACAGAGTCATTATTAAAGGGCGAAGTATTATACCAAACAAACTTAAAGGAGATACGGATTATATTAAAATTCATCCGAAAGTAGCTTTAACAGGTAAAGATCCAAACAAACCATTGGAGTTACCCCCATTAAAAATAAGTATGGATTCTTTTTAACAATTATGTGTATTCGGTGGAAGGAAAATAGATTATTTTATTTTTCAACTACGGGTCCGTTAGATAGAGAGATATTAGAATATATCT
>NZ_JABLSJ010000002.1 GCF_013618635.1 Thalassobacillus sp. CUG 92003 | reverse complement strand
AGGCGTAGCCTGAGGAAGCTCACCCCATGCCCACGGAAAGCGATCCGTTTTCCCATCAAGCATCCGCATACACAAAAGGCTCGAAACGGAGTCTTCCACAATAGGGGGCTTTAGTTGAATTAGCCCACTATATAAAAATGAAGAACTTCCATAAAATTGGAAGTTCTTTTTTGTTAGTAATATCAACACTAAACTTTAACAGAAAAGGAGTCCTACATATTACGACGGTACTGGCCGCCGACTTCATATAGGGCATGCGTTATTTGACCCAGACTGGCGACTTTTACGGTTTCCATCAATTCCGCAAATACGTTTCCTCCGCTGCTTGCAACCTCTTTCAAACGTCTGAGGCCTGCTTCTGCTTCAGATTCATGCGCTTTTTGGAAATTGCGAAGCTCGGTGATCTGGTGCTCTTTTTCTTCTTTAGACGCACGCGCTAACTCCATGGAATTGACGTCATCTTCCGACGTAGGATTCGGATTGATATAGGTGTTCACGCCGATAATCGGCAATTCGCCGGAATGCTTCTTCCCTTCATAATACAAGGATTCTTCTTGAATTTTACCGCGTTGATACTGGCGTTCCATGGCGCCAAGCACCCCGCCGCGGTCATTGATCCGTTCAAATTCCTGTAAAACGGCTTCTTCCACCAGGTCGGTCAATTCTTTGATGATGTAAGAGCCTTGCAAGGAGTTTTCATTCTTAGTGAGTCCAAACTCTTTGCTGATGATCATTTGAATCGCCATAGCCCGGCGTACGGATTCTTCACTTGGCGTTGTAATGGCTTCATCATAGGAGTTGGTATGCAAGGAATTACAATTATCCTGGATCGCAATCAACGCTTGAAGGGTCGTCCGGATATCGTTAAAATCGATTTCCTGAGCATGGAGCGAACGACCAGAGGTTTGAATATGGTATTTCAGTTTCTGGCTGCGTTCATTCGCGCCATATTTATTCTTCATGACGATGGCCCAAATTCTGCGGGCGACACGCCCAAGTACGGTATATTCCGGATCAAGGCCGTTGGAAAAGAAGAATGAAAGATTCGGCGCGAACTTATTGATATCCATACCGCGGCTCAAATAGTATTCCACATACGTAAAGCCATTGGCTAATGTAAAAGCGAGCTGGGATATCGGGTTAGCCCCCGCTTCTGCGATGTGGTAGCCGGAAATGGAGACAGAATAATAGTTTCGTACTTGATAATCGATAAAGTATTGTTGAATATCCCCCATCATCCGCAGGGCAAATTCGGTTGAGAAGATGCACGTGTTCTGTCCCTGATCTTCTTTCAAAATATCCGCCTGCACCGTACCCCGAACAACGTGAATAGTCTCCTCCTTGATCCGCTGCGCTTCTTCAGCATTCGGCTGGCGGCCTTGCTCCTCTGTGAATTTATTCAACTGTTGATCGATCGCGGTGTTAAAGAACATGGCCAAAATAATCGGCGCAGGTCCATTAATCGTCATGGAAACCGACGTGGTGGGATCAATCAAGTCGAAGCCTTCATACAGTTTCTTCATATCTTCTAATGTACAGATGTTTACGCCGCTCTCCCCGACTTTCCCATAGATATCAGGGCGTTCATTCGGATCTTCTCCGTAAAGGGTCACCGAGTCAAACGCAGTGCTTAGTCTTTTAGCGTCATCTCCGTGGGATAAATAGTGGAAGCGGCGATTGGTGCGCTCCGGCGTTCCTTCCCCGGCGAATTGACGTTTCGGATCTTCGCCTTTTCGTTTGAATGGAAAGACCCCTGCAGTAAATGGAAAAGCACCGGGAACGTTTTCCTGCAACAGCCATTTTACGCGGTCTCCCCAGTCGGCATACAACGGCAACGCCACTTTCGGAATCTTTAATCCTGAAATGCTTTCTGTATTCAAGTCCATCGTTATCTCTTTATCTCGGATCTTGAATGTATACGTATCGCCGCTGTACCGCTCATGAAGGCCCTCCCAATCGTCCAATTTAGCTTTGGTATCAGCATCCAATGCTTGTTCATAATCGGCGATTTTCTGCTCTAATGTCTGCTTAAGGTCTTCATCTTCCACCACTTCAGCCGTGCCGGTGAGCTGATATAATTTCCGCGCTTTATCCGCCTGTTTTTCCGCTTCATCATGATAGTCACGGACAGCTAACGAAATGTCTCGCAAATATTGCTTGCGCTCGTTAGGAATGATCACATTTTGCTTTTTCACGTCTGTGGTACGTTCAAAAGACGTTTGCTCATCCCAACCGTACTGTTCATTCAGCTGATCGACAATAGCTGCAAACAAGGTGTTGGTTCCTGAATCATTGAACTGACTTGCAATGGTGCCAAACACCGGAAATGCGGCCTTTTCTTCATGAAACAGCATATGGCTGCGTTCATATTGCTTGCGCACTTGATTCATCGCATCTTCCGAGCCTTTTTGTTCAAATTTATTAATGACGAGGAAATCAGCGAAGTCGATCATATCAATCTTCTCCAGCTGGGATGGCGCACCGAATTCAGCCGTCATGACGTACATGGACATGTCGCTCACATCCGTGATGGCAGCATCCCCTTGCCCGATTCCGCTCGTTTCAATAATCACCAAATCGACCCCGGCCGCTTTGGCTACGTGGATAGCGTCATCCAATGCTTGGGAAAGTTCTGATCGGGACCCCCGTGTCGCAAGCGAACGCATATAAACGCGTGGATTGTAAATGGCGTTCATGCGAATGCGGTCGCCCAGTAAAGAGCCCCCCGTTTTCTTCTTAGTGGGATCGATGGAAAGAATAGCAACTTTCTTATCGGGAATCTCGTTAATGAAACGGCGGATCAATTCATCGGTAAGGGAACTTTTCCCGGCTCCGCCTGTACCCGTGATGCCGAGGACAGGCACGGTTTTGGATGACGTCTGCTCGATCGCTTTGTCAAACTGATCGACAGCCTCCCGTTCTTCCTTAGGCGTATTCTCAACGTAGGTGATGAAGCGTGCAATCGCCTGATCGACGCCATTGGTCAACTGTTCGACTTCTGCTTTGACGTTGATCGGCGGGATGAAATCACATTCTTCTACCATCTGATTGATCATGCCCTGAAGGCCATATTCCCGGCCATCTTCTGGTGAAAAGACGCGCGCCACGCCGTAGTCGTGAAGTTCTTTAATTTCACGCGGAATAATGACACCGCCGCCTCCACCGTAAACACGGATGTGGCCAGCCCCTTTCTCATTGAGCAAGTCGACCATATATTTAAAATATTCGACGTGACCGCCCTGGTAGGACGAAATGGCAATCCCTTGAGCATCCTCTTGAATCGCCGCGGTCACCACTTCTTCCACTGAACGATTATGACCAAGGTGAACTACTTCGACGCCAGTCGCTTGTAAGATGCGGCGCATGATATTTATGGATGCATCATGGCCATCGAACAAACTGGCTGATGTGACAAAACGAACCGGATTTTTCGGTTTATATACGTGAGGTTGTTCCATCGTTTACCCCCTCCTTCTTTATGAAGTCTGTTCTTCAGACGTAATTTCAACATTTAACCCATGCAGGAGCAGATTAATCTGTTTCTCACTGTATTCGGCAAGAGTGAAGTCTTTCTGTAAAATCCAGCGTCTGAAGCCCCACATTTGACCTTGAACAAAAATATTATTGGCGACAAGTGTGGTTTCAGCAGCCGGGAGCGCCCGGTTTGTGCTGTTGGCAATCACTTGTTCTAACATCGCCACCATGTCTTTCTCTTTTTGCAAAACGTATTCTTGTGCATCACGCGACAGAGCCTTGACCTCCTGGTACATGACCACGACTTCTTCTTGAAGTTCATCCATCAATTCAAAGTACGAGGTCACGGCATCAATCAGGCTTTCCGATGTTGTTTGGCGGGTATCAATCACCATGGTCATCCGATCTTTCACCCGTTCATAAATGGAATCACACACGAGAAACAAGACATCTTCTTTCGTCCTGATATATTCATATAACGTTCCGATGCTGAACCCCGAAGCTTTTGCTATCTCCCGCGTCGTCGTTTTATGAAACCCTTTTACTTTAAATAGTGAGACGGCTCCCCTGATCATCTGATCCCGTCTTTTTTCAACTAATGCTTCATCTTTTATGGAAGAATGAACATTCTTTTTCATTGGCGAGGTCCCCTTTCCTTCCAATCCTTGAACCAGCGGCGCGCCAGCTCATAGGGGTCAGCTTGCGAATCGTTCAGGAGTTGCTGTTTGGCCGCGTCATGCTCAATAGCGCGCTCGACATCACGCCAGATTTCTTCTCGGATCAAATCATAGACCTCCAGCTTCAGCTGTTGTTTACGCCTGTTCGCACCTTGATCCGTGCCATACAGAAAGCCCTGGTGTTCCTTGAACTGCTCCCATAAGGCGGCCATCCCCTTGTTTTCTGTTGAAACGGTCTCAACGATCGGAGGCTGCCATCCCTTGGGATCCGCGATCATCATGTATTCCTGCAGAGTCGTTTTCAGCCGGGCGACACCGGGATAATCCGCTTTGTTAATGATAAACAAATCCGCGATCTCCATAATCCCTGCTTTGAAAATCTGCAACACATCGCCACTGTTGGGTGTCAGGACCAAGCCGGTTGAATCCACCACTTTCATGATGTCTAACTCTGATTGCCCGACCCCGACTGTTTCGACTAGGACGACATCAAATCCGAAAGCATCACAGACGCGAATGGCATCCTTAGAAGCTCGAGCCAGGCCGCCAAGGTTGCCGCGCGTCGCCATACTTCGAATGAAGATGCCTGGGTCGGTAAAATGCTGCTGCATCCGTGTCCGGTCGCCTAGCAATGCGCCGCCGCTGAAGGGACTCGTGGGGTCCACAGCAATGACAGCGACGGTCAATCCCTGCTCCCGTAAGTAGGTGAGCAACCGATTGATCAAGGAACTTTTCCCCGCTCCCGGCGACCCGGTGATGCCGATGTGATGGGCCTGGCGGGAGAAGGAAAAGATATCGCTCATCAGCGTCAGTTTTTCTTCTGTCTCACTTTCAACCAGCGTAATCGCCTTAGCGAGCGCGCGAATATCCTGATGATGAATGCGTTCAGCCAGCGGATGCATAGGCAGCCGTCCTTTCTATTCTTTCGTCAGCATGCGGCCGATGACGAGGCGTTGAATTTCGTTCGTACCTTCATAAATTTGCGTAATCTTGGCATCCCGCATATAACGTTCGACTGGGTAATCTTTCGTATAGCCATAACCCCCATACACTTGAACTGCTTCCGTGGTAATCCGCATCGCAGCATCTCCGGCATGCAGTTTGGCCATGGCCGAAGCTTTGGCGTACGGCAGGCCTTGTGATTCCAGATAAGCTGCTTGATACGTGAGCAAGCGTGCTGCTTCCGTTTCCGTTGCCATATCGGCCAGTTTAAAGGAGATACCTTGATGCTGAGCGATCGGACGGCCGAATTGTTCGCGTTCCTTGGCGTAATTGACTGAAGCATCAAGGGCCCCTTGCGAAATACCGAGCGCTTGAGCCGCAATGCCGTTTCGTCCGCCATCCAGTGTCATCATGGCGATTTTGAAGCCTTGTCCTTCGTCGCCAAGCAAGTTCTCTTTCGGGAGTTTACAATTTTCGAAAATCAACTCTGTCGTCGGTGACGAGCGGATACCTAATTTTTTCTCTTTCTTGCCGAATGTGAAGCCTTCGATCCCTTTCTCCACGATAAACGCACTGATGCCCTTGTTACCCGCTTCCGGGTCGGTTTTGGCAAACACGATATACGTATCAGCGACGCCGCCATTGGTAATCCATACCTTGCTGCCATTCAAGACATAATGCTCACCGTCCCATTTAGCCTGGGTTCTCATGGAAGATACGTCACTGCCGGCTCCCGGCTCGGACAACGCATAAGCTCCCAGTTTTTCACCCGAAGCAAGCGCCGCTAAATGGGTTTGTTTCTGCTCTTCATTTCCAAACGCATAAATCGGCCAGCTCGCAAGTGAAATATGTGCAGATAACGTCACGCCTGTTGAAGCACAAACCCGTGAGAGCTCTTCAACTGCAATGACGTAGCTGAGGAAATCCGATCCAATACCGCCGTATTCTTCCGGCCACGGGATGCCCGTCAAACCAAGCTCAGCCATTTTGTCAAAAATCTCTCGATCAAAACGTTCTTCTTCATCACGTTCAGCCGCCGTTGGTTCGACCTCATTCTTGGCAAAGTCGCGCACCATTTTACGCAGCATCTGTTGTTCTTCCGTTAATTGAAAATCCATCTCCGTGTTCCCCCCATTTTATTAGGCCTTCAATAAATGCTTGCTGATCACCAAGTGTTGAATTTCACTGGTACCCTCATATATTTCACAAACTTTTGCATCGCGGAAAAACCGTTCAACTGGATAATCCTCTGTATAACCGTAGCCCCCATGAACTTGGACAGCTTCTATTGCGGCATTCACTGCCGTTTTAGAAGAGAACAATTTGGCCATGGAAGCTTCTTTACCCCCTGGAAGTCCTTTTTCTCTTAAATGAGCAGCTTGATAGACAAGAAGCTTGGCTGCTTCCACGCGGGTGCCCATATCGGCGAGTTTGAAGGCTATCCCCTGATGTTGCGCAATTGGTCGACCGAACTGCTCCCTTTCTTTAGCGTAGTTCACGGAATGCTCCAGTGAAGCTTCCGCTATGCCGAGTGCTTGTGCGGCAATACCGATACGGCCGGCGTCAAGATTAGCCATGGCAATCTTAAACCCTTCGCCTTCTTGCCCAAGCAACTGCTTGGCAGGGACTTTGCAATTATCAAAACTAAGCGGTACAGCACTCGAACCATGGAGCCCCATCTTTTTCTCAGGTTTACCGATCTCAAGCCCTAGCGTATCTCTCTCTACAATGAAGGCGCTCAAGCCATCGGCCCCTTTCTCTACCGGATTCGTTCGGGCGAACACAATGAATGAATCCGCCGCCCCACCGTTCGTGATAAATACCTTCGATCCGTTCAAGACGTAATGATCCCCTTCTTTAACTGCTCGCGTTTTCAAACTGCCCGCATCGGAACCAGAAGAAGGTTCAGTCAAAGCGAATGCGCCCAGCATCTCGCCGCTTGCGAGTTTAGGCAGATACGCTTGCTTCTGTTCTTCTGTTCCAAAATATAAGATCGGATTCGTGCCGACGGATGTATGAACGGACAAGATGACCCCGAGCGTCGCACTGACCTTTGATAACTCATGAATGGCAATGATATACGAGGTGAACCCCATTTCGGCACCACCGTATTTTTCTGGAATCGGAATGCCCATAAGACCGAGCTCCCCCATACGTTTTACGAGCTCAATCGGGAAACGGTCTTCCTTTTCCATGCGTTCGATCTCTGGTACGACTTCTTTCTCTGCAAAATCTCGCACCATCTTACGCATCATGTCCTGTTCATCTGTAAACGTTATATCCATTTCCGACCCCCACCTTTTTCTATGTTTATTGCTCGTAGCTGTAAAAACCTCTGCCAGATTTTTTACCGATCCAGCCTGCTTTTACGTACTTTCTGAGCAATGGGCAAGGTCGATATTTGCTATCGCCAAATCCGTCGTGAAGGACTTCCATAATGTACAAGCACGTATCGAGACCGATAAAATCAGCCAGGGTCAGCGGTCCCATCGGATGATTCGTTCCGAGTTTCATGACGGTATCCACATCCTCCGGGCTGGCCACCCCTTCATACACGGTGTAGATCGCCTCGTTGATCATCGGCATCAAGACACGATTGGAGACAAAGCCCGGAAAATCATTGACCTCTACTGGTGATTTATTCACTTTCTTCGCGGTATCTTCAATCACCTGATACGTCTCGTCACTCGTTTGAAGCGCGCGAATAATCTCAACGAGCTTCATAACGGGAACAGGATTCATGAAATGCATGCCGATCACTTGAGACGGTCTCGTCGTTGCCGCCGCAATTTCAGTAATGGGAAGTGATGATGTGTTGGTCGCTAGAATCGTGTGTGCAGGTACGATGTCATCAAGCTGCTTGAAAAGTTTGGTTTTTACGTCCATATTTTCGACAACAGCTTCGATAACTAAATCGCACGCCCCGGCGTCATTCATATCCGTGGTGCCTGATAGATTCTGCCACGCTTGTGATTTGTCTTGTTCAGATAACTTCCCTTTTTCCACGGCCCGATCCAAGCGTTTTTCAATACCGGATAAGCCTTTAGTCAAAGCATCCTCTGCTAAATCATTCAGTTTAACTTCGAATTGGTTTTGGGCGAACACTTGGGCAATCCCTGCCCCCATCTGTCCGGCACCGATCACCATGACTCGATTTATGGCCATATGACGAACTCCTTCCTGTATGTGAGACTGTTACTGCTGGGGAACTTTTAACAAGACAGCGTCTCCCTGTCCTCCGCCGCTGCAAATGGCTGCGATTCCCAGGCCGCCGCCGCGTCGTTTCAGCTCATGAATTAATGTTAAGATGATTCTCGCGCCGCTTGCTCCGATCGGATGACCAAGTGCCACAGCACCGCCATTGACGTTCACCTTCTCGTGATCCAATCCTGCAATTTCTCCACTGGCCAGCGACACCGCTGCGAACGCTTCGTTCACTTCAAAGAGGTCGATCTCATCAATAGCATGACCGGATTTCTTAAGCAGCGCATTGATAACCAACCCTGGTGTTTTCGGAAAATCCTGCGCTTCGACCGCCACTTCCTCATGAGCTAAGATCGTCGCCATAGGCTCTGCTCCGATTTGTTCGGCCTTTTCATCAGACATTAACAGCATCGCGCACGCTCCATCATTGACTCCAGGGGCATTGCCTGCCGTAATGGTTCCCTTAGGGTCAAACACAGGACGCAAGTTAGCCAAAGCTTCAACCGTCGTATCTTTGCGCGGTGCTTCATCAGTATCGACGACAACCGGATCCCCTTTTCGTTTCGGCACTTCAACGGGAACGATCTCTTCAGCCATTCGACCTGATTCGATGGCTTCGGCTGCGCGCTGATGGCTGCGATACGACCATTCATCCTGTGCTTCACGCGTGAGCTTGTAATCTTCCGCCGTTCTATTTCCGTAATTCCCCATATGAACGCCTTCGAATGAACACGTCAATCCGTCATGCACCATCATATCCTTAACCGAAGCATCTCCCATGCGCAGACCCCAGCGTGCTTTAGGCATGAAATACGGCGCATTGCTCATGCTTTCCATACCGCCTGCTACTATGACATCTTCATCACCGAGACGAATGAATTGATTAGCCATAGTCACACTGCGCATGCCGGAAGCGCACACTTTATTGATCGTTTCTGTTTTGATATCCCATGGAATGCCAGCTTCTCTCGCAGCCTGACGGGAAGGGATCTGCCCCTGGCCGCCTTGCAGCACACTGCCCATGATGACCTCATTGACGTCCGCCGGGTTGTACTTCCCTCTTGCAAGCGTTTCTTTAATGGCGATGCCTCCTAACTGAGAAGCCGTCAAAGCACTTAAGCTTCCTCCGAATTTACCAAAAGGCGTCCGGGCACCTGCTACGATTACTGTTTTTCTCACACTAACTCCTCCTTTATTATGTTAACGCTTTCAATTAACACGATTGAACGCTCGCTCAATATATACCCATAAGGAAAGTGTACATAAAATTCTGTACACTTTCCACAAATTTTTCAAATATCAGGCTGTTTTTTCCTGTTTTTGCGTAAAGATTGACTTCGCTAAAATTTCTGCAATGTCCATTGTATCGACTGTTTCGTCGACTTCTTTCGCTTTCGTCCCATCCGATAGCATGGTGAGACAGAATGGGCACCCGCTCGAGATCATCGTCGGATCGGTCTCCATTGCTTGTTCAGTCCGAGCGACGTTGACACGGTTGCCTGATTTCTCTTCCATCCACATCATACCACCACCGGCGCCACAGCACATGCCGTTCTCACGATTACGCTGCATTTCGACTACCTTGACACCCGGAATCATCTCCAGCACCTCACGCGGCGGCTGGTAAACCTCATTGTAACGTCCAAGGTAGCAGCTGTCATGATAAGTGATCGTTTCATTCACTTCAGCTTCCGGCTTCAGCAGCCCCTCTTTCAACCATTGCGAAAGCATTTCGGTATGGTGATAGACCTCGGCTTCAAATCCGAAATCAGGGTATTCATTTTTGAAAATGTTATACGCATGCGGATCGATCGTAATGATTTTCTTAACATCATGTTTCTCGAATTCTTTGATATTCTTCTCAGCCAACTCCTGGAACAGGAATTCATTGCCCATGCGGCGGGCAGTATCACCTGAGTTCCCTTCTTTATTACCGAGAATGGCGAATTTGATGCCTGCTTCATTCATCAGCTTGGCAAATGCCATCGCAATCTTTTGACTGCGGTTGTCGTAGGAGCCCATGGAACTAACCCAGAACAAGTAGTCGAAGTCTTCTCCTTCTTTCTTCAACTCTTTGATCGTCGGAATGCGCACGCCCTCTTCAGCAGCGTCGCGCCAATCTTCCCGGTCTTTTTTCGAAAGCCCCCAAGGGTTCCCTTGACGCTCGATATTCGTCATCGCACGTTGAGCATCCGGATCCATTCGGCCTTCAGTCATGACGAGGTAACGACGCAAATCAATGATTTTGTCTACGTGTTCGTTCATCACCGGACACGCGTCTTCACAGTTCCGGCACGTCGTACAAGCCCACAGCTCTTCTTCTGTAATTACATCACCGATCAAACTGGAGCCGTTCGTGCCCTCGGCTGCTGCAGCTGCTTCTTCACTGCCTTGAGCCTGAGCCATTTGTGCTAATTGATTGCCTTCTTTATTTGAGAAAGCATACGATGGAACCCACGGGGTCTGGCCCGTCACAGCGGCTCCTTTTTCCGTCAGCTGATCACGTAATTTAATAATCAAATCCATAGGTGACAGCATTTTACCCGAGCCTGTCGCCGGACACACATTCGTACAGCGGCCGCATTCCACACAGGCATAAAAGTCGATCATTTGCAGCTGATCGAACTCTTCAATTTTGCCGACACCAAATGAAACATCCTCTTCGTCTGTTTCGTCATCGATATCAAAATTAAGCGGCTTCAGCTTCCCTGGTGCGTCACGGCGGCTCAAGAATGTGTTGACTGGAGCCGCGATCAAGTGAGCGTGTTTAGATTGAGGCACATAAACCAGGAATGTAAGTAAAATTAACAGGTGAATCCACCACATGACGAAAAACACTGTGGCAGCAGCGACTGACGGCAGCCATCCGAAAGCATTTGCAATTAAGGTTGCAACGGGTTCCGTCCAGGCACCTTCATGCCCATGCCAGATCAGCCCCATGCCGTTTCCGATCAGGACCGTCGCCATTAACGTTCCGATGAAAACCAATACCAGCCCGGCTTTAAAACCACGCTTGAGCCTGACCAATTTCTCAACATAACGGCGGTAAAACGCCCAAATGACCGCCACAATAATCGTCAGCGTCACGATTTCCTGGAAAAAGGTGAAGCCAGGATAAAACGGCCCCAACGGTAAGTGGGAATTCGGCGCCAACCCTTTCCAAATGAAATCAATCGCCCCAAACTGAACGAGTATAAATCCATAAAACATCATGACATGAATCGCGCCTGATTTTTTATCTTTTAATAATTTCTTTTGTCCAAATACATAAATCCATATTTTCTTCAGGCGTTCTTTGATCGCCCCGTCGAACTCAACTTTACGCCCCAGCTTGATATAGGCAATTCTTGTCTGTACCACACGCACAAACAGATACAGGCCGTATATCGTGACAGCAACGAATAAAACCCAGTTCAACAACAGTAACGTGTTCATCTGTTAACCCCCTCGTTGTATTTCACGGACTCGTCCGTGAGTCTCCCCCTCCAAAATTTGTGAATCGTATACATTAACTATAAATTATGAATGAACATTCAGTCAACATATTTTCGCATAATCACCTTGTCAATTTGACATTTTCGGGAAGACTAACCCTATCTACTCAGAATAAATGGAGCTGAACGACTATGACCCCCATCGTACTCATACTCATTGGTATCTTTCTTTTAATTTTTCTTATCGTTCTGGACTTTAAGACTGGCCGTCGCAATCATCGCCAGCATCAACCGCTTCATATCCTGTATCCCAAACGCACGGGCGATTATCGTTTCTATAAAACCGGTCCTGCTTTTTTTGATGATCTCTTTCAAGACATCCGGGATGCAAAGCAACAGATTGATGTTCAATTTTTCATCGTTAAACAGGACGAATTGAGCCAAGAATTCCTTAGGTTATTGAAACAAAAAGCGAATGAAGGTCTAACTGTGAGACTGTTGCTTGATCGGCTCGGCAGTTCAGGCTTCACAACTGGAATCATTCATCACCTAGAACAATCAGGTATTCAATTTCATTTTATGCAAAAGCCCTCATTCCCCTATTTCTTTTATAAGTTGAACCAGAGAAACCACCGAAAAATCACGGTTATCGACGAACGGATCACGTATACGGGCGGCTTCAATATCGGCAAGGAATACGTCGGCAAAGACGCTATTATGGGAAATTGGCGCGATTATCACATCCGCCTGGTAGGTACAGTCGTAACCGACCTCCATCAGATATTCTTCCACGACTGGCAGCTCACAACTGGAGAAGAGCACCAGCCGAAATCGGACCAGCCATCTGGGCAGCATGACTTTCAAGTATTGGCTACCGATGGTGAGGGGCTGGCGTCTTACTTGTTAGAAGAAATTCAACAGGCAGAACGGGAAATATTAATCAGCTCGCCTTATTTCATTCCGTCTCAAGCTTTAATGGATGCAATAAAACAAGCATGTCAACGAGGCGTGGAAGTAACCGTCTTAGCCCCTTTAAAATCCGACCACCCGTTAGTCAAAGAAGGGGGCATCCCCTTCATGAAAAAACTCGTCCAAGCCGGCGGAAACCTTTATTTGTTTGATAATGGCTTTTACCACGCTAAAATGGTCATGATCGACCAAAAGTCATGTACCATTGGCACAGCGAACTTTGACCAGCGCAGTTTCTTTTTAAATAAGGAAGTCAGCCTTATGACCGGAGACGAAACGCTCATTGAAGATTTAAGGAATCGCTTCTTCCTTGATGCCATTGATGCCATCGTAGTCGATAACCATTGGTTTAAACAACGATCCCTCGGTACCCGGATCAACGTAGTCATCGCCCGTCTGCTGCGCCCGCTTCTCTAATCATTTAATCAGTTCCGAGACGAACGGTCCCACCCAGGTGAATACTTTGAAACCTAAGTAAATGCCGACGATGCCCGCAACGCCTGCGAGCGCTGGCGGGGCCGGGATCGGAAGTTTAAACACGGCAAATAAAAAACCGACGATGAATCCTGTTACTAAAGCAAGGATAATTTCTTTCATCATGACCACCTCTTGGAAACCGCTTTCACTTTTTATTATACATGGGTCTCCCCGTCATGTCGCGGGGAGATTTTGGTGTTTTTTTACTAAATTGCAAAATCGTGAGTGAAGGAACAAAGGCGCAAGCGCCCCGGGAGCTCCGACACGCATAAGCAAAACACCAGGAGGAATGTGGTCTTTCCTTCCGCAGGGTGGGTTGCTTATGTCGCGAGGAGCTGGAGCCGGACGTGGCTTATGAGATATGTTATTCACAGGGCCCAAATTTTATAGCTAAAAAAAGCGTTCCTGATTGTGTGCTTCAGGAACGCTTTCTCCTTACATACGTTCGGGAGCGGAAACGCCAATTAAATGCATCGCATTTGCCAGCGTCGTACGGACAGCTTTCATTAATGCAATCCGTGATTGCGTACGCTCAGGATGTGCTTGATCCAACACTTTTTCCGCATTGTAAAAACTATGAAGGTTTGAAGCCAAGTCAAAACTGTATTGCGTTACACGGTGGGGCATGCGTTTTTCAGCTGCTTCTGCAACGACTTGTGGAAACTCGCCCAGCCGTTTCAGAAGATCAGCTTCTTTTTCAGAGTCGAGCCATTCTCCTGCAAACGGACCGTCTAGCGGGAAGCCTTTTTCTTCTGCCTGGCGCATCATCGTGCAAATCCGGGCATGTGCGTACTGCACGTAATAAACAGGATTATCATTCGATTCAGATCGCGCTAAGTCCATGTCAAAATCAAGGTGGGAATCACATGAACGCATGGAGAAGAAATAGCGCATCGCATCAATGCCCACCTCTTCCATGAGCTCGCGCAGTGTAACAGCTTTACCTGTCCGCTTGCTCATTTTCACTTTTTCACCGTTTTGGAAAAGGTTCACCATTTGAATGATTTCCACTTCCAGCGTGTTTTTATCGTACCCTAACGCTTGAATGGCCGCACTCATACGCGGAATATAACCATGGTGGTCTGCCCCCCAAATATTGACGAGCGTCTGGAATCCGCGGTCAAGCTTGTCCTTATGATAAGCGATATCGGGGGTCAAATACGTGTAAGTCCCATCCTGTTTGATCAAGACGCGATCCTTGTCATCTCCAAAGTCGGTGGATTTGAACCAGGTCGCTCCGTCTGCCTCATAAATGAACCCTTTCTCCTGTAAAACGTGGAGAGCCGCAACGATTTTTCCATCTTGATATAAGGAAGACTCGGAATACCACTCGTCAAACGGCACGCGAAATTCTTCGAGATCACGCTTGATTTTATCCAGTTCAAATTGCAAGCCATACTCACGTAAGTAAGCGTGGCGTTCTTCCTCGTCTGCTTCCGCCCACTTCGCGCCTTGTTCGTTCGCTAAAGTTTGCCCAAGCTCCGTAATGTCCGGACCATGGTAGCCATCTTCCGGCATCGGGAAGTCCTTTCCGAGTGCCTGCATGTAACGCGCTTCCACTGAGCGCACCAAATTCGTGATTTGATTGCCACCGTCATTAACGTAATATTCACGGGAAACCGCGTAACCAGCTTTTTCAAGCACATTACAAAGTGCGTCACCTACCGCAGCCCCTCGCGCATGACCAAGGTGCAAGGTCCCAGTCGGATTGGCTGAGACAAATTCAACTTGTATCGGATGACCCTGACCGACTTGAGAATCGCCATAATGTTCACCGGCCTCTAAAATGTTGGGCACCAGATCAGTGAGATACTGATTGTCCATATAAAAGTTGATGAAGCCAGGCCCCGCGATTTCAATTTGCTTGATCGATGCTTTAGAGTGATCGAATTGATCAACGATATCCTGCGCAATCTCACGCGGATTCTTCTTGGCAATACGAGCCAGCTGCATCGCCATATTCGTAGCATAATCGCCATGACTCTTATCCTTCGGCTGTTCCAACACAACTTCAGGCAACTCATCGCGTCCGGCTAATCCAGCCTTCAGTACAGCTTCAGCAATTTCCGCCTTCAGTTTTTGCTCCGTCTGCTCGACGATATTCATGATAGGTCCTCCCTTTCCAACGTTAACGTCAATCGATGACGTTGCGTAACATCCTGATTTAACGTCAACTGATAATTTATAAACAGCCGCCCCGTATCAGCCTCATTAATCGATCGGTACTCAATCGCATCCGTCCGTGTCTGCATATGGAACACACCATATGGATGGTGATAAGCATTCTCCGTCTCCATTTCCCGTCGAAACGTCTGGTGCATCTGCACCCCACCAGACCGTTTGATGCTCACCTTCTCCGGTTGAATGGTTATCATCGTATCAACCGGTTCCCCATCTTCCGGGTGCTCCCTATATTTAATCACTTCTGTGTTGCCTCGTGCATAAAACCTGCCCGGTTCACTCATTTCAACCGTTTCGTGCTGATCCTCATCTCGGATTTCAGTCTTTAAGTAAACCTGCACAGGTGTTTGAATGGCGCTCATTTGAATCGCTCCTTCACTTCGGATTCAGGAGATTTGTCGTCTACTTAACTCATCCATTATAAAAACTTCACACCAAAAGCGCAAGCATCCTGGCAAATTAGAAGGGGCTTGAACACTTGTTGGAGCGGTTGGCTGGCTGGTTTAGGCGGCTGGAGGGTCCGGCTTGGGTGATGTGCTGGCGGCTTGGGCGATTCTGCACCCTCCTTGGGCGATTCTCTCCACTACTTGGGCGGTTCTCACCCTCGCTTGGGCGGTTCTCCACCTCGCTTGGGCGATTAGGTCCGACTTGGGCGGTTTCACCCTCTGTTTGGGCGATTGTGCGCCTGGCTTGGGCGATTCTCACCTTCACTTGGGCGGTTCTCCACCTCGCTTGGGCGATTAGACCCCGACTTAGGCGAACAACACTTCAGATTAGAGATAAAAAGTCAGGCGCACCTAATGGCGACCTGACTTATCTGAAGCCTAGCAGCATTTCACGAAGAAACTTACTGGCTGCTATTGGTGTCTTTTCACTGGGATCATAGATGGGTGCTACTTCG
The DNA here is from genome assembly GCF_013618635.1 of Thalassobacillus sp. CUG 92003. Taxonomy (GTDB): domain Bacteria; phylum Bacillota; class Bacilli; order Bacillales; family Halobacillaceae; genus CUG-92003. Next base: position 439,806 of record NZ_JABLSJ010000002.1, on the reverse strand, counting down.
ACTAAGTCCGCTCCTACGACGTTAACGCCGGACCGGGAAATGAGGTGGATGGCTTCGAGCAGTTCTTTGGAGGAGATGCCGCCCGCTTCAGCTGTACCTGTTCCGGGCGCATAGGCCGGGTCCAGGACGTCGATATCCAGGGTGACGTAAACGGGGCGGCCGTCCAAGTCAGGCAGCACCTGTTTCAAGGGATCGGCTACCTCAAATTTCGCCAGATGCATGCCGCTTTCGGATGCGTATTGAAATTCCTCTCTCATGCCGGAGCGGATGCCGAAGGAGTACACATTTTCTGGACCGATCAGCTCACAGACTTTTCGGATAGGTGTGGAGTGTGACAACTCCTCTCCTTCATATTCTTCCCGCAGATCCGTGTGGGCATCGATGTGGATCAGAGCTAGATCAGAATATTGCTTATACATCGCTTTGATGATAGGCCATGTGACAAGGTGCTCCCCTCCGATGCCGAGCGGAAATTTGCCTTTTTCTAAAATGGTAGCGACGTAAGCTTCGATTTGCTCAATGCTTCGTTTTGCATTTCCAAACGGAAGGGGCATGTCCCCTGCATCAAAATAGTTGATTTCCTCCAGGTGGCGATCTAAATAAGGGCTGTACTCCTCAAGCCCTAATGATGCTTCCCGGATACGGTTGGGGCCGAATCGTGAACCCGGGCGGAAGCTGACTGTCCAGTCCATTGGCATACCAAATAAAATCGTATCGGCTGTTTCGTGCTCAGGCTGACTCATGATAAACACTTTGCCAGAGTACGCTTCATCAAATCGCATCGGTATCCTCCTATTCCGTCAAGTCTTTTACAAACTTTGGCAAAACGAAAGAAGCGTTATGCAGTTCTTTTGTGTAGTATTGCGTGTCGATTTCATGGTGGCGCGCCGCATCGATCTGCAGCGGGTCATACAATTTGCTCCCCATGGTAAATGTCCATAATCCACTTGGATAGGTGGGGATGTTAGCGGTATATAATTTCGTGATCGGGAACGTTTCTTTAACATCTCCAAATACTCGGCGGATCAAGTCGGTCTTGAACCAGGGATTGTCGGTCTGGGCTACGAAGATTCCATCTTCTTTCAACGCCTTGGCTATTCCTTCATAGAATCCTTTTGAAAACAAGTTGACTGCCGGTCCGACAGGCTCTGTAGAATCCACTAATATCACATCATAGAGACGTTCGCTCTCAGCGATGTGCATAAAGCCATCAGTCACTTCAACGCGTACCCGTTCATCATCTAAAGCACCGGCTATGGTTGGCAGATAATATTTGGAGTATTCGACGACTTTTCCATCAATTTCAACTAAGACAGCTTGTTCAACGGAAGGGTGCTTTAACACCTCGCGGATGACGCCCCCGTCTCCCCCGCCAACTACCAGTACGGTCTTTGGGCTCGGATGCGTGAATAAAGGGACGTGCGCCAGCATTTCGTGATAGACAAATTCGTCACGTTCAGTCGTCATTACCATATCGTCTAATACGAGCATTCTCCCCCATTCTTTTGTTTCAAGCATTTCAAGCTCCTGATAGTCGGTCTTTTCCTTATGAAGGGTTTTATTGACTTTCGCGGTAATACCGAAGTCCTCCGTCTGCTTCTCTGTAAACCAAGTGGCCATATGATCATACTCCTTTTGAATACTTATCGGGGGAAACAATCAAATTATAAAGAATCCTATCGAAAAAGCAAGCATTTCCCTGAATATGTTTATTCTTTTCATTATTATCACATAATAATAGCAATCTTTCATTTTACATGATAGGCGGGAAAAGGAATGAAGAATCTTTTTCAAACGTGGGGAAAATGGATTCGCCGTGGCTTTAAGACGATGCTTGTTATGACGATACTTGCCATCATTGTGATGACAGGTTTGTTGAGTTATGTCATTTGGCTCGGCCCTCCTTCTCTCGTAACGGATCAAAATACAATTTACTACGGCAGAGACGGTAATATTATCGGTGAAGACCAGGGCGAGACGGATCGGTATTGGGTGGGGATTGATGAGATCCCTGAGGTTATGACCGAAGCCACCATTGCAATTGAAGACCATCGTTTTTACGATCACTTTGGGTTTGACGTGAAACGGATCGCATCTGCCATTATCACTGATTTAAAAGCGATGAAAAAAGTTGAAGGCGCCAGCACGATCACACAGCAATATGCCAGGAATTTATACCTTTCTCATGAAAAATCGTGGAAGCGAAAATTTCATGAAGCGTTGTACGCCGTACGGCTAGAAGTGTTTTATACAAAGGAAGAAATTTTACAGGGGTATTTGAACACGATTTATTATGGGCACGGCGCTTATGGAATCGAAGCTGCCAGTCGTCATTATTTTGATAAAAGTGTCGAGGATATCACCTTGGAGGAAGCAGCCATGCTTGCGGGTATTCCGAAAGGGCCAACCTATTATTCGCCTCTAGTTGATTTAGACAAAGCACATGACAGGCAGGCTCAAGTGCTCGCACAAATGAACACGCACGGGTACATCGATGAGGACGCCGAGGTAGCTGCAGCACAGAAAACGTTGAACTTCAACGAAACGAAAGAAGAAGTGAAAGCAGACGTTGCACCCTATTTCCAGGATACCGTCATTCAAGAGGCACAAGGCATACTGAAGCTTAACCGCGAGGAAATCGAAGCGGGCGGCTACCACATTTACACGACGTTAGATGAAGAACATCAGCAGCGATTAGAAGAGAACGTAGCCGAGCATATCGCAGATGACTCAGAAATCGAAGCGGGCGGTATGGTGATGGATAAATCAGGAGCTGTCACCGCACTCATCGGCGGGCGTGACTACGAGAAGAGTCAGTACAATCGGGCACTCCAAAACAATCGCTCAGTCGGTTCGACGATCAAACCATTTTTATACTACGCCGCCCTGCAACACGGCTATTCCCCAGTCACCGAGCTTGTCAGCGAGCCGACAACGTTTGAGCAGAAGGACGGAGAGGCGTACCATCCTAGCAACTACAATGGGTATTATGCTAAAAAACCGATCACGATGGCACAAGCGTTAGCGTTATCTGATAACATTTACGCGGTCAAAACGAATATGGACATCGGCCCGGACGAGCTTGTTGATACCTTGCATACATTCGGAGTCGAAGGCGATCTGCCTGCTGTGCCTTCCCTGGCACTCGGGACTGCTGGAATCTCGCTCTATGACATGATGACAGGGTATACACGTTTATTAAACGGCTCTGGAGATGTGACGGGACACACGATCACGAAAATAACGGACCGGCTGGGGCACGTACTCTATGAGTATTCCCCTGATATAGAAGAGAAAAATGAAATCGATCCAGATCGTGCGTTTATGGTCACCCACATGATGACGGGAATGTTTGATACCAACTTGAATGGTTATATGAATGTGACCGGCTCAAGTATTGCTAATCAGCTGACCCATCTTTACGGGGGGAAATCAGGCACAACAGAAACGGATAGCTGGATGATCGGATTCAGTCCAGATTATACAGCCGGGATATGGACAGGGTATGATAAAAACCGTGAACTCAAGACGCCTGTGGATGAAGTCTTCGCTAAAAACGTTTGGGCGAACCTTATGGAAGACATACATGAAGATCAGGCCTTAACCACCTTTTCTCCCTCGGACGGTGTGGAGGGGGTATATATCGATCCAGAGAGCGGATTACTCGCTTCGCCTCAGTGCCCTAAACAACGGCTGATTTACATGAGGGAAGAAGATGTACCTAAGAAAACGTGTGACGACCATGAAGGGTCTGATGATCAGGAAATCGAGGATAATTTGAAGAAAGATCCATGGTTCAAGGAAGTTGTCGATTGGTTCTTTTAACAAAAAGAAAGAGACCGAGTGTGTGGCTCGGTCTCTTTTCTGTGTCCTAGTAAACTACGTGCAACACCACGTATTACCATACCTTATATTTTTGCTTGTTATACTCATTTTGTCAATAAAGGAACCGGCCTTGTGCCAGTGAACATTTTGTGAACTTTTTGTCACAAGACTATTATTAATCAAACGCTTGTTTTAATTCTTCTGCGGAGTTCTCCCATAGTTCAGGGTCAAAATCCCGTAGGAAATCTCCTAATATTTGTTTGGAAGCATCATCCATATGATCCACTACAAACTGGCCTTTGAGTGATCTATCCATGTTGTTTACATGTTCAGGCATTGATTTGAAACCGCGGCGTATTTCACGGTCTACGACAAGTTGACAACTGCCGACTCCGGCATAAAAGCCACCTTTCTCATTTTTATCGACCGTGACCCACACGATCCAGTAAATCTTCCCGTTCGGTACTTCGCTGCGATCTTTTATAAACTTGATACGTTTTTCAGGTGCACTGCGCGCGTGTAAAGCCCCCATATCGATATAGGCCTTTTCCTCGTTGGGATCCACGATGACGGGTGACACATTTTCCAGGCTGACCGACCCGACGCCATATCCACCATGTCCGTCGGTGGAATCATCCTTCAGAATAGTAAACTGGTTTTTCTTTTTTTGACCTTCTTCTTCTGTATTGTTCTTATCATTTTTAAATTGATCAAATTCTTTCATGGTTTACGTTTCCTCCTTTTATCTAGCGCTGGTATGTCTCATTTTAACATAGGAAAAATGGTCTTTTCATGAAGCGCATCTTATCCTGAGAACATTTCTTTCTTTAATGGGAAGGAATCACTGAGAGAGACGGCGAAATATGGGGTGATCTATCTATAAGAAAGGCTCTGTTGAATCTCAGTGTTGACTGGTTTCTAACTGCCACTCAGAATGTTTAGTCCGTTACGGCAGAAAGGCTTAGGTTGGCTGGGTAATAACTCGCTTTCCTGCGGGGAACCGCCGAGCCTCCTTGTTCGCTACGCTCCCTGTGGGGTCTCGCCGAGCTCCTTTTCCCGCGGGAGTCTCGTCATTACCCAGCCAACCTATCTTTATATTAGTGAACGGACCTTCTTATAAGGGGAAAAGGTTCACACCTGGTCAAATGCGCTTCCGAAACAACTATAGTATTACGCTTGAGGTAATTCATCCTCCGCAGGAAAGCGAGTTGTTTCAAAGCCATCCTTAACATTTATATGTAAACGAACTACCTCTACCTCGTGACCGAGTCTTACAAGAAGATCAGTCAACGGCACCATTTAACAGAGCCGATAAAAAGGGGAGTTCGTGTGATGCCTATTGTTACTGTGCAATTGTTAGAAGGACGTACAGATGATCAAAAGCAAGCGCTTGTCCGTGAAGTAACGAACGCCGTCACTGAAACGACCGGAGCGAGAAAAGAAGCTGTCAACGTTGTTATTGATGAAATGGCACCATCCAACTACGCGGCAGGCGGCAAACGTCCCGTCGACTAAAAATTATATGCTGGCAGGCAGCCAAAACCCCCGCGGTTCGTAACGTGAACCCGGGGGTTTTGGCTGTGTCCAATTGTGGCTATAAATACGAATTATGCGTTCGACGCCGGTCCAGTCGTTCAAAATCATGTACCCCTGGACTTTCCGTGACAGCTTCCTTTTGTTTCTCCTGCTTTGACCGCCATGCTTTAAGCCGTGACCACCAATGTGAACGTTCGGTGGAAACGCCCACGCGCACTTGCTGAACATCTTTTATTCCTTTAATGATCATTTGCATCGCCAGGATCAACAGCATAAACCCCACCAGTGCCGGAATGATGTACCACCACCTCCCGGTCATCAAGGAATTTTTGGAGGCTCCGATTAAACCTGACCATTCATAAGTCGTCGATTGAGGTGGATCTGGAAAATCTGGATCATAACTGACTTTAGTCCCGCCGAAATAAAGGTTGAACAAACCGAGATGAATAAAAATAAGCAAGGTTTGGATGAATTGCTGACCGAACACGATCCCTATACGAGCACGAAGGTGAGGCAATAGGTGACGCCTTAATAAATGGAGGGAGCTGCCTCCAAGCACCTTTGTACTAGCAACGAATTCCTGTCTCATGAGAAGCCTCATTTCATTTCCGAATAAAGTCATCATCAAAGGGAGAACGAGAATGGCCAGCACAAGGATCTGGTATACAATCCTTTCTGACTGAGATGTGGTAAACCCTCCTTGCGGCATCCATAACACAGGATACAACAAGAGGAATGCGATGATGGTAAGCGGGAGAAAGTGCATACTGTCTACAATTTTATCAATAGGGCCTCTGACTTTTTCAGGCAGGAAAAAAGCATAGGGAATCGCCAGCAAAAAACCGAAAAAGACTCTTAATAAGGCGATTAACAGCGCAAAGATGATCGTATACTTAGCCCCCACGACCAATTGATCAAAAATACTGAATCCCAGCTCACTCGTCCCTAAAAATAAATACGCCGGACTATGTGGTGCAGAACTCACCAGTTCACCCTCATCATTGTATATCTGAAAATATTGATCGATAAGCGGTTCAGCGGTAAACGTGTAAACGATACTCCAAACTAACAGGCCACCTATCAGGAAAAAACCACATAAAAATGGTACATTCTTAAAGTAAGCGAAACTGTCCTTGAAAGCAGTTCGCAAGCCAGGTTTTCTAACCCGCCAAAAGGTTCCCTCAGCAAACCGATTCATTTTAACAGGCTGGGCTTGTGGCATTTTGCCTTCTTTAAAGAGGAACAATTCAATCCCCTGGTAGATAACAAAAAAAGGAGTGAAGATCATTAACAATATTCCTGCTGTCGCAATAGGTGTGAAGCCATCAATAAAATACGTGGTGATGCCGTTGATATTGAATATGTATTCGATGACAAGCAAGCTCGAAAGCGCTGCCCATACAATGACCTTTGAATGATAGAAAATGTTTTTCATGATGTTCCGCAACATGTGGACATTGATAATTGTTAACGCCTCAAGACCCTTACTCCTCGCTAAACTGACATAAGGCTTCGTCATTTCTTCTTCCAATAGTAGAAGGATTAACTTATAGAATGACACCATCGGCACAATGGCTAACGTCACGATGGGGAGCCAATAAATCTTTTCCTGCCCCACTGTAGCCACTTGCATGACCAGGATATCCGTTTGTTTATACATATACACGATAAGCATTTGGATCATGACGGCAAGCAGCAAATCGGGCAGCGCCTCCAAAATATTCAATAGCTTCGTTACCACACTTTTCGCCCACTTCGGGAGGAACAAGGTCCCGAGGGCAAGTAAAAATGCCATAACGAGGGCAAGCACGACGCCGCCTAAAAAGAGCGTCATTGAATACGAGTAAGGATCCCACAGAAATTGAAATAAAGGCTCATGGCTACCTTTATAGACATACAGCCAATCTTCAGGATGGAAGGCTGTTCCCACTAATTTGGCCAGTCCTTCTGTGTAAGCCGAGATGTTAAAAAACTGACCATTCTTGAATAAGGCAGGCGCTGCACTGATTAACATGATGCCTGCAACACCCAGTATAAAATTCCCGATAAATGTCAGTAGTCTCACATCTCCCCCCCCTTTCAATCACCATTGAAACCTTTAACCATGCCTGGAGTGTTCTGAATTCATAAACACTAGATCGGACTCAGCTGGCTGCTTCTCAGGTGCTTTTTCAGAGGTTTTCTTGCGATTGAAAAGACGTTTCAGCCAGCCATTTTGCTCAATCGGAACGCCTACACGTTGCTGTTGCACCTCTTTAATTCCTTGGATGATAAACTGCATCGCCACGATTAGAATCATAAAACAAATCAAGGCGGGGACGACAAGCCACCACTGCCCTGTCATCAATGAGTTTTTTGCAGCACCAATCAAACCGGACCATTCGTATGTCGTCGATTGCGGTGGATCCGATTGCATGGGGCTGTAATCCACATCCGTTCCTCCGAAATAGAGCGAGAAAACACCGAGGTGGATAAAGACGAGTAACGTTTGAATGAATTGCTGACCGAAAAGTACGCCTAAGCGCGCACTTAAATGCGGGAGTAAATGACGCCATAACAAATGAACCGAACTACCTCCCAAAATTTTCGTACTCATCACAAACTCTTCTTTCATGATGAGTTTCATTTCATTACCTAAGAGGGTCATCACAAGGGGTACAACGAGAATTGTCAGAACGACCAATTGGTATATGATCCTTTCAGTCTCCGTCGTTTCAAACCCGCCCTGCGGCATCCATAGCACCGGACGAAGCAGAATTAAGGCGATAACCGTAAGCGGTAGAAAATGCATGCTATCAACAAGTTTTTCAACAACCCGCTGTATGTTACTCGGCAGGAAAAAGGCAAACGGAACCGCCAGGATAAATCCGAGCACGATCCGAAGCAGCGCAATGATCAACGCAAAAAATATCGTATATTTTGCTCCTACTAAGAGTTGATCAAACACGTGGTATCCAAGTGGATTTGTGCCAAGAAAGAGGTGCTCATGTGAAATAGGGGCTGCACCTACTAACCTATCGTGATCATCATACACATGAAAGGTTTGCTCAACCAGCGGTTCCGCTGTCCATGTATAGATGATACTGGTCAGCAGCATCCCCCCTATAATGACAAAACCAAAGAGGAACTTCACATTTTTAAAATGCGCAAACACCTCTTTCAGCGTCCGTTTGAACCACTTGCCGCCCGGTTTAAAGCTCGGCCTGCCCATGAAGCGGTTCATTCTTAAATTCGCCTCTTCAGCTACGTCCCTCTCCTTGAACACAAACGTTTCCACGCCTTGATAGAAAAGGAAAAACGGCGTGAATAGCATAAACAGAATGACCAACGTTACAATCGGACGAAAATCTGCCTGAAACGCTGAGGTGATCCCATTGATATTAAATATGTATTCGATGATCAACAAGCTTGATAGGGCCGCCCACATAATGATCTTAGAATGATAGAATACACTCTTAGTTATATTCCGCAGCACATGCACATTTAAAATGACGTAATGCTCAAGCCCTTTACTTTTAGCCATGCTGACATAAGATTTGGTCATTTCTTCATCTATTTGCATCAAAATCACTTTATACAGTGAAATCATCGGCAAAACAGCAAGCGCTATAATCGGCAGCCAATAGATTTTTTCCTGCCCAAGGGTTGTAAATTGGGCGACAAGCACGTTCGTCTGCTTATAAATAAAAACGATGAACAATTGAATGCTGAAGGCGAGCAGTAAATCAGGGATGGCTTCGAATATATCCAGCACTTTCGCCAACGGCTTTCGGGCCCATGATGGGAGAAAAGTTGTAGAAAGCGCTAAGATAAAGGCGATGAAAAAACCGAGCAGGATGGCCCCTAAAAATATCGTCATTGAATAGGAATAAGGCTCCCACAAAAACGTCAGTAACGGCTCAGGCTGGCCTTTAAAATAATAGACCCACTCTCCAGGAGCGAACAGTTTACTAATTAATTCCCCGAGCGCCTGCGTATAGCCGACTATATTAAAAAAACTGTCGTTCTGAAACAAGGCAGGAGAAGGACTGATTAATAGAATGCCAACCATCCCCAGCACATAGTACCCTAGAAACTTTAACAACCTCATAATGACCCCCCAAGAAACGTATCTATTTATATTGCTTTATTTTAAATGAGTATTGCAAAATTTACAATTATCTGATAAAAATTGGTGAATCATGGCGACTTTTTTCCTTTATCCCCCTACAAAAACGGGTTATGAATCATACTATAGACGATATTCATCTATGCAAAGTCCCAATACTTCTATTAATTTTCCCATCATTTCTGCAAGAGATCCTAGCCGTATCCTCGGTCGCTTCTTTCCCCAAACTCATTGGGCACATAACAAAAAAACGCTTGGACATTAAATCCAAGCGTTCTCATTTACTCTTTATTTGTAATCCGTGCCGTACATGTTACGCTCCGATTTGGCGTAATTGAGCGATAAACGCCCATGCCTCAGCTATATCCTCTTCATTGTAATTCTGCTTCCCTTTAACAGTGAAGACTTTTTCAGTAATTTCCGCTTTAGGCAGCTGCTCAAAGAACAACAGCGTTGACACCAACTCAAGAAAGCGGGAACTTTTCTCTTTCATCAACTGGATATGACGGTTCATCGGCGGGAGGTCCATATGGTAATGGTCAAGAAACTCACATCCAGCGTCCGTCAGTTGATAGCGATATTGAGAATAGTTCTTTTTGTCTTCCTTTATTTCGTTGAGGAAACCGAGGTTCCCCATCTCTTCGATTCTTAATGTCAATTCTTCTGAGTACGGGCCGTAAAAATGAAATTGATAGCGTTCCTCGAAAGGGATATCACACTTTTTCAGTATGTAGATCATTTTTTGTAGTCGTTTCCGACCGATTATCTCATCACTATTTGAAAAAAACTGCATTAGCTTGGCATGCTTTTCAAGCATTCGTGCTCAGCTCCTATTCGAACAATATTTCCATGATCCGTTTTTTCGTTTTACTTCGATCCGACATCTCTTCCAGGCGGTCAAGGGGGAAGTAGAGTTTATGGTCGGTCCGTTTTTTTCCGGAAATCGATTCAACAATCTCTGATTCCCGTGAGAGTTCTTTCAATTCCTGATTCGGCATCAACAAATGAATCGGCAGACGTTCGCCTTCTTCACCCGGACGGTAAAAGTCATATGGAAGGTCAGAACTTGAATCAACAACTAAATAGTAATCGGGATTCAGACCTGCTTTTGTAAACAGGCGGTATAATTCCATCCATGCATTCATTTGCAGGTTAGGATTAAATTCAATGTATTTGAACAAGCGGCGGTTCACGAAGCGTTCACATAAGTCGCTTAAAATCGCGTCATCTTCATTCACCCATATTTGAAAGTAGTACATCGCAATCGATTCATCGAGTTCCAAATACTCTTGTAGACTGGGTGACTCTGAGAAAAACGAGACAAAATGAGTCGGCTTCAGTTTGAACGTGTAACCTTCCTCGTAAAGCTCCTTGGCTCGATGAAGGATTTTGGATAGAATCACTTCGGCACTACGGGTAACGGGGTGAAAGTAAACTTGCCAGTACATTTGATAACGGCTCATAATATAGTCTTCTACCGCATGCATCCCGCTCTGCTTCACAACCACCTGGTCCTCCATCGGTCGCATGACACGCAGAATCCTTTCCATATCAAAATGACCGTAGCTCACTCCCGTGAAGTAAGCATCACGCTGGAGATAATCCATACGGTCCGCATCGATCTGACTGGAAATCAAACTGACGACCAATTTATTATGGTACGTTTTATTGATGATATCAGCAACGTTTTGCGGGAAGCCTTCATCGACTTGAGATAGAATTTTATTAATTTTGGTATCCCCTAATATAACAGCCTGCGTGAAATCCTCATGATCAAGTTTGAAGACTTTTTCAAATGAATGTGAAAATGGACCATGTCCTAAATCGTGCAGGAGCGCTGCACAAAGACATAGTAACCGTTCATCAGGATTCCAATTCGGACGATCGTGAAAATTATCTAAAATACGACGGACAATTTCATAGACACCGAGCGAGTGGTTAAACCGACTATGCTCTGCGCCATGAAAGGTCAAATAAGAAGTCCCGAGCTGCTTGATACGCCGAAGCCGCTGAAATTCAGGAGCCCCGATCAAATCCCAAATGACTTGATCCCGAACGTGGATGTAGCGATGGACAGGATCTTTAAATACCTTTTCTTCACTTAATTTTTCATCGCGGTACGCCATGGCGTTAATCCTTTCTGACGACATTTTCTTCTATTATATACCTTTTCCCACTTTTAAAAAACGGCTTGACAATTAAGTTTGTTTTCCCTGAACAGTTAGGGTACCCTTCTTTCCCTCGAGATCAATTCTATAGCATCAGTCACAATAACGGTGTAACTTAGCATTTAAAATGCACATAACTCCCGCAAAGCTATTTTAGAGCATGATTCTAATGAAAGTTAGTCTATGATATAATCAATCAATGAATCGAATTGAACGTTTCTCTCGACGCTATTAATCCACACTTGTAACGGCCATCTTACCGATAATTGAATTCGCCCATAAAAACGTTGCACTCTGACGAACCTATTTACGGGAGGTAAATCACCATGGAGAGTAAACAAAAGATTGTGCATATTGGTTACCATAAAACAGGCACTACTTTCTTGCAGAATGTCTTATTCCCAGAACACCCGGAAATTTTCTATGTAAACAGACCGATCACGCAACGGCTTTTTTTAAGAATCGGCTCGTTGTTTTTTGATGTAGAGAAAACAAAAAAGGAAATCAACCGCTTATTAGAACAGCTTGATCCAAACCAAAAAGCGCTTGTTTTCTCTGATGAAGAACTTTCCGGTAACATCCATACAGGCGGGAATGGCGGCTATTTGTCAAAAGAAGTAGCCGACCGTATTTATAAAACCATGCCGGATGCCCATATTGTCATCACTGTTAGAAACCAGGTCAGTATGATCGATTCTGTTTACAAACAATACGTCAAAAAGGGGGGCACGTTCGGCTTAAAAAAATACCTCTATGACAATGGCGGTGCGAACCATCGCTTCCCTCAATTTTCATTCACGCACTTTGAATATGATCAATTGATAAACTACTACATCAAACTGTTTGGTCCTGACAACGTACACGTGTTTATTTATGAGAAAGCTAGAAAAGACCGAGAATATTATAACAATATGTTGGAAGAACTGGGCTTATCCAGGTTAGAGGATTTAAATAAACTTGTGGACAAGCAAGAGAACCCGAGTTACTCCACCATTTCTTTACGGATCGCTCGAATTTTCAACCATTTTTACGGTAAAGATCCAATCAATAAAAAAGGGATCATGAATCTACCTTTATTATATAAAGGCATGAAAAAAATCCTGTATAAATTTGAGCTCTCTAACATCATCAACTCGAAAAAAAGCAGTTTAGATAAATCCACTGAGCAATATATTAAAGAGTATTATAAGGAAAGCAACCGAAACCTTGAAGCAATCGTAGGAGACGACCTGTCTAAATTTAACTATCCCAAATAGTTCATACTCGTAAACCATACTGGCACTATGTACGGTAAGTACAATGGAGGCGTACCCATGTCGTTTAAAGATATCATCACGTATTTCAAACAAAGCAATTTTTTACAAAAGTTAGTTGAATCATTCTTCGGTAGAATTTCCTACATGATTTTTTCTTTATTATTTTCCTTAATATGTACAAGGATTTACGGGGTCGAACTATTTGGAGTATACACGCATGCTTTTACAATAGTCACGATCCTTATGATCGTTGCCAGAGCAGGCCTTGATAATGGGATGATGTATTCCATTCCAAGAAATAAGTATTTGCATGTCTCATTCAGCTTTGTGGTCAATTTTATTCTTGCGGTTGGCTTAACGATTATTGGCGGGTTTATATACAACGATCCGTATATTTGGTTTGTACTGCCTTTAATTTGGCTGGTTTCTTCAGAGCAACTGTTCTTTGCTTTATACCGCACTGAGGGAAAAATCAAAGAATTCTATTTTATCAATGGGTTTATGGCCATTTTGCTGAGGGTAGTCTTTGTCATCCTATGCTATTTCCTGATTGGGCAAAACGAATACAGTATTGCAATCGCTGTTTATCTATCGTTCTTATTCTCAAATCTCATTTATATCCTTCATCAAAAGGGCAAGTTTCAAAAAATTCATTTTGATATGGGGCACTTAAAATATTCATTTCCTTTACTTTTTGCAACATTGATGGCAACCATCATCAATAAAGTCGATATTTTAATGCTCGGAAGCATGGCCACCAAGCAAGATGTTGGCGTATATCAGATTACGTTTCAAATCTCTAGTACGATCTCCATATTCTTGTTTGTATTCAATACCGTGTTTGCTCCTAAAATAGCAGACTTATATCATAACAATAAACTTGAAGAGTTAAGACGAATTTATGTCAACTCGACACGGGCTTTAGCCGCCCTGGCTGCCCTATATTTTGCTACCATCGTCATCTTTGATGATTTTATCCTATGGGTCTTTGGCGAAGAAGTAGTGGCAGGAAAAACAGCTTTGCTTATGAGGAATGTGGCGCAACTCATAAACGTTGCTGTTGGCAGTGTATGGCTGATGTTATCAATGACAGGGAAGCCCAAATTTCAAATGTATGCTAATTTTTGCGCTGTCATTATGAATATTGCTTTGAATTTTGTATTAATACCTGAATATGGCATTAACGGAGCAGCATTTGCGAGCATGGTTGCTATTCTATTCACCAATATAGCAGGTTATATCGTAGTTTCAACTCGATTTAAGGTAAAGGTTTACAAATACATCTGAGTCAGCCTTGGCCCCAAACGCAGGAAAGTATTCCTGCCCATACATCAGCTCGGTTATTGAACGTTAAAGGAGCAGAAGACATGACAACGATCCACCCATTATTAACACCATCACACTATCGATTCATAGATCAAAGTGAGCTTGGTCCTGACTTTTCACCTTTACACTCATTTGCAGCAGATGACGCGTTATCCATTTCGGTAGGAAATCACACCTCCCCCACCACTGCCCGGATATGGGTTCATGATAAAACGGTCGTGCTCGGCATCCCGGATGCACGGCTTCCTTACATCTCTGAAGCTGTTGATTACTTGGAGTCAGAAAACTATCGTGTCATTGTCCGTAATTCAGGGGGACTTGCCGTCCTATTGGATGAAGGTGTACTAAACCTCTCCCTCATCTTCCCTGACTCCAAAGAGGTCAATATTCACGAAGGCTATAACGCCATGGTGGACTTTACGCGTTATGTGTTCAGAGATGTGACAAATGACATCGAAGCCTATGAAATCCCCGACTCCTATTGTCCCGGCACCTATGACCTCAGCATTAACGGGAAAAAATTCGCCGGTATTTCACAACGCCGGGTCAAACAGGGGTCAGCTGTACAAATTTACCTTGATGTCACCGGAAGCGGAAAGGAACGCGCACGGATACTGAAACGATTTTACGAAATCGGAAAGAAAGAAGCCGCGACCCGCTTTGAGTACCCTGAAATCAATCCCGAGGTCATGGCCTCGATGAACGAATTGCTCGGAAAAAATTGGACCGTTCGCGACGTAAGAAACAGAATTTTATCTGCACTGCAAGAGCTGTCAGGGGAACTCACTTCCTATTCGCTTAACGAAGACGAACACAAAGACTTTGAAAAACGATTGGCACACATGATCGACCGCAATCATAAAGCATTACGAGCATAAGCGCCTCGTTTCACCCAATTTTTTTAACCGTACTATGTTTGTTGTTGATTGTTCATAAAAACATTCTTTCATAATGGCAAAAAAGCAAAATTTATAAAAAATGAACGCTGAGATTTATCTGAGCCACGAACATTGGAACGTATATTAAATCAACTCTGCTCATGAGCGTAGTCAAAACACGAAGACTCCTACTGGAACAGCGCGAGCCGAAGATCCCGCAGGAAAGCGTTTTTTGCTTTCTGAGGAAGCTGAGGCCGTGCCCGTGGAAAGCGGAGTGTTTTGGCGGAGCGGTTATGGAACGTCTTCCTTGAAACACAAAAATTCCGAACAATTTCGTTGGGATTGTTCGGAACTTTTGTGTTTTATTCAGTTTTGTCCCAGTCTCTAATTCGTATGAGTTAATCAAGAGATTGAGCAGCTGTAATAATCGCTAACTTATACACATCATCGGAATGGCACCCGCGAGAAAGATCGTTAACCGGCTGATTCAACCCTTGCAAAACTGGACCAACGGCATCAAAGTTGCCTAATCTCTGGGCAATTTTATAACCAATATTCCCAGCTTCCAAGCTCGGAAAAATAAACGTGTTGGCTGCGCCTTTCAATGGAGAATCTGGAGCTTTCTTTTCTGCCACAGAAGGCACGAACGCAGCATCGAATTGAAACTCGCCGTCAATCACGAGATCGCGGTTTTGTTCTTGGGCCAATTTGACCGCATCAGTCACTTTTTCGGTTTCCGGTGATTGCGCCGACCCTTTTGTGGAAAAGCTTAGCATCGCGATTCGCGGATCTACATCAAATAGTTCAGCGGTTTCAGCACTAGCTAATGCGATTTCAGCAAGGTCTTGGGCGTCCGGGTTCATATTAATGGCGCAATCAGCAAACACATACTTTTCTTCATCCCGCACCATGATGAACACGCCAGAGGTTTTCTTTATACCAGGCTTTGTCTTAATGATCTGCAGCGCCGGCCTTACGGTATCCGCCGTGGAATGAGCCGCACCGCTGACAAGACCATCAGCTTCCCCCATATAAACAAGCATAGTGCCGAAATAGTTCTCATCCTGAAGCAAATCTCTGGCTTCTGTTTCGGTGACTTTGCCTTTTCTTCTGTCTACAAAGCTTGCCACCATCTCGTCTATCTGACTGTAACGTTTCGGATCTAATATATCGGATGTGGCGATGTCAATTTCCAATTCATTAGCTTTCTGTTGCACTTCTTTCTTATTTCCAATTAGTACAGGTTTCAGCGTTCCTTCTGCTCCTAATTTCCCGGAAGCTCTTAAGATACGCTCATCCAACCCCTCTGGAAACACAACTTTCTTGTTCTCTGGTTGTATTTTTTCTTTCAATATATCGAAAAGATCGCTCATACTTTTACCTCCCATATGATTTCTGTTATATATGATAATACCTTTTGTGTATTATGAAAAGTTATAAATGTTCCCGAGTACTGTTACTCTATAAAGAGATAGGGGGTGGATTTGAAACTACTCGCTTTCCTGCGGGGAACCGGCAAGCCTCCTCGCTCGCTACGCTCCCTGTGGGGTCTCGCCGAGCTCCTTTTCCCGCGGGAGTCTCGCAGTTTCAAATCCACCCCCATCGACATGATACGCTCCCACATAGAAGATGCTTTTTTTCAGCGGCATACGGAGTAAAACTGAGCTGGAGGATATAAAGGATACCTGAGAATGACGTGACTCGACTCCTCATACAGAAACGAGGGAGGATTTTAACAGTATCTAAAGCCTTTACTTGCCCGTTTCCCCGCGAAAAGATAATTGTTTCAAATCCACCCCCTCTCTTCTTTAGGATAACGGCCCCTCATTCACGCCCTAGTTAAAACATAAGAACACAACAGGTGTAATATTCTTGGACGCCTCCCTATTAGCTTGCCCTTTTCTTACCTGCTTGATCATTGTTCAAGAAGTTGTCATGCGTATTGAAGCGGTCCGGACTGATACAGCAATCCTGTTTGTGTTATATTAACATGAGAATCAATTAAGTAATGAATGCTATAAAGGAGCGAATGCACTTATGCCTGAAGCCGTTGTAACATTTGATGGATGGTATTGCTTACACGATTTTCGTTCAATGGATTGGACTGCATGGAAACACGCATCAAGCGAAGAACGCGAGCAAGCCATTTATGAGTTCCAGCAACTGATCGGAAAATGGGAGCAGACTGAAAAGAATAAACAGGGCAGCCACGCTTTATACTCGATCGTGGGCCAGAAAGCTGATTTCATGATGATGATTCTTCGCCCTACGATGGAAGAACTGAATGAAATCGAGACCGCGTTTAATAAATCAAAGCTGGCCGAATTTACAGCGCCACGCTATTCATACGTCTCCGTCGTTGAGCTCTCAAATTATATGGGCAGTGATAAAGACCCGGACACTGATCCGGAGATGCAGGCCCGCTTGAAACCGATCCTTCCCAAATGGAATCATATCTGCTTTTATCCTATGGACAAGCGCAGACAGGGAAATGATAATTGGTACATGCTAGAGAAGGACGAACGCGGCAAGCTCATGTACGCCCACGGGATGACCGGGCGTCAATATGCCGGGAAAGTGCGTCAGATTATTACGGGCTCAATCGGGTTTGATGACTGGGAATGGGGCGTGACGCTCTTCGCTCACGATGTTCTACAGTTCAAAAAGCTCGTTTACGAAATGCGTTTTGATGAAGTCACCGCACGTTACGGAGATTTCGGTTCGTTTTATATTGGAAATTTACTACAACCGGAAGCTGTACCACAATTCTTACATGTATAATGGACGATACCCGTCCGGTCAGATGCTCAATCTGACCGGACTTTTTTATGGCTTAAAACCAGTAAACGCTCCTAATAAGACTCCCCCTGGCTAAATTTTTTCATAAGGAGGATAAGCGTCACATATAGTGTTAGAGAAGCTGCGTATTGAACGTACGAAGTGGGGTGACTCAGTGGCTGTCATTGCTTATAACCAAGCAGACTTGAAGCTTTTAGCAAGGCTGATGCGTGCAGAGGCTGAAGGAGATGGAAGACTTGGCATGCTTATGGTGGGAAACACGGGCGTAAACCGCGTGCGTGTTGATTGTCTTGACTTCAGCAACATTACCTCTGTTCGTCAGATGGTCTTTCAGAGTCCCGGAGGCTTCGAGGCAACACAAAAAGGTTACTTCTATCAGAGAGCCAGAGAAAAGGATAAACGTTTAGCCAAAAAAGTCGTCATGGGCAAACGTTATCACCCAGCAACAAACTCACTGTGGTTTTTCAGACCAGACGGCGCCTGCCCGGAACAATGGTATGGGCAATGGAATGTAGGGCGTTATAAGTCTCACTGTTTTTATGCCCCTACGCGCTCGGAATGTGGTCAGGTCTATTAATACGAGAAATAAAGGAGTGAATGTAAATGGCTAATCATAAACAGCCTAAAACGCCTTACTACCCGCAGGGCATGCAACCGCAGTCCCCTTACTATCCTGGTCAGCCCTATTTTTTCCCTAATCAACAAGGCGGCAGTATCCAGGGTTTTCAAGGCGGGATGCCAGGGCAGATGCCCGCCCAGGGTGGCATGCCTGGTCAAGGAGGTATGCCTGGACAGAGCGGCATGCCCGGACAACAGAGTGGCATGCCAGGCCAAAGTGGCGTTCAAGGGGTGTCCATGGGCGGCGGTGGAGGAGCTGGAATGCTACCAAGTGAAGAGTCTTACATTGAAAATATTTTGCGAATGAATCAGGGAAAAAATGCAACCGTCTATATGACATTTGAAAATAATGACCAATGGAATGCAAAAGTTTTCAAAGGGATTATCGAAGCTGCGGGTCGAGATCACATTATTCTCAGCGACCCGGAAACCGGATTGCGTTATTTGCTGCTGATGATTTATCTCGACTATATTACGTTCAATGAAGAATTGAACTATTCCTACCCCTATGGAAACGGCGGTTCTTCCCGATAGACACCAAGATAATCTGCGAGTCGCGTCTATGAGAGGCGCGACTCTACCAAGAATGTAAAAGGCTGGTGATCACGTGAAAGCCCCCCACCAAAAATGGCAGCAGCTGCAGGTATTATCATTGGCAGTCGTCATTCTCTTTTCAATCGTTGCCTTATTCCAACTTGATCATGCCTGGCTCATCTTACTTCTCTTTTACAGCATAGCCGTCAGCCTCATGTTTGACGCATTAATGGCTCAAAAAAAACAGCAACCCGTCGAATTTTTCGGCCAGTTGCTGCGAGCTATCATTGTTATTATCTTTTCCACTACGCTTTTTTTCTTATAAATGTTTGATCAATGCATACCCAAGGAGAATCCAACCTACTAAAAATGAAACGCCGCCTAATGGCGTAATCATAGCAAATGTTTTAATGCCAGTAGGCGCATACATGTACAGGCTCCCGGAAAAAAAGATAATGCCAACCAGGAACGCCCAACCGGCTCCTGTCATCAAGCTGCCTGTCACTTTTCCCATTAACAATCCGGTCACAAACAACGCCATGGTGTGAAACATTTGATAATTGACAGCTTTCTCCCAGGTTTTCAAAGCCTTCTCAGAAATCTTCCCTTCTAGTCCATGAGCCCCAAACGCACCAAGCGCCACTGAGACAAATCCATTGATAACAGCCAGAATAAAAAATAATTTCAACGTGCTCACCTCTTAAAAATCGAGTATCGAATTTCCATTTGCATCTTCTTCATCGAAGGACGAACCGCTCGTTTTAACCAGACTCTTGTCTTCAGTTTGAGTCTTCCGCGGTGCAGCCCCCATCATCTTGCGAATCTCTGCTTCAGTGGGTTCCTGAACGGACGGGCTTAACTCCTGCGGTGCTTGTTCGTCTAATAACAAATCACACATTAAACGTACAGCACGAACATGTTCACGCACAGATGAAGTCGATTCGCCTTGCTTTGCCATCGCTTCTTGTATCTCATGGGACATTTTGGTTAAGACCGTTTGATTTGAGACAGCCACTCCATCCCCTCCTTCAGCATGTCTTCTTATCTCCACAATCGTTATTCCTTTAGACTGTCCTTATTATTATACCATCTGACTCCGCTCATTTAATCCGACAACTTCGTGACAATCCAGCACAAAGCCCTCAGGTATCATACCTGGGGGCTTTGATTATTCAAGCAGGATAATATTCGAGCACTGTCAACGTTATCCCTTCTTCTGTTTGAACATCTTTCACAGGGCTGAATCCCTCGCTCTCGTAGAGACCGAGTGCCGGCTGGTTGTTGTTTCCTGTCATCACAAAGAACTTGCGAATGCCCGTCAAGTCTAACACCCTATTTAATAAACGCCTTCCAAGCCCTTTATTCATCCAATCTGGAAGCGTAGCTAACCGACAGATTTGGATTTCTTCATCAAGGGACTCAAATGCGATAAAAGCCACGAGACGATCATCGTCATAAACACCCCAAAACGTTTCATCGCTGGCTTGAATATCGTCGGTTTTTTCCGATAAAGGCGGAAGGGAATGATTCTCCATCCACCGCGCTTCCTGAGCATAACTCACTTTTTGAACGTTATAAATCTGTTCAGCTACAGAGACCGAACGATGATATAAATGGTGTATCATCCAATGAATCCTAACGCATTTAAAAAGATGAGAATGATCATAACTGGGGCCACGTATTTCACAATTGTAAGCCAAACCGGCCCCAATGGTAATCGAGTCATATCGCTCGCCTCAAGCGCTTGATCTTTGGTGAGATACCAGCCGACGAATAGGGCCATCGACAGACCGCCAAGTGGAAGCAGGATATTTGAAGCAATGTAGTCCATAGAATCGAGGATATTATTATCGCCGATCGGTGTGATGCCTGACCAGACGCCCATTCCAAGTGATACAGCTAGGCCAAGTACGAACATAACCATCCCTGTAATTACACTGGTGAAATGACGGCTCCATTTGAACACACGCATAAAGTAGGCGACCGGCACTTCTAGAATGGAAACCGAGGACGATAATGATGCTAACGCTAATGAGAAGAAAAAGACGATTCCGACAAAACCACCTAGTGGCATTTGTTCAAAAATGCTCGGCAGCGTGATAAAGGCCAAAGGTGGACCTGAGGACGGCTGGATGCCAAAAGCGAACACAGCCGGGAAGATCATAATCCCCGAAACAATCGCAAAAAAGGTATCCATTAAACCTATTCCTACTGTAGCACTAGGAAGTTTGTTTTCCTTCGATAAATAGCTGCCATACGTCAGCATAGCTCCCATCCCTAAACTGAGTGAGAAGAAGGCTTGACCAAGCGCCGCCAAATAAATGGACGGTTTACTCAAAGCACTCCAGTCAGGTTGGAATAAAAACGCTAACCCTTCTGCCGCTCCTTCCAGTGTTAAACTGTAGATTGCAAGCGCGACTAACAGGACAGCAAGAGTGGGCATAAACACCTTGTTAGCTGCTTCAATGCCTTTCTTAACCCCGTTATACACAATCAGGATCGTTAAAATCATAAAAAACGCATGCCATCCGATGGGGTGCCACGCATGGCCAATGAATCCCTCGAAGGCCGCTCCATAGCCGCCTGCTGGACTCGTGAATAATTGACCGTTCACATAATTCCAGAAATAATAGATAGACCAGCCAGCGACTACCCCATAAAAACTTAAAATTAAGAATGAACTTATAACGCCGAAAAAACCAGTTAAATACCAGGGGGTCCCCGGGGCTATCTCTTTATAGGCACCGACAACATCGCTTTGGGCTTTTCTCCCGATGCTAACTTCAGACAATAATAGTGGAATGCCGATTAATAGAACAAAAACTAAATATAACAATAAAAAGGCGCCTCCACCGCTCTCGCCAGCTACATAGGAAAAGCGCCAAATGTTCCCTAAGCCTACAGCGGAGCCCATCGCAGCCAGCATAAAACCGAGCTTTGAGGCCCATTTTTCTCTCGCCATGTTTGTGACACTCCTCTCCTACATTCATAAACATTCAATATCATATCACATTTATGAAAGTGACACGATATGTAATCAGAAATTTCTAATCATTTACAACTGTCATGACAGGCATGAACACTTATCTTGATGACTGTTGCGAAGCTTTCGGTGTGAATTGGAGGCATTCCCTTCCCGTCACTTTCAAGACATATGATGAGGGCATTTCTCTCGTCTTGAAACCATAGGCTTTACACCCGCGCGGGAATGATTGGTTCCATGTTGTAAAAAAGTGCTCACAACGGAAACAATTGATTTTACTCAAATCGAATCTCTCACTTTCTTTGGTATATGCTAGAATAAGAAGACCTTTCAAACCTGAGACTCAAGGACGTGACCATTATGAAGCGATGGTTCGGCAAAACGATTAACGAAGAATTCACAGCCTTTTCCACTGATCATGTTATCATGTTGGGCATCTGTGTCGCAGGTTTGCTCTTGCTCGTGCTGAATGCTCGAATAATCAGGGAATCCGACACCGTGTACACACTCTTGAGGTGGAGCTTATTGGGGGTGCTTATCATCTCAGAAGTCAGCTATCAAACGTGGGCTGCGGTGAACGGGGTTTGGAATGTTGGCGCTCATCTACCGCTTCATTTATGCGGAATCGCTTCTTTATTCGGTATGGCTGCTTTGATCACCCGCCATTATAAATTGATCCAACTCACCTTGTTCATTGGCATCATCCCATCATTTATGGCATTGCTGACGCCGGAAATCCCCTACAATTATGAACATTTTCGCTACTGGAAATTTTTTATTCATCACATGGCTATCCCATGGACAAGTGTCTTTCTGCTCGTTACATCTTCGGTAAAGGTGAGTTGGAAAAATGCGTTAGAAGCGTACGGTTACTTAGTCGCCTACAGTATCCTAGTCAGTCTTTATAACGTCTATTTTGGTTCCAATTATTTATATCTCGCTGAGACACCTCTTGCCGATACCCCTCTCGACTTGCTCGGAGGCGGAGTGTTGTACTATCTGAACCTGGGGATCCTTGCTCTTCTTTCATTTTTTCTTACGTACGGGCTCTATCATATGGTTTTGAAAAAAGTTTGACAAGGGGTGGGGCTGTCAATACGTGCTTGCCCCCCACCCCTTCAAATTAAAAAATTGAACTGAAACCAACTTCTAATAAGTTCGATGAAGTAGGTTTTAAAATTAGCTTGACATTACTTCTACTTTGGTTTTGAGTTCCCCACGTCTTTTTCATGAGTTGATTTAGAGACACCATCAATTGACTTTTTACGCTTTTTTGTACTGAAGTAGGGGCTAACTTCTAAAAGTTAGCCCCTGCATTACATTTAAAAATTACCTCTAACTATCACTTGTAAATTATCACTAATTTTTTTCTTCATATTTATGCTTGGGTTTAGTGTTAACCTTCCCTCGAGCTCTAGCTTTTTTAGATTTGACCTAGAAATACCCAGTATTTCTGCTAATAGTTTATCAATTCTAAGCTCAAGATCATATTTACAGTTAAACCTAATGGTAAGATTGTTAGATTTTGATTCAAGCCTTTCCTTCCTTAGCTCATAACGTATATTTGTATTCACTTCATTACACAGTCTTCGCAAATGATTGAATTGAAAACCATAGTGCCAGATTGTCTCTATATCATTGGTCATAAATTTGTAAAATAGTTCAGAATTAATTTTGTTTACATGTACTCTAGATAAAACAGGGAAATTCCAAGTTCCTTCACAATGTGTACAGTTATAAATAATCCAAACATCAATTATTTTTTTATTTGAATTCACTCTAAATCTCTCACTGCAATAGAATTCTGTAGCCTTTTTACATTTACTACAGTTTCGGAATACACTTGGTATTTCTTGAGGGATAATCTCATAAGTTAATAAATCATAAACGGTCATATATCGCTCCTCCTATGATTCAGAGGAACGCCATTAAAGGTTGTGGGAGGAGAAAAATTTTCCATAAAAAAAGCGGAATACCTTAAAGGGTTCCCGCGTGGAATTAAACAACTGATTATCCAGCGTCCCCTGTAATGGTTAAAAATAGACACATTTCTCCTATGACTAAATGAAAATGCTTAGAAAAAATGTACTATTTAGTTACTTTTTAACCATTACAAGTTGTTGGCAAAAATAATTCCACCTTCCATGTATCTCCTATATATCAGAATACCACTATGGTGCTCTGTGTCAACACTATTATCATGAATAAAATAAAGCGATGTGACTTATGCTCGATTTGCTCAATACTAGTCCCTGATTGCTTCATAATTTATTTAAAGATGATTGATTTTCTTTGCAAGTCACCTCATATACCTTTTGAAAAAGCTGCAAAAATAAAGAGACCAATTATATCTACAGTGGTTTGATTAGATGAAAACATGCCTTAATGAAAGACCCACTAGCATGAATTAGAAGAACATAAAAAATGCCTAACAAATTAAAAGATAATTTATTAGGCATTTCTTAAATTTATTGTAAAAACGAACCAAGACTTTTTTATATAAGGAACGGAGTATACACAATGATGATGATCAACACCCAGATGACATCAACAAAGTGCCAATAATAGTTGAAGATTTTATGCTTCTCAATGAACAATGCCCGTGGAATGGCATTCTTTTTTAATTGCACCATGAGAAGGGACATCCAGCACAGCCCAAACAAAACGTGAGACGCATGCAAGCCTACCAACACATAAAAAGATCCGAGGAAGTTGTTGGCCCCTATTGTATAGCCTTCGTGAGCGTATTTATAAAATTCATGAACCTCAAGCCCCATAAAGATGGCCCCAAAGAGAAAGGTAATCCCGATCCCTGTCCATATTTTCCATAACGTCCAGTCCTTAAGTCCACTTTCAGCTACCAATAACGTCCCGCTGCTTGATAGCAGGAAGATGGAAGCTAAAATGACCGTGCGCGCTTCATAGACCGATTCAGGAGCCGGCCCTTCAGGAGCTGGCGTATAAATGATATACGTGGCAAATAAGGTGGCGAACATGGTGGCTTCAACGCCTAAATAAAGAAAAAAACCAAGTCGCTTGTCTTTGAATAACGCTTCTGACGTTGACTGGCTCATCGCTCTTCCTCCTTTCGATACGCTTCTATTCGTTCATCTGTAAAGAAACGCCAGATAAGGAAAAGAAGAGCTCCGGCCCCGGCCATCACCTGCATCCATATCCAATGATAGACAAATCCGATGCTCAACACCATTAACGTGCCAGCAAGCAGAATAGGTTGAGCCGTCTTGACAGCAATTGGCGAAGGCCGTGGTGATTCCGCCACTTCTAGTTCCCGATTATCCTTTTTCCCATACCAATACGGGTCAATGCTGGTTACCTTAGGCATGGGCTCAAACGGGTGCTCTGGCGCCGGCGAGGCGACCGTCCATTCCAAAGTCCGGCCCTTCCATGGGTCAGGCCCCACATTATCCGTTTTCTTATGCGTCTTATATATGTTCCAAATGACAAACAGCATGCTGATGCCCATCAAGAATGCTCCAGCCGTACTGATCACATTGAACCCGAAGACATTATCTTCGGTCGTATAGGTGAACACCCTGCGAGGCATGCCATTTAATCCTGCAAAATGCTGCGGAAGGAACGTGAGGTGAAACCCGATGACAAACAGCCAAAAGTGCCATTTGCCCAGTTTTTCGTCTAATAGTTTGCCTGTCATCTTCGGGTACCAATAATAAATGCCTGCAAAGACCCCTAAGATTGTGCCTCCAACCATGGTGTAATGAAAGTGAGCCACCACAAAATAACTATCATGATACTGATAATCAGCCGCTGCTACGGCAAGCATCACCCCTGTCACACCACCCATGACAAAGGTGGGAATAAACCCAAGCGAAAACAGCATGGGGGTGGTAACCCTCATGACTCCACGCCTGATGGTAAACAGCCAATTGAACACTTTGATCCCGGTCGGGACTGCGATCATCATCGTCGTGATCGCAAAGAATGTGTTCGCCATCGCGCCTAAACCGACGGTAAACATGTGGTGAGCCCAAACCATGAAACCGAGCAGTCCAATGATTGCAATCGCGATGACCATGGAGGTGTAGCCGAAAACTCGTTTTTTAGCGAAGTTCGAGATGACATCTGAAAATATACCGAACGCAGGCAATATCAGAATATACACTTCAGGATGACCGAATATCCAAAATAAATGCTGATAATAGACGGGATCATCTACAAAGAAGGAGGTACCGTAATAGCGATCAAACGTCAACAGGAACAATGCGGTCGTTAAGACCGGAAACGCCACGAGAATAAGCAGAGACGTTATCAAAGTTGACCATGAAAACAATGGCATCCGAGTCATTTTTAATCCTGGAGCTCTCAGACGCATGATCGTTACAATCATATTGATCGCCGTCATAATCGTCCCAAGTCCGGAAACTTGCAAACCAAATATGTAATAATTATTATTCGGACCTGATGTAAAGCCATCCGTCGAAAGCGGCGTGTAAGCAGTCCAACCCGCATTCGGCGCTGCGTTCATGAAAAAGGACATATTAAAGATCAGCCCGCCTGCCAGAAACAGCCAAAAACTAACGGCGTTGAGGTAAGGAAAAGCTAGATCATTAGCACCGATTTGCAATGGCACAGCAACGTTCATCAAACCGATCAAAAAAGGCATCGCTACAAAGAAGATCATCATCGTTCCATGAGTGGTAAAGACTTCGTTATATTTATCGCCTTGAAACACCCAAAAGTCGTTGTTGGGCACCGCCAACTGCATCCGGATGAACAACGCATCCATCCCGGCTCGGAAAAAGAATATAATCGACACAAGTATGTACATGGTTCCGATTTTCCGATGATGAGTCGTTGTCATATACTCCCAAATCAGCGGCCATTTTCGTTTTTTCATAACAAATATAAACAGCACAACGCCCATAACAGCTGATAATACCCATGCTGCAATTACATCACTTGGTATGTCCCCTACTAGTGGAAGCTGCATAGATGAAAACCCCCTTTCCTTCGTTTATTCATTGTCTAGCCAATCCTCGAATTCGTCTTGTTCAACCACCTTCGTTTCAAATCTCATAACCGCATGTAAGCTCCCGCAAAACTCTGCACATTTGCCCTGATACGTTCCGGTTTCTTGTGGGGTGAAGGATTGGACCAACTCTTCACCCGGGATGACGTCTGTCTTCCCTGACAATTGTGGAATCCAAAACGAATGCACAACGTCAGCCGATTCGAGGTGAAAAACGACTTCCTGTCCTTTTGGAATGATCACTTCATTCTCCGTTGCCTTCCCATTTTCATAGTTGAAATTCCAGTTGAATTGTTCGGCCACCACGTCTATATGTACCGTCTCCTCTGACTCAGCATCCGTAGACGCTAAATCATACGTGATTTGCACCGTAGGGATCGCGAGGATCGTTAAAAGAATAACCGGAATTACGGTCCAGGTTATTTCCAACCGGCGGTCGCCTGCCGAATCTTCTGGAATGACGTTTTGATTGCTTTCTGTTTCGCGGTATTTTGTCACAAATAAAGCAAATAAAACGAACACAACGACGAGCACCACCATCATGATGCCAAAGCTGAGGTAGATTAAATTGGCCTGATCCTGACCTGTTGACGTTTTGGGATCAAGTACGCGTAAACTACAGCCGCTTAGCAGCACCAGCCCTAGCATGATAAAAAGTCTTTTCATAGTCATTCAACCTTTTTCATGTATTTTTGAAGATAGCTCATATACAATTGCCTTATCAGGCGGGCGTAAAACATATTATAGTGATAAATTGTCAAAAAACGTTCACAATTTCTTTTTAAAAAAAGACTGCCTCCTAACAGGCAGCCCTCTTTCACTTATTCTTCTGGTTTTTCGTGATAACTTTCCAAGCGCTGTACCCGTGCTTCGAGAATTTCATATTCTTCCTTCGTGACAAATCCTAACTCTCTGATATGATCCTGCATCTTTGCACGCGATTGCTCCGTCCACTCTCTATCTTGCTTTTCACCTTTTTGAATAAAGTTATTGGCCATTTCACGCGCCTGGGAAGGACTGACCTCCCCTTCTTTGACAGCGTCATCCAACAACTTTTCAAACCGTTCTTTCCCGCTGATGGCCGCTCCTAATCCTAAGTGAAATCCTTTTCTCAATAAATCGCTCATGCCACATACCTCCTCAGTTTATTTAATATGTTTAATCATGCCCATATGTTTAATGGCAGCCAATAAGACACCCAGTATGCCTAAACCAGCAAAGGAAAATCCTGTCCATATGATCACCGGCACAGCATAAATGACACCTGCCACACCACATGAACCGCCTACAAGTATTACCATATATGCTAAACAGCTATACAACATGTAATACTGATGAAAAAAACGATTCTGTTGCTTTTGTTTCTCCCAGTCTCTTTCCTGGTCGCCGTCCTCAAGAAAATTGATTAACGCCCTCGGTAAAGAGAGTAACGGGCGGCCTGTTTCTTTAGCAATTTCTTTATAGACAGAGTAGGAAGAATCATCCCCTGCCATCCAGTCTTTAATGACTGGCCTGCCCCATTGAATCAGATCGACTTGCGGATAAATGGTGGTGACGACCCCTACAATAATAGATGTGGCCCTTCCGAGAAAAGCGTAGTCTGCCGGAAGCTGGATGGGTTGTTCTTTGACTACAGTCTGGATGTCCTCAATGATGTGATTCATCGTATGCGCATCCAATTTATCAAATCCGCCCTCTAAATACATATCCGCTGTTTCCTTCAGGATTTTTTTCACTTGCTCTGTATTTGCGTTATCGAGTAAGAAATTCATACTCCGCAATGCTTCAATCACTTTATCATAATCATCTAGTATGAATCCCTGAATCATCGAACGAATATAGCCCGCATCCCTTTTTTTAACTTCCCCTACCATACCGAAATCAATCACAACGACCGTGCCATCTTCTTGGATCATCAAATTACCTGGATGGGGATCGGAGTGGAACATCCCCGTATATAAGAACTGTTCCACACATAAGTCGAATAAAATCTTCGCCACATGTTGGCGATCAATCTGATGGTGCTTCATATAAGATAAGTCCGTAATTTTCGTCCCCTCGATCCATTCCATCACAATGACGCGCTGAGTTGATAATGCCTGATAATATTCCGGAATATAGACCGAAGAAAAATCCTTGAACCTTCGTTTAAAATGCCTGCCATTTTTCAGTTCTTTCGTAAAATCCAGCTCATTGCTGATCACCGTGACCAACTCGCGATATAAAGCCTTTAAATCTGCTTTCTTCCCGTAAGAGGTAAAGCGCGATAGCAGCCAGAAAACGATACGCAATGCTTTGAAATCCATGTGGAAAATTTCTTTCACGCGATGACGACGCACCTTGAGAGCCACAGGTGTCCCGTCTTTTAACCATGCTTGGTAAACTTCACCAATTGAAGCTGAAGCCACTGGCTCTTCATTAATGTTCTGTAACACATTCTCGATGCTGTCATTCCAATCTTCCTCGAGAATTAAACGTGAATATTCGAAAGGAACAGGTTTCACGCGATCAACCAATCCCTCCAATTCCTTGATAAACGAATCAGGAAGCAAATCCCCGCGCGAACTAAGAAACTGACCAAATTTGATTAGCAAGCCTCCCAGTTCGATGGCTTTCTTCCGGTACTCTGTCGCTTGTTTAGCCAGTAAATCTTCCCACTCTCGTTCTGTTTCTTCATCCCAAATACGATGCGTTTTCTGGAACCACGTGATTTGTAATAAGAATTTCACCGCCATCCAAACGATCAATGTGACACGAAAGAGCGGCACATATTTCCGCTTTTTATTCATACGCTCACCCCCCTGATGAACCATTGGTTGTCCATATACGTTATTTTTACCCGTTATCGGCATTGTCAATCATTAAGATTAAGCTCACTGCAGGTCTTCAAACATTGGCATTGGCTTTTCAGCGTGTCTATGTCATGCTGAAAAAAAAAGAAGTCTGGTGATGAGGAATGCAAATCAAGGAACTGGAAGTAAAAGAATTGCGTCAGGTATCTCAATGGTTATATGGCATGAATGGGCAGGATCGCCATTTTGTCGCCTGGCTAGCCTCAGATGAAAATGAAATATATGAACAAATCTGGACGTTAACCCAATTTAAGGAGCCGCTCGCCTATGTCGCATGGGAAAACAATGAGATCATCGGTTTCCTTGGTATTCTGCCGTTTTTCGAGCACAAGCTCTGCCGACTGCTAGGACCGTTCGCCATCAAACATGAAGCAGAGGTGCTAGAAGGCTTATGGAACAAAGCGTCGCTAACGATTGAAATGTACTTTAACGCTGTCAAAGTCGCATGTTTTCAAGTGAACCAGGAACTCATCGACTTTTGTGAACAGCATGCGTTTCACTTATACAATACGGAAAAAACATTGATTCAATGGCGGGATACGTTCCAACCTATGCATGTAGACGCCTCTTCCATTGTCGAAGCCACGCCTGAAGACCAGGCAGCAATAGCGGCGCTTCATCCTGATGGAGCTTATTACACCGCAGCTGAAATGTTTGAACTGAAGCATCAAGCCGGAAATTATCTGTGGGGCTACCAACAAAACGGAGAAATTGCGGGGTACCTCTATTTTGAAACGATCCTCCCGGAAGAAGAGGGGGAAATTTGTTTCGTTAACGTCGCCCCTTCGGACAGAGGCGAAGGGGTAGGAACAGCTCTGATCGAGCATGCCCTGCAATACGCTTTCCACGCCTTAAACCTTAACAGCGTTACCATTTCAGTCCGTACCGCTAATCAGGACGCTGAACATTTGTATCGCCAGTTCGGTTTTGAAGTATGGAATGTCATTCACGCCTATGAAAAAGTGTTCCAGGAACCCATCGTACGAAACACTTTCCATTAATAAAGGGTTGATCAGTTCCTTTAAGCCTTGAAAAATCGTTTATCTTGGCTCAAAGCTCTCCGATGGAAAATGAATCGTTCCACGCAGAATAAACAGCAGTCATCAATTGAGGCTGAGAGTTATGGATGTAAAATATAAATATAGGAACCTTGCTTAAAGTCAACAATGGTCGTGAGCGTAGTCAAAACACGTAGACTCCTACGAGAACAGCGCGAGCCGAAGATCCCGCAGGAAAGCGGTTTTTGCTTTCTGAGGAAGCTGAGGCCGTGCCCGTGGAAAGCGAAGTGTTTTGACGTAGCGGTAATGGGAAGCTTTGCTGACACCACAAAAATGCCGAATGTTTCGGCTGAACATTCGGCATTTTTTGTGCTTCATTTATCATTAATGGGGAACGCGCAATTCCTGGTCATAAGTTAAATGATACACTTCTTCATTCACCACAAGACTGACCGGCTCTCCTTCTTCGACTAACCGGATCAGGCAATCATCTTTGGTGACGGTCGCTTCAATTAATTGCCCTTTATAATGCAGATGGAATGAGAAACGCTCCCATTGCTCAGGAAGCTGAGGAGACAAATGAAGGCCATCCGCTTTAATCCGAAGACCTGCAAAGCCAAATACCATAGCCATCCACGTGCCGCCCATGTTAGCTAAATGGAGACCGTCTTTCGTGTTGCCATGCGTATTATCCAGATCGAGTCTCGCTGTTTCCTGGAAATAATGGTAAGCTTTATCGAGTTCTCCGACCCGGGCGGCCATCATACTGAACACACACGATGATAACGATGAATCGTGAGTCGTGACGCGTTCATAGTAGTCGAACGAATTGCGGATCGTCGCTTCGTCCGCTTCATCTTCCAATAAGAAATGCGCTAGCACCGTATCCGCCTGTTTACACACCTGATAACGATACAGCGTCAACGGATGATAATTCAACAGTAAAGGGTAATGCTCCTTAGGAGTTTGTTCAAAATTCCATACGGCCTTATTAAGAAATGTGTCATCTTGAGGATTGATGCCCCGTTCTTGATCATAAGGCAGGAACATGGCCTCAGCAGCAATACAAAAACTTTCCAGCTCTTCCTCACGCAAGTTAAGACGGTCCTCAACTTGCTGGAACCGTGCGGAATCCTCTTGTCTCAAAATTTGAATCATTTCGTTTGCCCAGTTAAGATTATGCTTCGCCATCGCGTTCGTGTAGTAGTTGTTATTGACAATCGCTGTATATTCGTCCGGACCCGTCACATCATCAATGGCGAATTTGCCATCTTCTCTAAAATGACCAATATCAATCCACAGTCTCGCCGTTTCAATCAGTAACTCGGCACCGTAATCATTCATGAACTGTAAATCGCCTGTGGCGTGGTAATATTGAATATAGCTGTAAGCAATATCCGCACTAATGTGATATTGGGCCGTGCCAGCTGGGAAATAGGACGAACATTCGCTCCCGCTGATCGTCCGCCAAGGAAATAACGCGCCCTGGCCGTGCCCCATTTCTATAGCCCTGGCTTTAGCATGCTCCAGAATCGAATAGCGGTATATGAGCAGCTGCTTCGCTAACTCAGGGGCAGTCATGAGAAAAACAGGGAACATATAAATTTCTGTATCCCAAAAATAATGGCCTTCGTAGCCTTCCCCCGACAAGCCTTTTGCTGAAATGTTACTATGCTTATCTCTTCCAACGGATTGCAACAAATGGTAGAGATTAAAACGGAGCGCCTCTTGTAAGGCTTCATCCCCCTCTACCTCCACATCGGCATGCTGCCAGAACCTGGTCAGATATTTGTGCTGCGAAGCAAACAATTGCTCATCTTCCACCGTATCAAGTTGATCCTTTAAACGATACGCATTTTGAAAAAGATCCTCTTTATGACGCAGCGTATCGACATAAATGTTGCGTTTGCTCAAATCAATGACCTTTCCTTCTTCACCCTGCCATTGATAGGTGAAAACGATACGCTTTAACACATCTTCCTGCTGCAAATCGATCAGCTTGCCTTCCTGCGTGTTATGGTACGTGAGGGAGGCCGCTTCCAGCCCGGAGTTTTCCGCCCGGGAGCGGACGAAGCCACATTCGTCAGTTGCATCTAATGTTTCCACATGAAGACGTTTGGCTTCACCGGCAGCCACTCTTGGGTCATCGGGATTCACATAGTTTTCGACATCCCCATTTAAAACCGAAACAACCGTGATCGACTCAGAAAAATTCATGGGGGTGAGGGTCATGTTGATAAGAAATAGTTCACGGTGTACAAACGAAACGAGTCGTTCAAACTGCACCTTGATTTCTCGCCCGAGTGGAGATTTCCAATGTATCTCACGGACCATGCGCCCCTCGTCCATATGAAGTGTACGTGTATAATCAAGCACTTCCCCTTCTGTCATGGAGAAATGTTCTTTTTCTTCACCTAAATAAACATGAATCGTTTGGCTATCCATCACATTCAGCATTTTCTGCTGATTATCCGGAAACGCGAAAAGCTTCTCTCCATAAGGAATATCAATCACGTCATGAAACGCATTCAAATACGTGCCTCGTATGGTTCCGATCGCTTCCCCATACGTTTCTTCAAAATTTCCGCGGACTCCGATGTACCCATTACCGAGAAAGAATAGGCTTTCTTCGTTGGTTAAGTCGGTTTCTTTCATGGAGTGTCGTTTAATTTTCCAGCTCATTGGCCCATCTCTCCTTTATTCATCATTCTTTCACACCACCACTTGTCAAACCAGAGACAATCTGTTTCTGGAAGAACAAGACAATCAAAAGCGTTGGAATGGTTACCAGAGTGGTCGCAGCTGCTACTTGACCCCACAGAATCTCAAATTGGGTTCTGAGAAAGGAAATGGCAACCGGTACGGTATGATAAGAAGCATCAGAGTTGATGGTAATTGCAAGTACAAATTCATTCCACGCTGTGATGAACACAATGATTGCAGTGGTGAATACCCCAGGAGCCGCTAACGGAAACACAATCCGGAACAACGTCTGAAACCGATTCGCCCCGTCCATTTTGGCCGATTCCTCAAGAGCCATAGGAATTTGATTGAAATGGGTCACCAATATCCAAACCGCCATTGGCAATGTAATGGAAGAATACGGGAGGGTGATCCAGTAGCTGTTTGTCCACCCTAAATCAACGAATAGGTTGTAGATCGGACCAATGACAATCATTTGCGGAAACATGGAAACCGCTAAGACAATTCCTAGCAAAAGATTTTTGCCAAAGAAATCAAAACGGGAGATAGCATAAGCCGCCAAGGTCGCCACAAACACAATATAAATGGTGGTCACGCCTGAAACGACAAGGCTGTTCCAGATGGCTGTAAAAATGCCTTTATCAAAAATAACACTGGAATAGTGGGACAAAGTCGGATTTTCCGGGATGATATTGAAGGGATTGTTACCGAAAATTTCACCTGTACTCTTAAAGGAGGTGATGAAGATCCACAAAAACGGAAAAACAACAACGACTAAATAAAATGCTAGAACAACCAGAAATAACCAGTTACTTTTAGATGAATTCGGATGCTTTTGTTTTGCCATCTCACTCAACCTCCTTTAATTTTTTTCCATAACATCTGCGCCCAGCACTTTAACATAAATCGTGGCGATGATGGCAACGATCACAAACATGATCATGACAATCACAGAGCCGTAGCCAAAGTTCGTCTGAGCAAACATGACTTTATAAGAATAAATCGAGAGCGTTTCCGTCGAGCCTCCGGGTCCTCCACCTGTGAGGACGTAAATCAAATCGAAGACGCGGAACGCATCGAGCGTACGGAATAGCAGCGCCACAAGTACAGCAGGTTTCAACAACGGCAGCGTAATGTTTATAAATTGCTGCACTTTACTTGCCCCATCAATCGAACCTGCTTCATACAAGGATTTTGGAATCGTTTGAAGACCCGCTAACAGCAGGATAGCCATATAAGGCGTCGTTTTCCATACGTCCGCTAAAATAGCGGCTGTCATGGCACCCGCACCAGTCTGCAGTAGATCTGTCGGCGCACCGATTAAGCCGATATTAGCAAATATTTCGGCCACCACACCTGCTGTCCCATCATAGAGATAACTCCACATCAGGGCTGCCACTGCAGTCGGAATGGCCCAGGGAATTAATGAAGCTGTCCGAATAAATCCTTGGCCACGCATCCCCTTGTCCATGATCATTGCCATGCCGAGGCCAAGGATTAATTCTAAGAACACAGAGACCCCTGTAAAAATCAACGTATTGATCGTGGCCGTGCCGATAAAGGCATCTTTGAAGGCTTTCTTATAATTAGCCAGCCCCACAAAGTTGGACTCGATCAGGCTATTATCAACATCAGCCACAATATCAGGTAAGTTTTGTCCAGTCTGCATATCATACTTCTCATTAAAGTTCGATACTAATGTGCTGGCATCTTCATGAAACGCCTGGATATCCTCTTTTACACTGTCATCAATGGTAATAACACCCGACTCACCTTCAAATTCCTGGTCAAGCTCATCGAGACGGGCCATCAAATCTTCAGCCTTGGCTACGTCTTCTTCCTCTGTAATATTGTCCATGTCCCGTTCAAGGAATAGATCAATATAAGTCGATGATTCATTAAATAAGTCAACGTTGAAGCGGTCATTCAAATAAAGTCCTGCTTTACTGCGATCGTTCAACTGATAATCAAAGAATGTGTAAGTAAAAGACTGCAGCACCGGCCATAAAGAAAATATTGCAATCAATATCAATATTGGAATAATAAAAATCGAGCCTTTAAAGCCCATCTTCTTCATTGTAACCCTCCTCAGCTTCACCTCTAGACGGTTATATTTTCATCCTGACAAAATGGACAGGCCATGCTGCTTTATGTTCAGCATGGCCTGAATATCAAACGTGTCGCTCATTATTCCGCTTCTTCTGTCTCAATCGCAGCATTAACCTTCTGCACCGCTTCATCAAGGCCATCTCCGGAACTCAAGTACTTATGAACAGCTACCTGAATTTCGTTGGATGCTTTAGAATATTCTGGTGAAACAGGACGCGCAATGGTACTATCCAGAGCTGCCTGGAAACCTTCAAAGTTCAACAGATCATTCGATTCGAGTACCTCTTCGTCCTCAAGCAATGCTGTGTATCCTGGCAAGTAGCCGCCTTCTGTTGACATGATTTTCTGCCCTTCAGGTCCTGAGAGGAATTTCACAAATTCCCAGGCCCCTTCTTTGTTTTCGGAATTAGAGGTGATTCCCAGCAGCCAGCCGCCGACTGCCCCGCCGTTTGGAAGAGGAGCAACGGAAACTTGGTCAGCTTTAATGGTCGCACCGCTTTCTTCAGGGTCCATAATCCGGCCGTACATGTATGGCCAGTTACGCGCAAATACGGCATTGCCATTTTCAAAAGCCGTATGCGTTTCACCCTCTGTATAGTTGAGTACATCTTCAGGCACCGCATCAGAAGCCGTGAATTTCTGCATCATTTGCAGCCCTTTTTCAGTTTCATCAAATTGATTAGTAAACTCTGTCGCGTTAACGGTCAAGCCTTCATACTGCTTGGACTGGTACACGATCCCATTCTCAGCATCACTCTCTGAAGCGTATTTTTCAGACATAGCTAACAAATCTTCATATGTGTAATCACCGGATACCAGCTTCTGAGTGTCTTCTTCAGAAACGATGTCTTTACGGAAATACAGCAAGCCCACATCAGGGAAAAACGGCAAGGTGTATTGTTTACCCTGATAATTACCAGAGGTCATCGAACCTGCGTTATAGTCATCCATATTGATATCGTCTTCGCTCATCATGACATCCAACGGTTCGATATATCCAGCGCCTGCAAATTCACCTGCCCAGACAACGTCCATTGAAATCACGTCGTACTCATTAGAACCGCTAGAAAGCGTTGTAAGTAGTTGATCGTGCATCTGAGCTGAGTCGTTGGTCATCTCTGTCCATTCAACTTTATACTCATCAGACTGCTCATTAAAAGCATCAATCGCTGCTTGCGTTGCAGGTGTATTATCGTTTTGAGCAGCGAAATTGATCACCGTTTTCTCACCGGAGGAACCTTCGTCCCCGCTCGTTTCTTCCGAGTCAGATCCCGTGTCTTCCCCGCCTTCTCCGCCACCGTCGCCGCTACACCCTGCAACTACGATTGCCATCAATGAAACTAGAAACAATAATGAAAGCCATTTTTTCATCAGTATGTGACCTCCTTGATAAAATTTTTTGATACGATATGGTTTCATATTACTATGGAATCGCTTACAATTATATTAAATTATTTATATGTTTAACAAAAATTTAAGCACTTCAAGGGGGGATATCATGACAAACACCATCAAACCCAACATGTTGGAAAGGTTTATGACAGTCCGCATGAATAATAGGCAAAACCACTATTTGCACCCGTCTTTTTTAATGGAACAACAATTGATAGAAGCGATTACAAGCCAGAATAAAGAGCGGGCTATGAACTTATTAAAAAATATCAATAAAGACCAACGCCCGACTCTGGCTCATACCCCATTAAGATCTTTAAAAAATTCTTTGATTTGTTCATGTACGCTCTTTACGCGAGCGATCATCAGTGCAGGTGTCGAAGCCGAAACGGCGTTCAATTTAAGCGACGCTTACATCCTGGAAATTGAACTGAGGAATACACCGGAACGTTTGGACGAGCTGGAATACGAGATGCTCAGCCACTTCATTCAAATGGTGATTGAATTAGAAGGGCTCCCTTATTCCACCATCATCAATAAAGCGATCACATTTATTCATGATCACATATTGGATGACCTCAGATTGGAACAAATCGCCGGCCATTGCTATGTAAGCCCAAGTTACCTCTCGCATTTGTTCAAAAAAGAAGTGGGGCGATCGATTGTGCAATTTATCAATGAAAAACGCGTAGAGGAATCGAAATATTTCCTTCTTCATACGACGACTTCTATCTCAGACATTTCGGGCCTCTTTAAATTTTGCAATCAAAGCTACTATACCTCTGTTTTTCGTAAACATCTCGGCTTGACTCCGAAACAATACCGCGATACGCATGCCAGCCAACCTGCTGCCTTCTCTTAATATGTGTCATCCATGGTAGAGAAGGGTACAAACCAGCAGAACGACATTCTAGAAAAAAGCAGGTGTTATGATGAGAGAAACGATTCAGCGCGCATTAAGCCATGTGAACGATACATCCCCCATCACATCTATGCGCAGCCTATCGGGCGGCGACATTAACCAGGCCTTTTACGTCGAAACCTTGAATGAACAATATTTCATCAAAGGAAACCAACACATCTCCAGCCACTTCTTTAGAGTAGAAGCCGAAGGTCTCAATTTAATCAAGGAGAGCGACACTCTTTCAGTGCCGAATGTCCATTACTACGATGAACCTGAGGATGGCAGCCCTGCTGTTATTGTGATGGACTGGATCACACAAACCCCCTCCCCCAAAAGCGAAGAGCAGCTGGGACGTTTACTCGCTGAGATGCACGCCACGCATGCCAATCAATTCGGGTTCCACGAGGAGACATTTGTCGGTACACTCCCCCAGCCTAATGGTTGGTTTGATAATTGGCTCGTGTATTACCGTGACCAACGACTGAAAAATCAATTTGAACGGGCTGTTCAGCAAAACAAAATGCCTGCCTCCCGCCACCGCAAAATGGAAACCCTGCTGACGTATTTGGAAAGATGGATCCCAGCACGGCCAAGCCCGTCTCTTTTGCATGGTGATTTATGGGGCGGAAATTGGATGAGCGGTCCTGAAGGGCGTCCCTATGTCATCGATCCTTCGATTCTGTATGGGGACCGCGCTTTTGAGTTAGCCTTTACAGAACTGTTCGGAGGTTTCCCGAAAACCTTTTATTCCGCCTATGAGGAGGTCCAGCCCCTGCCGGATTACTATCACGATACGAAACCGTTGTATCAGCTGTTTTATTTGCTTGTCCATTTGAATATTTTCGGAGAAAGCTACGGCCCTTCCGTCGATCGTGTCCTGGACCGCTATGTCACGTGACCACCCGTAAAGTCGCTATTGGCAAGTTCCCCTGTGTGTATTAAAATGAAATCTATTGTATTTTTATTACCATCGTAGGAGTGTGACGAATGAAAGCAAGTCAATATTCGACAAGCAATCATCTGAAATTTATTCTTCCTTCCCTTTTAGGGATCATTCTCTTTATGGTGCCCGTTAAGAACGGCGATACCATTACCATCCCCATTGCGATTTTAGCCGGATGGGTGCAAGCTTGGTTAGCCGATTATCTATCCTTCATCATGATGATGATCATCTCCATCACCGCTATCGGGACCCTGTTAACGAAAGCAGCAGGAGCTGATGCGCTAAAGCAAAAGCCGTTTTTTCAATCTTTATTTAACGTCACGCCTGTTTGGACCATCACTCGATTATTAGGGATGATCTTTGCTATCATGGTCTTTTTTCAAATCGGGCCCCAAGCGATCATATCGCCAGATACGGGTGGACTGTTGCTCGGAGACTTACTTCATGTATTATTTGCCGTCTTCTTATTTGCCGGCCTCTTTCTACCCTTACTGCTTAATTACGGTTTGCTGGAGTTATTTGGCGTTTTGCTTACCAAAATCATGCGCCCGCTGTTCACCCTGCCAGGCCGTTCGTCCATTGATTCCCTTGCATCCTGGCTTGGAGATGGCACCATCGGGGTCCTATTGACGAGTAAGCAGTATGAAGAAGGGTACTACACCAAACGTGAAGCCGCGGTGATCGGGACCACATTCTCAGTTGTATCGATCACCTTCAGTCTTGTGGTCATCGCTGAAGTCCATTTAGAGCATCTATTTGTTCCCTTTTATTTAACAGTCGCTGCCTCCGGTCTTGTCGCAGCGCTCATTATGCCGCGTATTCCTCCGTTATCAAGAAAAACAAATACGTATGTCACAGAAGAGCCAGCGGAAATGGATGAAGCTATACCAAGTGAGCACAACATGCTGTCTTACGCTTATCTACAAGCCGTACAAAGAGGAAGTAAAGAATCGAGCGTCAGTAAATTCTTTAAACAGGGCGGACAAAACATTCTCGACATGTGGATGGGGGTAGCGCCCATTGTCATGGCACTCGGTACGATCGCCCTTGTCATTGCTGAGTTCACTCCATTCTTCACGTGGATCGGGTACCCTTTCATCCCCCTTCTGGAGCTCATGCAGGTTCCGTACGCTGCTGAAGCATCTGAAACGATATTAGTCGGCTTCGCCGATATGTTCCTGCCGGCTATTATCGGAAGCTCAATCGAGAGTGAAATGACACGATTTATCATCGCTTCATTATCTGTTACCCAACTGATCTATATGTCAGAAGTTGGCGGTCTATTATTAGCATCCAAAGTGCCTGTCGGGATGAAAGACTTATTCATTATATTTGTCGAGCGCACATTGATTACCTTGCCGATTATCGTACTAATCGCTCACCTAATCTTTTAATAGGCAGCATAAAATAGTTAACATTTTTGTAATCACGAAAAAATCCAAACACCAAAAAGCCTTCAGACTACACTGTCTGAAGGCTTTTTGACGGTCGTAATAATAATGTAATCCTAATGTAACATAATGTCGAATCCAGCTATGTTAGAATCTCTTTATAATCTATCAAACTACCTAACTTATTAATTGGGAGGTACATAATGAAAAACAATTGGGTCAAAAAGGCCATTGTTACCACGAGTTTTGTAGGTGTCATGACCGTAGGAGCTAATGTTGCACATGCTGATTCAGTCACAGTTAAAAGCGGGGACACGCTCTGGGATTTCGCACATAAATATGGTACATCCGTCTATAAAATAAAAGAGCTGAACGACCTATCGGGCAGCATCATCCACCCGGGTCAAAAACTTGTCGTTAGTGAAGAATCTCGTTCGATTTCGGACAATCAATCCAGTTCTGATAACGCCACTGATTCGTATACCGTGAAATCCGGCGACTCCCTTTGGGCGATCGGCAACAGGTATAATATCAGTGTGGCTCAACTTAAAAGCTTAAATAATCTGTCAAGCGACATTATCCATGTTGGCCAAACCCTTAAATTAGACCGTTCTCAGTCGAATCATTCCAACAATGACGACTCCAACAATTCTTCCTCTGAGGGTAGCAACTCTGGCAACACAAGCACGTACACCGTAAAATCGGGTGATTCCTTGTGGAAGATTGCCAACCAATATAACATCAGCATTTCTAAATTGAAGAATTTAAATAATATCAGCGGCACGATCATTCACGTTGGTCAAAAGCTGAAAGTGACCGGTAACGGATCCTCAAACGGCTCCTCTTCCGACTCAGCTCCAAAGCAGAATACAACATCTGCTTTGATTTCCACCGCTAAGTCTCAAATCGGTACTGCTTATCAATGGGGCGGGACAACACCGGCAGGATTCGATTGCAGCGGGTTCATCAATTATGTATTCGAAAAACATGGTATCAATGTACCAAGGACAACAGCTTCAATCTACCATGCAGGGACGTCCGTCAATTCTCCATCGATCGGAGATGTCGTATTCTTCGAAACCTATAAATCAGGTCCCTCTCACGCCGGCATTTATCTTGGAAACAACAAATTTGTCCATGCTGGTTCCGACGGAGTGACCATCAGCAACATGACGACGTCTTACTGGAGTTCCAGATACTTAGGAGCTAAAACATATTAAATATAGTTATAAAGAGCTGGGGCAATTCTAAATGAAACCAGAAAAAAACACCGAGCAATTACTCTGAAATTGTTCGGTGTTTTTCTGTACCGCTCCGTCAAAACACTCCGCTTTCCACGGGCACGGCCTCAGCTTCCTCGGAAAGCAAAACCACTTTCCTGCGGGATCTTCGGCTCGCGCTGTTCCCGTAGGAGTCTACGTGTTTTGACTACGCTCATGAGCATCGCAGACCTTATAAACGGTTACAATGTTCGCTTTTTCACACCTATAATTTATTACTTTCCAACCTATTTTCCTTCTAGAGGTATCTTACACGAATTTATTTGCCGATCGTCTCAACGTACTGTCTGGCTGTACTTAAGCTTGATTGCGGGTTTTGGCCTGTTATGAAGCGACCATCCATGACCACATGATCCTGATAAGCGTCATCCGTTACGAATGTGGCGCCTTCTTCTGATAATTTACTTTCTAACAAGAACGGCATATAGGAATCCAAACCTGTTTGGGACTCTTCTTCATTCGTGAATCCGGTAATCTTTTTCCCTTTTACAATCGAGTTCCCCTGGGCATCTGTCACTCCTACAAATCCGGCCGGGCCATGACAGACTGCTCCAATCAACTTATCTGATTCTGCAAAATGTTTTAATACGTATTGCAATGTTTCATTCTGAGGAAAATCAAACATTGTCCCGTGTCCGCCAGGGAGGAACACCCCATCGAATGCGGACGGATCAATATTCGTCAGTTTTTCCGTGTTGCTTAACGGTTCCATGACGATATCATCCCATTCTTTCGGCAGTTCATTACTGTAGCTGTTAGGGTCAATCGGTATCTTGCCACCTTTGATGCTGGCGGCCGTCACCTCGAATCCCGCCTGTAAAAATTCCATGTACGGTTCGACGAATTCTGACAACCATAGTCCTGTCTTATTATCTTCATTGACTTGATCTGCATTCGTTACAATCATGAGAATTTTCTTAGCCAATCTAAACGCCCTCCTTATTGGGGTGGATAATTACGCCTACCGTTACTATTTCACTTATGCTCAATTTTAAACTTCAATTCTTAAAGTGGCCGTGCTGCCAACCATACGAAAGACCCAAGCAACTGCCCTGCTGCTTGGGTCGGATAGAAAACTGCAATTTTAGTCAATCAGCGGTAAGCGCCAGGGCCTTTTCGGTTACTAGAATGGGTGACATGCTTACTCCACATGTGTTTCAGCATTTTAGCCTGCCCTTCTATTAAAGGCTGGGACATCGTACGTACCAGCGAACTGGAAAGCAGATACACAATACCGGCTGCAAATACGGCCAAACCAAACAAATCAAACATATTATCGACCTTAAACCAATCTGCCTGCCGGAAAAATTGGATGAAGAACCCATGAAGCAGATAGACATATAAGGTGCGTTGACCAAGAACAGTGAAGGAAAACTGCTTGGTTGGCATCCATGCCAGGACACTGGCCGTCATCACAGCAGCCAAGAGGTAAACCCCTACGCGAATTAAGCCGCCAACATCAGCTGATCCGAGTGTAGCATACGACTTAGATCCAAGAAGCCAGCCAGAACTGAATTCTGGGGCCACAACGATAAAGGCAGCCACACCCGCCATGACAACCAACCCAGCTATTCTTACCGGCCAAGTCTGCAATTTCTTCATGTGATCGACGGTTAACCAGTAGCCCAATAGAAAGAACGGGAAGAATACGAGCGTCCGTGATAAGCTTAACGTGTGGCCGATATCACTGAAGTAACCGACCAAAATACCGAGTTGCACCGCAATCCCCAAACCAATCAAAGGGGAAAGTCGGCTGAACCATTGAAGAAGCACGTGCCAGCAAAATAAACTGAACAGGAACCATAAGGACCAATGCGGATAAAAAGGTCCGTGCAGCCATCCTTCTTTGCCGATAAAGAAGTAATACATCGTATAAACAAATTGGAAAATCAAATAAGGCATAACAAGCTTCTTACTGAGTTTAGCAATATACCCTTTCTCTTTAACAGCTTTCGCAAAGAACCCTGCTAATAAGATAAAGGCCGGCATGTGGAAGACATAAATCCACGTATATAAGGTATACACAAATTGAGAATCATGCGTGAAAGGCTGAATCATATGGCCAAACACTACGATGAATATTAAAATTAATTTTGCATTGTCGAAAAATGGTTCACGATTCATATTTATCAGTCCCTTTATAAACACTCTGTCTCTCTCATATATTGACGTTGAGAAGGAGCGCGAAACCTCTCTTTGCTATACTTTAATGTGGTTCTCCAGACTTATAAAGGGGTTTTGACAGGTTGTTAGAACAATTTAAACGGAACGTCATTAAAATGTGACATTGTCATTGAAATGCCACTATTGTCTTGATACGCTGAATCTTCTCCAGAATCCGGTTGATTTCAAAGCTACGACTATCTAATATGGACATTATAGATAGTCAATGATCGGGCAGGATTTTTAAAGGAGAGTCAATATGGAAGTCGTATATATTGCAGGTGGATGTTTATGGGGCGTACAGGCTTTTATCAAAACGTTACCAGGCGTTACGTCTACAGAAGCGGGAAGAGCTAACGGAACCAGTCATACACGTGAAGGTGATTATGACGGCTACGCCGAATGTGTCAAAACCGAATTTGACCCGGCGGTAGTAACAATTAAGGAACTAATGGGA
The DNA here is from genome assembly GCF_013618635.1 of Thalassobacillus sp. CUG 92003. GTDB lineage: Bacteria > Bacillota > Bacilli > Bacillales > Halobacillaceae > CUG-92003. The sequence goes on along the minus strand of NZ_JABLSJ010000002.1, from coordinate 395,575 downwards.
TATTTATTTGAAATCATTGATCCCTACAGTTTGAATAAACAAGGCCAGGATGTTGGCAAGAAATACCGAACAGGATTTTACAGTGAAAAGCCTGAACACTTAAAAGAGGCGCAAGCGTTTCTGAGTGAGCGACATGATTATGACCATATAGTTGTGGAAGTATTGCCTCTTACTAACTATGTGAGAAGTGCAGAGGAACATCAAGATAGGTTAGCTCGATGTCCAGATGATTATTGTCATATTCCAGACGACATATTAAGTAGATATAAGTAAAGAGGATAATTAAGCCGAACTGATTTCAATCGAAATCGTTCGGCTTTTTGTGTTATAGCTTCAACTGTATGACTGGTTTGTTACTTATCCAAAATCAAGTACCCAGGAGCCATTGCGGAAGATCGCTTCTGTGTCGCCTTCCTTCGTTTCCCCATCAATATCAAGTTCTGCAGAGCCCATCATAAAATCTTCGTGAACAAGACTGTCATTCACTCCGTGCTCGTCCATCTCTGATTTGTTCATGTTCGGCCCGACTTCGACATTGGTGGGATAGGCTTTTCCAAGCGCCAGATGACAGGAAGCATTCTCATCAAAAAGCGTATTGAAGAAAATATGCCCGGATTGCGATATTGGCGATTCATGCGGTACGAGCGCAACTTCGCCTAATCGTCTTGCGCCTTCATCTGTCTCGATAAGATGTTTCAAGTTCTCTTCGCCCGCCTCAGCTGAGAAGTCGACGACCTTGCCATTTTCAAAGGTTAACGTAAAGTTTTCGATCAAGTTACCGCCGTAATTCAATGGCTTCGTGCTGGACACTTTTCCGTCCACCCCGTATTTATGCGGCATCGTGAAGACTTCCTCCGTCGGCATATTCGGAATGAATTCAATGCCCTGTTCGGACGTCGCCGAACCCCCGTGCCAGATGTGGTTTTCAGGGAGTTCAACAGTCAAATCGGTGCCCGGCGCCCGGTAGTGCAACTTTTTATACTGCTTGTCGTTTAGAAATTCCCGCGCTTGACGCAACGTTTCATTATGAGTCTCCCAGGCTGCAACCGGATCGTCCTGATCAACGCGTGTAATGTTGAAGATGTGCTCCCAAAGCTTACGCTGCGCCTCTTCCCCAGAATCATCAGGGAACATTTTCTGAGCCCATGCTTTTTGCGGATAGCCCAAGACAAGCCACGTCACTTTGTCATTCATAACAAAGGATTGGAAATCAGCTAATGCTTGAGCAGTGGCTTTGTTAGCCGCAGCTATGCGTTCAGAGTCAACATTTTTCAATAGATCAGGATCTGGTCCGAAGATACTCAACACCGAGTACCCGTCTTTAACCATTTGTTCTTTGCCTTCTGCTTTCCAGCGAGGATAATCTTCTAAGACCTCCATTGGTGCATGCTTCATTTTCAAGTAAGTAAGGACTTCGTCACTCCATTCAACATGAACGTCTTTTGCGCCTCGGCCGAATGCTTTAGCTGTCAACGTTCGGACTAAATCTGCTGCTTCTAATGGGGCATTGATGAGCAGACCTTGTCCTTCCTGAAGGTTGATTCCTTTTTGTAGTGCTAAATCAGCGTATTTTTCTAATTGCTGCTGATGTGTCGTCATCTTCCTTCCCTCCATTCTCTCTTCTTATTCCGTTGTATATTATTTCATATTTCCCCGCTCGAGCAAAATCACAAGACTACCGCTGAAGTCTGAAGTGATGAAAAACCGCATGCTAAATACTGCTATCATGCGAAGTTGAAAAGAAAATGTCTGAAGTTGCTTGTAAATTACCGGGAGTTGCTTGCAAATCGGGTAATGCGATTATGAAGTGCACTTATTCGTTTACAACAGCACTCGAGTTGAAAACAAGACAAGACTGACCCTTAATGGATCAGTCTTAGTGAAGGATTGATAAATAAACCTTAGTTGGAACAGTCTAAATACCGCTCTAATGCGAAGTTGCTAAGAAAACGTCTAAAGTTGCTTGTAAATCGCCGGGAGTTGCTTACAAATCGGATAATGCGATTATATTGTGCACTTACTCGTTTACAACAGCACTCGAGTTGAAAACAAAATAAGACTGGCCCCTAATGGATCAGCCTTGATGGAGGTGCTTTAGCTTATAGCGTCATTAATCGTCTGCCCACCAGATGTCATCGGTAAATCTAGGAGGCAGAAAGCACGAAGATACTGGCTCCTAAATACCGCTATAAAGTGAAGTTGCAAAAAATCATCTGAAGTTGCTTGTAAATTGCTGGGAGTTGCTTGCAAATCGGATAAAGCGATTATATTGTGCACTTACGCGTTTACAACAGCACTCGAGTTGAAAACAAAACAAGACTGGCCCATAATGGATCAGCCTTGATGGAGGTGCTTGAGCTTATAGCGTCATTAATCGTCTGCCCACCAGATGTCACCTGTAAATCCAGGAGGCAGAAAGCACGAAGATACTGGCTCCTAAATATCGCTATAAAGTGAAGTTGCAAAGAAATCATCTGAAGTTGCTTGTAAATCGCCGGGAGTTGCTTACAAATCGGATAATGCGATTATATTGTGCACTTACGCGTTTACAACAGCACTCGAGTTGAAAACAAAACAAGACTGGCCCATAATGGATCAGCCTTGATGGAGGTGCTTGAGCTTATAGCGTCAAATCTTTTTCGATAGCATCTGGATTTTGAAACGTTTGGCGATCGAGTTTGCCTAAGAAGCGTGATGTCAGCGTACCGGATGTCATCGCGCCATTGACATTTAACGCCGTCCGTCCCATATCAATCAATGGTTCTACTGATATAAGCAGCCCTGCCAGGTAAACAGGCAAATTCATAGAGGACAAGACGATCAAAGCCGCAAACGTAGCGCCTCCCCCTACCCCAGCAACGCCAAACGAGCCAATTCCGACAATCAGGATCAATTGCAGGATAAAACCAGGGCTCAGCGGGTCGATGCCGACTGTAGGAGCAATCATGACAGCCAGCATCGCGGGATAGATACCGGCGCATCCGTTTTGGCCAATGGTCGCTCCGAACGAAGCGGACATATTTGCGCTGCCTTCATCGACACCGAGGCTGCTCTTTTGTGCTTGAATATTCAATGGAATCGTTCCGGCACTAGAGCGCGAGGTAAAAGCAAATCCCAGGACAGGTAACACTTTCTGAACATAGCGCCATGGATTCAACCCTGCCAGGAAGATAAATAACAAGTGGATCAAGAACATGACAAAGAGCGCTATATAGGAAACGAGTACAAATTTACCCAGTTCTAAAATACCAGCTAATTCGGTCCGTGCCACTGTATTCGCGATCAAAGCCATAATCCCGAATGGCGTCAGCCGCAGGACCATGGTGACGATCCGCATCACGACTGCGTAGATGGCATTAACGCCTTTGGTGACCATCGCTGCATGATCGGGTTGTTTTCGCCTCACAGCCAAGATGGCTAAGCCAATAAAAACAGAGAAAATCACGACGGCGATGGTTGATGTTGAACGGGCTCCTGTCATATCTTCAAATGGGTTTCTCGGAATGAAACTCAAAATTTGCTGCGGAATACTTAAATCTTCTACCTCTCCAACACGTTCTTCCAAGTAGGCTCCGCGGTCGGCTTCAGCTTGACCAGCTTCAATCTGATCGGCGTTCAAATCAAATATGAGCGTACAAGCAATACCAACAACCGCTGCAATCATGGCGGTCCCGACTAAAATACTGAGAATCCACCCCGACATTTTTCCGAGTTCAGACGATTTCGCTAAATTGATGATGGCTTGAATAATGGACACCATAACGAGCGGAATCACAATCATCATAAGCAGACGAACATACCCGCTTCCAACGATGCTGTACCAATCGGTAGTCGTGGTCACGACGTCAGATTGAGCACCAAACCACCATTGCAGGTAAATCCCTAATAACACCCCAAGCCCTAGACCAGAAAATACACGTTTGCTGAAGGAAACGTTTTTGCGCTGCAATCGAAATAAGAGGAAAATGAATGCTAGAAATAAAATGATATTGATGATAATAGCTACATGCTCCATCAAACCCCCTCCTTTTATTTAAAACAACCTCAATTAAAAGATATGTCGTCAGGAGGAGAAATGATGTCTATATCTGAAAATAAATAAAACAGGTTGGGGCAAAACTGAATGAAATACAAAACTTCCGAACGATCTCAATGAAATCGTTCGGAAGTTTTGTGCAACATGAAAAGAGTTAAAATTATGCATTGTAAGAGCATGAACTAACTTGCTAGCTTATTACTCGTTTAGACTTTTATTGAGGTTAGCCATTTCGATCGCTGCAACAGCCGCTTCTGCCCCTTTATTTCCTGCTTTCGTTCCGGCCCGTTCAATGGCCTGTTCAATCGATTCGGTCGTGATGACACCAAACATGACAGGCACACCGCTGGAAACGGACGCTTGTGAAACACCTTTGGCCGCCTCGCTGCAGACGTAATCGAAATGAGGCGTCGAGCCGCGAATAACGGCTCCTAGCGTGACAATTGCATCAAAGCGGCCAGAGTTTGCCATTTTATTTGCCACCATCGGGATTTCGAATGCGCCAGGTACGAAGGCTGCTTCAACTTGATCGGTGTCCACCCCGTGTTGTTTCAACGTCCCGATGGCACCTTCATATAATTTGCTTGTGATGAAATCGTTAAACTTTCCGACTACAATGCCGATTTTCAACCCTGTTCCGACGAGGTTGCCTTCATACGTTTTAACCATTGTAATATCCTCCCTTTTAAAAGTGAAACAGATGACCCATTTTAGATTGTTTTGTTCGCAAATATCGTTCGTTTTCCTGGCGATGCTTCATTTGGATCGCCACGCGCTCTACTACTTCTAAATCATAGCCGCCTAACCCGGAAATTTTCTTAGGGTTATTGGTCAACAGACGAAGCTTGGAAACACCGAGATCCTTTAGGATTTGCGCGCCCACTCCGTAGTCTCGTAAATCAGGGGCGAACCCCAATTTTTCATTCGCTTCCACTGTATCTAACCCTTGTTCCTGCAGCTTATACGCATGCATTTTATTCAACAAACCGATACCGCGTCCTTCCTGTCTCATGTACAAGAGTACGCCGCTTCCGTTTTCCTGAATTTGTCGCAACGCGTTATGGAGCTGCGGGCCACAGTCGCACCGAAACGAGCTGAAGACATCCCCCGTCAAACATTCCGAATGAACGCGGACGAGTGTAGGCTCTCCCGGCTTCACGTCTCCTTTGACGAGTGCGATATGCTCCTTATGATCAATATCGTTCGTATAACCAATCGCTCTGAAATCGCCATATTCGGTCGGAAGTTGAATCTCTACTTCACGTTTGACGTGATTCTCATGGCGACTCCGGTATTGAATGAGATCAGCAATCGTAACCATCGTAATATCAAATTCATCAGCAAGTTCCCGTAAATCCGGAACACGGGCCATTGAGCCGTCGTCTTTAATAATCTCACAGATGACACCTGCTTCTTTGGAACCGCTAAGCTTCGCCAAGTCTGTCGCCGCTTCGGTATGACCTGCCCGGCGCAGCACACCGCCTTCTTTTGCTAATAACGGGAAGATGTGGCCGGGGCGTTTGAAATCCGCTGCTTTTGCTTCGGGATTCAACAATTCTTTAACAGTAAACGCGCGTTCATCGGCCGATATGCCCGTTGTGGTCGTTTTATGGTCAATACTCACCGTGAATGCTGTCTGATGAGGATCGGTGTTATTTTCCACCATCGGAAACAGGTCAAGCTGCTCGGCGATCGTCTTACTCACCGGCGTACAAACCAACCCTTTCCCGTTCGTAATCATGAAGTTGATCATTTCAGACGAGGCATGTTCCGCCAGTCCGACAAAGTCTCCTTCATTTTCTCGGTCTTCATCATCACACACGATGACCACTTTTCCTTGTTTCAGATCATCAAGCGCCTTTTCGATTGAGTCAAACATTTTCATCACCTCTAAGTTAAATTAAGCAAATCCATTTTCACTTAAAAAATCCTTGGTCATCGCGTTCTTCTTCCCATCCTCTTCTTTGCCTGATAGGAAATGGGCCACATATTTGCCAATCATGTCACACTCAATATTGACGTCATCTCCAGGCTCTTTTGCCCCGAGTACAGTGTGCTCCATCGTGTGTGGAATCAAAGAGATCCTCATGTGATTCCCGTCCATGCCAAAGACGGTAAGACTGGTCCCATCAACAGCTACGGATCCTTTATAAACAAAATAATGACTCAGCTCAGCTGGAAGGTCGATCACGTAGTAGACAGCATTTTGTTCACGCGACTTGCTTACAATTGTTCCGACGCCATCAATATGGCCTGATACGAGATGACCGCCGAACCGGCCACCTGCAGCCATTGCTCTTTCTAAATTGACCTGACTGCCCTGTTTCAATTCATGGAGGTTGGTCGCATGAAAACTTTCCGGCATTACATCGAATTGCACGGTGTTTGTTGAATAATCGGTAACCGTTAAACAGACGCCATTAATGGAGATGCTTGCCCCCAATTCAATATCACTCAAGATTTCGGATGCCTCTATGCTGAGTTCCATTGTTTCATGCTTCGAGGTAATGCCAGTTACCTTACCGATTTCCTCTATGATTCCGGTAAACATTTACACGTCCTCCTTTTGAATCGAAACGATTTTAATATCATCGCCAAGCTGTTCCATCGATTGAAACGACAATTGATAAACATCGGCCAGTTTCGGGATGCCGCGACCGGATACAGGGGTCTTCGCCTCAGCCCCGCCTAGCAATTTCGGGGCAATATACGTAACGGATTCATGCACTTTGCCTGCTCTTACAAAGGCATCCGCTACTGTTCCCCCTCCTTCAATCAGCAGCGAGGTGACTTTTTCTTCACCCAGATGCTGCAATACGGCTTGCACATCAATCGCCGATTCATTCAACGGAATCACCCGAACATGAGCGTAAGCTTCAAAGACCGACGCACGTTCGCGTGGCACGTCCTCGCCTGTGAAGATCCACGTCGGTGCATCTTCATTTTGAATAACTTTCGAGGTTTCCGGGGTCTTTAAATGGGTATCAAGGATGACTCGTATCGGGTGGCTTCCGACTATATCCAGCCGTGCCGTCAAGGTGGGATCATCATGTAAGACGGTATTAACGCCAACTAATATCGCATCAGACCGGTGGCGATAAAGGTGACCATCGCGCCGTGCAGGTTCACCTGTGATCCACTGGCTTTCTCCCGACACGGTCGCTATTTTCCCATCGAGAGTCATCGCTGATTTTAATAACACATACGGTTCGTTTTCGGTGATGAAGTGGAAAAAGGAGCGATTATACTGATCCGCTTCCTCCTTTAAAACCTGCGTACGAACTTCAATCCCAGCATCTTCTAGCATCTTCACACCGCGACCGGCGACTTTAGGGTTGGGGTCATCAGAGGCGATCACGACACGACGCAATCCGGCATCAATAATCGCTTTTGCACACGGAGGTGTCTGGCCATAATGGCTGCACGGCTCTAGCGTCACAAACATCTCGCCGCCTTCTGCCATGATATCGGCCATTTGCAAAGCGTTGATTTCCGCATGAGGCAGTCCTGCCTTCACATGCACCCCGACACCTACAATTTGATCATCATTGACGATCACCGCTCCTACTGACGGGTTCGGAGACGTTTGCCCAACTGTTTCGGCGGCCATATCAATGGCCATTTGCATATATTTTTCATCACGTTCCATATCCGCTCACCTCCATAAGGTTTTGCCTTTGAAATGAAAAAGACCCTGAAGAAGGCATACTTCTCCAGGGTCTAGACATGTCATGTTTCCCTTAGACCTGTTTTCAGGCACACGGGCAGAATTTATAAAATGTCAGTAGCGACTCAACATGCTCGCTTATCCTTCTCCCATCCAGACTGTCACTGTCGGCTTTGGAGTTGCACCAAATCAGGGGGAAAATCGTTCTTGACGCGGCAAGCGCCAGACTGCACCTTCCCCGTCGCGGGCTGAGAACTTACATTCATTACCGCCGATTGGGAATTTCACCCGACCCCGAAGGATTTTATATTCAGTTTTGTTACTACTAATATATATGAAATGTGAGGAACTCGCAATAATTTAGGTTTGTATTGGAGTACTTTACGGTTTGATTACGCTCAAAATTGATCGTTATTGATGCGTTTCGTCAACAATTCGTCAACAATACAAAATTAAGTAACCATCCTGGCATCTTTAATTTGTTATGTAATAGTTAAAACTTATCTTCAAAGTTGCTAAGAATGTGTTCTTTCAACTTTTCCTTATCCTCTCCACTTAACTCGCTCTCAATGGGAATTAATTTATCTTGATCATAAACAAAATCACTTTGAACCATTTTCGTTAAGGGGGAATCGTATTCTCTTGTCACGTCACCATCTTCTGGTGTTGAATGCAGCAAGATCGTTTTAATGTACTCTCCCCCTTTTGAATAATAATCTTCGATTTTCCGCGCTTCAATCTTAAGTGAATCTCCAGACCCACGCATGATTATTTGCGAATTTATTTCTTTGTAAGCACCTTTTTCATCATTTTGCGTATTTGCTATATAAGCTTCGATTTTTTCATCACTACTTTTTTGCTTGGAGCTACTATCAAACCACCCAAGGAATAAACCCTTCAAGAGTGGATATAACACATACGTTGACATTCCTAGTACGATAATTCTTCCTAATACCCTGTAAATAATGTTCACTTTTTCATTTTTAAACATATTATTATCTCCTTTAAACAAAGCAAATGTTGATTAAAACTTCGAGAGGCTTTTAGGCTAATTTTCTTTTGTTTGGTTCCTAGCCTTTTTTACACTGCTTCCCTGCTAATACATTTATGAATTTTCTCACGTCCCCAAAAGACTTGCTATAGATTTATGATATTCTATGAAAAAAGGAGGGAACAAAAAATTGGATAAGAGACTTTTTAGCATTAGTTTATTTTTAGTAATTGCAGCACTTTTAGCTTCTTGCTCTAGTGAAAAAGATGACTTTGCAAAGATGTATCCTGATCTTATGCCACCCGAGGATGATGTATATTCAGTTTATACCGTAGGAGATTCAATATCTATTGAAGCCGCACAAGAACATAATATGGATGATGTAACGTTAAAGAATCGCTCCTCATTAGAAGGTTCTAATGACCAATATCCGCAGCTTTCACTAGAAAAATCGCCTGCCTATGTGATCTTCGATGAAAATGGTCTCGTACTCAAAACATATGATTTTAAAGAAGTAGCCACTTTTTTTGAAGACAAGTAACTAATTTGCAGAGATACGGTATTCTGTTTTGTTATTACTAGAGATGACTCCCCCCCTTTCTTAACTAAACATTCACTCTATAAAATGATTTATGTAATATCTTTCTTTTAGCATAAATGCTGCGGCCATTAGACACAAAACCTTAAAGGAAAAACCGTAATTGAAATATGTAAGTGGATTGCTCATAGGCATAGTCGTACTTTTGAGTGCGTGCTCAGGAAATAACTCGACCTTAAAACTTGATGACAAGCGTTTTGCTGATACATTATTCATACAAAAAGTAGAGAACGGTTCCCCCTCTGAAGAAAAGTCAAAGATCGTTTCGGATAAAGATAAAATTGAAAAAATCTTAACGATGGTAGAAGGTCTGAACGTGGAGAAAACTGACAACGTCTTGGAGAAATTGAAAGGTGAGGGAAACGTATATATGCTTGGTTTTTTTGAAGGAAAGGCAACACCATCGAAAAAAGGAGAATATGCGTTCAATCTTATGGAAAACGGTACCATCCTCTTCGGTCTCAATACATATGATAATCAAGACTCTGCTTCTATCACGACGGAAAAACATCCAGAGTTAACGAAAGAAATAAAACAGGTATTAGAGATCGAATTTTAAAAATATCTTTCCTATTCATAGTTCAATGAAACGTTATTTAATCATCCTCGTATGAAAGGTATAGCGTGTAGGGGGTGATTGTTCAATTATGGGTGAAAAAAAGTTAAGTGATGAAAAGTTCCATTATTTAATTGCTGTCATATCCCTAGTTTCTTGGTTATTGTACTTTGCTGCAAATCTAGATGTGTATGAACAAGAAAAAGTATATTCAGGTATCACTTTCATTTGTATAGCAGCCCCTTTTTATGCCATCTGTGTTTTCTTAATTTACCATTTAAATGGAAACCATACATAAATAAGCTCATGAGACAAAAAACGCTTGGACATTAAATATCCAAGCGTTTTTGATTGCTATTTGTACGATTCGTTACGGCTTTAACTTTCTTCTTTCTCCCATCCTTCCCAGGCATGTTGATACACGCTCCTGATGGCGTCCTCATCAAAGGGCATTGGACTCCTGGCGAGCAGCCGAGTTTGTTTCAGCCCATTTGCGGTGAGCGTCTCAATATCAGATTGTGTGATGTTATAAACCGAAATCGATGTCGGCAGTCCCACGTCTTGAACTAAATCAAACAGGGCCTGGACGACTTCAAGAGCGATTTGCCGTTTGTCTTTTCCTTCTGTCGATATAGAAAAGACGTCTGCTAGATTCACCATTTTATCTAAGCAGGAGGGCCAAATATAATGATAGACATAAGGAAGCAGGACGGCGTTCGACTCGCCATGTGGAATCTTAAACAAGCCTCCTAAAGGGTAAGCCAGGGCATGCACGCCAGCGACGCCAGCATTATAAAAGCTCATGCCTGCTATTAAACTCCCGAGGGACATTTCTTTCCTTGCTTCAGTCGCGTGTTTGTTCCAAACAGCGGTCCGCACATTACCCACTATGCGTTTCATAGCATCCAGCGCAAGCGCATCCGTTAAGGGAGTCGCCTTGACGGAGGTGTAGGCTTCAATCGCATGCGTTAGGGCATCGATTCCACTGGCGGCAGTCACTTTGGGCGGGAGTGTATACGTTAAGACAGGATCGACGATGGCATAATTGGCGAGCAGATATTTATGTGTGATGACGTCCTTGGTGTCCTCTAAGGAAAATACAGCGATGTCCGTTATTTCAGCTCCCGTTCCAGCTGTCGAGGGAATCAAGACAGTGGGTATTCCCGACGCTTGAAGCTGTTTCGTCCCGGAGAGGTTCAAGTAGTTTTTTACAGTGCCGTCGTGTTCGGTTAAGACAGCTGAAGCTTTAGCGAGGTCCATGGCACTGCCTCCCCCGACGGCAACAACTAAATCAGGTCTTATATCCCTCATTTCTTCGACGACCTCTTCACCTGTAAGAACAGAAGGCTCAGGTACTACATTCGTTGATATGTGGTACGCCACGTCATTTGCCTTCAGGATATCGAGCACCGGATTAATGACTTCCAGCTCTTTTAATACAGGATCCGTCAACACAAATACGTTCGCTACATTTAAATCAGCAATGATCGTATGCAGTTGTTGAATCGAATGTTCCCCGTGGTAAATGTGCTGTGGTGTGATAAATGAATGCATTGAAACAACTCTCCTTTTTTTATAAATTTACAGAAGCCTGTTCATCTACCCCAGCTGCATCTTTTTTAGGTGCGATGAGGGTGAAGACGACCATTGTTGCCATGCTAATCAGGACGCCTGACCCTGCAGCTGCGAATGGGTTGCTTACCCCGAAACCGAATGGCAAATAGATGATCCAATACGCCAGGGTGCCCGCTAACAATGAAGCGATGGCCCCTGCTCGGGTAGAGCTGGTCCAAAGTGACCCCACGACCAATGGCCCTGCTGTAGCCGACACGATGCCGCCGATGCCAATCCACATAAAAATGGACAGGTACTGCGGCGGATTCCATGCCATGAACACCCCGACAATAATAACAAGGAAAGTGGAATACCGGCTGATGCCCAGTTCCATTTTCTCTGCTTTATCTTTTGATATATTCAGTTTAGGAACGATCGTCTTGCGATAGATGTCGTTAGCGAGCAGCTGCGTTAACGAGACAATCAGCCCATCGGATGTGGACATGATCGCCGAAAGCACTGTAACGGCTAAGAATGCCGCCAAAAAGGGCGGAAAAATTTCTTGAAACAGGACAGGGATGACCTGGTCCGGCCGAATATCCATGCCAGGTTCAATTACCGCAATCCCAAGCATGCCGCCTAACCCCATCAGGGGAAGGATCGTGGCAAAAATCGTACAGTACATGATCAACTTTTTCATATCATAATTAGATTTTACCGCTAAAAACTTATTCCCCAAATGTGGTAAAATACCAAATGGAAGGTGAGCTACAAATAGCAAGGCTACCAGCCAAAAGGAGCCGTAGGTGTTATCTCCAGCAAGGAATAATCGATCGAAGCCACCGGTCGGATTCCTGTCCTTAATGATGGAGATCATGTCACCAAAGCCACCTTCCACTCCTACACTACTGACAAAACAAATGACCACAACAATGGATGTAATCACCATTAAAAAGCCCTGGATGGAGTCCGTTAAAATATCAGAGTGGGATCCGCCCATGAATACATAAATGGCTAGTACCACCCCGGTTATCATCAACCCCCAACCGTAGTCCACGCCCATCATGATTTGAAACATCGTCGCAGCAGCCACGAGCTGCGAGACCACATAGAAGATGAGCAAGATGGAGATAATGGTCAAAATGATCCGTAAGAAGTCACTATTGAATCGATCCCCGATAAACTCCGGGATTGTTCGTGTACCGAATTGATCACCGTAACGCTTAATCGTTTTTGCTACGAACAACATGCCAATCACCGTTGCTACTGGATATAGCAGCGGATACCATAAACTTGGAGCACCTAAGTCATACGCTAAACCGGGCATCCCCATAAAGGTGGAACCACTGGAGATGCCGGCGCTAATAACGAGAGCGACTGTCAAAGGACCATAACTGGACCGGGCTGTCGCAAAATCCTCTGACGTTTTTGTCCGTTTCATTCCGACAATCCCCATCGCAATCATGATGCCTATGAAAAGGGCAATAAATAGCCATGAATAGATGACAACACTACTCAAAGGAAACGCCTCCTTTATTTGTTTAATAGATTCGTTTTAAATAACACAAGCCCCATTCCGATCCATGTACCGAAAATAACGGCGACCATTATATATAAAAATGTCATGCCAACACCTCCCTTGCTTTTAAATACTGGTGGATGTCTTTATGCTGTGCCACATCAGCTTCATGTCCCGTAGCAAGTTCCAACAGCTTGTACGTTGGCTTTCCCTTATGAGAGCTCAAGAAAGTCGCGTAACCGACATACAATGAATACGTATTCAAAGATGATATGACAGGGTTTGACCACACTTTGCGCTTATGCAGGTAGATATTCCTTATAAAATCCTTAGCTGTGGCAAGGCACTCCGCTTCGCCGTGCTTTTTGGGTAACGTGATACCCTCTCCAATAGTAGTAAGCGTTTTCATTTTAGACGACGGCCATTCAAACAAGCTCGTCTCCTTCCGAAACACATTTGTAACGACCTTAATCTTTTCTTTTCGTTCTTTCATGAACGGTAATGGCCGATACGCAACCGACCATTCACTTACCAAGTATGGGTAATAGATCACCTTCGCTGCTTCCGGAAGCTCCACGCTTTTCGCTTGCGTCAACGTATACATCTGCTCCCCCCTAAAATGTATAATTCAAGCTAATTAACTTCCGATTGACCATTTCATGAATCGCATATTTAACCCCTTCGTATCCGTAACCTGAATTCTTTCGCCCTCCATAAGGCATATGATCAAATCGCAAAGTCGGCACATCATTGATAAAGACTTGCCCGACATCCAATTCATGACCAAACTGCATCGCCTGAGATAAATCTGTGGTGAAAACACCAGCATTCAAGCCATATTCACTTTCATTCATCTCATGCAGGGCTTCTTCAGCACTTGAGACTGTATTCAACAGAGCAAGTGGCCCGAATACTTCCTGGCAGGAAATTTTATCGGTACGCTTGACGTCGGTTAAAATCGTTGGTTTTATACCGCGCTCGACCTTTTCTCCTCCGGCAATGACAGCGGCCCCGTTTCCCTTCGCCTCCTCGATCCAATCCATCAGACGATCCTGCGACTGGTCATCAATTAACGCCGAAACATCCGTCGCTTCCTTGGAAGGGTCCCCGTACTGCATATTATTTACTTCTTGAATCAACTCCTTTTTAAACGCGTCTGCTATTGAGGCGTGCACATAAATCCTTTGCGTGCTAATACAAACTTGTCCGTTGTAGGCAAAAGCTCCCACTGCTGTTTTGGCAGCAATCTGCTTTAATTTGCCTCGCATGCTTTCATCAACATACAATGCAGAATTATTCCCAAGCTCTAATGTAACTTTCTTAAGCCCTGCTTGTGATTTAATCAGTTTGCCGACTTCCGGACTTCCTGTAAATGTTATTTTTTGAATATCTGAACTATTTAACAGCACTTTCCCAAGCCTGGGACCGTCACCTGTTATAATAAGAAACGCATCCTCAGGCAGCCCTGATTGTACGAGTGCCTCCCGGAGCAGCATAGCCGACAAAGGCGTCTTTTCGGCAGGTTTCACGACAATCGTGTTGCCAGCCGCTATGGCCGGGCCGACTTTATGGACAACTAAGTTAAGCGGGAAATTAAACGGAGTAATCGCACCGACGACTCCAATCGGTTCATAAATCGTATAGGCGTCTCTTCCTTCCCCGTTCGGCGCGGCATCTAACCGAATGGATTCACCTTCTAATTTTCTCGCTTCGATGGCGGAGAATTTCAACGTTTCGACGGCACGCGCTACTTCTCCACGTGCAAAACGGATCGGTTTGCCTGCTTCTTTAACGATGGTGTGGGCGAATAATTCTTTATGCGCTGCCACCTTTCGGCTTGCCTCATCCAGAATGGTCGAGCGTTTTACCGATGGCATGCTTTTCATTTCATTAAACGCTTCCCCTGCACGCTGGATGGCTTCTTCCATTTGAACATCTGTGCATTCTGGTACGTCTTCCACTACGTCCAATGTGTGGGGATTAACGAGTGCGTACGTATTCTCTGCATCTTTTCGCAAATCATTTAAATAGTTATTGATATCAAGCATTTTGTTTCCCCTCTTTCATTTTTGTTATGAATACGTATTCAAACATAGGCATAAAATTATATGTTCTTCGTTGTCGAGCGCTGGTACAGTTGAGCGGGATATGTCTTTTCTACAAATTGGTCATCGCTCGATTCGATTTTGTCGATTAAATGTTCAATAGCAATGCGGCCTAAGTTCTCCTTTTCGTTCATCCCTACCGTGCTAAGCCGGAAAGAATGGTGCCGGCTCAAAGCTATATTATCCACTCCGATTAAACTCATATCTTCTGGGACCTGATAACCTTTTTGAATCAAGTAATCCAGTAAGAAGATCGCAATGGAATCCGTTGCTGCAAAAATAGCGGTCGGACGCTCCTTTTCAGCTAATAGATCGCTCATCACACGACAAATGTCAGCTTCACTTGTATCGGTGATATTCACATTTTGAGGGCTGATGGTACATCCATTTTCCTTCATTTCTTGCTGAAACCCTTCATAACGGCCAGAGAAAGTGGTCATATTCATCGGTCCGCCGATCCAGGCAATATGCCGATGATTAAGCTCTAACAAATGCCGGGTTGCCTTCCTTCCAGCTTCGATATTATCCATCTCGACAAAATTTCCCGGCTTCTTATGTTTCCTGTTGAACATCATAAATGGAATATCTAGTGACTGGAGTTCTGAGAAAATCGGATCCTCGTAAAGAATCGATGATAAAATAATCCCATCCACTTTTGAAGCTAACACATCCTGATAAACAGACATGTTGTCCCCGAAATTCTCAAAATGAACGTTAACATTATACCCCCTTTGCTTCGAATAATTGACGATCGACGTCGTTGTTTCCACAAAAAACGGATTGTGTAACGGGCCCGAAAGCAACGCTATTGATTTTGTCCTTCGGTTGACCAGCGACCTCGCCACAGAGTTCGGCCGATAATTCATTTCCTTCATCGCACGCGTCACTTTTTCCAGCGTCTTTTTCTCCACCATGTCAGGGTTGTTCAACACGCGTGATACAGTGGTTTGTGATACGCCTGCATATCTAGCTACATCTTTTGAAGATACCATATCCATGTCCCCTAGCAATAAAGCGCTTACAATCACGCTAATTTATTTTCTGAAAATTGTCAACAGGATTTAACACGTTTTACTCAGTGCATTAACGTTAATGATAACATTACACTACAGGTTTCTTTTTAAGAGGAGGTTTTAGCCATGGGAAACTTAATGGATGCCCGTCATCCTGAGCATGCCAATGCACAAAACCAAACAAAAGATGAATACGTCAATCATCAAATGGGACAGCATTCCAATTTCTACAAACACATTTATCATGTGCTATATACCATTAACGATTTTTTATTAGGGCTGTGGTTTTTTATCGGCAGTATCTTTTTCTACTTTGATTCATTAAAAACGTGGGGCGTAACATTGTTCGTCTTAGCCAGTCTGCAGTTTGTCATCAAACCGACTATCCGACTCGTCCATGAATTCCATGCAAAGAACCACTATAGAAATGAATATGATGAACAGCAAATTGATTAACGGCAGACCGTTATAGTTGGGCTACGACTGACATGTGCTGCGGTTAGACCGATATGCTCTTCGTTCCTACCGATATCGAGCTCCGTTTGACCGATATAAGTGCGAGGCGAGCAGATCGATGCGTCTGCACTACTTAGAAACACGGCTCATCTCTGCCTCGTTCGCGTACGAATAGTATTCTCATATTCCAGCTTATATCTGGGAATCATAAAAATCCTCCGCGGAGGGTTTTTTCATTATCGACAGGAGTTTGAATTGTGCTAGAGTTGATCTTCTACTTCTCTCGTTAGCAGCCAGCCTTGGTCATACTCCCAACTCTCAATTGTAAAGATGCGATTTATCTCTTGGCCTCGTCGTTCAATCACTTGTTCGTAGAATACTTTAGCTTTTGTGCTGCTTTTCATCCGTATGATGCGGTTTTCGAATTTCTTTTGCAGTTCCGAGGATAAGATAACTGATTTTCTAAGTCCTTCTAATGCTTCTGCGCGATTGAATACGTACGGATTTTTCTTTTTTGTTGTAAAGAAGGCAACACTATAGTGTTGTGCCATGTTTTCTAACGGTGAAGCGTCCCCGGTTTTAATGGCGTTTTCCCACTCAGCCAGTAGTTGATTGTGCATCCGTGTAAATTCGTCTAGCGTTTTATTCATGACCATCTCCAATTCAAGTCCCTCCTAATGAGTCTCTTTACTCATCTTTATCGACAATTTTCTACAAATATTTAGAAAACTGTACCAGTTCATGTCATGTATCCGCTTTATATCTGCTTTTATGTAAATTTATGTCGATAGACGTTACCTGACTGAGCAACATTATGATAAAATAGTCTCAAGGGCAAATTTTACGAAAGTAAAAGACGCAAAGCCACGGGCCTAAGGTTACAGCTAGGGCAGCCGGGCTTCATTTTAATGTTTCCCTTTCCTAATTTGCCTAGTTTTATTAGTGAAAGGAGCTTTTGATCATTTCTACTGTACTTTTAGTTGATGATTCTAGGTTTATGAGACGATGGCTTACACAGATTTTACAGGAAAGGGGGTTTGAGATTGTTGCAGAGGCCTCGAATGGCGTAGAGGCTCTTGCTCGCTATAATATGACCAAGCCGGATCTCGTCATTATGGACGTCGCGATGAATAAGATGAACGGGATACAAGCACTCGAACGTTTGATGCACACCCATCCTGAGGCTAAGGTCATCATGTGCTCATCTTTAGGGGATGATTTTGCTGTGCGCAGATGTTTAAGTTTAGGGGCAATTAAATTTATCAGAAAACCGTATTTCAATGATTTGGTGCAGGTTCTGGAAGAAGTAGCACTAGAGTAGTAGCTTTCCATGAAAAAAGAGCACGCTATTAGCGTACTCTTTCAATTTGCTTTCCCCGTTAGAGGCTCTAATTCCACACGAACATTTCCACGTACCGCTTTTGAGATCATGCAATGTTCTTCGGCCCGGTCAATCAATTTATTGAGTTGAGCTAACTGGTTGTCCGATGCCCTGCTTTGCAGATAAACGGCAGGGCGATGAATGATTTTTTTATACGTTATAACACCATTTGTGAAATCCACAATGCCTTCCGACTGCATGGACATTTCTTCTAATGGCAGCCCACTTCGTTCAATCATGGCAGCAAGTGTAATGATATAACAGGTTGAAGCAGCTCCGAGCAGCATTTCATCAGGGTTCGTCCCTTCGCCCGGCCCATCCATTTCTTCAGGGATGGATACGTTTGTCGTTAAGTTATCCATGGCGATCGAGCCTACATTATTTCTGCCTCCTGGCCATTCTGCCTGCAATTTGAAACGATGTTCAGCCATGTCAATTCCTCCTAAATTAAATCGTATAATCCGCCATCAGTTTTCTTCTAATATATTTTTCAAAACGACTGCATGGTTATAGTGCGTTTCTTTCGCGCCGAATAAAAGGACGACCCGGTTACCGTCCGCTAACGTGCGAAGCTTCTCTAAAAGACGTTGCTGCTCTTCATCTTCCTCTAGCTGACGTCGATACGTTTGTGCAAATTCGTCAAACTTTTCCGGCTCATGGTTGAACCATTGTCTCAAGGTTTTTTCAGGCGCCAGGTCTTTCATCCATTCATCCAGTTGGGCTGTTGATTTAGAGATGCCTCGCGGCCAAATTCCATCCACTAAGACGCGATGGCCCCCCATCGGTGAGGCTTCGTCATAAATCCGTTGCAATACGATCGACATATAGATGCCTCCTTTTGTAGGTCGTGTAACCATTACTACCTTAAGCCAAACTTTTTTCACGCATGTAAGAAGGATTTGCGCGATTTTTGCCTAAATAATAGATATAACCCACAAAAATGGAGGAAGATGATGAAACAGTTATCATGGCAAACAAAACAACAGCTCTTAGATGAAGTGATCGAAAATGGACGAGAGTTGGAAGCTATGAAAGCACGCAACATGAAAGGGGAACAAACAGGTGAGGATATATTAATTGCATTACGACGCTTCCAAAATGATGATGGCGGCTTCGGAAATGGCTTGGAAGCCGATTTTCGCTTGCCTGACTCTTCTGCGTTAGCAACAAGTGTCGCTTTTCAGACGCTGATTCAGTGGGAAGAACACCCTTTAGCCTTGCCCATTATAGAACGGAGCATTACGTATTTAGAAGATCATTTTGATGAAGCGCGCCGCGGCTGGTATGCGGTCCCCCCAAAAGTCAATGATTATCCGCACGCTTTCTGGTGGCATGTTCATGAGGACGGGCGTTCTTTTATCGATCATCACTGGGGGAACCCCTCTGCTGAGTTGATTGGGTATCTGTACCAGTATCGCTCCTTTACGCGCCGTCTCAATGTTGACCAGCTCGTGAAGGACGCGCTGGAACATTTGGACGGGTTGGAAAAATTCGAGTCCGAACATGAGATCTATTGTTACCAACGCTTGTTCAAACTGCATCCTGATTTGGAAACGCCGAGACTTGCTGATAAGATAACCCATGCCGTTCAAGAGCTTGTACACGAGGATCAAACGAAATGGAAGGAGTATGTTCCCCAACCTTTGAGTTTTGTCCATCATCCAGATGAACAGGATTACGACATATCACATGAAGCTATTGAAACTAACCTTGATATGTTGGTTGATGTGTTGAAGGATGGGAAACTACGCGAACCTAACTGGGCATGGGGAGATCACTACCCTGATGCCTGGCAAGCGGCCAAGCAGGAATGGGAGGGTGTGCTCACGCTGGAAGCTCTCACATTACTCGATCATTTCAACCGGATTGATTCACCAAAATTATAACAAACGAGACAATTAGCAAAGACCTGCATTACTCATAACATGCAGGTCTTCTTAAGTGATACGACGTCAGTCATTCTTCACTTCTTTTACCATCTTGACAAATTCGTACTCTCCGCCGTTCGTTTTTTGCATGAAAGTTGCCACAATGCTGAATTCTGCTCGTTGATACACTGTAATAGCGCGATGATTAAACGAGGCCACGGATAACGTAAATTGTGCAGGTTTCAACTTATGCGCTGCAAAAGCAAGTCCTTCTATAAGAAAAGCCTCACCTAACCCCTTCCCCGTAAGATCAGGGCGCATGCCTAAGCCAATATCCACCGTTTCATCGTTGACCGGGTTAAAAGAAAAGAAGCCGATCAACCCACCCTGGCCCCAAACGGAAAAAGCATGCTTTCGTAATGCGGGATCAATGAATTCCTCGTAATCTTCCTTGTCAGCCTCCATATCATAAAAAGCGTAATCGCTCGGATAGTGCCACGAAGCGATTTCTTCTGCTTCCCTTTGGGTCATCGCACGGATCTCCATTATCGACTACCTTTCCCAGTCTTGCGTGAACCGTTTCATTTTCTCCTGCAGATGCTCAATCATCTCCAAAACGCGCTGGAAATCATGTTGATCAACTTTGGATGGGTCCATGGAACCGACGACCTGGTTCAGCATGTCGATTCGATTTTGAATATAGTGAAACTGTTCAGAAGCCTCTTTTGCTGCTTTCCCCATGACGCCCCCATCCTTCCGTTGATTTTTATATGCACGCCTTTATGAAGTACCCTGATCTGTCTCCGTCTCTTTCTTGTTTGACAGAACCCAGCCGAGCACTGCAATTAAGACAAGGACGCTATAGAAAATGACCTTCCATAATGTAGAGTGGGCAAAATGTTCATCCAGAACTTGAATGTTTGGGTGAGCCAGTGTTGTTACAACAAGTTTAACGCCGACCCAGCCGACGATGACAAATGCTGCAACTTCTAAACCTGGACGTGAATGTAATAAATCCACGAATACGTTAGCTGCAAAACGCATGATGATGATTCCGATCATTCCACCTGTTAAAATAACAGCAAACTGTCCCCCGTCCAGACTGCCTACAGCTGGCAGGTCTGTTTCAGGTAACGTGACGGCTAGCGCCACAGCAGCCAAAATAGAATCGACGGCAAAGGCTAAATCAGCAAGTTCGACTTTAAACACCGTGGCCCAAAACCCATTGCCAACTTGAGCAGCTTCCGCTTTTTCCTTTTCTTCATCTGTTTGTCTGCTTGTTTTCCAACGATCATAAAGGTTCTTTCCTGAGATAAACAATAAATAGGCGGCACCTAGCGCTTGCACCTGCCAAACGTCAACCAGGAATGAAATGACAAATAACGATCCAAAACGTAAAAGAAACGCGCCGAACAAGCCATAAAACAAAGCTTTTTTCCTTTTTTCTTCAGGCAGGTGTTTGACCATGATAGCCAACACCAAAGCGTTGTCAGCGGCAAGAATCCCTTCTAGCCCCACGAGAACGATGAGTACCCAGCCGTATTCAATCAGTAATTGTGCGTCCATACTCTATTAACATCTCCTTAAAGGTGATTCCCGCCACAAGGCAAAACCTCATAAAAAAACAGACCTTTACCTTGACGGTAAAGGTCTCGCTAACAACGTGTGTTGCCAATAAAGCCGGGGATCTCTCCCGTAATGACGACTTTACTGTGCAGCTACTCCCCTTTAGGAATCGTATATTCTATATTCAATCATAGCATGTTCGTTCAGAAAGTCAATCTTAAACCTGTTAGCCTACTTTCCTCTCGGTTGAAGAACAGCACTCCCCCTTATGTTTCGTCTTGTGTGTTTCGAGAGGCAAGCCATTCGTTATAAAAATGGCTGACGATTGCTTTTACCACCGCGTAAGCTGGAATCGCAAATAGCAATCCGAGAAATCCAGCAATGCTTCCAGCAGCTAGAATCAACGCTATGATCGTGAGTGGATGGATACTCAATGCTTTTCCCATCACATTAGGTGATACAAAATTACCCTCAATTTGCTGCGCAATCACCATAATTATGGTGACATAGACTGCCATGATAGGATTTTGGAATAACGCCACCAATATCGCTGGTATAACAGCCAGAAAAGGACCAGCAAACGGAATGACGTTCATCAGCATAGCAAACAGAGCCAGTGTTAATGAATAGTGGAGCCCGATGATTAAATAACCAATCAATAATAATACACCGACCACAGCACTAACCGTCAGTTGACCAATAATAAAGGAGTGAAGCGTGTGATCGATTGAATGGGCCAGGCGTCCGAAACTTTCACTCACGCGTTTGTTCATGAATTGCTTCAAAAATGGCACAAGCTTATCCCCGTCTTTTAACATAAAGAAAAGGAAGAAGGGAATGAGCACGAGCGCAAAGACAAAGCCAATCAGCTGACTGATCAAGTTGACTAAAGTACCTGCTATGCCATTCAAATAACTCTCCAAATTAGTTGTTAACTTTTCTATTGAACTGTCAAATTGAGATGGAATGATATCCTGGTTGCTTTGCCAATATGTAATCATCTCTTGGACCATATCAATCATATTGGGGAGATTATTGATAAACCTGGAAAATTGTTGCTGAGCAATCGGTGCAATGAACTGGGTTATAATGTAGCCGACCAAAACCAAAAGTAAGAAAATGATCATTATAGCTGAAAGTCGCGGCACCTTATTTCGTTCCAGCACATGCAGAATAGGACGGGTAAGATAAAATAAAATTCCGCCGCCTATGAGAGGGACGGCTACAGCACCAATAAAAGCGAATATCGGATCGAACAGAAAATCTATTTCTGTTACTAATAAGATTAGTAAAGAAGCCAAAACCCCGACAATTAATAGTTGAAACCAGCGTTTTTGCAGCACACGTCGCACACACCTTTTTAAAGTAAGTTAAATATATTATAAAAGCCTTTTATTATGGATATTCCACAATCGATTAAAAGAGAAGGGATAGGAGAAATTAGCGCTGTCCAGGAGACCCAGATGCCAACACACCATTTCCAATAAGTTAAATCCTTCCTCTAAATGATTCTTCACACTATAAAGGAAATCCTTTTTTCATTACAGAAAAACCTCTTTGATTTCGTTCCTCACGCTCCCCTGGTTTAAACGCCAACCTAGGGTTTTCATTGAATACCTTTCCTGACACACAAAAATGCCGAACTGATATCAAATCGTTCGGCATTTTTGCGTTTCATTCAATTTTATTCAAGTCTCTTATACGTTTTAGATTATTCAGTTGCTGCTTCAATTTCTTCCTGCAGTTTATCTAGGATTTCGCCATCTACTGTGGATACTTCCTCACGGTAGAAATCGCGAACCGGCATTGCTTTGTCTTTAAATGCTTGACGTTGTTCTTCAGTAAGTTCAACGACTTCTGTCGGGTTCTCTGAATCGTTTTTAATTTCTTCTAGGAACTTTTGGTTCTGCTCATCTTGTTCCTCAAAGACCCATTCCTGCATCTCCTGGGTGGTTTCATCCACCATGGTCTGCATCTCCTCAGGCAATCCATCATACCACTCTGTATTAACTGTGGTCATGGCTACATAGTTATTGTGGTTAGAGATCGTCATGTAGTCCTGCACCTCATGGAAAGAAGCATCCCCGATAAAGAATATTGGGTTTTCCTGACCTTGGACTGTGCCACGATCAAGCGCTGTATACAATTCGGACCAGCTCATAGGAGTCGGGTCTGCGCCATACGCTTTGTACGACTCTAGAATCAATGGCGATTCTTGTGTTCTCATTTTGAAATTCTGGAAATCTTCCGGGCTCTCAATTTTCTTGCTGGATGTCCACTGCATAGCACCTTCAGTCCAGTAGGATAACGGTGAAATGGAGTGTTCTTCATACTTTTCACGTAAATCAGTATTTAACGCTTCACTTTCAGTCAAAATTTGCTGTGTTGTTTCAACACTGTCCGGGAACAAGAAATGCAAGGCGAAAACTTGTCCTTCTTTTACCATGTTTCCAGTGAACCCTGGGGACATGACAGCCATTTCAACGGCGCCGCTTTGCAGCTGTTCGACCTGGTCAACCTCACTACCAAGACCGCCGAATTCATACACTTCAATGTTGACTTGGCCGTCTGACTTTTCGTTCATACGTTTAGCAAATTCTTCTGCATATTCGTATTGCACCTGACCCTCAACTTCTTCGGTTACAAATTTCCAATTATATGTTTGCCCTTCTCCTCCATCTGCATTACCACCATCATCGTTTCCACCACAAGCGGCTAACACTAAACTGATAGCAAGCAGCATAGCAAGACCTAAAAATCCTTTTCTGTTAAAAATATCCATTACCCCCTAGGTAAATTTTTATATTGACTCTACTCTTATAGTAATAAGAGCGAGAGTTCTTCAAAGAATATGAGTAAAAACGAGATGACCACCATCATTACAATATAAGGTGGGGTCCCTCTAATAACATCAAGATACGGTTTATTAAAGACTGCACTCGCTGTGAAAATATCCACCCCAAATGGCGGTGTTGCTGACCCAAGTGCTGCCTGGAATGTAATGATTACGCCAAGGTGAACAGGGTCTATGCCCGCGTTCATCGCAGCTGGATAGAAAATCGGTGTCAGAATCAAGATGACCACAATCGGGTCTACGAACAT
Organism: Thalassobacillus sp. CUG 92003; assembly: GCF_013618635.1. Taxonomy (GTDB): domain Bacteria; phylum Bacillota; class Bacilli; order Bacillales; family Halobacillaceae; genus CUG-92003. The sequence continues at coordinate 371,163 of NZ_JABLSJ010000002.1, read as the reverse complement.
GCACCCGATAAAGAAAAATAGCGTCACCATAAGTAAGACGAAAATAGCGCTCGGATCAGTGCCAAGTACCGTTTCTGTAATCATTTGCGGTATTCTGGCAAACGATATAACCCACGTGAACGCCTGACCGCCAGCAACTAAGACGAAAACGGCGGACGTAACCAAGCCAGTCGAACGGGCGATTTTAGGCAGTTCCATGATGGATACTGACCGGTAAATCAATACTTCCAAGATAAACGCGTACAGGACAGACATCCCCGCTGCTTCTGTCGGGCTAAATAGTCCTGTGTAAATTCCACCTATAATAATAACGGGAAACCCGAGCGGCAGAATGGCTTTTCTCGTTAAACGGAATCTCTCTTTCCACGATACTTTATCTGCTAAAGGAATATCGGCTACTTTGGCATAAATTACGCTATACGCAGCAAAGCTTAGAAAGACGATAACGCCAGGGATGATACCGGCGATGAACAAGTCCCCTACCGATGTACCGGATACAAGGCCGTATATGATCATTCCGATACTGGGCGGTACGAGTAAGGCAACATCACTCGAGTTGATGATCAGAGCCATCGCGGCCGGGTCCTTGTAGCCTATTTTGAGGAGTCTTTCCCTCATCGGCTTACCGATGGCTACAACTGTCGCCTGCGTTGATCCTGAAATTGCGCCAAATAATGTACAAGCTGCAGCTGTCGTTACGGCGTAGCCTCCACGAACGTGGCCGATAAAGGCACCGATAAAATCGAGCAACCGGCGAGACGTTTTACCGCTTGTCATGATGTCAGCTGCAAATATGAACAGTGGGACAGCAAGTAACACATAAGGTTCAATACCTGTGGAAAACTGTTGCATTAAAATTGTTGCATCAAGATTAGGAAAGTATAAGAATAATATGACTAACGGTGCTGCCATTAGCGGAATCATCATGGGGAAATTAAGTAATAAGAGGACCACCATGATGGATAATAAAGTCGCTATCATAATGTTATCCTTTCTTAGTTCATTTTAGTGGTGCCATGTCGAGTACTATGAATTACATATGAACCTGTTCTTCAATTTCCCTGTCATCCTCATCGTTGTAATCCTTTACGTCCGTCCCGAGATAGATTTCTTCGCGATTTGCAATGTTGATCCACATGTTGCGAAGAAATTGGATGCCTCCCATTAACAAGCCGATCGGTATGAACATATACATCACGAAAGCCGGCATTTGCAAGGCAGGTGTTACACGACCGGATTCATAAACACCGTACACATATTGATAGGAATAATAGGCAAGTAAGAATAGAAAAAGGGCCGTTACAGCTGGAATAAATATGGCGAGAATTTTACGTATTTTAAATGGGGCCATATCATAAAAAGCTGACATGCTGATATGCCTTCCCTTCCTCGCTGCATAACTGATTCCCATAAAAGTTGCGACCACAATGGATATTTGACTGACCTCATCAGCAAATGGAGGGGAATAACTGAAAATGGCTCTGCTTAAGGCTTTTCCAACAACCATAAGAGCTATAATAATAACAGCATAGCTTAGTATGAATTCCTCTAGTTTAAGTATAAATTTGTCAAACAATTTTAAGAGCTTCAACTTCGATGTGCCTCCTCTGGAGTGCGTGAGTTATGAATAAATTAACTCATATAATAATTATCATACCGAACAGACTACGAACACACAACTACCCTCAAAAGTCCTCTCGTCATTTCTCTCCAGGTATAGTACCGTTTCGCTGAACATAGCTGAATTTCCTTCAAATTGCGCTTAATTTTCTATGCATACATTTTATTTACTTGATTTCCAGCTTATTCTACCTCGCATTTTGAAGCTTTTCCTGCTTCTATACATGAAAATAATGGCTCTTTCACCCCGAATATCAAGGGAAACGAACAGTTTTTTTCATCGTTTTACATGACCATGGCAGAATGGCTTCTATTTATAATCCCCCCCTCCTTTTGATTTAGCCAACTTTTCTCGTCAATAGTAAGAATTTCTCTTATTATACACAGATTGACGCAACCACTACAATAGTATGAGAGGTGATAATATGAATAAAAAAGAGATTCAATCCCAAATTGCTGAACTGAAATCAGATTATATGAGGATTCAAGGTGATTTGGACAAGGTGGAAGCAGCGGGTGGTAACATCCAGAATTCGGAACAACAGCTGAAACGGATTGAAGAAGAATTGCAAGAGTTGAACCGTAAACTGGAGCAAGCTGAACGTTCTTAATTCAAAAGGGGAAGGTTGTACGAATGAACCCGTAAACCTTCCCCATATTTCATGATACAGAACGATTATTCTTCATTATTTTCCTTACGCTTTTCAGATAGCTTTTCCTGAATTTTTTCAAATTCTTTACTAGGCGGGGTCAGACTTACAACGATGTCCCCGCTTTCAACAAAAGCCTCATTTTCTACAGTAAAGAAATCAAGTTTTCCGCTTGGCTTTTTGACCAATAACAACAATGCGTTTTCGTCTATATTCTCGAGATATTGCTTAAAGGTATAGTGATCTGTGATGCTCGTTTTTCTAAAGACGTAGCCACTTTCAACTTTATCATTCAGCATTTCCCACGAAGCGCCTTCCTTGAACAAGACGCGCCCCCCGATGGTATGGACTAAGTTCTGAAGATTATCTCCTTCTTGGTTGCGCAGACTTAACTGAAACAGATTGTTGCGCCCAAATTCAGGGACGAATGTGGTACAGACAAGCGCGTTATAGGAGTCGAGCTCCGTCGCCGCAATCATATAATCATAGGGCGTCATATCCAAATAATACTCTGTCTGCTCCGAAAGAATTTCACCATGATAGGAGGAAACCCCTGCCCTGCGCGCTTTTGTAAGGCGTTCCCAGGAAGAGTCGCTAATGAGGACGGGCACGTCGATTTGTCCGAGCGTCCGTGCTAATCCTGTGGTAAACGTGCTCCCTCCGACCATCAGCAATCCAGGCGGCCCTTCGATAGACAAATTCAGTTTCTTGGCCATGGCCTGAATGGTAAAACCGTGAGCCACAACCGTTGTGATAACCAAGGCAAACGTAATCGACGTCAATATAGCAGCATCTTCGAACCCTTCCTGTAATAATACAGTGGCAAAATAACTGGAAACAGTCAGGGCAACGATGCCGCGTGGCGCTATCCAGCCGACCAGCAATTTCTCAGCACGGGTTAAATCCGTGCCGATCGTCGAGATGAAAATGGCTAATGGGCGCACAACGAAGAGCATCAATAGTACGAATCCGATGATTTCTATATTAAAAATCTGCATCAAGGTATCTCGGGTGAGGGAAGCCGTCAACATGACAAATATAGTCGATATTAATAATAACGATATATTCTCTTTAAAATGGCGCATATCCGCAATCGAGGAAATATGCATATTGGCGAGGGTCATCCCCATGGCCGTAACAGATAATAAACCCGTCTCGTGGGTCACTTCATCCGCAATTGTGAAGCAGGCAAGCACGATGACGAAGACAAAGGGTGATTTAAGATACTCCGGTACGTAACCGACTTCATACATCCAACCGACTAACTTGCCACACCCCCAACCTAATATGACAGCGAACAAGGAAGCTAAGAAAAAGGATAACAAGACGGTCGGATTCACGTTGTTTCCTAATAAAAACTGGATGATTTCAAAGGCGAAGACAGCGAGCAATGCCCCGACAGGATCCACTATAATGCCTTCCCATTTCAATATTTTAGCCGGCCTTGGTTTGAGCTTGGATTGACGTAATAGCGGTAAAATGACAGTGGGACCGGTGACGATAAATAAACCCCCGATGACAAAAGCCACCGCCCAGGAGAGGCCTGCAATGTAATGGGCTGTCAATGAACCGAGAATCCAGCTCAAGAAGGCGCCGACTGAAACGATACGAAAGACAGGACGCCCAAGTCCACGCACTTCTTTAAAATCAAGGTTTAAACTGCCTTCAAATAAGATAATGGCTACAGCTAATGAGATAATGGGACTGTAGAGATTCCCAAAATCTTGCTCGGGGTTCATAATGCCAAGCACTGGACCTGCTAACAGTCCAACGACTGACATAACCACGATAGCAGGCAAACGGTATCTCCAAGCAACCCATTGTGAGCCGATGCCTAGGAGACCTATGAGCATTAATTCAAGCAAAAGCGATTCAGGCATTGACATGTCTCCTCATTCCGACAGACTTTGAAATCGTTCCTTACAGCTATTCTTTACTAACAAGATATAGAAATATTCTATATTCCTCTCTCTTATATGTAAACTCTCATGTTTAGCTGAGTGATTTACGTTGACATAATTTTTTGACATTGATAGTATTACGAAGTCCTTTATTTCGCGCCGATTGCGGCAAAGACTTTATCAACAGGAGGAGCAGCTATGAGAAGACGAGACACCGTATTTGTCGGTTTCATGTTATTTGCGTTGTTTTTCGGAGCAGGGAACTTGATTTACCCCCCTTCCCTCGGCATAAGCGCCGGAACCGCCTATTGGCCGGCCATTGCAGGGTTTGTATTGACTGGAGTAGGTCTTCCGATTCTTACCGTAGCAGCCATTTCATTGGTGGGAAACGGAGCAGTAGAGTTGGGGCAACGAGTCCATCCGTGGTTCGGGGTCATTTTCACGTCGATCGTCTACTTGGCAATCGGACCCTTTTTCGGCATTCCACGAGCGGCGAATGTTGCGTATGAAATGGGCGTCTCCCCGTTAATTACCACTCCGTCCTCACAGTGGCTGCTGCTTTTTTCGATCGCCTTTTTTTCGCTCGTTTTCATTGTCAGTCTGAATGCATCCAAACTCGTAGATCGCATCGGGCAATGGCTGACACCTGCTCTCTTGTTAACGATCATTGCACTTGTCATCGGGAGTCTATGGGGGCTTAAGGGAGAACCTGCCTCCCCCTCTTCCGCCTATCAAACGCAGCCCTTTTTCACAGGATTCATTGAAGGCTATCTCACGATGGATGCCATCGCAGCGCTGGCATTCGGCATCATTGTGATGACTGCTTTTCATGAAAAAGGGGTCCAATCACGCCGCCGCGTTATGCTTCGCACGCTTCAAGCAGGCGGAGTAACGGCCATCGGTTTGAGTACTGTTTATGCATCAATCGGCTGGATCGGTTCTAGAATGGCTGACAAGGGCACCTTCACCAATGGTGGCGAAATCCTGTCAGGCGCCGCTAACCTGATTTACGGCTCTACCGGCGCCCTGCTGCTTGGGGTCCTTGTTGCGTTAGCCTGTCTGACGACTTGTATCGGATTGACTGTAGCCTGCGGACAATTCTTTTCCAGCCAATTCCCGGTTCTCTCTTATAAAGCCGTCATTTCAATTGTTACACTTTTGAGCCTGACCATTACTAACGTTGGTCTCAATCAGATCATTGCCTTTTCTGTCCCGGTGCTGGTTTTCATTTATCCCGTGGCTATCGTACTCGTCTTATTGACATTTATCCATCCCGTCTTCCAAGGTTCCCCTTATGTCTATCGTGGTGCGCTGTTGTTCACTGCAGCAATGAGTCTCTATGACGGATTAACAGCATTCGGCCTTGACCTTGCCGCTGTTCACTCATACCTGAGCATACTTCCTTTGTTTGAGCAAGGCTTAGGATGGCTTATTCCGGCTCTAGCGGGCGGTCTTATCGGATGGGTATGGCATCTGATAAAAATCCGGCAGAATGGTCATATCGCCCTTGATTCATAAATCAGGCTGCCGGGGTTTCTCCCGACAGCCTTCCCAAACCCTTTCTATTTCTCCAATAACGTGACAGAGACATTCACATCAAGTGTGTGCTTTCCCCCACGATAAACGCCCTGAAGCGGGCTCACATCAGCATAATCACGTCCTGTGCCAACACGAATATGTTGTTCGAGTGCTTCGACATTGTTGGTGGGATCCAGCCCAACCCAGCCTATCCCTGGCATCATCACTTCCACCCAGGCATGTGTAGCCGAGTCGCCCACTAATGCTGAATTTTCTCCAACGTAAAGATAACCGCTCACGTACCGCGCGGGTATGCCTTTCGCCCTGAGCACGCCCAACATAATATGAGCATAATCCTGACAGACGCCTGCTTTTAACGGCCAGGATTCACATGCTTTGGTAGACACTTCAGTCACTTCACCATCATAACGGAGGGAATGATGGATAAAGGCCATTAATTGAATGGAAAACTGAAGCGGATCACTCGGGTCCCCTACTTGATTGACAATATCGTCTATTTGCTCCTGATATAAAAAGGTATAGGGGGTCTCATTTAAATAAGCCAGATAATGACGATTGAACAGCGCTGAAAGGAAGATGTCACGCATTTCTTTTGTATACGCCATCATGAATAGGAACGGGCTTTTTTGAATACTGACAGTTGATACCGTCTTAACCATTAAATGCTCATGTTTTTCCGGGATAAAAAACGATTCCACATGATTGCCCCATAAATCGATATGTTCTTTCGTCATAGAAGCCGGGCTGATTTCAGTTCGGTATGCCAATAACCGTTGACATTCGTCAGTCCTCGGTTTGAGTCGAATATTATTCATACTCTGATCTACGAAATTCTCGTACTGGAACAAGTTCACATGCTCAATTTCATATTTCACTCGATTTTCCTCCTCAAGTGAAAGGTGCTTTCACTTTATCTTAACAGGGTCGATCAAATAATAGGTTTCTGAAAACAATCGACTCATCTCCTGACAGCGATTCTGGAAGCGATCAAGAAATGCCATCAACTCTTCAGTGCTCATATCATCAATGTGGGCAGCCGTAAATTCCTCTTGTACAGTCGCCAGTGTATGAAACAGTTGCTGGGAGTAATGCGAAATTTTCCCATCTTCCAAGTGATGGATGGCTTCCATCACGTGATCGATGCAATAACGGATCGACCTTGGAAAACCCCGGTTGTCGATAATGAACGACAGCACATGCTCCGGCTTCATTGTAGGCGGGTATTCTTTAATATAGGCATTGTACCCGTTTACTTGTTGTAGAGCCGTCAACCAATAATAATAATTACTGACATTGGCGGCCTGCTTTTCCTTAAGTGTCTTTTCACATAGCACATTGAGAATTCTAGCCGTCTTTTCAGCGCGTTCCAGCCATTTTCCGATTTTAAGAAAGGCATAAGGCACTCCCCTTGTCATCGACGACTCCACGATACCTTGTGCTGTGGTGGAGGTTTGCATCGTCAGTTGAAGAGCATGCTGCGCTTGTTGGTAGGAACTGAAGCGAGATTCTCCTGTATGTTCTAAATAATACTGATTCAGCACTTCCCATAAGCCATCAGGGATCATATCCCGTGTAGCTTTCGCATTTTCACGTGCATAAATCATGCAATTACTGATCGAATTAAAATTTTGCCTGTCTTGAGTCAAATAGTGAATAACCTCTTCCCGTTCTATTCCGTCATGACCACTATAATAATCTGATAGCGATGCACTGATTTCTATGATTTCTTCCCAATCGCGGTTTGATACATGCTGTTCAGATACTTCTAGCATATGAATCAACTGGACACTGAGGACCCGTGCATTTGTCTCCGCACGTTCTATGTTACGAGCCATCCAATAAAGCGAATCTGCTACACGACTAAGCATGATTGATCTCTCCTTCGGTTAATACCCATGTGTCTTTACCGCCTCCGCCTTGTGAGGAGTTCACGACGAGCGACCCTTCCTTTAGAGCAACACGAGATAACCCGCCAGGTAATACATGACTGTCTTTTCCGCCCATCACAAACACGCGCAAGTCAACGTGGCACGGGTAAAAGTCATCACCTTGGAAAGCGGGAGCACGCGATAGTTTAATAGTAGGCTGGGCTATATATTTCGCAGGATTTTCCATGATTTTGTGTCGGAACTGCTCCCTTTCCTCAGGGGAAGCCTGAGGACCGATCAGCAGATCGTAGCCACCGGAAGCACCGACATTTTTGACAACCAGTTGATCCAGCTTTTCAAGCACTTCATCCCGCTGTGCTTTATCACTTAAGAAATAGGTCGGGACATTTTTGATTAGCGGCTCTTCATTAAGATAATAACGAATCATATCAGGAACATATGCATACATGGCCTTGTCATCTGCTATACCGTTCCCAATACCATTTAATATGGAAACATTGCCTTTCTGATAGGCGCGTAATAAACCCGGTACACCGAGTTCTGAATCAGGCCAGAAAGCTTCGGGGTCCATAAAATCATCGTCAATTCGTTTGTAGATGATATCAACACGCCTTAGACCGCGTATCGTTTTCATAAACACTTTGTCATCTCGAACATACAGATCCCTTCCTTCCACGAGTTCAATGCCCATTTGCTGGGCCAGGAAGACGTGATCGTAATAGGCGGAATTAAACATGCCCGGAGTCAGGAGTACGGCTGTTGGAGCTAATGGTTCAATTGCATTTGGTGGTACATGGCTTAAGAGGGATTGGTGAAGCATAGATAGTTGATGCTCGAGGGTTTCAATTGAATGCTGGAAAAAGAGTTCCGGATACACTTGGCGCATGACATAACGATTCTGAAACACGTAGGACATGCCTGAGGGGTTTCTCAAATTATCTTCAAGAACACGATACTCCCCTTGCTCGTCGCGAATCAGATCGATTCCAGCCAGAAAAATATGATTGTTAAGCGGGATATCCAACCCACCCACTTGACTGTGGTAATAATTAGGATTTGTTTCCACCAATTCGCGTGGAATAAGTCCATCTTTTATAATCTCCTGGTCATGATACATATCATCAAGAAAAGCGTTAAGTGCAGAGACGCGTTGCTTCATACCCTTCTCGATCTGCGCCCATTTATCAGTCGGAATGATGATCGGGATGAAATCAAACGGCATGGTCCGCTCTGTTCCGACCGCTTCGTGATAAACGGTGAACGTAATGCCTTGTCTGAGAAAGTTCATTTGAGCTGTCTCATGTTTTTCGCGCAGTTCGTCCTCTGTGTATTGTTCCATTAATCGATGAAATCTCTGATAATGAGGCTTCGGCTTATTCTCGTCTTGTAACATTTCATCAAAATAAGATGCAACCTTATAGTTGTTCATTAACAGCCTCCTTTTTGAATGATAGATGAATTTAAACCTTGGCTCTGTTAAATCGCATGTTTCCTATAATCTCGTTTATGGAATACTAAAATCTAGTAATGCCTGTTGAGAGCGATGGCGTTGGAAGGCCCAGAGATTCACAAGTTCTTGCAGGCGTTTGGTGAATTGCCTCAAAGACCTGGTGAGCGGGCCTTCTGGCTTTTCATAAAGTAGCACGGAAACATCAGATGCTTTAAGTTTCCAGAGTGTTTCATGCACGAGAATCGTTCTAAAACACGATCCACTCTATGCCCGGGTTCGTCCAATTGCAATATCGATAGGGGTGGCTTTGAAACGGCGAGACTCCCCTCTGAAAGCGGAGGCGTCTTGGTCAGCGGCGTATGGACTGGACTGAGCTGGAGGAGATAAAGGAAACACGAAGAACGACGTGATTCGATGTTGACTTATCGCACAGAAGCGAGGGAAGTCACACTAGCCGCTAGACGCCGCAGCTGGATAAAATAAGGCAGCTCTTCCATTTAGCGCAAACCACCAGGAAAAGGAGGCTCGCCGGTGCCCCGCAGGAAAGCGAGTTGTTTCAAAGCCACCCCTCACCCTTTTAAAATTAACGAACCCCGTCATTTCTTACAGATTCCTGACCAATATTTGAGGAATGCTCGTGTGGTCCATCACCTACAACATTTAACAGTACTATCTTAAAAAAAGCACCAAATAGTTAACACTTGGAAACTATCTGGTGCTATTATTATATCATGAATGAATCGGAATCACGATTTTTCCTTTAGCATGATGCGACTCACTTGCGGCATGAGCATCTCTTAATCCCGTTTGTGAAAAATCATAACGATGCCCGACCACGGCCGTAAGCATGCCTTTATTCATCAATTCTGCCAACTCGGCAAGATTCTCCCCGTCAGGCTGGAGCCACACACTCGCAGCGGTCACGCCGTATTCGGCAGCTTTGTCTTCATTCGGCTTTTGAACGATAGAGGCAAGTGTTCCACCTTGTTTCAATACCTGATAACTGTTCTCCTGGACTTCTCCTCCTAACGTATCAAGCACAAAGTCAAACCCTTCCAACGCTTTATGAAAATTTTCCATTTCATAGTTGATAAAACGATCGACACCTAACGCTTTAACCCACACCTCATTTTCACCGCTAGCAGTAGCAGCTACATAAGCGCCGCGTGCTTTCGCGATCTGAATAGCAAAACTGCCGACTCCGCCTGAACCTGCGTGAATTAACACCCGATCCCCTTCTGCTACATTTCCGACATCCACCAGACACTGTCGTGCGGTTAAACCAGCCAGCGGAACCGCTGCACCTTCTTCAAATGGAATCGAATCCGGCAAGTGTGCAAGTAAATCTTCATCGACCGGTGCATACTCCGCATACGTACCAAACCGTGTCAGTTCAGGACGCGCGAATACACGGTCGCCTTCTTTGAATTTTGTTACGATTGCCCCTGTCTCAGCAACGACACCTGCCACGTCCCAGCCAAGTGTAATCGGAAAATCAAAATCGAGCATTTCTTTAAGATAGCCTTCGCGCAACTTCCAATCAATCGGGTTGATCGAAGTCGCGTGTACTTCCACCAACACTTGATCCGCGTTTATTTCAGGGACTTCTCCTTGTTTCTCTACCAATTGGTCCTTATCTCCATATGCTTCTATAACAACAGCTTTCATGTTTTTACGCTCCTTACACTTACTTCCAGTTTAATAGCTACATAAAGATTTTTCCCCTTTCAAAACTGGCGAAACATGATAGGATAAAAAAAGAATTTAAAAAGGATGAGCCATGCCATGGAAAATGCTAAACAGATACTGAGCGAATACTATGGATATTCCTCGTTCCGCCCAGGGCAGGAAAACATAATAAATAGAGTATTAAACGATGCAAATACGCTAGCTGTGATGCCAACGGGAGGCGGTAAATCCTTATGTTATCAAATCCCGGGTCTTGTAAAATCAGGCATAGCGATCATTATCTCGCCCTTGATTTCCTTAATGAAGGATCAGGTGGACGGACTGACGGCTCTAGGCATCGACGCGACCTATATCAATAGCTCGCTGAGCCATGACGAGCAACGCAGCCGGGTGCAAGCTATGCAAAATGGAGATTATCAATTTGTTTACGTCGCTCCTGAAAGGTTCGATGCGCCTAATTTTATGAACGCCGTTCAAAAAACACCTTTGGCTTTAATTGCGTTTGACGAAGCCCATTGCATATCCCAATGGGGACATGATTTCCGTCCTAGTTACCGTTCAATCGTCTCCACTATCCATAGTTTGCGTAACCTTCCTGTGATCATGGCTTTGACAGCCACCGCTACCCAGGAGGTCGTCCGTGATATTCAACACTTGATTCATGTTGAAGAAGACCACATTGTCAATACCGGCTTCGCCCGGGAAAATCTAGCTTTTCAGATTGTCAAAGGACGGGATAAACGTGAGTTTTTAAAGGAATACTTGGACAAACGCCCTCACGAGTCAGGCATCATTTATACCGCCACCCGGAAGAATGCGGACCAGCTCCAGCATTTTCTTTCCAAAAAAGGATATCAGGTGGGGAAATATCACGCGGGGATGAGTGAGCTTAACAGAAAACAGGCACAGACTGATTTTGTTCAGGATGAAACACCTTTGATCGTGGCAACCAATGCATTTGGCATGGGCATCGACAAATCCAATGTTCGATTTGTCATGCATTATTCACTGCCGATGAATATTGAGTCCTATTATCAAGAGGCAGGCCGCGCTGGGCGGGATGGAGAGCCAAGCGACTGCATTCTGCTATTCTCAGGTCAGGATATCCATCTGCAAAAATATTTGATTGAGCAATCGCATTTAGAAGACAATAAAAAAGTCAACGAATATGAAAAACTTCAATCCATGGTCAACTATTGCCATACTCACCGGTGCTTACAGCAGTATATCCTGGATTATTTCAATAACCCGTTCCCCCATGAGGCCTGCGGGAAATGCACCAACTGCACGTATACAGGGGAACAGGAGAATATGACCCAGGAAGCTCAAAAGATTCTCTCGTGTGTCAAACGCATGGGAGAAAAATTCGGGGCGGGACTGACAGCTAAGGTGTTACGTGGATCCAAGGACCAGAAAGTCCGCTCGTTCAAGTTCGATCGTCTATCGACGTACGGCGTATTGTCGCAATACAATGAAAAAGAAATCGTCAACCTCATTCATTTCTTAACGGCAGAAAACCTCTTGACTCCCGGCAATGGCCGCTATCCGACTTTGAGCCTGACACAACAAGCCGTCGATGTGCTAAAAGGAAATGACGAAGTATGGATGATAGCAAGTAAACCTACAGCCACCGTTGAGGTTGATTATGATGAAGCCCTATTCGAAGAGCTTCGGCAGCTTCGTAAGTCCATTGCAGACCATGACGGCCTTCCGCCTTATGTGGTGTTTTCAGATGCTACATTGAAAGATTTGGCGCGCTATATACCGCAAACGAAAGAACAGATGCTTAACATCAAAGGCATCGGGGAGATAAAATTCGACCATTATGGCGAATTATTTTTAGAAGCGTTAACACCGTGGCAGCAGCATGCCCAACCCGTTCCTCCATCCGAACCGGCCGCTCCAGTAAAAAAGCAGCCTGTTGATCGTAACGACAAGGGCCCCAGTCACCTCATTTCTTTTCGCATGTGGCAAACAGACCAGCTGCCTATTGAAGCGGTCGCGACCGAACGAGGGATTACAGAGATCACAGTGGAAAATCATATTTTTCGAGCCGTTAAAGATGGAGCTACAATCGATTGGAGTGAATGGTTTACAGACGCGCAGGAAGCTGAAGTGCTACAGGCCCAAAACCAACTAGAAGAAACCAAACTCAAACCTATTAAGGAAGCATTACCAAACACGTACACGTACCGGGTCCTTCGCGCTGTATTAACCAAACATGGGATCATTTGAGATGTGCATGAATAACCCATCGGTCCCGCTTTACGTTATACTGAAAGAAAGGAGGCCAAACGATGACACAGCCTGAAATCACACGACAAGACACCCTTTTGCTTGATGAGACGGATCCGCTTTCTGATTACAAGCAGGAATTCTACATAAATCCCGGCACGCTTTACCTGGATGGCAATTCACTCGGCTTATTATCCAAGCGGGCAGAAACCGCGCTGCTGCAGTCACTTGAAGATTGGAAGGTTCATGGCATCGATGGGTGGAGCGAAGGCCAGGAGCCGTGGTATTACATGTCTGAAAAACTGGGGAGGTTAACAGCGCCCCTCATCGGTGCAAAACCAGATGAAGTCGTGAGCACAGGATCGATTACGACAAATCTTCACCAGCTTATTGCTACTTTCTACAAGCCAGAGGGAAGCAAAACGAAAATCATGGCTGATGCGCTGAATTTTCCGTCTGATATTTATGCACTAAAAAGCCAATTGACCCTCCACGGCTATGATCCTGAGACCCATCTCATCCAAATCGAGAGTCACGACCAACGTACATTGGATGAAGCGGACATCCTGCAAGCCATGACAGACGATGTAGCGCTTATCCTGCTTCCATCCGTCCTTTACCGCAGCGGGCAGTTGCTTGACATGAAAAAAGTAACGGAAGCGGCACGGGAAAAAAATATCACCATCGGATGGGATCTCGCTCATTCCATCGGGGCTCTCCCCCATGAGCTCCATGACATCGGAGCGGATTTTGCTGTATGGTGCACCTATAAATACTTGAATAGCGGCCCTGGAGGCGTTGGAGGGTTGTTTGTCCATAACAAGCACGCTGGCAGAACGCCGGGATTGGCCGGGTGGTTCAGCTCGCGTAAAGATAAACAATTCGACATGGAACACGACCTGACACCTGCCGAAACTGCAGGAGCTTTCCAAATCGGAACCCCCCATATTTTAAGTTCCGCTCCCCTGCTCGGCTCCCTTGAGATGTTCAACGAAGCCGGTATCGAACGGCTGCGCGAAAAATCACTGTGGCAAACCCGTTTAATGATGGACTTGATCCAGCAAGAGCTGAAAGACTACGACTTTTCCATTGCGAACCCGATCGAGCAGGAACGCAGGGGCGGCCACGTCAGTTTAGAACACCCTGAAGCTGTGCGAATATGCAAAGCGTTAAAAGATAAAGACGTCATACCCGATTTCCGTTCACCTAACGTCATCCGTTTAGCCCCAACCGCGTTATACACTACTTTTACAGACGTGTATGATATGGTTAAGCGACTTCGCTCCATAATGGAGAACGAGCTCTTTAAACAATACAAAAAAGAACGCGGTGTTATCGCGTAAGGAGGAAACTATGAAACTCATCGATATTTCAATGACATTGAATAATCAAACACCCCCCTGGCCCGGAGATCACTCCTTTCACTATGGTTTATCGGCTACGATGGAAGAAACAGGTGCGGTAAATGTGGGGCACTTACAAATGAGCGCCCATACAGCTACCCATGTGGATGCTCCATTTCATTATGATAACGATGGATTGAAGATTGCGGACATCCCGGTTGACCGGTTCATAGGCGACGCACTTGTCGTCAATATGGAAGGAAAAGACGTCGTGACAGCAGAGGATTTAGCCGCCTTTGAACTTACCGGTGTCAGTAAGCTTTTGATCCGCTCCAATACATGGGAAGATCGCAGCCAATTCCCAGGGGATTACATTGTGCTAGACGAAAACCTCGGAACGTATCTCAAAGAAAATGGAATCGATTTAATCGGTGTAGACGGACCCTCAGTTGACCCTGAAAACAGCAAAGACCTTAAAGCGCACCAGTCTATGAATGCCAATGACGTCCTCATATTAGAAGGTATTGTACTGGATCATGTCGCGCCAGGAAGCTACGAACTCATGGCCTTTCCGTTGAAAGCAGAACAAGCTGACGGCTGCCCCGTCAGAGCCGTTCTTCGTCAATATTAATCAGCCCCTCTTCTATCTAGCGAAACCACATAAACAACACAAAAAACCGCTTGGGTCCTAATACCCCAGCGGTTTTTTGTGGTCATTCAGCTTCACCATAGTCAGGTCGTTGATCTTTATGCCGCTTTTGACACTCTTTACATAATTTTACCTTCTCTTCTTTCTTTGAGGTCAATACTTTCCCACAATTATTGCATTTGCCAAATTCGTTAGGGTTTGCTTGAAATCCCATCAATTCACTTTCTGGTCCTGGTCCTGATTCCGGCATCGTTTCATCTCCCTTCTTTACATTTATGTAACCTACAGTTCCCTCCCCAGGACTATTCGACCAAGGCGTGGTCGGAATCGCCCAAGGGAGGCGTATAACCGCCCAAGTGTGGATGAATCGCCCATGTTTGCCACACAATCGCCCATGCGGAAGGTAAAATCGCCCAAGGGAGGCGCATAACCGCCCAAGTGCGGATGAATCGCCCATATTCGACCCACAATCGCCCATGTCGAGAGCATAATCGCCCAAGCAAGGCGCATAACCGCCCAAGCGTGGCAAGCACCTGTACCTTATCTATTATCAGAGTTAGTTACTAATATACCCTGCATCCGAAAACATTTAAACTTGACCCTCTAAAGAGCCGCTATGATTTTGATTGCTCTACTTTTTCATGTTTCAATCAAAGTGAGATGGGTATGTATAATGTTTGAGAATTTTTCTATAAATTTCAGTCCTTACATACGTGAGCATCGTCTAATATATTTGAAGGGAGTGACTTGCCGGTGACCGGAAACCCTGAACCGCACAAAGAACTCACACGCGACCAAGCGATCGAATATATAATGAATCACTATGGTGAAGCCATTAAACGCACCATTTATACATACGTTAAGAACTTCCACACGACTGACGATATTTTTCAAGAAGTTCTAATTCAAATCTATCGGAAATGGGATCAATTCCAGGGTGACTCCCAATTGAAAACATGGGCGATGCGGATTGCCATTAATCGTTGCAAAGATTACCTTCGATCTCCCTTACATCGTATTAAGCTCGTAAAAGATCAATGGGTAGATAAAGGCGATGAGCAAAGTGCAGAAAAAGCCGTTATCGAAGACGAACATTGGGGAGAAATCGCCCAGGCTATTTTAAATCTTCCGGTCAAATATCGGGAAGTCATGATTTTGACGTATCATCAAAATTACACGCAACACGAAATAGCAGAGACGACTGGGGTGCCCGTTTCAACTGTGAAAACACGCATGCAGCGGGCAAGAGATCTTCTAAAAGAGAAGATGGATGGGAGGGAAATATCCTATGAATAACACGAAGCTGAAAAAAGCCATTGATAAAGAAATCGGGGAAAAGCCCCTTTTCACCGATAAAGACAAAGAACGCTTCTACAACCAAAAAAAAATGGCTGGACGTAGCAGCTGGACGCATTATTTTTGGCCGAAATTGGTAACCGCTTTGCTTTTTTTAGGTGTGATGAGCGGCGGCTTCTACTTTGTAGCGGAAGAATCTCCGTTCGAATCTGTTACGAAGCCTATAACGGATGCTCCCGAAAGTGAAAGCAAGGAAGATTTGGGCTCTTATGAAGATCCTGATTTGGAAAAGACTCCTGAGGAGGAACCTGACTCGACACCTGATACGGCGGATGAACAAGAAGATGAGAACGGGCAGGAAAGCGATGAACAAGAGCAACCGAACAGGGACGACAATCAACAGAACGAGTCCGAGCGTGAAACAGACAACGAATCAGATGCCGAATCAGAGTCTGAACCAGAGCTAGGATCTGATTCTGAGCAACCAGACGGTAATGACAGCACGAACGACCCCTCTTCTAACGACAACAATCAAAACGAGGGAACCTCACAAGATAACAACTCGAATAATAACGATAACGGACAGGACTCCGAATCCGAAGAACCGGAGCGTGTGCCATTTGAACAGGTCCAAGCAAAAGCAGATGATATTCAAAGTCAATTTCAATACGGCATGACCATCAGCCAGGCCAAGCAAGCTTTTGGCAGTGGCAACTATTCACGTCGAAACGTCGTTGATTTAGGTGAAAGAATGGTAGGCGAATATTACCATTTTGCTACAGATGACCTTTCATTTAACGAGGAAGGCGATATATCACTTGACCAATTCAAGCAGGGTCATATCGGTCTCAGTTTCACACTTACCTTTGACAGTAACGACCGTGTGCGTTCGGGATCTTACACGTATTTAGCCGAAGATGGAGAAACTAGACGTGCCGTTAACTTCAAGTCAGATGGGTTCGTTTATGTTGACGGTCAAGCCCAATCACAGAAAAAATATCAAATCGGCTTTAGCGGAGCGATGGTGGAGGCGATCGCTCAATCTGCAGGTAAAGAACCTCAGAACGTAACAAGGCAAGACTTGAACCAAGTGGGACAATTGGCAGTCAGCCACTCTGGTAGTGGTATGCTCTCAGTTAAAGCAACAAAAGCAGATTACTACAATGAGATGACTGGGCTCTCAGCGATTACGCTAGAACGAACCGTTATTCCAGCAGAACACCTTGCTCGCATCCCTAACCTGGAGAGGTTGACCATTCGGGACGCACGAGCGGATCTCAATAGTTTCAGTAATCTGGACACTTTACGATATCTCGATATCCGCACGCCTTACGTCCAACCGGAAAATGTATCAGCACTATTGGAATTGGATAACCTGGAAACGGTTGTTTTAGATAAACAAGAGTTATCGGGTGAATGGCAACAGTTAGAAGAAAATGGCATAGACGTTCTGGAAAGCCCGCCAGAATAAAAGAAGGACCTGAACGCGTTAAATTATCGTTCAGGTCCTTACGTTTGGCATTATTCAAATTCGATTGCCCAATTTCCTTTTCGCATCAATGGCTCGGGACTTCCGTCGGCTAACACACCATCAATATCCAGTTGACCAGATCCCACCATGAAATCTACATGCGTCAGGCTGTGATTGACACCGTTCTGGTCAAGGTCGGCTTCATCCATATCGGACCCGCCTTGCAAGCTATTCGGATATGCTTTTCCTAACGCTAAATGACAGGATGCATTTTCGTCATATAACGTGTTATAGAAAATTAAGCCAGACTGAGAAATCGGTGAGTGATGCGGCACAAGTGCCAATTCTCCCAACCTCCGGGCACCGTCGTCGGTATCCAGCAAATGCTGCAGCGTGTCCTGCCCTTTTTCTGCCTGATAATCCACGACCTTGCCATCTTTAAATGTTAGGGTGAAATTTTCAATTAAATTGCCCCCGTAATTAAGGGGTTTCGTACTGGAGACAACGCCATCAACCCCATATTTATGCGGGACAGTGAATACTTCTTCTGTCGGCATATTAGCGTTAAATGGAATATTCTGCTTCTCCGTGGTCGTTGATCCGCCTTTCCAAATATGATTCTTAGGCAGCTGGACTTTCAAATCTGTACCCAGCGCTTTATAAACCAACGTATGATATTGCCTGCGGTTCAAAAATTCCCGCGCCTGAGCAAGAATGTCGTTATGTTCTTGCCATGCTTCGACCGGATTGTCTTGATCCACTCTGACAATACTGAAAATTTGCTCCCAAAGCTTTTCCTTCGCCTGTTCTGCCGGCTCATCCGGGAATATCTTCTGCGCCCATGCATCAATAGGTATGGCTACAATCGACCATTGAATACGATCGTTCATCGTGTAATTGCGGAAATTACTCATTGCTTGAGCGCCGGCTTTGTTAGCGGCCGCAATTTTGGCAGGATCGATTCCTTTCAGTAAGTCAGGATCCGTCGCTCTGATCGACAAGACGGCAGAACCCTCTTCTGCAAACGTGTCATACATTTTAACTTTCCATTCCGGCACTTCTGCCAAAACGTCCTGGTCAGCATATTCAAACTTTAAGCGTGTGAGTTCATCATCCGTCCAATTAATGTGAACGTCCTTCGCACCAAGTTCATACGCTTTCCGTGCTACGATACGTGTAAACGTTGCACCTTCAATGGTGGAATTAATCATAAGCTTTTGATTATGTTGAAGATTGACACCTGTTCGTAGTGCTAGTTCAGCATATTGCTCCAGCATTTTAGTCTCTGGCATGAGTTCATCCCCACTTTCCATAGTTTCACATTGTCTATTATTTCATATTTCAAATTGATTACAAATGTTGTTCATTGCTTTTTATCGTTTTTTTTCCGACAATTTTCGTGATTTTCACAGAAAAAAGGCGCAAGCGCCCGGGAGCTCTGACTTGATATTTATCTCGAAACGGAGTTTTTCACTATAGGGCAGATTAGTTGAAGACTTGAATTCAAGATAAATACATATAATGAGTATCTCACTTCTTTCCTGGTATTATTTGGATTGATGATGATATAGTTAAAATACTTACAGAATTGGAGGGGTTCTTTGGGTATCTCCGCAGCTTTAGTAATTGTTTTATTAGTGGTAGTAGTGGATTATCTTTTGGTTAGATGTAGATCGAAAGCGTTGGGGGTGGATGAAAAATTGGACAAGGTTTCAGAAAGGATTATTCTTTTCTGGATTTGCCATTGTGTCACTTTTAATCTACGTTGGATTAAGTCTTGAGTTTTTATAACTCTTCCATTATTGCGGGGTTTTAGTTGAATTAGCCCAATATATAAAAAATGAAGGACTCCCATAAAATTGGAAGTTCTTATTTTTTTAGTCATATCAACACTAAACTTTAACAGTGCCAAGCAATAAAAAAGCAAGCATATCGGCATCCGACTGCTTGCTTTATCACTACCCTAGCTTTTTTCAATCTCCTCTACTAACAGGGAAAGTTCTTCCCACCGTTCCATTTTAGCTTCTAGTTCTTTCTCTTTATCCTCTTGTGCCTGGTAAAGGTCCTGAACTTGATCAATATCGCTTCCTGCATCAGCTATCTGCTGTTTAATTGCGTCCAGGCTGTTCTCCACTTCCATTATGTCATCTTCGATTGTGTCCCACTCTTTTTGCTCGCGATAAGAGAGTTTACGCTTTCGTTCCGATCGCTCTGGCCGCTGTTTTGGTTCGGATTGTGTTTCACTGGTTACAGCCTCTTGTCTGACTTGTTTCTGCTCATCCATGTATTCGCTATAGTTCCCGTAAAACGGTTGAATCTCTCCCGTGTTTTCAAAGGAGAGGAGTTTAGCTACGACACGATCCAAAAAGTAACGATCGTGAGAAACCGTAATCACTACGCCAGGAAACTGTTCCAGGTAATCTTCAAGGATACTGAGGGTTTCCGTGTCTAAATCATTGGTCGGTTCGTCTAAGAACAATACGTTCGGCTCCCCCATCAACACGCGTAGTAAATAAAGACGACGACGCTCCCCTCCAGATAAACGCCCGATATAGCTCCATTGCTGGGAGCGCGGAAAAAGAAAACGCTCGAGCATTTGTTCAGCGGTGATTTCTTTGCCTTTATTGGTCGTAATCACTTCCGCCGCTTCTTTAATATACTCAATCACCCGCAGTTTTTCATCCATTTCCTGATGGTCTTGGGTATAATAACCGATCTTGACGGTGTTCCCCAGATTCACTTCACCTTGGTCAGGCTGAAGCCGTTGAGCCATAAGGTTCAACAACGTTGTTTTACCCGATCCATTTGGTCCAATAATACCCAGTCTCTCGCCAGGTACGACCAAGTAGTTAAAATCTTTAATAAACGGAACGCCGGCAAACGATTTGCTGACATCTTTCAGCTCAATCACTTGATTACCAAGTCTCGTTGAGCCTATATCCATATCGACCGATTGGTTCTGTCGTGAGAAGCTTTCCTGCTGTAGAGACTCGACGCGTTCTTTCCTGGCTTTCTGTTTCGTTCCTCTCGCTTTGGGTCCTCGTTTCAGCCAGGCTAGTTCTCTTCGCAGCGTATTTTGCAATTTCTGCTCAGCTTGCAGCTCCCACTCTTCCCGTTCGGCCTTTTTTTCTAAATACGTTTCATAGTTCCCCTCGTAGATATATAACCGGCCAAGATCCAGTTCATAAATCAAGTTGGTGACACGATTCAAGAAATAACGATCGTGCGTGACCACAATCAAGGCGCCGCGATAATGAGCCAGGTAATCCTCCAACCATTCGATCGTGTTGTTATCCAAGTGGTTCGTCGGCTCATCAAGAATCAACAAATCAGCGGGTTGGATGAGTGATTTTGCAATCGCCACCCGTTTCTTTTGTCCCCCTGAGAGTTCAGAAACCTTTTTGTGATACGCTGATATCCCGAGCTTCGTCAACACAGTTTTAGCAACGGTATTCGCTTCCCAGGCATCCTGTTCATCCATTTTCTGCTGCATGTTGATCAATTGACTTTGAGCGTCTTGGCTAGAAGGGTCAGCTTCCAGGGCAATCAGGGCTTCCTCGTATTTCCGCAACGTTACCATAACATCTGTATTCCCATAGTAAATTTGTTCCAGCACTGTCCGATCTTCTTCAAGCTCAGGCTCTTGAGGCAAGTATTCAATCTGAAAATCTTTAGCGTGTTTCATTGTGCCCTGATCCGGAGAGTCCAACCCCGCCAAGACTTTCAATAATGTGGATTTACCTGTACCATTTACGCCGATCAGACCGATTCGCTGTCCTTTTGAGACGTGAAACGATATATCTTGAAACAACTGTTTATCGCCATAATTTTTACTGAGTTGGTCTACGGCTAATATGCTCATTACAACCATCCTTACATTTTTCAATCTGTGTTCCATGATATCATAAAAAGCCTCCGAAAACCGATTCACGCGGTTCGGAGGCCATTCGCTCGCGTTAAGAGGATTGCTGTTCTTTTTCAGCTGTTTGATCACGTCTCCAATAAGACATGCCCGATACACCCGGCAAATGATCCTGGTAGAAGACCGGATCCTGTCCGGACGCTTTTTGCCTGCTATAGTCCTGCAAAGCAGCGTAAGCGACCTTAGACAATTTGGCAATGGCATATAAGTTAATCAACGCCATGATGCCCATGGATAAATCAGCTAACGACCAAACCAGCGTGAACTCGGACATAGCACCGAAAATCACCATAAGCAACACGGCAATTCGATAAATAAAAATCCCGTTGGAACCGTTATTTATGAATTCAATATTGGTCTCGCCATAATAGTAATTGCCGATGATTGAACTAAACGCAAACAGAAATATAGCAGCAGCGATAAAAATCGAAGCCCATTGCCCGAGTTGATTTTCAAATGCTAATTGAGTGAGCTGGATACCGTCTGCTTCTGACTGCACGTAATCGCCGGACACCATGATGATGAATGCCGTCGCACTGCAAATGAGTATCGTGTCGGTGAAAACGCCAAGCGTCTGAATGAGTCCCTGTTTAACGGGGTGCGTCACTTCAGACGTCGCTGCAGCGTTCGGGGCACTACCCATACCAGCTTCGTTCGAAAATAAGCCACGTTTGATGCCATTCATAAGGGCTGCACCGACTGTTCCGCCGGCTACCTCTTGAAAACCAAACGCCCCATTAAAAATCATCGCAACCATATCTGGTACCATCCCGAAGTTATTAAAAAACACATAGAAAGCTAAAATAATATAAAAGACAGCCATAATCGGAATGATATACTGCGTTACTTGTGCAATCCGCTTTAAACCGCCAAAAATAATCAACCCGACGATAAGCGTGAGGATGGCTGCCATAACCCAGCGATCAGTACCGAACGAATTTTCGAAAGCCAAGCGGATGGTATTGGACTGGACAGAGCTGAAGACAAGTCCATATGTAAACGTAATGATAACCGCAAACACGATCCCTAATTTTCGGTTATTCAACCCCTTTTCCATGTAGTAGGCAGGGCCGCCCCGGTACTGGTTACGCTCGGGAATTTTATAGATTTGGGCGAGGGTGCTTTCGATAAAGCTCGAAGCTCCTCCTAAAAGGGCAATCATCCACATCCAGAATACGGCGCCAGGACCTCCTAATGAAATCGCTGCTGCCACCCCGGCCAAATTGCCCGTCCCAACACGGGAAGCGGTACTGATGGTAAAAGCCTGAAATGCTGAGGTGCCTTTTTTACCTTTCGCCGATATGGCACGTTTATCAAACAACACGCGGAACATTTCAGGAATATACCGGAATTGAGCAAACTTTAATTGAATGGAAAACCACAATCCCAAACCTAATAAAGCGGCTATCAATATGTAGCCCCACATGTACGTATTTAACTCACTGAGTAATGTCTCTAACACACCTGCTGCCTCCTTCAAAACTTGACATTCTTGAACGTTTCATCCAATATCTCCCACTGTATCAATGATTCTGTCCCAGGAAAAGTGAAAATTGAAATAGAGCATATGATTGAGTTTAGTCGTTTTCCATGCAACTTATCTGCATATGCACGCAACTTTTACTGGTTTGTAAGCAACTTCGAGTGCTATGCAAGCAACCTGAGAGCAATTTCTTCCTTGAAAGCAAAAAAACAGCCCGGGAGGCTGCAGAAATAGTCAAAATATCGCTTTTTACCAGCTATCTGTCGAACCAGCCTGTCATCCCGAGCAGTTTTCGTTATTACGCTTTATTCCACGGCAAATCAGTACCGAACATGTCGGCCATCCCTTTGGATTCTTTGCGCCGGGCTTTTCTTGCTTCATGCCTTTTCGGAGCACCTTCATGGAGCCATTTCTCTTCTTCTGATACTGGTTGAACAGGTGGAACTTCGGTCGGCTTGTTGTTTTCATCGACGGCGACCATAGAGAGAAACGCTGTTGTACACAACTTTCGATCTCCGGTGAGCAAGTTTTCTGTTATCGCTTTAACGAATATTTCCATTGACGTGTTGTGGGTCCACGTAACAAATGCTTCTAGACAAATGGTGTCCCCTTCATAAACCGGATGTAAAAAATCGACAGAGTCGGTCGAGGCAGTTACGACAGGACTGCGGCAATGTCTTGTTGCAGCAATCGCAGCGACATCATCGATATAGCCCATTAATCTTCCTCCAAATAATGTACCATGGCTGTTCGTATCCGGTGGCAGCACATGCGAATTTTTGATCGCCAAAGAATCTATACATGTTTTAGCTTTCATGATGGTCACGCTCCTTTAATTTATCGTCCGCTTGTTTCGGCAAGGTGATCACAAACACAGCACCCTCCTGAACAGGGTTATTATAGGCATGGATTTTCCCGCCGCTTCGTTCGATGATCGCTCTTGAAATGGCTAATCCTAATCCTGTTTCTCCTTCTTTTCCTTTAATGAAACGTTCAAATAAGTGAGGCAGGAGTTCGTCGGGTATCCCATCCCCGTCATCAACGATTTTAATCGTAATGTTCTGGTCTTGTACTTCTTTTTCAATCGTGATGACAGCATCAGCATGACGGATAGCATTACCAATAATGTTAATTAAGGCTTGCAGAATTTTTTCTTCATCCACGTATGTGATGAACGACCCTGTTTCTTCAACGCGAATGTCCACTTCCTGTTCCGAGGCAAGCGGGTATAATCGATCCTTGGCCTGGATAAGGAGGTTGACCACGTCTGCTTCTCCGGGATGGTAGATATCCTCATTACTCTCCAGTTTAGCAAGTAAAATCATTTCATTTACGATTTTCTTGAGCCGCTCCGTTTCACTGACCATGACGTTGAGTCCACGATCAGCCTCATCTCCTTGAAAAATACCATCCCTTATCCCTTCGGCGTACCCTTGAATGGACATAAGAGGTGTTTTCAATTCATGCGAAGCATTTTGAAAAAATTGTTTCTGCGATAGAATATAACGCTCTAATTCTGCTGCTGTATGCCGGACGCTTTGTTCCACCTCTTTAATCTCACCACTCGCCTTAATCGGTTCAATGGCCTCAAATTGCCGCTTTTCTATTTTTTTCAGTTCTTGCTTCAAACGCGTCAACGGCGTGACTAACCTGCGCGTTAAAAAGTAACTCAGTGTGACAGCCAGCACAAGGCCGATCAGCAGTACGGCTATCATGCGTGTAGCAAATACGGACTGCACGGCCTGCAAATCATTCAACGGCGTGGCCATGACAAGTACTAGCCCGCTCTCTCGCGGGGTTATCGGTAAATCATAGACAACAAAACTTTCATTTGCGCTTTCCCATAAATCTTGTTCATGCAACTCTTGATTATAGCGAGCAGCCCAATCCGCTGAGGTTTCAGCTGGGAGCGTCGAGTAAACAGGCTCACCTTGTGTTTGATCGAGCAATAGAATTCTAAAATCATCATCCTGTACAAGCTGTGATAATTGAGACGCTTTGATCGACTCGTTTTCTTCATTCAAGACGTCAATGAGCAATTCCCCTTTTGCCTGGAGCTGGCGCTGCTCATCTTGCACAAGCATATCCATTAATAATGAGTAAATAAAAAATGCCGTAATCGACATAATGACTAAAAGCAGCACGGTAAAGGCCGCATTTAGCTGATAAAGCAATTTCATCCTGAACCGCCGCCGCTTCTAAGTCGATAGCCAAAACCCCAAACGGTATCAAGGGGAAGGTCTTTCATTTTCTTTCGCAAGCGTTTCACAAGATCGTCCACTGCGCGGTCACTACCGAAATAATCGCTTCCCCAAATTTTTACAAGCAATTCTTCCCGGGAAAAAGCACGATTCTGTTGTTCAGTCAGTATTCTCAGCATTTCAAACTCTTTCGCTGTGACATCCACTTCCTCAGAGGCCCAGAACACACGTCGTTCTTCAATGTTCAATTCTAAATCGCCGGAAAATAAACTTTTTCCTGACTCCCCAGCACCAGGCTGCATCACGTCCCAGCGTTTGAGCTGCCGTTTGACACGAGCAACCAACTCTCGCGGACTGAACGGTTTCGTTAAATAATCATCGCCCCCTAGTTCCAGCCCGAGAATTTTATCCACTTCATCATCTTTTGCAGAAATGATGATGATTGGAACTTCAGACGACTGCCTGACACTTTTACAAAACTCGTAACCGTCCATCCCGGGGAGCATAATGTCCAGCACCCATAAATCAGGAGGCGTGCGCTCAAATAATTCCCACGCGTCCTCCGCTGTACCGACTGCATCTATGTGATAGCCTTCTTTCGATAAATAACCAGTTACAATATCTCGAATATTCGGGTCATCTTCTACAATACCAATATGATGTTCCATATCATAACCCCTTTACTATACTTCCTCTTCCTATCATGTCATATTCCATAAAACCATTTCTTACTCCTTTGTTCATTTACACACTTTTTCCACATTTTCTCCAAAATCATGCCGCACCTCTAACCTAGAATATAAAGTGAACTAATCGTAATTGCCCTGAACCATTCTTTTCGTAAAGGAGTTTTGAAACATGTTTAATAGAGAACATCACACTGAGCAACAAAAGAAAAAACGTTCTGGATTTGCTTACAGTGTCCTCGGTGCTATTATCGCTATATTTGTCGTCACCACCGTATTTCAATGGAAGGGTGTCTCTGTAGAAGTCAATACAGACAAACCTTCGGCACAAGCAGATGAAGTCACTCTCGAAGATAAAAGTGAAGTCACCCAAGCAGTGGAAGAAACATCTCCTGCTGTGGTAGGGGTTAACAGCATGCAGGGGGCAACTAATGCCCTGCAAGAAGAGCAGCAAAAAGCCGGCACAGGTTCTGGGGTCATCTATAAACAGGAGAACGGCAATGCCTTTGTCGTAACCAACCATCATGTCGTTGAAAATGCTTCAAGCCTTGAAGTTGTTTTAAATGGTGGTCAAACAGTTGAAGCCGAATTGAAAGGCAGTGACCCCTTCTCAGATCTGGCCGTTTTACAAATAAATGATGAACATGTCGATAAAGTTGCTGAATTAGGATCAACCGAAGACGTAGAGGTTGGTCAGACAGCCATTGCCATCGGCAACCCACTCGGCATGGAATTGACAGGCTCAGCTACTAAAGGGATCGTCAGCGGTTTAAATCGAAACATCCCCGTTGATTTAAACGGCGACCGGCAGCCCGATTGGCAGACAGAAGTCCTGCAAACAGACGCTGCCATTAATCCCGGAAATAGCGGCGGGCCGTTAATCAACCTGCAGGGAGAAGTCATCGGAATCAATTCGATGAAAATTGCCAAAGCTGAAGTTGAAGGCATCGGATTCTCTATTCCTATGGACGTTGCAAAGCCGATCATCCAAGACTTAGAAGCAGATGGTGAAGTAAAACGGCCATACATGGGAGTCGCCCTGCAAGACCTTAACCAGGTGCCAGCAGCTATCCAGCGACAGGAGCTTAATCTCCCTAACAAACTCGAAGGAGGTGTTGTGGTCGCAAGTGTCAAAGAAGGAACACCAGCAGCTGAAGCTGACTTGCAGAAGTACGATGTCATTACCGCCATCGAGGGTAATCAAGTAAATAACCTCATCGAACTTCGCAAGTACCTTTACAATGAAGCTGAAACAGGTGAACAAGTTGAACTGACTCTCTATCGTAACGGTAAAGAAACGAACGTAAACCTTGAACTTTCCTCCCAATAGTTAAAGTTCATTGACCCCCTTTATAAATTTTCAGCCAGGCTATCGCCGTTTTAGGACGGCCATAGCCTGGCTTTTTTTGAGCACCATAGGGCCTATAAAATAGGAGAGAGCAACCGGGATAATGCTTCTTTGAAGCGCACCCAAGTTGAGCGGCTTTGATATAGTTTATAGGTCAATTCGGTAGAATCAATGATATCTGCTTCAAAACGATCTGAAAGCAACTTTGCGACACCGGGATGATAAATGAAAGCATTGACTTCAAAATTCAGCCTGAAACTACGTACATCGATGTTGGCCGTTCCGACTGATGCAATCGCCCCATCGACAACGATTGATTTGGCATGCAGGAAACCTTTTTGATACACATAAATGGTGGCGCCCGATTTCAACAAATCCCCGATGTTAGAATACGTTGCCCAATAAACGAAGGGGTGATCAGGCTTATTTGGTATCATGACGCGCACGTCAACACCGGAAAGGACAGCTATGCGGAGGGCATCCAACAGGCTGTCATCAGGTATGAAGTAAGGCGTTTGAATATAAACGTATTCCTTGGCCGATAAAATCATCTTGATATACCCATTCTTTATTTGTTCCCACTCAGAATCAGGGCCGCTTGAAACGATTTGCATCCCCACGTCGCCCTTCTTCTCCGCTTGATAGTACCCTTCATTATATTCGATATCCCGGCGCGAAGCATGATTCCAGTCGAGAATGAAACGGGTCTGCATATTATGTACTGCTTCCCCTTCTACACGAAGGTGCGTATCTCGCCAGTATCCGAACCTTTTGTTGAAACCGAGGTACTCATCTCCTATATTAAAACCACCGATGTAGCCGATTTTCCCATCTATAATCGATAATTTCCTATGATTACGGTAATTGATTTTCATATTCAACTTAGGAATGAGCGGAGGAAAAAACGATTCAACCTCGCCCCCGGCATTCTGGATTCGGCGAACGTATTTGCGGCTGAGGGAACGCGATCCCATATCATCGTACAAAACACGGACCTTCACGCCTTCACGCGCTTTTTTCACCAAAGCGTCGCCAAGCCGCTGCCCAAGCTGATCGTCACGAATGATGTAATAAAGGATATGTATGTGCTCGGTAGCATTATCAATATCTTCCATAAGGGAATGGAACTTCTTCTCGCCATCCGTGAAGACCTCGACTTCGTTGCTTTGAGTCAGGATAGCGTCATTGTTTTTCAAATGCAGATAAAATAAATCCTCATATTTCTCTAAAGCAGGGTGAGCCAGTTCCAGCGTATTCTCTTCTATAGAACGAAGCTGATCCTGCACAGCGGTCAGCAGACCCAGCCTGCTCTTCTTATCCCATGTAAAAATTTCTTTATTGCTGAGTCGACGTCCAAATACAAGATATAATATAAATCCAGCTACTGGTACGAACAGCAATACCATCAACCATGCCCATGTTGCGCTTGCATCACGGCGTTCTAAAAAGATGATGGCGAATGCAAGTAATACGTTCAACACCAGTACGAACCCTAAGAAAAATGTCAAAACATCCATCCGTCTTCACCTTTCTCCATTTGGCGAACTTTGTGTACCTACTATAGCATACTTTGACAAACAGCAAACATACCTGAACAGGCGCCTCGTTATAAAAAAAACAAAGCCACCTGCCGTTGATCGACAAATGGCTTACTTGTTCAAATAGATTCAGGCATGATACATAAGCCCTTCTTTCTCCAGAGCGTCCACTGCTTCCTGCAGGGCGGTCTCGCTATCCGCAGACAGCGTATGCGTATGGATGCCGTCAGTCAATTCTAATAAAAATGAAGCATTTGTAGCCTGAACTTTTTCGATGAATTTTTTTACATCGCGGCGATTTGATATCATGAGAGAAGCTGTCAAATCCCCATAAACGGGGTGCTCCACCACCACATCCTCAACGCTGACTCCGAAATCCACGATGGTATTCAATTCAACTTCCGTTTGCCCAGGGGTATGCTTTACGGCAACTTTTTGCTTATATGCGGGGGAACGTTTCGTATCTGTCATATATAAGTAACCTTGACTTGTGGCTACTATTGGTTCGTTCTTTGCTTTTAACAGGGAAATATCCCCGACTATAACCTGACGCGTGACGCCCATTTTCTCAGCCAAATCACTTCCAGTAATCGGAGAAGTGCTTTCTGTTAAAAGGGTGAGAATCTGGTCTCGACGCTCTTCTGCATTTCGTTTTTTGGATGGTTGCGTCATATCCATTACTCCTTTGTTCCAAATCCATCCCTGTTATTCTAACATAAGATTAAAAAATATGATGAACAGACGCCTTATGCTCTTAAAAGCATAACACTGCCAATTATCAAAGTTTGATAAAATCCCCCCGTTTGTTTAAGACTCGGTACCTGAAATAAACCTGGTTTCCGTTACGAAATTTGCCATATGAAGGTCCGGGAAATTACTCCCTTTCCGTGGGCATGTGGTGAGCTTCCTCAGGCTTCGCCTTGCGGGATCTCACCGAACATTTTCATCCCACAGGAGTCTCGCAATTTCCCGGACCTTCTTCCATTTGTGGTAGAACGGAAACATGAAATGAGCTGAGCATTTGATGGCTCTCCCTAAGAATCGTATTGGGTAGCGGTTATTCTATAGCGTAGTTAGAAAGCATGCTCCTATGCCGGAGGTTCGTTCATTTGCTTGTTGAATGGGATGGCTTTGAAACGGCGAGACTCCCCTCTGAAAGCGAAGGCGTCTTGATCAGCGGCGTTAGGACTGGACTGAGCTGTAGGAGATAAAGGAAACACGAAGAACAACGTGATTCGATGTTGACTTATCGTACAGAAGCGAGGGAAGTCTCACTAGCCGCTAGACGCCGGAGCTGGATAGTTCAAATACGGCAGAGCTTCTATCCAGAAGGCAAATTCCCAGTTAATTAGCGGGAAAAGGAGCTCGGCGAGACCCCACAGGGAGCGAAGCGACCGAGGAGGCTTGCCGGTTCCCCGCAGGAAAGCGAGTTGTTTCAAAGCCATCCCAATTCCTCTTATAGTAACGAACCTTCATCACCTAAAATTCAAGTCTTCCACAATCTTGCTGCTGACCATTTAATACAACACTTTATATGGATAAGAGGAGTCCCACGCTGGAAACTTTAAATGGAATGCGATGTGTGGTCGGCGTATTGAGGTAAGACATGATCAAGGGCTTGTGATAAATCCGACCAGATATCCTCCCATGCTTCAAGACCCACTGAGAGACGAATCAGTTCGTCGTTGATGCCCATCTGTCGGCGGGCATGTTCTGGAACAACCGCATGCGTCATAGTGGCAGGGTGTTGAATCAAGCTTTCCGTATCACCTAGACTGACAGCAATTTTAATAAATTCTAGGCTATTCAATAATTTCTGTGCTTCTTTTTTTGATCCATGTATATCGAATGCAATCACGCCACCGCCCGCCTTCATTTGTTTTGCCCTTACTTTAGCATCCGGATGGTCCGGATCCCCCGGGTAATACACAGCTTTAATAGACGGATGTTCCGCTAACGCCTGAGCAATTTTCTCGGCATTATCGCAGTGGCGATCCATTCGTACGGGAAGTGTTTTAAGCCCGCGCAACAACAGCCACGCATCAAAGGGAGCGATGATGCCGCCTATGTCTTTTTGTGTGGTCATCGCTACTTCTTTCATGAAAGCTTGTTTGCCCACAACCAGGCCCGCTACTAAATCTCCGTGACCGCCAATATACTTCGTGGCACTGTGAAGCACGATATCACACCCCAATTCAATCGGACGTTGAAGGTAAGGGGAGGAAAATGTGTTATCGACCACCACAGGGATATTGTATGTTTTCGCCACTCGGACGACCATGTCTAAATCAATCAGTTTCATAGTCGGATTAATGGGTGTTTCTATATAAATAACCGCTGTATTCGGTTGAATACGCGAGTGAACCTCTTCTTCCGAAGCCATCAAACTGAAGTCATGCGTTATGCCGTATTTTTCTTTCATCATGGTCAGCAGCCCAAATGTACAGCCGTAAAGTCCTTGGGAACAGAGAATATGGTCATTCGCCTTGGTCAATGCTGTCAGCACTGCTGATACGGCTGCCATTCCTGAACCGAAAGCAAGACCCATTTCGCCTCCTTCAAGCGCTGCAATACGCTCTTCAAGGACACGTACAGTCGGGTTGCCCAATCTTGAATAGACATAACCCTCTTCTTCCCCTGCGAATCGCCTTTCCCCTTGTTCTGCTGAATCGAATGTAAACGTAGAAGTCTGGAACAACGGGGTGGCCAGACTGCCTAGATGATCTTTAGAATCGTATCCTTCATGAATGACTTTCGTTTCAAAACGTTCCTCGTTACGGGTCATTAATTTCCTCTCCTCTTCTATCACTTAGTCTTGATGCACCAGCTTTCCCTAATTCGTCAGTATCAGCCGGGGTGCATATCTTCTCTCTTCTATCATATGGCAAAATAAAACATTTTGAAAGCGTTTGCACATGAGATTTTTCGTCTAATCTTGACGAGCTGATGCCAATTTCCATCTTGCTGGTTCTTTTTGGTTTTCATACATGATTCCGTCAACTAAAGGACAAACTGAAGGGAGATGAATGCAAAAGGAGGATAAACATGACGGAGGAACGCTGGATGAATCCAGAACCATTATGGCGGGAAAATGAAAGCTTCCCGCGTTTCAAACCTTTACAAGAAAATATTGAAACAGACATTGCTATTGTAGGCGGGGGTATAACTGGGATTACGACTGCTTATTTGCTCAGCCTTGAAGGAAAGAAAGTAGCGCTGATTGAGGCCGATCACATCTTAAACGGTACAACGGGTCATACGACAGCTAAAGTGACAGCTCAGCATGGCTTTATTTACCATGAATTGATTCAGCATTTTGGCAAGGAAACAGCCCGGTTATATTATCAGGCTAACCAGCAAGCCATAGACTTTATGGCTGGTCTAGTCGAAAAACATCATATCGATTGCAACTGGGAAAGAGACGACGCCTTTATTTACGCGACAACGCAGCAGGGCCAGAGAAAATTAGAGCTTGAGCATCGCGCTTATGCTCAACTTGGCATACCGGGTGATTATATTAACACGATACCGTTTGATTCAGATGCTTTAGGCGGGTTATTCATGCCTCACCAAGCTCACTTTCACCCTTTGAAGTATCTTCAGTTTATGGTAGAAGAAATCATCAAACGTGGCGGTGAAATCTTCGAACACACTGTAGCGACAGGGGTTACAAACGACCAATCACAAAAAGTCATGACACGCGAAGGCTTCACCATAACATGTGACCATGCTGTCTCGTGTTCCCATTTCCCTTTTTATGACGGCAACGGCTTCTATTTCAGTCGGATGTATGCTGAACGCTCGTACGTCATCGCCATTGAGCCAGAGAACCATGACACAACGGGCATGTATCTATCCATAGATGAACCAAAACGTTCCGTTCGTCCTGTCCAATACCAAGGCAAATCGCTATTACTCATTGGTGGTGAAAGTCACAGAACGGGCGAAGGGATCGACACCGCTTTCCACTACAATGCGTTAGAGGAGTTTGCCGCCCAAACCTTTGGCGTTAAAGAAAAACTGTTTCAATGGTCGGCGCAGGATTTAACGACGTTAGATAAAGTGCCTTACATCGGGAAAATCACCCGGAATAAACCGGATATTTACGTCGCTACCGGCTTCCGTAAATGGGGAATGACAACCAGTACTGTGGCAGCACGTCTTATCACGGATAGCATCATGGGGAAAGATAATCCTTACGTGTCGTTGTACACCCCATCTCGCTTCAAAGCAAACCCAAGCATTAAACAATTCATTTCCCAAAACTTCAATGTGGGGGCGCATTTATTAGAAGGAAAAATGGAGTTGGTCGGGACACGTCCGAAAGCTTTGAAAAAAGGCCAGGGGGATATCGTTCAAATTAGAGGCGAACGCGCAGGCGCTTTTAGAGATGAAGACGGAAACCTTCATGTGCTCGATACGACCTGTACTCACATGGGCTGCGAAGTAGATTGGAATAGTGCAGAACGAACGTGGGACTGCCCTTGTCATGGTTCACGCTTTTCTTACGACGGGGAAGTTATGGAAGGGCCTGCTAAACAGCCTTTAACTAAATTGGATCATGATGAATAAAACGAATGATTCGCAAAAGTGCCGAACGATTTCATTGAAATCAGTTCGGCACTTTTGTGTACCAAAAAGTAAACACACACCAATTCAAATGGTTGCCCCCTTCCAAACGAATCCTATATAGTAGTGAGGTATTATGTCACGAAGGAAAGGCGTGGTTACTATGCATGAAGACCAAAAACACGGAATCATTTATACGGCGGCCGCTTATATATTGTGGGGCGTTCTTCCACTATATTGGAAGCTGATAAAAGACGTGTCGGCCTACGAGATTCTTGCTCACCGGATCGTCTGGTCTTTTTTATTCATGACCATGATCGTCTTTCTCATGAGAAAGTGGCGGCCCTTTCTGAGGGAATGCAAACGGATTTGGAAAGCAAAACGGGATTTGGCTGGCATCACCCTCGCCTCCATTACCATTAGCATCAACTGGGTGACATTCATTTGGGCGGTCAACAGTGACCACGTCGTCGAAGCCAGTCTCGGTTATTATATCAATCCATTAGTAAGTATTTTACTAGGCATGATTTTTCTCAAAGAAACATTTTCAAGAGCACAGTGGTTAGCCTTTGCTTTAGCTGCGGCTGGGGTCTCATTTATGACCGTCAATTTCGGTGCGGTTCCGTGGGTTGCCCTATTACTCGCTTTCAGTTTCGGGTTTTACGGCTTATTGAAGAAAGTCGTACAGCTAGGCCCTATGTTTGGTTTGACGATTGAAACCTTGATTGTCTCTCCGGTGGCCCTGCTTTATCTAATGACACAGCAAAATGGTAATTGGGGGCAAATTGACGTTTGGTCCAGCACAGCCCTTTTACTCTTTGGAGCTGGGATTGTAACCGCAGTGCCTCTCTTGTTATTTGCAGGTGGGGCGAAACGGATCCCACTTTCAATGGTAGGTTTCCTCCAATACATTGCCCCTACGCTTATGTTACTGATTGGGGTCATCTTGTACCACGAACCCTTCACTGTCACACATATGATTTCATTCAGTCTTATTTGGGCAGGTTTAACCGTATACACAGTCACCAGAGTAAAACGAATGCGCTCTTACGAAGCTAAAGCCAGCTAAGCGTTAAAAGCTTGCAGCGATCCGCTGCAAGCTTTTGTTTCGCTAATATACGTTTAAATCAGGAGCCGTTAATATTTCTCCAATATCTTCTGCCCAGCCGCTACACCGGATAGAAAAGCACTCTCAAATCGGGTGCGACCGGATTGATCATCCGGATAAAGGAAAGTGTCTCCCGCAATCAAAAGCGTCGCTTCTTCATCAAGTCCCATATAAGGATGTTTATAAACCCGTTCGGCTTGAGCATAACGCCATAGCTTCAAGTACCGGGATTGCAGGTCATCCCAATTAAAATAGCTCTTCACTGACGTCTCAATCTCAGCTAGAAGATTGTCCCTCCCCTCATGTTCATCAGACCAATCAGCTGTCATATAAACGCTAATAATGGGGACAGATGACATGCCTTTCTTTTTATGATCGACAATCCGTTGTACTCCATCCGGTAGACCTTTATCCAAGTGACCATCCTCGGGTAAGCTGGTATCCTGACTAAATTCAAACAACCCGACGTATGTCGGAGCAAATGTCAATTGTTCCAGTGAACGATAAGCATCCTTCGAGATACCGAGGGCGCTTGCATCCAATAAGTCGAGCGTCTGTGGAACCGGAAGTGTAAAAATAAGATGTTTCGTGTGATATACCTTTCCTTCAACGTCCTTTAGAATATATTCATCGTCTCGTTTCTCTAAATGATTTATTTCAGTATTTAACGATAATGGTAAATTTTCAGCTAAATGGTAGGCCAACTGATTCATTCCAGAGACACCCGTGTATCTCGGATAGTCTTCCCCGAACCAGTGTTTCACCCAACTGTTGTGCAGCCATTTTTCCACCTGTTCCTGTAACGGTTGCGAACGTACTGTGAAGAACTGCGCACCATGATCGGCTTTTCCAGAAGCTATCTCCTTTGTAGCGAGCCTGCCTCCTACATGGCTGCCTTTATCCAACAACATGACATTATCACATTCGTTACGTCTTAATTCCTGTCCTGCCATAATTCCGGCCATTCCGGCTCCCACAATCAAAACGTCATAAGTCGTATTCATGTCTGCTCTCCCTCTCAAGTCTAGTCGTAGTATTGTTTACCCAGAACACTCTTTTTAAAAACAACAAAGATATGGTAATAGTCAGTGATTATAGGCACAAAAACAGTTAAGGACTTTTTGATAGACGTCAGCTAGGAAGATCCCAACAATAAAGAGCACCCTTCTGAATTCAGAAGGATGCCCTTGGTTCTAGTCTTCTAACGTTTTTTTTCTGCGAAACTTATTCAAAAGTTCATAGACGAGCGGTACGATGATTAAAGTCAGCAATGTGGAACTTGCCAGACCACCGATAACCGTGACACCTAATCCTTTACTAATGATAGATCCGCCTTCAAATCCAAGAGCTAACGGCAGCAATGCACCGATTGTGGCTAATGCTGTCATGAGAATTGGTCTTAAACGGGTCATCCCTGCATCAAGCAAGGCCTCTCTCGTTGTAAACCCTTCTTTCTCGCGCGTGATGACTCGGTCAATTAAAACAATAGCATTGGTGACCACAATACCGATCAGCATTAACGCTCCGATCATAGCTGATATGCTCAGCGTTTCCCCACTGATTAATAATCCCAACACTGCACCGATGATGGTAAACGGTAATGAAAATAGAATGGCAAGAGGGGCTAACGCTCCGCCAAAGAAGATGACGAGAATCAAGTAAACGATCGCAACGGCAGCCAGCATCGCCAACCCTAGTTGGGTGAACGATTCATTAATATCCTGGGTCACGCCTCCCATTGCAATATCAACGTTTGACTCCGTATCCATCTCGTCAATCGCTTCCTGAACATCGGATGAAACGGTGCCGATATCATCGGACGTAATTTGAGCGCTGACACTCGCATACACCCGTTCGTTTCGTCTAGTAATCGTATCTTCCGTGGTTCCTTCTTCTACTTCCACGAGTTCATTAACAGGGACGGTTTGACCACCTGGCGTTTCAATCTCCTGATTCGTCAGGTCATCAATGTTTTGATACGCCTGTTCCTCTTCATTTACGTAGACATCAATGGATTCCCCATCTTCTTCTATCGTCGTAACAACAGCGTTTCGCCTGTTCTGGCTCAGCTCCATACCGAGCTGACTAGCAGTCAAACCTAGCTCGCTTAAGCGTTCATGATCTGCGGTTAACGTATATTCATCATAGGATTCAGATAGACTTGAGTCGATATTGCTCAAATCTTCCTGTTCATTCAATAATTGTTCTACATCCTCTACATACGGCTTGATCTCTTCTGTATCTTCCCCATAAATGAGAAGTTCGAGATTACTACTTCCGCCGCTTGCAGAGAAATCCTGTGAAGCCCATTCCCCTTCAGACGTTTGTTCATTTAACGCATCAATCACCGTTTGGGTCTCGTCAGAGAAACTCTCTGTATCGCTGTCGTACTCAACATAAAACATGGCTTCATTCGACGCACCCGGACTCATAGGGTTTTCGCCCCCGACAGAGTATTGGATGTTTTGCACTTGATTACGTCCTTCAAAATACCCTTCTGCTGATGTGGCTACTTCTTCGACGTCCTCGCGCGTTTGACCTGGTGCCGGGCTATAGGTGGCCATAACCATTTTCTCACCTTGAGACGGAAGGAAGCTGACCCCGACCAACGGAATCATCGCGATGCTCCCGACCAGCACAGCAATGGCAACGACAGATGTGATGATTTTATGATTCAGCACCTTGTTGAGAAAACGACGGTAACCCCGAGCCAATTTGCCAGCCTCTTCATGACCGGACTTGGTGGCCCGTTTGTTTTTCAATAACGAATGCGACATCATCGGCACAATTGTGATTGCCACCAGCAATGAAGCAAGCAACGCAAACACTACTGTTAGGGCAAACGGTAGGAAAATCTGCCCCACTGTTCCTTCCACTAAGCCTAGAGGCAGGAAGACTGCAATGGTTACAAGCGTTGAGGAAAGAATCGGCATAAACATTTCTCTCGTTGCCGAACGGACGAGCTCTTTTCCTTCCAATTGTTCTTCCGTCATTGATTTGCGCCGGTATATGTTTTCGACCACCACAATGGAATCATCAACCACCCGGCCAATCGCGACCGTCATAGCACCGAGTGTCATAATATTCAACGTGATGTCCATTTGATTCAGTACCAGGACAGCAATCAATAGGGATAGTGGTATGGAAATCACAGAAATCAATGTTGTTCTTACATTACGCAAGAACAGCAAGATCACAGCTATGGCGAAAATGCCGCCGAAGAGCGCTTTGTTCAACATCGTGCTCACGGATTCTTCAATCGGTTCCCCCTGATCAAACGAATACACAAAGCTGACATTATCTAACTCTTCCTCAAACGATGACGTCTCTTCTTTAACTTTATTTACGACATCAACGGTATTTGCTTCTTGTGATTTAACAATCTGGAGGCTGATTGAATCTTCACCATTCGTTTTTGAAATCGATTCAACCTTACCTTCCATTGATATATCTGCTATTTCTCCCAGTTCCACAGTCGGGATGTCCGCTAGTTCAGCCTGGGCATTTCCACTTGCTCCTGATTGCCCCTGACTGCCTGCATTACTAGAAGGTGCTCCATCTCCAGGTTGCTCCGATGGTATATCTCCTCCGGCTGACGGTCCTTGACTCCCCGCTTGACCTTGACTACCTTGAGAAGGAACTGCTGGAATTTGTAAGCTTTTCAACTCTTCTATACTCGAGATGTCACCATTTACAACCACGGACTTTTGAGTGTCATCGAAGGTGAGTAAACCTAACGGGTAAGAAACATCCGACCCTTTGAGCAAATTGGTTACCGTTTCCTTATCCATTCCGAGCTCAGCTAAGCGATCCTCATCATAATCGATCGTCGCCTGTTCAACCTGCTGCCCGGATACTTGAACATCGGCTACTCCTTCAATCCCTTCAATTTGCGGTAAAATCTCGTCTTCTACCGTATCCGTCAATTCAGAAAGTGATTGATCTCCATTCAATACGCTGACACTGACAACAGGTAAGGCATTGAAATTCAGCCTTGAGACAGAAGGATCCTCCACACTATCAGGAAAATCTACATTGCTTATCGTCTCGTTCAACTCATCTTCAGCTTCATCGAGATCTTTATCAAAATTGTATTCAATCTGAAATGATGATGCATTTTGAAAAGAAGATGAGCTGACCGTTTTCACCCCGCTCAGATTACTGACCTGCTGTTCAATCGGTTCCGATACTTCACTGGCCACTTCTTGCGGTGTAGCTCCTGGATAAGTCGTTGAGACCGTAATAATCGGCGGCTCGATATCAGGAATCGTTTCTAGTTTCATATTTAAACCAGCATACAAACCTGCTACAGTAATAATGATGGTCATAAACCAAACTGCAAATTTGTTATTCATAGAAAAATTGATTATTTTGTTCAAAACTGTATTCCCCCTTTAAGTTTGACTGGTCGGTCATTGCAATTTATAATATAACTGACCACTCGGTCATAAGTCAAGAAAGAAAATAAAAAAGGAGACGTTCAAATGAATCATAAAACCAAGCATATCATTGAACAGTCCATTAAGTTATTTGCTAATAAAGGATTCAGTTCCACCTCAGTTCAAGAGATCGCCAATGAATGTGATATTTCAAAGGGGGCATTCTACCTCCATTTCAAATCAAAAGATGCGTTATTAATGGCCATTTTCGAATACTATTTCGATATCCTTCAAGCGCGTATTGATGATATTGAAATGAAGGATCTCGACCCTCGTACCAAACTGTATCGGCAACTGTATGTAACGTATGAAGAAATCACCCATCACCGGGCATTTATCATCATGCAAATTCGCGAACAGGCCATCCCTTTCAATACGAGTATCGAAACATTCATTAAACGGAAGCGTTACAGTTCTTATCTTTTTTATAAACAACATTTACTCAGCATTTATGGTGATGCCATTGAAGACTATGTATGGGAACTCAGCATCCTGCTCCAGACCATGTTCCAATCTTATATGGAACTTATGATCTTTGAACAAATTGACTTGGATTTGGATAACGTCTGTGAAGCCTTATTGCGAAGGACTGACTATTTAGTTGAAGGTTTCCTGCAATATGATGACCATGTAGTCATTGATGAAACTCTTATGAAAAGTATTATTCCATCAGATTTACTTCATCTACAGTTAGAGGACATTACGTCATCCCTGCAAGCTATTTCAGATCAGGAGCTTGAGCCTGGGTTGGAGGAAATCAAAGAGACCGCAGAAGTCCTTCTCGATGAACTGCATCAGCAAAACCCACGTAAAGCATTGATTAAAGGCATGGTAACCAACTTAGAGGCCTACGAGCAATACAAAGGTATAGCTGGAAAACTGCGTACTTATTATGATTTTTAATGTGTACAATGATACGTGCAGCTGACCGACAGGATACCGGAAGACTCGGTTTCGAAGAGAAGGAAAGTCGTAAATATCGTTCTCCTCGAAACCGAGAAGCTCCCTCCCTACTACCTCGATGCAGAGTCTGAAGTACAACGTGTTTTATGGAAGGAAAAATAAAATTACGGCGTTTAATTTGTCGATCATTTTTCTGATTTTTTGCAGTTATCTATCTAATCGTCCGGATATTTATGGTGAAATACTCTCATAACCAATCCTTAGGTGGCGATTTCAAATAATGGATAGTTTAATCTTAATCATGTTCATATTCATGTTAGTAAGCTTTGGAGCAGCCATTGCCTTCTATCCCGGCTTTAAATTTTACCGTTTTCATAAACTTCATTCACCCGATTTAACCTACACCCTCCAGATTCACCCTACACCAAAGTTTAAATACATCAGTGATTCAACTAAACGTATTCTCGAAAACAGCGCATCAGGGTATACCATTGACCCTTTCATCCCTCTTAATACAGCAGTAGACCACCACAAATCACGCATTGAGTCGATTTACCTAGGAAACATCACAAGCCTGACCACAATGGAAGTCGAATTCAAGACTTCATCAGGCCAGTCATTGTGGCTGGAACAACATTTGCTCCCTTATCACAACTGGAGAGGAAAGCTAAAAGGATATAATGCCATCGCGCGCAACATAACCGAAAAAAAAGAATTGGAGCACCGATTACAATGGTTAAGCCACCACGATGATTTAACAGGGGTTTACAACCGAAATTATCTGGAGCAGATACTCCAGAGCCCCCATCACCTTTCTTTCCCGATGACGGTGTTGCTCTGTGATTTTGATAACATGAAAGTGTTTAATGATGAGTACGGCCATGATCAGGGAGACTACATATTGCGTTCTTTCACCCGTATTACCCACGAGTACTTGGGTGAATCCGCTCAAATTTACCGGTATGGAGGGGACGAATTCGTCATTTTCATCCCCGGCACATTTTTTGATGGAGAGATGGATGAGGTCATTGCCGGTATCCAAAAGCCTCTTGCCTCGATTGTTGTAGAGAACCATCGCTTATCTGTATCAATCGGCTATTCATTCGTCTATAATGAAATCGACCTACGCCATGCAATTAAATTCGCCGATCAACGGATGTATCAACAAAAGAAGCAGCATCACGAAACAATAGTGACGACTAGCCGCATATGATAGAATGATCATAACGCTTAAGAAAGGCAGGGATTCGATGGGATTTTTAGATGGAATAATGGGCAACGCATCTGAAGTCGATCTTAAGGACGTTGAAGACCAGTTAGAAGACATCATTTCGGATAACGAACGCGTAACGAAAGCTTATAAAATACTCCGTGACATGATGATTTTTACAGATAAACGATTGATACTCGTTGATAAACAAGGGATGACCGGGAAAAAAGTCGAATATCATTCTGTGCCTTATCGTTCCATTACCCATTTCAGCGTGGAGACGGCGGGAACGTTTGATTTGGATGCTGAGTTAAATATCTGGATTTCCGGAAAGTCTGAACCTATTGCGAAACAGTTCAAAAAAGATGATAGTATCTACGATATCCAAAAAACGATCTCAGACTACGTCACCCAATAACGTTATGCTTCTGAAAAGATCAGAGGCAAGGCTGGGACAAAACTGAATGAAATACAAAAAACGTCGAACTGGTAGAAATCCGTTCGGCGTTTTTGTGTATCAAGCAAGACGATCAAAGACCGCTCCGTCAAACCACACCGCTTTCCACGGGCACAACCCTTCAGCTTCTTCAAAAAGCAAAGAGGCGGCTCAGTATCTTGTTTAAGTCTAATAACGCGAGATTTAGGGAACAAGGAATAATGGTAAAGGAGGACGTGATCATGGAGCATCGAATTTCCCATCAGGAAATGGATAGATTGTTAAAGCAGTTGGAAGATGATTATGTGAATGCCATCAGGGACGATAATAGCACAAACGTAGAAGAGTTTATTGAACAGTTTTTGTATAAGTCCTGGACCTATAATGATCAGAATATAGAAAACATCAAGCGTGTTTTGGGGCGTTACAAGAGTGGCGATATTTATCAAGGGGTCTTTAGTGCAGCATTCAATGAAATGGTTGACCATCTTCAAATAAGATTGGAGCAACTGGATCAGGACAGAGATTACCCAGTCCTGCATTCAGAGCATGGCGCCTCTCTGCTCGTCGCTTTCGTAGACGGCCTGATTATCCAGTACTATTTAGGTGTTTATGACATCGAACGATTAAGAAAAATGACGCCACACTTAACTCAAGTCCTCCTTAATGCGTTGAAAAGGGAACCTGACGGATAAGAGGGGAGCAAGAAACGGAACACTGCGCTTCCACGGAAAGCGAGTCGTTCCTCGCGCCTCTTACTCACGCCATGTCTTCAGCTTCTTTAACTTCATCAAGCACAGGATAGACAGCCTCAACACCTTTTTCAGCCACGGTACAGGCTACACCTATGGGGGTGCTCCAGAATGAATCGGGGATCACCGGGTTTTTCAATCCTGCCGGCTGAAATAACGCGCGATAGATTCTCTGAACATGTTGATAGGTTTCTTGACGGTCCTTTTCTTTTTCGCCTCTTGCAACTAGAAAAACGTATCTCATGGACTGGAACAAATTGTCCCCTGGCATGAATGTGTATTCCTTAAAGAACTTCAATTGCCTCTCCGCTTCTTCCTTAAGTCCTTTTTTCACTTCGAGGTCATCGAGATGTTCAAATAAATGGCGGTATACGTCCTGAAACACCCGGCGTTTTTCATCCTGCATCACCTTATCCGTGTAAATCTCCTGGAGCTTAGCGTAAGCCTGGTCATGCGTCCAATTCATACCCTATCCCTCCTCCGATTAATATCACTTAACTTATTTATTATGATACTATTGCATTAACAAAACTTTCAAATTTACTACTATCCGGTTCGTGAAAGGAAGCGATACGATGCCTCGCCCAACGTTGTCAGAACAGTTATATACATTGGAAAACGAGTTATTGCAAGCGGATGTACGTCTATCAAGAGACGCACTTAATCGTATGCTGAGTGACGATTTTATCGAATTCGGAATTTCCGGTCTCACCTACACAAAGCATGATATTCTTGAGCGACTTCCCACAGAAGAGCCGGCTGAGCGAACAATCTCTCACTTCCACGCCGACCCCTTAGCAACTGATATTGTCTTAAACACATTTCGTGTCTATAATCACGGATCAGACACCTACTCTTTACGTAGTTCCATATGGAAGCGAGAAGGCGATACATGGCGGATGACTTTCCACCAGGGGACACGTACAGATGCTTTCAAGCCTGAGGAAGACACCTAAAAAACACGCTCGGCACTTAAGGGCGGTATCCAAACGCTTTAGCCTCTTCAATTACAGAACCCATTAACTGAGGGAGGTCCGTTGATTTTGCTTGAAGCAGATCAGGCAAGTGGGAAACTAATCGATTCCATACGATGGGATTGGCCGCCATTGCGTTAAATAATGCTGCTTCATCTTGGGACCAGGCACGTAACGATTGGACATAGTCGAGCGTCAATTCAAAAGCTGGGAGCATCTGTTGATCACGTTTGTTTTGAAAATCTTCCATAACCGACTCCCATGCTGCACCCTCATCATGCCGATCCCATGCCTCAGCTAATAAAAACGATTGCAGGAACGCATCGTTTATACCAAGACCGGTACTTGGATCCTTGCAATGGCCGGCATCTCCGATTAACGCCCACCCTTTTCCGTAAGCTGTTCGAAAGAAATTCGGCACCCCTGCCGTGCCGAACACCTTGCCTTCCAACCGGGCATCTTGCAACCGTGTTTCCATACGATACAGCTGGCGATAGGCTGTTTCAAATTGAGAGCGGGGATTTTGTGCAAACGCCTGGTATTCGTCGGGGTGAATCTCTAAACCTAAACAATCCATCCCGGGCTCCATTGGAAATAAAAAACCGATCCGCCCTCCCTGAAGAAATATTTCAGTCGTGGGCTCTTCTAAGGCTTTGACGTTTCGGTAGTACCCATAAAAAACCGGCCTTTCTGCCCCTTCATTCCGGTACGTTTCTGCTCCTGCCCATTCGGCAGTTCGCGAACGTTTTCCGTCAGCACCAACGACCAGTTCGCCATAAGCCTCCATTTGCTTGTCGGCATAGACCCCCTCCACGCCGATAACATGATCGCCCTCTTTAATTAAGCCTTTAATAGGCGTGTTTTCCATCAGTGTGACACTATTATAGGTCAGCGCCTTGGCTATTAATATCTGATCCAAGTCCTTTCGTCTCGGGATCAATGTATAATGTGAACGCGGTCCTTCTATTAAACTATCCGCTATATGCGTTCGCATGCGCGTGATCTTCCTTAAACCCAACGCCTCTACTTCATCGAGCACACCCAGTTTGTCCAAGTAATGAATGTGGGAAAGATGGTGTGTTGATAACGTATCACTTGGGAAAGCTGCCTTATCAACCAACAGAACGTTCTTGCCGCGTTGTCCGAGTAGAATAGCGAGGCTTGCACCTGCTGCCCTCGCTCCGATGATAATCGCATCATAATGGTTTTGCTCTGTCATGTATAATCACCTTTTAATTCTGCAGTGTCTTGATCTTGTACTACTTTATCGTTTTTTAATCATCTTTTCCATTGCAAACGCTCTATTGGGGTTCAATTACAGCCAAGACCACAAACTAGCTCATAACCGAGCATTACCTACAATTAACAGTCTTCTATGAATAACTAACCTTCTGCCAAAAATGGATTATGAAAAATAATCTCTTTTAATTTAATTGGGTACATATATACTTTTTCTAGTTCCTTTAATGGAATCCATTCGGCTAT
Source organism: Thalassobacillus sp. CUG 92003 (assembly GCF_013618635.1). GTDB lineage: Bacteria > Bacillota > Bacilli > Bacillales > Halobacillaceae > CUG-92003. The sequence continues at coordinate 326,377 of NZ_JABLSJ010000002.1, read as the reverse complement.
AGATACTCTTTCTCCTTCTATAACTTCAAACCATGGCTTGTCATATAAATTTTCATCCTTGAACTTTACTACATAGACTTGTGTAATTTCATGTCCTATTTCATTTCCTATATTAAAGATATTCTCAACACAACTTATGTAAGTGTCTATTATAATTTCAATGTCCACTTCTTCTTTAAATTCTCTTATTAATGTTGCCTGTGATGATTCACCGTGCTCAATCTTACCTCCAATAGGACGATAATAAACTCCTTCTCCAAGAGAATGAGCACCATTAAACTTTTCTAATAAAATGTGATTATTTTTTAAAACTAACCCTAATACATTAGCAGTCGGCACCCTCACCCCCCCTTCCAACCAGTATGGTGGATTTTTTACGAAACAGTCACAACCCCGACTCACTTAAAGAATTCCATATGAGGTTTAGCTTCTTTATAGTAATTGATACGATCCTGTAACGTACCCGTATGAAATTCGAATTTGCGGCCATCCGGATCGGTAAAATAAATAGATTTCTTATCGCGTTCGTCTCTAGGCCGGCCTGTGAGAATGTTGACGTTTAAATTCTGCAGCTTTTGATATGTTTCGTCTACTTCTGTTTCATCAATCGTAAAGGCGATATGGGTGTAGGACTGATGCTGTTCTTCTCTCGGAATATCTCTTTCTTCATTCAAAGCGAGCCACATGCCACATAAATCGAAGTAAGCAGTCGTTTCCCCTTTAACTAATAATTCAGCTTCAAAAACATGTTGATAAAACGCAATAGACCGTTCTAAATTGGATACCGAAAAAAGAAAGTGATTAATCCCTCTGATTTTCAACGTGTGTCACCTCCCGATATGGCCAAACATTTTGACCCTCAAATTAAATTCTAACATCTGATTAGAGGAGTAGTACCTAAAAGGAAGCTTCTATATACGAAAACCCTGCACTACTGTAAGCGGTGCAGGGTTCATGATTTTAATATCGTTTTTCTTGTTCAACTTGATGGTGCTCATCAAGAATGGTCAGGCGGCTCGGTTTATTTTCTTGAGCCAGCTGTTCAGCTTTTTCTAGTGCTGTATCTTTTTCATCATACAGATCAGTAGGGGCTATATCTTCAATTTTTACTAACCAGCCTGTTACATCTTTATTGGGAGCAACTGTATATTCCTTCATCCAAAAACACTCCTTTTCGTCTTTTGCAACACCATTCCCACCGCTGAGGGTATTCAAACATCGAGGGGCCAGGCCGCTGAATTCTGACAATTCAGTTGACAGACAATTGTTGGTCATTTATAATCTTCAACAAGCATATAATACTAAAACATTTTAATATCTCTTATCGAGAGTGGCAGAGGGACTAGGCCCTGTGATGCCCGGCAACCTTCAAGCAACGGCTTGAAAAGGTGCTAATTCCTACAGATCGTACAGATCTGAAAGATAAGAGGAGGACTAGACGTTAACGCCCTCTTCTTACCGAAGAGGGCTTTTTATATTTTCTTGAAATGTTTCCTTGCTCATTCAGACAATCTTAAAGGAGGAGTTTAAATTGACATTACCATTCCATCTTTACCGCCCGGAAACACTTTTACTTCACGGAGGACAAGAGCCTGACCCTGCAACAGGGTCTCGCGCCGTCCCCATCTATCAAACGACGTCCTACGTATTTGAAGATACTGATCATGCCCAGAACCTTTTCGCTTTAGCTGAACCCGGTAATATTTACACACGAATTGGGAACCCGACGGTCGATGCCTTCGAACAGCGCATGGCTTTACTAGAGGATGGTGCCGCTGCTGTAGCTACGTCTTCAGGTATGTCAGCCATCACGCTTTCGATATTGAATATTGCAGAAGCAGGCGATGAAATCGTAACATCGACCAATCTTTACGGAGGTACTTACAATTTATTCGTTAACACTTTACCGCGATATGGTATTAACGTTAAATTCGTAGATAGTACGGAACCAGATAATTTTGCCCTGGCGATAACTGATAAAACAAAAGCGATTTTTGCTGAAACGACTGGCAATCCTAGTCTGAACGTTTTAGATTTTGAAGCCGTCGCCGATATTGCACATGAGCATGAAATTCCTCTCATTATCGATAATACGTTCGCCACGCCTTATATTTGTAAACCGCTTGCCTGGGGGGCTGATATTGTCATTCATTCAGCTACAAAATGGATTGGCGGACACGGTACAGCCATTGCGGGAGTCGTTGTTGATAGTGGACGTTTCAACTGGGATAACCCAAAATTCCCGCGTTTCACTGAGCCTGACCATAGTTACCATGGCCTCCGCTACGCTTACGATGCAGGCCCTGCAGCCTTTGCCATTAAGCTGCGCGTTCAGTTACTGCGTGACATTGGGGCTTGTCTGAGCCCACATAACGCTTTTCTTTTACTTCAAGGCCTCGAAACCCTGCACTTGCGGATTGTTGAACACGCTGATAATGCATTGGCCGTAGCTGAATACCTAAAGAACCATGAAGGTGTTGCATGGGTGAACTACCCGGGGTTGGATGACCACCCCTCTCATGAGTTAGCCAAAAAGTACTTTCAATACGGGTTCGGCTCCATCATCGTGTTCGGTATTAATGGGGATCGCGAAGCTGGACGTCAAGTGATTGACAACACGTCGCTATGGTCGCATGTTGCTAACGTGGGGGATGCTAAATCACTGATCATTCACCCCGCTTCCACAACTCATCAGCAGCTAAGTGGTGAAGATTTAAGAAAATCGGGCGTTAGTGAGGAATTGATTCGATTGTCCGTCGGCCTCGAATCTGTTGAGGACATCATTGAGGATTTAAACTATGGCATTGAACAGGCTACAGGCGCCTCCAAACCATATGCGTCAGAACGCACGTTGATTGAAGATGTCTTATCTTCCTCGCTTGACCGTACAGACGGAGGATTGCGAAAACGTCGTATTTACGCAATTGGCGAGAGCCTTTCAGACAATACGTCCCAAGAACTCCGAAAGTTATCTCGTCTCGGATTTGAAGTTAAAACCTTCGATGAGCCCCAGCACCTCGAGGTACCTGAGGACGGCATCATCGATATCATCTATTTTGAAGAGCCTGAGCCCGTTCAGCTTAACGAGGCAAAAGCATTGCAGCCAACCTTAGTATGGAGTAAATCATCCTTAACCAACGAAGATGATCGAGTCATTACAGGCTTTCCGATCTACGACAGTGTCATTGCATTAAGACAAGGGGAATCACTGATTGAATCTGAATTATCACTTTAAAGAATTTCAGAAAGGAGCGCACAGATAATGTCATTAAAAAGCCCGGTAACGAAGCAGCACACTACAGAGCACGTGAATATTGGCTCCTTCCGACTTGATTCCGGGATTATCCTTCCTGAAGTCAGTTTGGCTTATGAGCGGGTAGGTCCAGCAGATGCGCCTGCAATTGTGATTTGTCACGCTTTAACAGGCAACCAATTCGCGAAGGGGTCTGACGAAGCGCCGGGCTGGTGGCATGGTCTGATTGGTGATGGAAACGTTTTTGATACGCAGCAGTTCCAAACAATCACATTCAATGTGATCGGTGGTTGTCACGGCTCAACTGGTCCGGCCAGCCGCCACCCTGTCAGTCAACACTATTATCAGACGGATTTTCCTGTCGTGACCGTTAGAGATATGGTAAGGGCTCAATACGAAGCGTTGAAAATCCTTGGTATTAACGAAGCGAAAGCCGTAATTGGCGCTTCTCTCGGGGGCATGCAGACACTGGAATGGGGTTTATTGTATCCCACTTTTATGGAGCAGCTCTTTGTTATAGCAGCTACGCCCTCCTTGAGTGATTATGGGATTGCCTTTAACCACATCGGTGCAAAGGCAATTAAAACCGACCCCGCCTGGAATGACGGGCGCTATAACTCAAACCAGGATTTAAGCGGATTTGAAATAGCACGGATGGCCGGTATGGTCACGTATCGAAGTGCCCCCCTTTTCGACCAGCGTTTTGGACGCACGCTGACAAATGAAAGGCATTACCAAATCCAGACGTATTTGGATCACCAGGGCGAAAAAATCAAAGAGCGCTTTGATGCCAACAGCTACCTTTACTTGTTGGAGGCAATGAACCACCATGATATTGGGGAAGGACGCGGAGGCATCGAAAAAGCATCCCAGCTTTTCAAAGCCCCTGTCTACACCTTAAGCTTTCAGCATGACCTCCTTTATCCCAAAGAACAAATGGAAAACTTCGCTCAACTCGTACCTGAAGGTGACCATTTCCATGTCGAGACAGATTTCGGCCACGATGGCTTTCTTGTGGAATTTGAACGATGGAACTGGTGGGTCGAGCAAAAGTTGAATCAATAGCTGAACCGTTCTTCCAAACTAATGAAGCGTACGACAATTCCCTGTCGTACGCTTCATTTTCTACTTATGGTTTTTTTGCTTTAATTCACTCACCGTAACAAACGTGTAGCCACGAACCGATAGCTCCCTTAAAATAATATCGAGTGCTTCCGGCGTTATGGACGACAAAGCGGGTAACATAATGACGCGGCCATTCTCTGTGTCATCAAGAATCGATCGAGCCATGTGAGCAGAATTTTGAGGGTCATTTACTTTTATAGCGTCCCCTACAATACTCTGATCAATGGCATTTTTCAGCTTTTCATTCAATGTTTCATACGGAGGACGCACAAATGAAGGCGTTTTATCCGTCAGTTTCTTGATCAGTTCGTTCGTCCTCTTTACTTCCTTCTTGATCTCTTCTTCTGGCAAGTGATCCAGTTGCTTATGACTCCAGCTATGATTCCCTATTTCATGACCTTCAGATGCAACTTGCTTTGTAAGTTCAGGGTAGAATGAAACACGCTTTCCCAACATGAAGAAAGTCCCCTTTGCCTTGTACTGGTCGAGCACAGAGAGGATATCTCGGGTGACAGTAGGATCAGGTCCGTCTTCAAAGGCGAGGGCCACCTGCTTGTCACCTGAGTTATTTTCAACTGAGTCTGTTGTAATCTCATTATCCACTTCGGACTCTTCGGACTCATCTCCGGTGGTTGGGCTTTCCGAATCCCCTATACCGATAAATCTGTCAGCTAATTCAGCTTCCAGTTCCGACTTAGGCACCGCAATGGTAACAGGTCCAGCCGCTGCTGACGCGATTTGAGAAGGATTAAAATGGACAACAATCTCATTTTCTTTAAGCGCAATGTTATCAAAATTAGCTGAAGTCGGTTTGGTGCCCTGGCTGACCCAACTATATTCAGCTTCAGCTAGTGCATCTTCTTCCGTCATTCTTTTTTGAACGGCTTTTGATAACGCCTGTAAGCCTGCCTTCGTATTTCCATCCCTGAAGAAGTCCTCAATAACCAGCTGTTTTCCTTTGTCACGGTCAAAGTTCATGACTTTTTTGGATGATTCCGTTTTATCCTGACCGTATTTCTTTTCATTATCAAATTGAACAACGAAAAACTGGTCATTTAAATAAACAACACTAAAATCAATATTCAATTCATAATTACGGTCAGTCTGAGCCTCCTGCTTCAAATTGTAGCTTTCTTTTTTGAATTCAGATATCTGCTGATTAACGTAGTCTTTAACCCGTTGATTAATCTGGTCATTCGAGGTTTCAGGATAGTGTACCGCCAAATGATAGTCCGGGTATTCCTCTATCTTTGATTCTATATTGATTTCAAACGGCGCTGCTTTATCGTGTCCTGTCGCTGTTACTTCTTTTTGATTATTCTTGTCCAGGTACGAACACGAACCTAGTATCATCAGCATCGTTACAGTTATATATACAAGTGATTGTTTCATGCAGTTCCCTCTCCATAACTTTTCATTTCACCACACATTGTAACACAACTGTAACAGAAGATTAATATATTCGTTATTTTCAGTTAATTTTTTTTACATCTGTTAATTTTCATTAGGAGGGGTTCGTTACCCTAAAAAGAATTGGGGTGGCTTTGAAACAACTCGCTTTCCTGCGGGGAACCGGCAAGCCTCCTCGGTCGCTTCGCTCCCTGTGGGGTCTCGCCGAGCTCCTTTTCCCGCTAATTAACTGGGAATTTGCCTTCTGGATAGAAGCTCTGCCGTATTTGAACTATCCAGCTCCGGCGTCTAGCGGCTAGTGAGACTTCCCTCGCTTCTGTACGATAAGTCAACATCGAATCACGTCGTTCTTCGTGTTTCCTTTATCTCCTCCAGCTCAGTCCAGTCCATACGCTGCTGATCAAGACGCCTCCGCTTTCATAAGGGAGTCTCGTCGTTTCAAAGCCACCCCATTCGACATGGATATAAACGAACACCTATGTAGAGAAAGCGTCTTCTCTAGCATGATTATCACGTATGAGGTGTTCTATGCTCTGTCGCGATTATTGACTTTACCGGCAAAAAGGGCCCAACTTATATTTCGATTAAGGAATGGCTCCTTCAGTGAAGTGAAGAGCTCTCATGTACGCTAAAAATAGTTGCCAAGTTTTTCAAATATTCATCATCACCATGTTTAGAGACGATACTTACCTAAAACTATAAATTTGTCCTTAAATCCCACAGTTCTGGGAAGAACCGATGATCGAGCACTTTTTTCAAGTAGCCGACACCTGAGGAGCCTCCGGTGCCCATCTTATGACCAATGATGCGCTCCACGGTTTTCATATGCCGGAACCGCCACTGCTGCAGTGAATCCTCGATATCCACCAATTTTTCCGCCAGCTGGTATAACTCCCAATGCTTTTCCACATTCAAATAAACTTCACGCCATGCGGCCTCCACAGTCGGATCAGCTTGATAAATTTCGGTGTAATCACGATTAATTAAATCAGGATTGATATCAAAACCGGCTTCATAAAGTTTTTCAATGGCAGCATCATAAAGGCTGGGCGCTTGGTACGCTTCAGTCAGCTTTTGATGGAGCTCAGGGTCCTTCTTATAAATGGACAGAACATGAGCGGTTTTATAGCCAAGCGCAAATTCGACCATGCGATATTGATAGGATTGAAATCCTGAGGCTTGGCCAAGATGATCGCGAAATTCTATGTATTCAGCGGGAGTCAGCGTCGAAAGTACATCCCACGCATGGATGATTTGGTTCTGGATCGTTGTAACGCGCGCCAACATCTTGAAGGCGGATTGCACTTCACCCGACCGAATAGCACTAATAGCGGCTTGCAATTCATGTAGGATTAATTTCATCCACAACTCACTCACTTGATGAATGATGATGAACAGCATTTCGTCATGATGATCGGAAAGCCGTTTCTGGGAGGATAATAACTGATCAAGCTCTAAATATTCCCCGTAAGTCATTTTTTCTTTAAAATCCGTATGAACGTGCTCATTTTCTTTTGAATCTTGATAACTCATAAAACTCTCCCTTTCTGTGATCAATTATATGCCCCGAACCACCTTAGGAGTACCAGCCATAAAGCGGCTGGCCCCTATAACATGTCGAGCGCCAACGAGGTGACCGTATACCCTTTCCTTTGTTTAGATAACCATCCGTGATCTTCCATCATATTTAGCAATTGGGGAATATATTTTTCCGGCCAATCAGAAAGAAGTCCGAATGTCTGCGCTTCATGAAGCTGCAAGGAGCGGATTTTATGCGTCGCTTTACCTGATAACATGTGCACCAACATATGCGTCGGGTAGTGATCGCCATAGGTCTCCACAAGGTTGATGACCATTTGGGCCTTTTCAAATGTTAGCGGGAAGTCTTTCACTTTGATCACGACATCATCGCGTTGGTATTTCACAAGTTCCAACAGCTGAACAAGCTCTTCTCTGTCAGCCCGATTTTCAGCTGCCAAATCAACAGGAAGACGTGCCAACCAATTTGGGAGCTGTGTTAATACAGCCATATTGTCAATTTCAAACGTCGATAACCATTGTAACGCATTGTTGTGCTGATTGTGAGGCAGGGTCATGTTTTTCAACTCACGGTATACCATGAGCGCAGGGTACTGATTCATCACATCAGATTCTGGTTGGTAATACATGATCCAATTCGCTACGTGGAGATTTTCTTCCAATTGATGATGATCGGTCAATAACCAGGATTTCAGCTCTGCTAATTGCTGCAGCTTTGATGTTATGTCGTGATTATGGTTAATGATGTGAGTAAATTCATCTTCAAGTTTCCCTAGTCGTGTCTCGGCTTTCATCACATTGAACTCTTCTTGAAGGGAAATCATGTGCTGATCGACTGTATATTCGACTGTATAATGGCAATTCTCACAGTGACATGCAATGGCACGACGAGAGGAGTCGAACGTCAGATGTTTTTCATGGTTACATAAATTCTGCTGCTTATTCAGCCAGCTTGCGGGAACTGTTCGGAATGGACGCATCATATATTCCAAGCGATCACGCCATCTTGCGACATCCTCCGGGTACTTCAATACAGCCAACAGAGAGGACTGGTTCATGCGTTCTAACGACTGAATCACCGCTTTTTTCTTGCGAGTCAATTTAATTAAAGGGTGAAGGTGAAAGGCCTCAGCAATTTGGTTGAGCCAATATTCTCTCGAATAGCCTGCAACCATGGTGTTGAATTGATAATCTTGCAACACGTGATTAACGTGCACGGCTAAGGCGGCAGCTGACAGCTTTGTGAAGTCTTCTTCATACACATCTTCTTCATCAAGAATCAAGCCATCCTCAACCGATATATCACGCCAAAGCATTCGATCAGGCCGGATTAAGTGAGGGTAGATGGTTTCGTCTTTTCCTATAGGCACAGGAAGCATCACGTCATCTGGCAGTGCAGACAGTAAAGCCCGTTCAGAAATTAAATCATTGAGTCTCGACAGCACACTTCGTTCATATTTATGTCCAATCGAACGTACTTTTTTGTGTTCTCTTCCAATGGGGATCAGAATTAAATAGGGGTAACGCTGGTCATAATGAACAAGTTTGTCAGGTAGTTCCATAATGATTTCCCCTTCATGACATGGATTTATAATTATTATAGAATTTTTCGTGCTATGAGTTACCAATCACAACTGCCATACGCGTTAATCAGTTAAAACGTCTATAGGATAATGAAAGAAAAGACCCGTTTCAACGACACCAGGAATAGCAGCCAGCCGTTCTTCCATATCGCCTTCAATGCTGTCAAACCGGACATCAAGAATGAGGTTACCTGCTTCAGTGATAACCGGCCCATCCTTCCCTGCTGCTTTTCTTAACGTAATGTCACTGGTTTCCATTTGACTTAAACGGTCTTCGACTAAATGGACGGCTCTCGCATCGACCTCGACTGGAACAGGAAATGATGCGCCTAAACGCTTAACAAATTTGCTTTCATCCACCAAAATATAAGTCTTCGGCGAGCTTGCCATCACAAGTTTCTCAGCAAGCATGGCACCCCCTCGACCTTTGATCAGCCGTTTATTCCCATCAACCTCATCTGCTCCATCGAATCCCCAATCGGGCTGGTGCGCCATGAGGGTGGTGGTCGGCACACCTAGAATAGCGCAATTCATCTCCACTTCCTTTGAAGTTGGGATGGCTGAAATATTCAAGTCCTCTTCTTTGATACGCTTCGCAATCGACTGCAGCGCTATAAAAGAGGTTGAACCTGACCCTGCTCCAATGACATCTCCATCTTTTACGAATTGAGCTACTTTCGCCGCAACGCGTGTTTTTTGTGATTGATGACTAATTTCTGTTCCCCACTTCAAATCAGTTGCTAGTTTATTTTGCCACTTCATGAAAACCCCTCCCTTTATTTGTATTCCCTAAATCCACGGAAAAAACATGCTTCCTGTCATCACTTTTCTTTCTATATATACCATAATATAGTTCTAAAAAAGAAAAAACCTCGTCGAAAGACAAGGTTGCGCTCACACTAAATTATGTTTGAAGGCGTATACGACGGCTTGAGTGCGGTCATGAACTTCTAATTTTCCAAGGATGTTACTTACATGCACTTTTACTGTTTTCATCGCAATGAATAACTGTTCTGCAATTTCCTGGTTGGTCTTCCCTTCCGCCATTAATAACAAGATTTCCATTTCACGTTCAGTCAAGTGCTCATGGTGATATTGAACGGGTTTCGTCCGCATCTTTGTCATGATTTTCCCGGTCACTTCGGGCTCGAGAATAGACTGACCCTCATGGGTCGCCCTAATAGCATCAGCGATTTCCTCTGCCTTAGACGTTTTTAACATATAGCTTGTCGCGCCTGCTTCCAAGGCGGGATAAACTTTTTCATCATCAAGAAAACTCGTCACAATGATGATTTTAGCTTCCGGCCACGCGTCTACAATTTTTTTGGTCGCTTCAATGCCATCCATTTCTTTCATCACTAAATCCATCAGAATAATGTCCGGTTTACTTTCCAGTGCGAGTTTCACGGCTTCATGTCCATCGTTTGCTTCAGCTGTTACTTCGATGTCAGGTTGGGCAGATAAATAAGCTGAGACTCCTATGCGCACCATTTCGTGGTCATCGGCAAACAACACGTTAATCATCTTTTTCTTCCCCTTTCATTACACGAGGAACCTTCACTTCCAATCGGGTCCCTTCTTTTTCCAAGCTGACAACCTTTAACGAACCACCGACCTCTGCTGCCCGCTCTTGCATGTTTTGCAATCCGTATGAGCTCGCTTTGGCTTCTTCAACGTTGAATCCTATTCCGTCATCCACAACACGCATGATCACATGCTCATCACGTTCGATTAACATAAAGGTTAAATGATCGGCTTTTGCATGACGTAACGTATTCGATACTGCTTCCTGCAGGATTCTAAATAGTTGGTCTTCAATGCCTTTATCTAACTCAAGTGCTTCGACTTTCCAATCAATTGTCATGGGGACTTTTTGTGTCAGTTCGTCAAGCAGCTCCTCGACACCTTCGGATAATGATTGATTATTTAAAGCAACCGGACGCAAGTGCAGAAGTAAGGCACGCATTTCCAATTGCGATTGATGGATCATCTTTTCCACCATGGCCAATTGTTTATTGACGGATTGATTTTCAGGGGTATCCGTCTGAGTATCATTAATAGCAGACATCATCATTGATGCCGCAAACAATTGTTGACTGACCGAATCATGCAGTTCTCTCGCCAATCGACTCCGTTCTTGGGCCACCACTTCCTGCAAACTTTTTTCGCGTTCATTCGCCCGTTCCGTGGCCAGACGCTGAGACAATTCAGTCTGTTGCTTTAATTTGTCTTCCAGTTGAAACAGATGATCCTGGATTTCACTTAGTTCGTTGACTTCCATATCATCGTGCTCCAATTTGGTCCCATTCATAAGGTCCTCCAGTTTTTGGTCCAGCGTATGCAGTTTGCGACGCCAAAACCAACCGTACGAAATGCCGCTGATAAATCCAGCTATCACGGAAAACGCTAAAATTACGGCTGCGAACGGGAGATCAAATAAGTGGACACTCCATAAGTCCTGCCAATTGTCTAAAGGGAACGCACTAAAGGTCAGGATGGACAAACCAATCGCAAAAAATAAAAACCATAACAATCCAAGGACCATCTGCCGTTGAAGTAAGCTCATATCCGCTTCACCTCAATATCCCCGGACACCATGGACGTCACTATTTTCACCCTCGGCTTTTCTGTAGCGTAATGTTCCGTTTTATAGGACACAAGCTGATTAAATAATCGCTCTTTCTGGTGATGAAAAATGCGAACCCGACCCAATAAGGCACTATGGTGCACGCTGACTTCCACCTCATAAGGCACGAGTATCTCGATATTTCCGATCATATGCCTAATCGATATAACGGCTTCATCATCAGGCAGGACGGTGTTGCTTAAGTCGATGACACGGTCACCAAACCCGCCATGAATGTTAATATCATTCCATTTATAAGGCATTGAATCGGTCTTTTGATCGCCGAAAAATTTTTGCCGAAACAATGGGTCTTGCGGAATCACAGCTTCAGAAGGCTCTGTTATATCAGGTTTAATATGATCAGGATTCGTTTTTGATCGTTGGTAACTAAGCAGAAACATGACCACCAATGCAATCAGGACAAATCGAACGGCAATCATGTTCAATACCGTAAAAAATAAACTGACGGCTCCAATCCAAAACAGGACTTTCCCCCAAAAACGATGGTAGCGTTTCAATCCAAAATATATCATGAGGCCGGAAAACATAACCGAAAATATCAAGCCGCCATTAAAAAAAGCAACTTCTACGACAAGGAGAATGACCCCGATGATGATAATCATATTTAACGTATCCGTTGACATGCGCTGAAACACAGGATCTCCTCCTTCCCGCTTATGTAAGAACAAAGGCACAAGCACCCCGGGAGCTCCGACACGCATAAGCAAAACACCAGGAGGAAGGTGTGGTCTTTCCTTCCGCAGGGTTGGTTGCGTATGTCGCGAGGAACTGGGCGCTGGAGTCGGACGCGGCTTATTAGGTCCAAATTTTATAGTTCCCTAAGCTATCAAAAAGACGCAGAGGACTGCGCCTTTTTACTATATCATGATTGTGATTGATCTGGAACGGGTTCTTTGTTGTCCAGCTCTTTTTCAAGATGAGCCATTTTGCTGTCAAATGTGTTGCGATAGTAAGAACTATTCACTTTATACTCTAAATCGTCAATGTAACGGTCAATCTCTGCAAACCGTGAGTAAGGCTTGTCCGATGTATCTTCCATGACCTGGTTCATACGGTGGTGAGCACGTGCGATGTTCTCCCGCCCCATCAATTCCATACGCTTGAGCCTCATATCCTTCAGCCTGTGCTTCATATCCTCATACTTATGTTCCAACGTTTCGAGCTGCTCCTCTGCATTGACACGTGATGCTTGCAACCGCTCAGCTCGCGCTTCATATTCCTGCTGCTCTTTCACCGCAAACTCGTACATATTCTCTTCCCCGGCTTTCCGGGCGATTTCTGCTTGGTGTTTACGCTTTTGAGCCATATCTTCTGACCGCTGGCATTCCTGTCCAAACTCATCTTTAAGCCGATATTGACGCTCAACCAGCTTACGTACCTTTTCGGTTTCTTGCTCACTTTCTCGTAAATACTGGTTCAACATGGCGATAGGGTTACGTTGTTCCTTTTGATCCAGAGCTTCATGAAAATCGGCCGTAATCGAGTCTTTTAAACGCGTAAATATATTTGCCATTTCGTATCTCTCCTTTTTTTAGTCATGATACACTTCATTATTTGTTCAATTCTGCCCATTGTCTCTCAAAATTCGTGAAAGGGTCGTTACGTCTTGGCTCAGCGGGCTCGTCCACTGAAGAGGCCTTGTCCATGCGCCATTTTTTATAAATGACGTAAAGCACATAAGCTGCAGCCACGCCAATCACAGCGTAAATATTCGATATCGTCACACTGAGTACAATCAAGCCGACAACAACCCAGCCGATTTTTCCAGCAGTGGATTCACTTTTAAGAAACTGCTTGAACACGACATATAACAGCCATATCCCTACAGCCAGGAGAATCATTGGGCCTAAATTAGCGAGAAGGACCATTAAAGCCACAAGTCCTGCTAAAAAAATTAGAAATTTCTTCATCTCATTCCCTCCTTCGTTTAATCTATCTTCATCTTACGCGTTCCCGAAAGGTTGCATAATGAGCTGGAGATATATTTTCATATAAGCCTAGAGGCGTATTTAAGGGGCTGGGCATAAAAAAAGCCGACACAGTAAGTGTGCCGACTAATCCGTAATCTCCTCTTGCTGGATTTGTTTTTTCAAGGACTGCATACGTTCTCGGTCCAGTTCTGCTTTATCCGTTCGTAAAGCCTTATAAAGAGAGTAGACCATAAGCAACATGATCAGTGAAAATGGAAATGCAGCAGAAATTAATGCATTTTGTAAGGCTTGTAAACCACCAGTGTACAGGAGCACAGCAGCGGTTGCTGATTGAGCAATCCCCCATGCGAATTTAACCATCTTAGGCGGATTAAGGGAGCCGTTTGTCGTCTGCATGCCTAACACAAATGTGGCTGAATCAGCTGATGTTATGAAAAACGTCGCAATTAACATGAGCGCGATAATGGATAATAATAAGCTCATTGGGTATTGGTCAAAAACCCCAAACAGCATTTGTTCCGGCGCCAGACTGGCAAGTTCAGCTCCTTCATCCTGTTTAACAATCGCCGAGCTTCCAAATGCGGAGAACCATAAAAAGCTGACAATGGACGGGACAAGCAGCACGCCGGATAGAAACTCCCGAATCGAACGTCCTTTCGAGACACGGGCGATAAAAATGCCAACAAAAGGCGACCATGCGATCCACCAGGCCCAAAAGAAAACCGTCCAGTTATTCACCCATTTTTGCTGTTCTTCATTATTCGGTGCAATGCGCAAGCTTTCTTTCGGGAGAGTGTAAATATAAGACCCCAGTGAATCAACCAGCATGTTCATGATGTATAACGTCGGCCCGATTATCAAAATCAATATAAATAAGAGGCCACCTAAACCCATATTTGCGTTACTCAGATACTTAATCCCTTTACTCAAACCTGTATAGGCGGAAACCATGAACAACACAGTGACCACGGCAATGATGATCAATTGAACGCCAAATCCTTCATCGATGTCTGTCAAGTACGTAATGCCTCCATTAATTTGGGCAGCTCCGAACCCAAGGGTGGTCGCTACGCCTACAATGGTGGCAAACACTGCGATAACATCCACAACGATCCCCCACGGGCCTTTCATTTTCTCACCGAACAGCGGCTCTAACGTGGCGCTAATCAACCCGGGCGCACCGCGACGGAATTTGAAATAAGCTAGTACCAGGGCTACGATGGCATAAATCCCCCACGCATGGACCCCGTAATGGAAAAACGTAATCCGCATCGCATCAGCAAGAGCTTCCGGGGTCCCGGACTCTGCTGTAGGCGGATTGGTTATATATTGCTGAATTGGTGCAGCCGCCCCATAAAAGACCAGCCCAATACCCATTCCTGCACTGAACAGCATGGCGAACCATGTGGAATAGCTATAATCCGGCTTGTCCTCTGGTTTCCCCAATTTCATTTTGCCGTAAGGGCTGAAAATCATATATAAGCAAAATCCAACAAAAAGCGTAACAATTAATAGATAATACCATCCAAAATGGACCGAGATGTACGATTGGATGTTGCCCGTAATTCTTTCTAAATTTTTCGGGGCAATTGACCCCCAAACGACAGAAAATAACGTAATGGCTAGCGTAATCCAAAATACCGAAGTTACTTTTTTCATTACCTTCTCCTATCTCATGATTTGGTGGAAGTTTGTTGTTAAGGGAATAGTATCCGATTACAATAATCAATACCCATCTGTTTTTTTAATAAACAATTGGTATAATGAGAACCCAGTTGTAAGCAAATTAGGATTAATTTGTATTTGGCAATTAACTGTGTATGAATGAGGGTTATAAGGCTTTTTTAAAGTTTGTTGTTGATATTTGAAGTGGATATTTATCTCGAAACGGGGGCTTCGCCTCGATTTCGAGATGTTTTTGGGGAGGTGTAGGGCCGTTGGGGAAGGATTCGCTTTCCTGCGGGGGAACTGGCAAGCCTCCTCAGGCTTCGCCTTCCGAGGTCTTGCCTTGCTCCTTCTCCCGCGGGAGTCTCACCCTTCCCCAACGGCACTTGCCATATAGGCTTCTCGAAACCACTTGGTTGATATTGAATGAACATACCTTCTCAACGCATTTAGCCAAATACAATTTATTTAAAGTAGATTACATTAATAGTAAGGGAGAAGTTGATTGTAAATGACTAATCTATACTTCGTGAGACATGCCCATTCTATATATTCTCCGGACGAGTTAGGGAGACCATTATCAGAAGACGGCTTTAATGATGCTGCTAAGGTTACTAGGTTATTTAACTCAGAACAAATTAACCATGTCGTTTCAAGTCCTTATAAACGAGCTATTCAAACGGTGGAAGGTATCGCTAAACAAATAAACAAAGATATTACAATTGTAGATGGGTTTAAAGAACGTACGTTAAGCAAGGACCCGGTCAAAGACTTTCCTTCTGCTATTACAAAAGTATGGGAGGATTATAACTTTTCCTGGGAAGGTGGGGAGTCGAACTTAGAAGCTCAAAAGAGAGGCGTCGCTGCCACGTTGAATATATTGGAGAAATTCAGAGGAAAAAACGTTGTGATCGGAACTCACGGCAATATAATGGTTCTCATTATGAATTTCTTTAATGAGCGCTATAATTTCACTTTTTGGAAAGAACTCGAAATGCCAGACGTTTACAAATTAACATTTGATGATAAAGCGTTACTAAGCGTTAAACGGATATGGGGAAAAGAAACGTACGAGTAACATGCATCGGAAAAATCGTCTGTTTTAATGGACCGGTTATGGAACCCCTCCCTTGAAACCCAAAAATTCCGAAGTGTTTCTGGATTGCATTGATGGTTTGTTTGGTAGGGATTAACTATGTGCGGGCGTTGGCTTATATTTTGTGAGCATTGGAATGAATCTGAGTTGTTTCGGCATGTAAAGTCGTCCAGGCATGAAAGATGCCGAATTCGGCTTATAGTTTTGTAGATTCGGCAGGGTGAGGAGCCAGGTTGGATCGGTCACGTGCTGATTCGGCGTGGTGACCTCAAAATTTGGCACGTAACCTATTTCCACTAGGGCACTTGAATGATATATATTCGCGTTTGGTTTATAAACAGACGATGTGGCTTACAAAACGATTGCATCAGCCCGGAAAACAGACTAACAGGCTCGTAGATTTTCCCTGCCCCGGCCAATGGATTGAATATCTACGAATTAGGCTTATAAATCACAAAGACCGGAACACATTTCTACAGAAATCTCCATGTAGCAGCAGGCGTTTCCACATACGCTGACATGCAGCAACGGTAATTGTCGATTTTGAAAGACTGTGGAGGAAATCTCTCCTATTCGTCGCGCTCCCATTTTAAGGTAGAACGTTCAGCATTTGGGTTGCTATCTATCGTGACGTTCTGCAAGCCGTATTCAGCTGCTGTATCGATGACATGCTGCTACAAAGATTGACCAACACCCTCGGCTGTATGGTAAGAAGTCCAGTTATAAACTATAGAATCCGCACACAATCTCTCCGTATTTCATCACATAGACCGGGTTTTGCTTAATCAGCAATATTGTTCGGAATTTTTGGGATTTATTAGTCTAGTCTCTATCCATTTACGTAATGACCTGGAGTTCCTTTGGATAACGGGTTAACGTCTCACAACCATTCGCTTTCACCAGGACATCATCTTCAATTCTAACCCCGCCTAACTTACTATCATAAATCCCTGGTTCAATTGTATACGTCATCCCTGCTTTTAACTTATCATTATTCAAATGACTCATCGAAGGGAATTCGTGAACATTGATCCCGATTCCATGACCAAGCCGATGGGGGAAGCGATCGCCAAACCCTGCTGCTTCGATGATATCTCGGGCCGTCTGATCCAAATCACCGATGCGCGTACCTGGCTGGCTGATATCCAAAGCTGCCAGCTGGGCATTCAAAACTGTCTGATAAATGTCTTCCTGTTCAGAGGTGATATGTTTGAACGCAAACGTTCGGGTAATATCAGAGGTATAGCCCTTCCACTCTACCCCAAGATCGAATAAGACAAAATCCCCTGATTTCAATGTACGATTCCCCGGGTTTCCATGTGGCGAGCCAGAATTTTCCCCGAACAACACCATTGTTGAGAATGACATCTCGCGGACGCCTTTCTTTTTCAGCTCGAACTCGATTTTGGCGAGAACCTCCATTTCGCTGACACCTTCGTCTAAAGCGTCCACCCCTATTTTTATACCATAATCGGCTAATTCAGCTGCTTCTCTCATAACCGCGATTTCTTCCTCGTCCTTCACAACGCGCATGTGATTAAGCTGCACTTCTACGTCCACAACGTTGACGTTTGGAAACATGCCGAGTAATGATTCACTGCGTCCATAGGACAATACATTTTTCTCCAAACCGATCGTTTTTACATTGATGATCTCACGTTTGTTCAAATCATCCTTCAATAGCTCCCAGGGATTTTCATGATCCTGATAGCCGATGATATGCGAATCCCACCCCGATTGCCTCAACTGCTCAGCTTCCATTTCGGGGATGATGGCGATAGGTTTCGTGTGAGGAAAGACCATCATGCCAAGCAAACGCTCGTGAGGATCGGTCTGAAACCCCGATAAGTAAAAAAAGTTTTCGGGTGCATTAATAAATGCAGCATCGATTTGCTGATTTTTTAAATAGTCGCATATGTTTTGCAATCGTTGGTTCATAGAATCTCTCCTTCTGTTTGAATGTTGTCCTTCTATCATAGCGGAAATGGGCCATTCAAAAAACAGTTTAGATAAATCAGTACATATGAACACTTTTCAACAATACCGCGCTCTCATTTCTAATCAGATTCCTTTCAGATATAATGGAATAGAATTGTACGAATTGAGGGGGATTAACATTGGATCGAACACGTTTTTTTGTGCGGGTTGCCGCACTTTATGCTCTATTAGGCGCTTACATCGGTTCACACATGGCGGGTGCAGGCGGTTATGAATTGAAGACAGTACACGCCCATATTTTGGTCGTCGGGTGGCTATCGTTATTTTCATTCGGCATCTTTTATAAAGTATTCAACATTCCGAAAAACTCAAAACTATCATTGGTCCACGTCTGGACGTCGTTCATAGGTTCGCTGGGGCTGACGACCGGGATGTGGCTATATTATGTCCAGCCGATTGAAGGTATGGAGACCTTCAGTATGATCTTTTTTATCGTAGGCGGGAGCATCATGCTGCTTGCTTTTTTCACATTTGCGTTATTGGTATTCACAAAAGGGGAATGGATAACAGAAGACTAAGAAGGGAAAAACTGAATGAAACACCAAAATGCCGAACGATTTGAAATCAGTTCGGCATTTTGGTGTTCCAGGCAAACTATTCATGAAATATCTCCGATTTACTTATCTGGCTCACATTACTGAAGCTGAGCGCGAACCAATTGATCGTCGCCTTCCTCAGGTGAACCGCGTCCATCAGTACTGTTGGTAATAAAGTACAACGCGCCATCTATCCATTCTACATCCCGTATTCTGCCGTAATCTTCAACGATCCTCTCCGGTTCAGAATCATCAAGCGGCAGCTGGTAAATGGCTTCTCCTCTAAGAGCTGCTACGTACAGTGTATTATTTTGCGACGTCATACCAGATGGAGCCCACGTGTCGTTGCCTGTTTGATACAAGGGCGTTTCCATATCGGCGGCTTCTTCGTCCCCTTCAATTTCCGGCCACCCATAATTAGCACCAGCCTTGATTTGATTGACTTCATCATGGTTCGTCGATCCGTGTTCTGAAGCATACAGTTTTCCATTGTCTGCCCACGTTAATCCTTGCGGGTTCCGGTGCCCATAGCTATAGACATATGAGTCTGAATCAGGGTTATCTTCAGGTATGGAACCGTCTTGATTCAAGCGTAGAATGTTACCAGATAGGCTTGTTTTATCCTGAGCCGATGCTTGTTCTTGTGCATCCCCTGTCGTTACGTACAATTTTTCATCAGGTCCGATTTTCATTCTTCCTCCATTATGAAAGTTAGACCCTGGAATGCCCTCTATGATTGTCTCGGTTTCTTCCCACACATTATTACGCATCTCCAACACCACAACTCGATTCATGATGCCACCGTCCGCATTGTATGTGTGGTAAGCATACGCCTTTCGGGACTCTGAAAAATCAGGAAATAACGCTAGCCCGAGCAGGCCACCTTCTCCTATTTGAGCAATATCCTTGCTCGTTTCCACATCCATGCGTGTTGGATCAGTGCCCTCTTCCCATCGGGTGATGGAGCCTTCCCGTTCTGAGATAAAAAACGTACCCTCGGCCGATTCAATATCCCATGGGGAATTCAGCTGACTGATGAGCGCCGATTTGTCCTGATCATCGGCTTGTTCGTCCGATGGTTCAGAGGAAGGTTCCTGTTCGCTCGTACATTCCGAGAGCAAAGCAATCGCGAATACTAGGAATAGATATTTCATGATCCGCCCTCCTGACAATTGTTTCCTTCATTGTAGCAATTTTGTCTTTCAAACAGAAACAATGTAACACATCAGGAGCACCGAAAGACGACAACCCCATTAAGCTGCTGGGTTACGTCGCCACGCAGCCCTTGACGCCCCTGTGCGGACGAGACGATTAGCAAGCATGCCTGCACATACAGCTAAGACAGCGTCTTTCACGAAAAACGCCCCCATGCCTGCCCAAGCAGCCAAATAAGAAAAGCTTTCTGGCTCCCCCACCCAAAGGACGTATGCACCGTACATCCAATTCACTCCTATCGCGTAATTGATGAGGAGTCCAACACTTGCTGCCGTAATATACACATTCAATCTTCGGTTTTTTTCCGCAATTTTACCTACGACAAACGCCAATAAAATAAATGATAGTATAAATCCAAATGTCGGCATCACCAACACTGAAAAACCGGCTTTAAACCCAGCAAAAACAGGGGCCCCTACTAACCCCAGAGCCAAATAAACAGTCATGGCGATGGTGCCCAGACGACTGCCGAGTATGAGGCCCGCCAAGATAGCAAAAAAAGTTTGTAATGTTAACGGCACGCCCATAACCGAAAGAAAGGGTGCTACTGCTGTAATATTTGCTCCTATTGCCATCAAAGCGACAAACATAGCCCCAAGCGTGATATCATATGTAGATAATGCACGATTCGTCATGTTCTAACCTCCTTACCATTATAGTGCTACAATAGAGGACCTTGGCTATATTGTCAACTTTAAAATTTAAAGGTTTACAATATTCAAAAAGCGACCCCCTATCGCTCGGATTTAACACGCGAGCGATATGGGGTCTTATTCCAATACAGTGTTAAATTTATTAATGTTGCAGCGTTATCACGCGCCTGAAGTGTTATGTGCTTTAATAATAATCATACTCCTTGTCAGGTCGCTTAGTAGATGGCATACCCAAAGCTGATTTTAAGATTCCAATAACAATAAATACCGCTACAACTCCAATCGCTGCTCCCATTGGTCATCCTCCTTTACTGAATATGACGTCTGTCACCAGCGACAACGGTCCATTTAAGCTGATTTTTTTAGTTCTGCTTGCTTTTTCCTTATATCAACTTTAGTTAAAATCGAAATGATCAGGGCGATGACGAACATCCCCGCAAAGTAAATAAGGCTGTTTTCATAACTGCCGGTCGTATCCTGCATCCATGCCGCAAACAATGGGCCAACTAAACCAGCAGCTGCCCAAGCTGTTAAAATATAGCCGTGAATAGCACCTAACTCCTTGGTGCCGAACAAGTCGCCAATAAACGCTGGGATGGTTGCAAAGCCCCCACCGTAACACGTATAGATGACCGCCAATGCTACAACGAAGATAACGACCGAGGTCGTCCAGGGTAAAATGAGGAACAGGGCGATTTGCAAAGCGAAAAAAGTTAAATACGTATTGGCACGTCCGATGTAATCAGATCCGCTCGCCCAACCAATTCTACCAAGTCCATTAAAGATCCCCATGACGCCCACTAATGTAGCAGCGGCTCCTGTGCTCATGCCAACACTGTTTTCAGCCAGTGGCTTTGCCGCTGAAATGACAGCTATGCCACACGTTACATTAATGAATAACATGAGCCACAGATAGTAAAAGCGGACAGTTTTTAAGGACTCTTTTGCTTTAATATTGGCTAAATCTCGTTTTTCCACTTCCTTTTCTGCATGGGGGTCATACCCTTCAGGAGACCAGTCTTCAGGAGGGCGAGACAGATAGAGAGAAGAAAGGATCATGATGGCAAAATAACTTATTCCTAATATAAAAAATGTGGCGGCGATCCCTAAAGAACCGATCAGCCAGTCCATAACCGGGCTGGCGATGGCAGCAGCAAATCCAAACCCCATAATAGCCATTCCGGTAGCTAAGCCCCTTCTATCTGGGAACCATTTGACCAATGTGGATACTGGAGCTATGTAGCCAATACCGAGTCCAACACCGCCCAATACGCCATAAAAGAAATACAACATCCATAGCGAACCGGCGTTAACGGCTAAACCTGAACCAAATATCCCAATTCCAAAAAAAACAGCTGCCGTCATACCAGCTACACGAGGACCGTATTTTTCAACAAACCAGCCGAGAAACGCGGCCGATAATCCCAAGAACAAAATGGCCAAACTAAAGGTGAACTGCACTTGGCTGGAGCTCCAACCAAATTCATCGATCAAGGGGTTGGTAAAATTGCTCCATGCATAAACAGAACCAATCGATATGTGTATACCTACCGCACAAAGAGCAATTAACCATCGATTTTTCACTCTTCTCTGAGCCATAAAAATAATTCCTCCAATTATAACAAGATTTAAACTACACAGTGATAGATTTCCTTAATTTCTCAAATTAAAACTTGAAATTTTCAGAATGATCAAAAAAATAACACCAACGCTTACTTGAGCGCCGATGTTATTGCCCGTGTTCCTGCTGGGAACAAATTAGTTCGATTGTTTCGTTATTGGGGCCTTTGTACATTACCCCTTGTAACCGCCGAACCCGATAGGGGCCATCCACAGGAAACACATTATGTTCCTTTAACCATTCAACCCATGCGGTTAAATTGTTCACCTTCCAGGCAAAATGTACATGTCCAGAGGAAACCTCGGTTTCTTGTTTTGGCAGTACGAGTTCGAGTTGCAGACTCCCTCTAGTCAAAAACGTTAAGCTCTCATCATCCAGGTCGATCTGTTCACTAGTGTGAAAATCAATTAACTGTGTGTAAAACGTAATGGTACGTGCCAAACAGCTGGTCTCTATTCCGATATGATGCCAGCCCCTTAGCTCGGCTTCGTTACATAATGAGATTGATATCACCAAATTCATGCCAGAGGTAGTGTTGGTCGATCGCAACCTGGTAAGCCTCCATGAGATACTTTTCGCTCACAATAGCAGTGAGCAGGTCCAAATGACTTGCTTCAGGTTCATGAAAACCAGTGATTAAGCCATTCACGACTTTCAACTCGTGATGACGATCAATATAAAGACGACTGACACCTTTGCCATAGTGGAGTGTGCCTCTTGGAGATACAGCAGCTGATTCTAAAGCTCTAACCACAGTGGTGCCGGCAGCAATGACACGGTTCCCCTCTCGAGCAGCCCGCTCAATCATTTCCGTAGTTTCTTTAGGAATATGATAGTTTTCAGGATGGGATGAAGGTGTCGGCCACCTGTTATGGGAATAATAACTAAGCGACGTATGCAATTCGAGAAAAGCAATCTGCACCCCTTGATTACGTAAAGCATTCAACGTGCGCCAACTAAACGGGCGGCCTGCTGATGTCATCTCAACCGATCCTGGCACTGAACTATATACAGTCTGATAGGCATCGAGCGGCCATGGCTCGGTAATGTATTCATAGTAAACGGGCGCCCCATATTGATAGAAAAACGAAAGCAATTTCTCTCCAGCAAGCTCAAACTTAACTGTTTGAAGCGGTGACTCGCTCCCTTCCCCCACTACCTCTGCCGAGTAACCGTCCGCTAAAGTAATGGTGGTCCCTATCTTAAGTGCATCGGGAAGCAACAGCACTTCCCACACCCCATCTTCTACTTCCCGGGCAAGACGCATCTCGTAGCTCTCGCCCAGAACTTTAGCTTGGAATTGAGAAGGCATCGTTCTGGAACGATTGAGAACCAGGACATCTCCCGGGTGAAAGTAGGCTGAAATGTCGGAGAATTCACCATGCCGCGTTTTGCCTGTTAGACGATCCAACACCATAAGTTTGACATCTTCACGATTTCTACCCCTGTATTCCGCTGGTTCAGACGCGTTTAACGTATCAGGTATCGTAAATGAAAAGGCTGTATCTGTCATTCATTCCACCGCCTTCTCAAATGATTGCGCTTCTAATCGTTGCCCGTTGACACGTTGTGACCTTTCAGAAGCTAAATAAAAGAACACGTCGAGAATCTCGTCCGGCTTTGCCAATGGGTAATCACAATCAGGGATGGCTATGTCGTGCATCTCTGTATCCATTTCGCCTGGATCAACCATATTGATGCGAACACCATGTTGATAAACTTCGTCGGCCCAAATTTCAGTCAAACCTTCCAAAGCAAATTTCGAGACCCCATATGCTCCCCATTCTGCATAGCCTGTGTGTCCCGCTTCGGATGTTAGGTTGATGATCGAGCCTTGTTGTCGGGTGACCATCCCCGGCAGCACACGCTGGGCCATCAAAAATGGATTTTCAACGTTCACCCGCAACACTTCCGAAAATTCATCGGCAGGATAATCGAGCAGTAACTCCGGACCAGGACCAAACATAGAAGCGTTATTGATTAATACATCCACACGATCAAATGTATGTTCTGCAATGGACACAAACCGTTCCACATCGGAACGAACTGATATATCAGCCTCCACGGCGACCACTGCCGCTCCTAGTTGTTCTGCCTGATCCTTGACTTCCAGCAAACGATCCTTTCCGCGTGCGCATATCGCAAGGTTAGCGCCTTGTTCAGCAAATCCAAGGGCCAGCGCCTTCCCTAAACCTTTTGAAGCTCCCGTGATCATAATTGTTTGAGTCATACCACCAACACCTTTCTCAATTGATTACTTACAGTTTATCTGAGAAAGGCATACCCGCCATCACGAATAAGAAGGAATTAAGGGTACGCTATTGGTCGTGTAAAAATCTACGACCATTGAATGATTTCCCGGGAAATATGTCGAAGTACGCTACGAAAAAACGCGATAATGACGCCATTCGTCAGGAATCAATTGCCGGTATTTAGAAGTGAGGAAGCGATCATCGACCAGCATAATGGCCCCTTCATCCTTTTCCGATCGAATCAACCGCCCTCCCGCCTGCAACACTTTATTCATACCAGGAAATACATAAGCGTAGTCATACCCATTCCGGCTCGCGCGATTAAAGTGACCTTTGATCAATTCACGTTCAAAGCTGCGCGGAACTAAGCCCACACCCACAACCGCAACCCCGGTCAACCGGTCCCCTTTTAAATCGACACCTTCCGAGAAAATACCACCCAGCACTGCAAAGCCGATCTTCTCTCCCCCTGCATGAAATTGATCCAAAAATTCATCGCGTGCTTCCTCAGTCATAGCAGGAGACTGAATGATGGTGTCCCTATTACCTGTCTGTTTACGCCATTCTTCTGCTGCTTGCTCCATATACTGATAAGATGGAAAGAAAAATAAATGATTCCCGGGTTTCTCCAAAGTCATCTGGTAAAACGCTGCGATAATGGCAGGTAATGTCGCCGAGCGATCTTTATACCTTGTTGAGACGTTACAAATCGTGACATCGACAGCTTCTTCAAACTTATAAGGCGAAGGAAGTTTAAGAATATAATCATCTTTCGAACCACCTAATAAGTCTTTATAGTAAGCAAAAGGGGACAATGTAGCTGAAAAGAATACAGATGAACGAAACCCTTCACTGACTTTCCAAAGTAACTGAGAAGGGTCCACACAGTACAGTTTAATAAACAGTTTACGGTGGTCGCCTTGCCCATAAATGACATAGGATTCATCCATCATCTTGCTCACTTTAATAAAATTTTGCGCAGCAAAATACGCATCTTTTAACGGCTCTTTGTCCTCTGTGTCATCCCCTTCTCGTAATTCCTTCTCAGCATAGCGTACGAATTGATCAAGGCTTTCCTCAAAGCTCCCTGGCATCTCATCGAGTACAAAAGCCTCTCCTTTACCTTGCTGTTTTTCTAGGCGCTGCAAATCACGCGCAATCGACTCAGCTGCCTCTTTCACTTTGTCTTCATGAGCAGGGTACGACCGGGAAATGTGGAGAAAACTATCTTCTTCCAGCGAAGCTGAGAACATCTCGCGCCCGCGTTCCACTAGATTATGGGCTTCATCGACAAGCAAAGCTGATTGTTTTTTATCTTCTGGCATCAGCCGCTTCAGACTGACCTTAGGGTCAAAAATATAATTGTAGTCGCATATGACAACATCCACTACATAAGCGACATCCAATGAAAATTCAAAAGGACAGACCTTATGTTTCATGGCATAGGATTCGATGACAGAACGAGTCACTATCATTTCATTTTGCAAAATATCGATGATCGCCCCATTAATTCGATCGTAGTAGCCATCAGCGAATTCACAATAGTCAGGCTGACAAATCGTCTCCTCTTGAAAACAGATTTTGTCCTTAGCTGTCAGGGTAACCGACCGCAATGCTAGGCCTTCATCTTTCATGTATTGCAAGGCTTCCTCCACGGTTGCACGCGTTACCGTTTTAGCTGTTAAATAAAATATCTGGTGAAGATCTTCTTGCTCCATCGCTTTAATAGCAGGAAATAAAGTGGAGATGGTTTTTCCTATGCCTGTCGGCGCCTGAGCGTAAAGCTGCCGTTTCTCCTGGATCGTTTTATAGACGGCACCTGTCAATTTGCGCTGCCCGTCGCGGAAGTGAGTAAAAGGAAACCCCAAATCAGGGAGGGATCGTTGTTTTTGTTCACGAATATGCAGGAGTATCCGACCGTAAGATAGATATTCTTGAATCATTGCCTCCATGAAGGTCTGCAACGCTTGTTGATCAAACGTTTGTTTAATGATTCGTTTTTCTTTTGAGTGTTTTTGTACATACGTCAGTTGGACGTCAATCTCGGTTAATCGATGATCTAGTGCGTATATGTAGGCATAACTCTTAGCTTGGGCCCAATGCACAGGGAGACCTTCTGATTCCAGTTCGTCAAGCATAAGTGAGGTAGATTTTATTTCATCAATAATCGGATGGCCTTCCCGCATCAGCACCCCATCACAGCGACCGTGAACAACTAAATCAAGATCATCTTGACGGAAAGTCGTTTCCAGGTAAACTTCTTTTTCATCCTGATCCTCATACGCTTGCTGGACATCCTGGTGAATAGCAGTCCCTTCTTGTAAAGCAGTCGGGGATCGAAAGCGGTTGTCAATGTTCCCAGAACGATACACGTATTCAGCCAAGGAACGGATGGAGACACTCAATTGACTGTCCATTAGCTTCACTCCCCTTCATAACATTCATGTATATTTTACCGACACGAAACAACTCTGGCTGCCGAAATAATGTAAGAAAATTCTGTTCTTGCTGTTTTTTAAATCTTTACCGTTTTCCAAACATCTATTTAGGCATATAATTATAATAAGGGTAAAATAAAGGAAATAACAGGTGTGATGTTTTTATGAAAAAATTCCTTTTAATGATTTCGATTCTTGGCCTCCTAATCGCAGGCCTATTAACTTTTATCATTATTATACAAGATACACCGTCTAATCAAGAAACGGACAACACCCCTCAACAAGAAGAACCTGAAGAGACTGAACAAGACACAGCCGAACAAAACGATGAGGAAGCTGACGAAGAACCTGAAGAAAGTACGCTCGGAGAGGTTTTCACCAGTGTCTTAGAAAACGCTCGTGGGCTCTTTGTGCAAGATGACCTCGATATTGTGGCGATCGGAGACTCTTTGACGCAAGGGGTTGGCGATAGCACTGATAATGAAGGCTATGTTGGCGTGCTTGAAGATTCCCTAAACAGCAATGGTAACACGCCTGAAGAAATCAATATTGAGAATTATGGGAAACGCGGCAATCGAACCGATCAATTAATCGAGCGCGTTAAACAGGAAGAGATGACCCGTTCGATTGAACAGGCTGATTTAGTCCTAGTGACGATTGGGGCCAACGATGTCATCAAAGTGTTGAAGAGTAATTTTGAGGGGTTGAACTACCAGGATTTCGTGACAGCCCAAGAAGGTTACAGGGAACGCATGGATGAACTGGTCAATTTAATCAGGGAACGAAACCCTAATGCTCCTGTCTATTTAATCGGGCTCTATAACCCTTTCGAAGCTTATTTTACTAATATTCCAGAACTTGGCCAAATTACTAGTGATTATAACCGCATCACTAAGGAAGTCATTTCAGATCAAAACGGGGTCAACTTTATCCCTATCAAAGATATTTTTAATAACCAGAATACAGACCTATTATGGAAAGAGGATAATTTCCATCCGAATGAAAAAGGGTATAAACTTATTGCAGAGCGCGTGTTAGAATATATAAGATCAGATATTGAGCAAAACCAGTAAACACCCAGGGTGGAATGATATGAAGAAGTTTACGATTAAAAATAAATGGAAAGCACTTTTCTTCGGCCTCGCCATTGTGAATATCGGGATTGTCCTTTGGATATTAGGGTTAGTGTTTCTTCCCACTTCGTATACGCTTGTCAATGTTGATGAGCAAAAAGAAAATAAAGAAGCCCAATTTACTGTTGTATCCACTAAAGAGAACCTCGAACAGCTAGCCAACGAGTATCTCGGAGAACTATCAAAAGATACCGGCCTGAACTATTCGATTTCACTAGAGCGAAATGTTGAATTAAAAGGGAACATTGAAGCGTTTGACCAAAAGATTCCGCTCACTGCCCAGTTTAATCCCGTTGTCCAGGAAAACGGCGATGTTGTGCTGGAACAAGAAAGCATTTCCTTAGGAAAATTGCCGTTGCCCACCAAAAAGGTGTTAGAATATGTCCGTGACAGTTACAACCTTCCTGAATGGGTCGTCGTAAACCCAAATGATGAAAACATTTATGTCGCCGTTACCGACATGGAGACGGCCAGTAATTTTAATGTGAGTGTGGATCGGTTCAATCTTAAAAGCAATCAACTTGCCTTCAACATAGCCGTCCCAAATGAGTCGTTCAATTTTGCTCAGCGCATGGTCTCCGAAAAATTGAACGACTAAAAAGGCTTTGTCTAAAACATAAAAATGCCGAACTGATTGCAAATCATTCGGCATTTTTGTATAGCAAGGAAGGCATTCCCTTACCTACGGTCATGACTCCTCAGCAATGTTCGGTTTTTCATCTCCGTCATTCATGCGCGTATTACGTGTTCGGCGCATCGAATTGCTGGAAGATGTTTTGATCGGGTATCTTATAAACGTCCCGATTCATCAAATGGTTAATAATCACCTTGTTCCTATGCACAGCTAAACCTAAATTCGTAGAGCCGACCCCATGGGTATGGGAAATCCCGCTGTGCACGTAGATTTCACTCGGGGTCTCTGCTGTTTTCACTAATCGATAGTCGGGTTCAACCTTGTATCGCCCCTCTTCGTCCCATTCCACAAACGAGCCTAGTTGGTGTATGAAATCAGGCACATAGGGACGGTACCCAGTGGCCGTAATAACGACATCGCTCTGCATTTCAAAGGTCTCGCCCGTTTGCTTATGCTGACACGTAATGGTGTAGCCTGGGGCGTTCGATTTGGATTCAATATTCTTCACTTCAGTCAAAACTTGTAACCCCGCATCGACGCGGTCCTGCCCGATAGAATGTTCATAAAGCAGATTATAAATATCTGTCACCGTATGGTTACTGATGCCTTTATAAAACAAATCCTGGTCCGTAAATATTTCATCTTTTTTATGTTGAGGAAGCTGATAAAAGTAATTCACATAATCGGGGGAGAAATGCTCCAGGCTTAATTTCGATTCTTCCATAGAAGCGAACCCGGAACGCGTAATCCAATTCAATCGGTAGCCATGATCTTGTTGCTCCTTCAACAATTCCCTGAACGTTTCAGCAGCGCTTTGCCCTGAGCCGATGACAGATATGGCTTCCGATTGTCGACAGCGTTCCTGATGTTTGAGAAAGTCAGCGGTATGAAACACATCCTCTTCCGGTAGGCCCTGGAAGGATTTCGGCATAGCGGGAACACTCCCTGACCCCAATACGAGATGTTTGGTTCGAAACCCTTTCGTTTCTTCAGATGCTATATCCAGAACTTCCACTTCGAAATACGGCTCATTATCCTCAATGTAGCGGAGATTCGTTACGCGATGGCCGAACACACAACTCGCAAGTTGGTTTGAGACCCACTGACAATAGTCATTATATTCACGTCGCGGTATTTCCAACCGTTGCAAAAAGTAGAACTGATACATCCGCTCATTTTCGTTGATATAATTTAAAAAGCTATACGGGCTCTTCGGGTCAGCCATCGTTACCAAATCAGCAAGAAATGGCACTTGAAGTCTCGTCCCTTCGATCAACATGCCAGGGTGCCAATCAAACTGTTGTTTTTGCTCAAAAAACAACGCATCAACCTCCGTCTGCTCATCTAACAAAGCTGCTAAGCTAAGGTTGAATGGACCGACGCCTACTCCGATTAAATCATACATTTCCTTCGTTTCGTTCATTATGTGTTCCCCTTTTGGTGTGAAAAAGACGTTTCACCTTGTTAGTTATTTAACCTTCATCATAACATAGTTATCACTGTATTCAGTACGTCACTTTTATACGTTAGTATGATCTTGATTCCTCGTGATCATGCGCTTGTTATAAGGAAAGAAGCTATCCTGAGTGAGGTGATGGGAATAATCCATTTACGTGTGTTAAAATAGTGGAGAAAAGTCAACCGGTAAAAGGATGTGACAACATGCGCGTTGTAAATAATATTGCAGATTTAATCGGCGAAACACCGTTAGTTAAACTGAACCGTCTGTCGCCTGAAGACGGGGCTTATATTTATATGAAATTAGAAATGTTCAATCCAAGCGGAAGTGTCAAAGACCGTGCCGCTTATAATATGATGGTTGAAGCAGAAAAGGAAGGTTTGTTAAAGGAAGGTTCCACTATCATTGAGCCAACAAGCGGCAACACGGGCATCGGCATTGCTATGAGTGCCACTGCTAAAGGGTACCGATCCATTCTTGTCATGCCGGATACCATGACTCAGGAACGCATCAACTTATTGAAGGCTTACGGAGCTGAAATCGTTCTATCGCCCGGAGCAGACAAAATGCCCGGAGCTATCGAAAAAGCAAAAGAACTCGTAGATGAAATCCCGAATAGTTTCATGCCGATGCAATTCGAAAATAAGGCCAACCCCGATGCTCACCGGCAAACAACCGCGGCCGAAATAATCGCCGCGATGAACGAAATTGGTAAGCCGCTATCAGCCTTTGTCTCCACAGCAGGTACCGGGGGAACGGTTACCGGAACAGGCGAAGAACTGAAAAAGCACTATGAGCACCTTTCCATTCATGTCGCTGAACCTGCTGGATCCCCTGTTCTTTCAGGGGGGAAACCCGGCAAACATAAATTAGTCGGGACAAGCCCCGGTTTCATTCCGGATATTTTGAATCAAACCATTTATGATGAAATATGCAAAGTGACAGATGAGCAGGCCTATGCGATCACTAGACGCTTAGCCAAAGAGGAAGGCATTTTAGTCGGTACATCAGCAGGAGCTGCCTGTTTTACAGCGATGGAGGTAGCTGAGCAAAAGGATCAAGGAGAAATCGTGGTCGTCATCGCACCGGATACCGGCGAACGGTACCTCTCAGGGGATCTGTTCAGATATTAATTTACAAGGAGGCGTAAACATGAACGAAGAGGTTGTATTCCAACATATGGAATCTGTACGCAACCGGACCATTTCAAGTCTGGAAACCACGCCCGATTATGCATTAGATACGGTACCGAAAGGATTCAATAACTCACTTCGGTGGAACTTCGGCCATATTTTGGTCGTGCAGGAAAAGTTGGTTTACGGGTTCACAGGCGAGGACAAACAACTCCCTGAGCAGTATGTTTCATTCTTCAGCCCAAGAACTTCACCAAGCCAATGGGAAAGCACGCCGCCCCGAGCTGAAGAGATCCAATCATATTTGCAAGCTCAAACGTCACAAATAAAGCAAACGTTCGCTAATCGGCTCCATGAAAAAAGGGACCAACCGATGCAGATTGGTTCCTTTCACTTGGCGACCTTAGAAGAAGCGATGACATTCTCGCTTTACCATGAATCGATTCATCAAGGTACGATTATTGGCCTAAAGCGAGCTCAAGAGTTCGAACAGCTTTGAGCAGCTCATGCACAAGAATAACTCGCGACCTTTACCGTTTTTAACGGTCATAAACGGTAAAGGTCGCGAAATCTCAAGTGCCAGCCGAGATGATACGATGTGACGCGACAGCCTATAACCAAGATGAACAATCCATACGTTTGCCAGGTGCTAGCCAAATCAATAAGACCGCCCGCGACCGATAAACCGGCTACTAACGCCCATACGGCATAAATCTCCTGATGAAGAACCATGGGGCGCCGTTGCGCCAACACATCTCGTGTTACCCCGCCGCCTACACCGGTTAAAATAGCCGCAAATAATATCCCGCCGAAAGGGAAACCATTCTCGACCGCAAATGCCGCACCCTGTAAAGCAAACGCTGACAATCCAACGGCATCTAAATACACATTCCAGCGATCCCAAAACATAACCCAGCTTTTCGGAAACACATACACAATCGATATCGTGATGACAGCCACCCATAGCAAGCTGCTCTGTTCCCATACGTGGACCACCGGAACATCCAATGCGATATTCCGGATAATGCCACCCGCGAATGGGGTGGCGATACCGAGTATGAACGTTCCAAATATATCATAACGTTCACTCAATGCTACAATGGCCCCGCTAAAAGCAAACGCAGCCACAGCAATAACATTTAACACATCCCAAGCCATAGTTCCAAACTCCTTCTTATTTCTGCTACTCATATCTTAGCAAGAAGAACGCTATGACAACAGGGTAATGTGGTGTCCTACAGTTCCGAAACGGCCATTTGAATATCCTTGGCATGGGAGATCGCGGTTATAACCGCTACTCCGTCAGCTCCTGCTTGGATGACCTCATGGGCGTTTGCCGTTGTGATGCCCCCAATGCCTACCAGCGGAAGTTGCGGATGATGGCGCTTCACTGTTTTAATCCACTCTGTTCCTACTGCTTGTTTAGCATCTGCTTTGGTCGCCGTCGAAAAAATCGGACCTAATCCAAGATAATCTACAGTCTGCACGTCACTCTTCTCTAACTCCTCGAACGTCGAGACTGATAAACCGATCCATTTATCGGGAAACCGGTCACGCACACGCGCAGCCGCTTCGTCTTCTTGCCCGATATGAATACCATCAACATCTAAATCCAGAGCAAGATCACTATCATCATTGATGAAAAACAACACCCCATGCTTACGGCATTCCTCACGGAGAATAAGGCCAAGGTTCCGTTTAGCCTCACCTGTTAAGCTACCTTCTCCTTTTTCGCGAAATTGAAAGGCTGTAATGCCGCCTTCAATGGCCGCTTGCAAAGTCAAAACAGGATCATTGAGACAGTTTTGGCTCCCCATCACGAAATATTTTCTGAGCTGCTCACCCGAAAAACGAGGGTTCATAAATACGTCACCCGTGTCTTTTTACCGTCCAGCACTAATTCCTCCCAACTCAAAGCTAAACTATCAAGGAAGGCAGGTGTAAAGGTGCCAGGCCCATGGACGTATAATTGATGAGCCGCATACTCAGCCGCCAACCCATAAAATGCAGTACCAGCCAGTGCAGCATCCAAGGTGGAGGATGAAGAGCTAAGACAAGCTGTAACCACCGAGCCTAATAAACAACCCGACCCCGTAATGCGCGCCAACATAGGGCTGCCATGTCTATTTTCAGCCGTTTGATTACCGTCACTGAGCACATCTGTTTCACCCGTAACAAGCGCAACCGTGTGGTACGTTTGAGCCACCTGACTCGCCAGATAACCCACGTCCCCTTCACCTGTCGAATCCACCCCTTTGGTCTCCCATGGAACATCAATTAAGTGGGCCATCTCCCCTGCATTTCCTTTAATGAGTGTAGGCTTCACCTCATTTAACAGCTTCTGCACAGATTCAGAACGAAAAGGTGTTGCAGCCACACCAACCGGATCGATCACGACAGGTACGCCGTTTTCGTTGGCTGCTCGTCCTGCTGTGATCATAGCTGCTAATTCCGGTTTTGTCATGGTTCCAATATTAAGGAGCAGGCCTTGGGAGACACTGGCCATGTCTGCCGTCTCTGCTTCTTCAGCAGCCATCACAGGAGAACCGCCAAAAGCAAGCAGACCATTCGCAGAAAAATTCATGACGACTTTATTGGTGATGTGATGGACTAGAGGCTGTATCTCGCGCACTTCACGAATAAGCTGTCCAATATATTGTCCACTCATCTGCTCTTAACCTCCTCACGCCAAGCCCAATGATTCGTCGGCCCGTTCCCATGGCCGAGTGCAAAGGAATGTCTTATAGCTGACGTTACATATTGTTTCGCGGCTTCCACCGCATCCTCGAGAACGTAGCCTTGACTTAAATAAGCTGTAATCGCGGCGGAATACGTACATCCCGTTCCATGCGTGTGCTTTGTATTAATTCGCTCGGACGCAAAGGTGCGGAAATGATGACCATCGTATAATATATCGATCGCTTGACCATCAAGATGCCCGCCTTTAATCAAGGCTGCCCCAGCACCATATTGCTGCACAAGTTGGACTGCCGCTTCTTTCATATCTTTTTCATCTCGTATTTGCTTGCCTGTCCAAGCTTCCGCCTCAGGCAAATTTGGCGTGACCACATCTGCATATGGAAGGAGTTCATCACGCAAAAACAACCTATCCGCTTCTTCCATTAAGGGATCTCCGCTTTTCGCCACCATGACGGGGTCCATCACATAAGCAACGGATTTATTTTGGACGACTGGAGCAATCACTTTCATCATGTCGCGGTTCGCAATCATCCCCGTCTTCATGGCATGCAGCGGCATATCTTCAATAATAGAGGTGATTTGCCGCTTCAGCATCTCAAGCGGTAAATGGAAAACATCCTGAACACCTGTTGTATTTTGTGCCACAACCGAAGTAATGACAGACATGCCATAACTCTTCAACTCTTGGAACGTTTTTAAATCAGCTTGTATTCCTGCTCCTCCACTGGGATCCGTTCCAGCAATAGTGAGAGCGCATGGTGTTTCTTTCATAAGTTAACCTCCTTATTTTCCGGCCATTCTTCACATGTATACGCCATATTCCAGAACGACCACTCGAGCTGACAGCTTTTCCGAAATGCTGTTTCCATTCGTTTCTTTTGGTACTCAGAAGCACCCTCTGCTGCAGCATCCAGCCGATTTCTTAGTTGGAGGGTGATATCGGCTACTTCAGGATCAGCATAAAAGGTTATCCAGTCATAAAAAGGGTGGTCTGGACCCGGCTGCGCCTCTTGTTTGAGGTTGTCTCCAATTTCAAGGTACGTCCAGGGACATGGCAATAAAGCAGCCAGGGCTTCACCCAGAGACCCCATTTGAGCGTGATACATCATGTGCTTAACATAATGATCAGCCGTAGGGGGTAAAGCATAACCTTGCAATTCTTCATAACCGACACCAATATGGTCACAGAAATTATGGTGGGGGTGCACTTCACTATTCAAAACAAACTGGATTTGCTCATTGAAAAACGCCACATCTTCGCGTTGAGTTGATTTTGATATTGCGATGCCATAAATATGCATAAACGCATTCAAATACTCATAATCAGCCTTAATATAGTGAGCTATCGCTTCCTCAGGGACATCACCAGTTTTGATCCCCTGGACGAACGGATGGTCATAAATCATGTTAAATAGATCATCATTCTTTCTGCGTAATTGTTCAGTAAATGTCATAATATAGCCTCCTTCTTATGGTTCCTTTCACTAGAGGTGAAAGTCAGAAGGGAAACGTCGGGATGACAAATATACATGTCGTATTAATGGCATCATCCTGCTTCCCTTCGCAGGTGCTAACCAGATCAGGTTCTAAGGGACAAAGGATCTCTCCTTATCTCAGCTTAAAACAGCGCCCCCAGCAGCTTCGCGTTAATCAAGCAGATCAAAATGAATGCGTCTATCCTCCCCTCCTTTCAACAACAAAAACCAGCTCCAAACAAAGTAAGGACCTGGCTGATGATATACGTAGAGTTACGCGTCGCGCTACTTTCCTCCGCTGGTGCTAACCAGATCAGGTCAAGGGTTGAAAAGCCTGATCGCGCTTCTCTCTCAGCCCAAACTCCTGGGCACCCCTAGTAGTCATATTCAATTTAATCTGCTTCTTTCATCGTATCAAACCTCAGCACGTCTGTCATGCCTCATTTATCGAAGGAAATAACTAGAAAAATAATCCATTTATCAGCCTATTTGCTTTTCGTTTTTCCTGGATTAATGAATTAATTATGCGGATATAGATAAATATAACTAAAAAAGTGCTTCTTGTGGCAATCTGCCACAAGGTAATCATAATTCGACAAAGAATAAGTATTAAATATCAGACAGCTATCGTGAGAGGGGCAAACAATCATGAGAGAATGGTTAATCCAAATCAGAAAAGAACTAAACCTTACTCAAGAAGAAGTCGCGAGAGGAGCTCACATCAACCGCGCATACTACACCCAAATCGAAAGCGACACACGCAACCCAAGCATGGCTGTCGCCAAACAAATCTCCCGATTTTTGAACATCGACCCATCACTGTTTTTCACCGATCATCTCAGTGAGCCCTTTCAGGCAGCAATAGAAGGATCCCCAATTACAGTGGCACATTGTGATTTAAACTTGCGGTTTACGTGGATTTATAACCCTCACTCAAGTTTGAACCCTTTAACCATCATCGGTAAGCGCCCCGATGATATTCACAACGGTGATGGGACAAATGCACTTATATCACTTAAAGATAAGGTCATTAAGACCGGGAAAACCTTCACAGAATACATTCACTTCGATTTGCCCGATGAGCAACTTTATTACTATGTGTTTGCACGTCCTCTCCTTAATCACAAAGGAAATATCATCGGTGTTGCCACAACTTCCACAAACTTAACACATGACAAAGGGGTGCTTAGCCGTGAGATACCTCTCAAATGATATGTTGAAGTTAACATATCATTTAGCCTTAAAATCAAACGTCGATCTCGAATTTATTGATTTACTCAAGCAGGAACTTCAGCAACGCAAATTACAGATTAAGCCTAAACAACCCGTTAAATAAAAATCAACCGACATACATGATTCGCTTTTAGTTGGGAAAACCAAATGGTAAAAGGGAGTCTTGTTAAATGTCAGATTATTCCTGGTTTTCTCGCACATGGTTTATGGAGCAAGACTGGACAGATCTATTGTTTATGAATTGGCCGGTGCCGAGAGATATTCTCCTCCCATTAATCCCCCCTTCTTTTACATTAGATGAGTACCAAGGTACAGCTTGGATCAGCCTCATTCCTTTTCATGTGAGCAACACCCGTATAAAAGGTTGCCCTGTCATCCCTGGATTCAACGCGTTCGATGAATTGAATATCCGCACTTACGTCACGTATGAAGGAATAAAAGGGGTCTATTTTCTAAAAATCAATGCCAATCACCCCCTTATGGCTCGTTTTGTCCATACCATGTTTGGTCTGCCTTACTTTTCAGCTTCGATACGAAGCCAACAAAACGGCCTCTCCAATAGGTTTGTCAGTCGGAGTTCAAAAGGGCTCGATCATTTTGCCGTTCATTATTCCGTGGTATCTCCTCCCCTTCAGGCAGAACCAGGGTCTTTAATCTACTGGTTAACCGAACGGTATTGCCTGTGGCTCACCCATGATCGGATGATCTATAAAGGACCGATTTATCATCAAAGTTGGAAGCTTCAAAAGGCAAGAATAGACCACCACTTCTATAAGTCAGACCTGCTCCCAGACGCCATTTTCTCAAAACAGCCGATTGCCTATTACAGTGACCATCAGCACGCACACTCATTTCCCCTGACCAAACAAATATAGACCCCAGGGCGTGGCCCTGAGGTCTGTTCATTTATTAGCTTATGAAGTTACATTTCCCTCGTTTCCAGTCTGCTTATGAGCTGGAAGTTGTAAGGGTTGCGGCTTGGCCTTTTTCTTCGTCAGTTCAGACACAATGAAGATGAAGACAAACGCCGCGACACAAGCGAGCGTTCTGAAAGGGAATAACACGATGCCACCTTCTGAAATCATTGGGTAAGGAAGGAAAGCAGGCAATCCTAGTGCTGGTTCTCCGCCTCCTATCCTTAAGAATAAGGCGACGGCAAACCCTGCAATCGAACCGTAAATATTGGCATTTTTATAAAATAAAGCCATTGTCAATTGCGGGAAAAGGATTGTGTAAACCAAATCGGATGCCAGATACCAAAGTGTATAAACACTCTGGACGTTTAAAGCAATGATCATGGCACCCACACCAATGATAATGATCGTCCGTTTGATGACTTTTTTCAGTTTGTCCTGGCTGGCTTCAGGATTGATCAACGGGCGATAAATATTCCAGGAAGCCATAGACGAAGCAGAGAGAATAGATGAGTCCATGGAGGACATGACGGCAGCTGCCAGCGCCCCCAGTCCAACTGAAGCAACCAGTTCAGGCGTTAAATACCGTAAGACGTGCGGAAGAATCACGGAAGCATTTTCCGGATCCGGAAGCCCCATACCGGCCCAATCAATATTGAAACCTACCATTCCAATCAACACAGCGGGAATCGCCGCTATAATGCAAATGAAACCGGCAGTTATCGATAGCCACATCGCTGTTTTTTCATTTTTAGCGGATAGGACACGCTGGAAATAGACTTGCCACGCGATACCGCCGAATACCAGCAGCAAGGCATAGTCGATCCAATTCCAGTACCAATTGCCCCACGCAGGGTCCTGCCAGCCATTTAACGGCGGAATCAATTGAGCATAAGAACCTAGCTCAGCGGAGTAATTCCCCCAGGCTGAATCAATCCCTCCGACATGATTTAAGGCAAATGGGACAACGAGGAAGAGACCGATTAACAGAATAGCCATTTGGAATAGATCGGTGTAAGCAACAGCCCACATACCGCCAAGCACCGTATACGCGATCGCAATGATGCCGGATAAAATAATCGATGTCGTGAAATCGATGTTTAGAATCGTACCAAACGTTGTACCAAGAGCTGTGAGGATAGCTGCACTCCAAAACATCTCCCCAAGCAAAGCAGGGATATAGAGAACACCTGCCATACGTTTGCCAAAGCGCTGTTCAAGCGGATCGATGATTGTCATAAATTCATAACGACGCATTTTACGAGCGTAAAAAATACCACCAATTATTAAACTTAATGCATAACCCCACGGCGCTTGGGCCCAAACAAGCCCATCACTATAAGTGAATTCAGCAGTTCCGTTGACGTAACCGCCACCTACCCACGTGGCAGCCATCGTGAACATCGCAATGCCTAAAGGAAGGCTCCGTTTTGCGACCATCATATCAGAAAGGGTGTTGGAGTTTTTTGTAGCGAGGACGGCTCCTATATAGTAAACGAGGGCATAAAATACAATCATAGCTATAAAGCCGCCCCAA
Source organism: Thalassobacillus sp. CUG 92003 (assembly GCF_013618635.1). Taxonomy (GTDB): domain Bacteria; phylum Bacillota; class Bacilli; order Bacillales; family Halobacillaceae; genus CUG-92003. The sequence goes on along the minus strand of NZ_JABLSJ010000002.1, from coordinate 287,197 downwards.
TGGATGTTTTCATTGGTCATCCCGATATAGACGACGGCGATCGCCAATAGCAATCCAATTAATAGCATGGGGGCGTTTTTCGCCCAAAATGACTTGTGTTCATTTGAATTTTCTAGCACTTGCATCACTCCTAAATTCTATTAGTAGACAGATTATTATGAATATTCAGTAACTTATGCTGAGCGTACGCCTCCCTTAAATAACGCTATGTTATCCTAAGAGAGCCGTATTGTCTTTTAGTCTTCATCTAAAGGGAGAAGCTCGAATAGTTCTCCGCTTTCAAGCGAGGCAACAAGTTTTTGCAGCCATTGATAGTAAGGTTTTGACGCTTCCATTTGATTATAGATGGCAGCGGCTTCTTCTCTGAGCTCATGATCGAGTTGATCAGATTCCAGCACCTCATCCAACTCCCGTTGAGCGCGTTTGATCGCATCCAAATTAATTTTTGCCTCTCTCATCCACTTTTTCGCAAAAAAGTTAGCGAAAAACTGAAAGAAATCCTTTTCAGCCACAAAGGTCTGTTTGCGTGTTCCTTTGCGGAAGGTTTGCTTCACGATGTTATAATCTTGAAGCTTTTTAACACCCGTGCTCATACTCGGTTTACTCATCCCGAGTTTTTCGCGCATCTCATCGAGTGTCATGTCCTCTTCGAAATACATGGTGCCATACAATGTTCCCGCACTGCGTGTGACACCATAGAGATCAATTGTTTCAGCAATTGAATCCACAACCAACCCTTTTGCTTCTTCAATGGAAGCCCGGGCTTGTTCTTGATAGTCGTTCGACATTTACAACCTCCTACGCAATTAAGTTTATTAAATTTTTTCTTTACAAACTTATCTTAACGAAAAATAAAAACTTGTCAAAACGTTTAAGTTTTTTAATCCCTTTTCCTGCCCATCAGCCCATAGGTTGAGCATGAATTCAGTTTTTTTGTCGTTTTGACAGTATGAGATCACCATGTTAGGGTTGAAACTATTCAAAACGTTAAATATTTTCTTAATAAATTTAACAAACTTATACGCAAAAGGAGTGAAGCGTGTGGAACAACAACAGCACATGTACATTAACGGCAAATGGGTTGATGCCCTTTCAAAAAACACCCGCGACATCATTAATCCTTACAATCAGGAGATTGTCGCAAAAGCAGCTGAAGGAGATGAGCGTGATGCCAAGGAAGCCATCCAAGCTTCCCGAACAGCATTCGATCAAGGTGATTGGGCGAACCTCCCTGCAAACGAACGGGGCGAAATCGTCTATCAGATTGCCCATTTAATTAGAGAAAATAACGAAGAACTGGCTCGACTGGAAACATTGGATTCCGGCAAAACAATAGAAGAAAGCCGAGCGGACATGGACGACATCGCTAATGTCTTCCTATATTTTGCTGGACTTGCTGATAAAGAAGGCGGAGAGATCATCTCCTCCCCTATGCCCGATTCAGAAAGCAAGGTCGTTCGCGAGCCGGTAGGGGTCTGCGGTCAAATTACGCCGTGGAACTATCCCTTGCTGCAAGCTGCCTGGAAAATAGCACCAGCCCTGGCAGCAGGAAACACAATTGTCGTTAAACCTAGTGAAATTACACCGCTGACGACCGTCAAAGTGTTCGAACTGATGGAACAAGCAGGCGTACCAAGCGGTGTGGCCAACCTCGTCCTCGGCCCTGGCCATAACACAGGGGCGGAACTGGCCAACAACGAAAATGTCGACCTTATTTCATTCACAGGCGGCATCGAAACAGGTAAAAAAATCATGCAAGCCGCAAGTGTCAATGTTAAAAACATTGCCTTAGAATTGGGAGGTAAAAATCCTAATCTCGTCTTTGCGGATGCCGACTTTGAAACTGCTGTCGACCAGGCGTTGAATGCCGTCTTTTTCCATGCTGGTCAGGTCTGCTCAGCTGGCGCACGCCTTCTCGTAGAAGAATCGATTCACGATCAATTTGTAGAAGAGCTTGCCACACGTGCTAGCCGTATTACACTTGGCAGCGGTTTTGACAACGAAACGCAAAGCGGCCCGCTTATTTCAGAAGAACATCGCGCCAAAGTAGAACATTACGTTGAAATCGGCAAAGAAGAAGGAGCCCATCTTATTCTGGGCGGAAAACGACCTGATGATCCAGAACTCCAAAATGGGTTCTTCTATCTGCCGACCATCTTCACGGAATGCTCGTCCGACATGAAGATTGTTCAAGAAGAAGTATTTGGCCCTGTTTTAACGATTGAAAAGTTCACCAGTAAAGAGGAGGCCGTTTCACTTGCTAACGACACTATTTATGGTCTATCAGGCGCTGTTTGGTCAACAGACCTTGAAAAAGCCGAATTCGTAGCATCTAAACTTCGCCTTGGCACTGTTTGGATCAACGACTTCCATCCCTACTTTGCCCAAGCCCCCTGGGGTGGATACAAGCAGTCTGGAATCGGTCGCGAATTAGGCCGCCCTGGCTTTGAAGAATACACCGAAACGAAACACATTTTCCGCAATAAGAACCCTGAACCGATTCACTGGTTCAAATAGACTTTAATTGGCCACTTTTTAAAAAGCCTTGAACAAAAAAGTCGTTACAACGGTGCATCAACGAATACCAAAATCAATATCATTGAGGTCTTCCCTGCCGTTCAGATGAACGGCAGGGATTTTTAAGTCGAAGCCCCATCATGTTCGATTTGTTGACAAACAAGACAATACGATTTATCATTTATCTTGAAATCAAGATTTATTTTATTCTTATCTTAGACTCTGTTAATCAGTGGTGCAGACTTGATTCCTAGATGGTGTGCTTTTCACCTCCCGCATAAGGAGCACAAGCGAGATTCAAGCAATCTCTCACGAATGTAACAGAGTCTTCACAGTTACATCAGTTTTAGGAGGTAATATAATATGGAAAGCTTAGGTATCTTACTCATCCGGCTGTTAGTCGGCCTATCATTCGCTGGACACGGGGCACAAAAAGTGTTTGGTATGTTTGGCGGCCATGGCTTACAAAGTACTGGAGGATTTTTTGAATCCCTTAATATAAAACCTGGAAAAGCGATGGCCCTCGTTGCGGGGTTATCTGAAATCATAGGTGGATTGTTTTTCGCAGCAGGTTTTCTCACCCCGCTTGCAGCATTATTAATCGTTGTTACCATGATCGTCGCTATCGTGAAAGTCCATGGCCAGAATGGTTTCTGGTCTACACAAAGCGGTTACGAGTATAACGCCGTATTGATCGTGGTTGCAGTCGGCATTGCACTTACCGGACCAGGCAAGTTTGCTTTAGATTATCTGATCTTTTAAGAACAATCTGAGGAGGAGTTTGATATGAAACTTAAAGGTATTCACCACGTTTCTGCTATTACCGCCAATGCAGCAAAGAACTATGAATTCTATACGCACGTACTTGGCATGCGGCTCGTTAAAAAAACGGTCAATCAGGATGCCCATTCCATGTACCACCTGTTTTACGCAGACGAAGTCGGCAATCCAGGTACCGACCTGACGTTTTTCGAAATCCCCAACGCCGGCAATACGTATAGCGGAAATCAAAGCATTTCCACAACGTCCTTACGCGTGGCAAATGACAGCGCCCTGCAATACTGGAAAGAAAGATTTGAACAGTTTGATGTCGAACATGAAGCGATTCAGGAACGTTTTGGCCGTCAGACGCTCGCCTTTCAAGATCCTGAAGGCCAGCGCTTAATGCTCGTCTCAGATGAGCATAACAATGGCGTCGAATCAGGCACACCATGGGATCGCAGCCCCGTTCCTCAAAATCAAGGCATACGCGGCCTCGGCCCTATAAGGTTGACAGTCGCTGAGCTGAATCCTACTCAAACCGTGTTGACCGACTTCTTAGGCTTTGAAAAATCGGGACATTATCAAGGAAACGACGGCGACATACATGTATTTTCCACAGGAGCCGGAGGCACAGGTGCGGAAGTGCATGTCGAAGAACAAGCAGGCCAATCACAAGAACGCCCCGGCCGTGGCAGTGTCCACCACGTGGCCTTCCGAGTCGAGGATGAACATGAACTGGCCGAATGGGAAAAGCGTATGAAACAGGCACGCATCCCGAATTCCGGACTTGTCGATCGCTTCTACTTCAAATCATTATACTTCCGCGAACCTAATGGCATACTGTTTGAGCTTGCTACAGACGGCCCTGGATTCGCCACAGATGAAAACGTCGACCATTTAGGTGAAAGTCTTGCTCTCCCTCCGTTCCTTGAACACAAGCGTGAACAAATTGAAGCAAGCTTGAACCCGTTGAAAACGTAAATGAGGACTTCGTTTGGTGGAGCGGCAGATATTCTGCCGCTCCACTTCTTGCTTGGACTGATATCTTTGGCGGTGCGACCGATATAGTTGTTTTGGACCGATATCTTCAGGCGTTTGATCGATATATCTGATTTTAGTCTGATATTCTGGCGCGCGACCGATATTGCGGAATTTGGACCGATATCTCAAGACATTGGACTGATATCCACGCGTGCGGCTGATAGATCCGAGCTTACCCACAACAAAAAAGAAAGGGTGCCCCTAGCAGCGAACTGCTTAAGGGCACCCTTTCTTTTTTGTCATTTCTATTGTCTTAAGCGGTCTTTGACCCAGTTGATGATACCGCCGCTTTCCATAATTTCGATTTGGCGTTCAGACAAGTCGTGACGTACTTTAATTTGCTTGTCCTTGCCTTTAACTTCAATCATGAATTCGTTCCCTTCATGAATTTTCTTGCGCAAGTCCTTCAGCTGCAAGACATCGCCTTGTTCTAGCTCTTCATGATCGGACTCATTCACGAAAACAAGTGGCAATACGCCGAAGTTAGCGAGGTTTTGCCAATGGATACGGGCAAAGTCCTTCACGATGGCAACTCGAAGACCCAGATATTTTGGAGCTAACGCAGCATGCTCACGGCTTGAACCTTGACCATAGTTAGCACCGCCGACAACAGCGTGTCCGCCTTGATCTTTGATATCCATCGCACGATCATAATAACTTTCATCAACAATTTCAAAAGTGAACTTAGCAATTTCCGGTAAATTACTACGGTAAGGCAGGACACGCGCCCCTCCTGCTAAGATTTCGTCTGTTGAAATGTTATCGCCCATTTTCAGAAGCACAGGAACCTCCATATCATTTGGAAGCTCGTTCATTTTCGGTATAGAGGCGATGTTTGGCCCCTTCACCAGATCGACTTGCTGTGCTTTTTCTTTCGGTAATGGTTCTTCAAGCAGTTGCGTATCAACAGTTGGCTGTTCAAGTTCCTGAACTTTTGGATAATCAAAATCCATCGTTCGTGGATCTGTGATCATCCCCGTTAATGCAGATACGGCTGCGACTTCCGGGCTGCATAGGAAAACACTGTCTTCTTTGGTACCAGAACGGCCTGGGAAGTTTCGAGGGGTCGTTCTTAAGCTGTTCCGACCTGTAGCCGGCGCCTGTCCCATGCCGATGCATCCGTTACAGCCTGCCTGGTGCAAACGCGCTCCAGCCTGAAGAAAGTTCGCAATATGTCCTTGTTGGGAAAGATCAATCAACATCTGTCGTGACGTCGGGTTCAAATCAAATGAGAGTCCATCTGCAATTTGACGTCCTTCTACAATTTTGGAAGCAATCGCAAAATCACGGAATCCCGGATTAGCTGATGATCCAATATACGATTGGTAAATCGGTTCACCTGCCACCTCATTGACCGGAACCACATTTCCGGGACTGGACGGCTTCGCAATCATAGGGACTAATTCAGATAGGTTGATTTCTTCTTCAACATCATAAGTGGCATCCTGATCTGCCTTCAATTCAATCCATTCATCTTCACGACCCTGTAATTTCATATAACGCTTCGTCTCTTCATCGGATGGGAAAACGGTAGCGGTAGCTCCTAGTTCAGCTCCCATATTAGCGATGACGTGACGATCCATCGCGGTCAGTTCTTTCAATCCAGGACCATAATATTCAAAGATATGGTTAACGCCACCTTTTACTCCATGACGGCGCAACATTTCAAGAATAGCATCTTTGGCGCTTACCCAATCCGGGAGTTCGCCTGTGACCTTGACGCCCCAAACTTTCGGCATTTTCACATAGAAAGGTTCTCCGGCGATGGCCATCGCTACGTCAATGCCGCCAGCACCAATCGCGAGCATACCCATACAGCCGTTTGCACACGTATGACTGTCTGAGCCAAGCAGCGTTCGTCCTGGTCGAGCTAACCGCTGCATGTGTACTGGGTGACTTACGCCATTACCCGGCCGACTGAAATACAATCCGAATCGTTCAGCAGCACTTTCTAAAAACAAGTGATCGTCAGGATTTTTACTGTCTTCCTGAATCAAGTTATGGTCAACATACTGAGCAGAAGCTTCCGTTTTTGCCCGGTCGATTCCCATCGCTTCAAGCTCCAGCATCACCATCGTACCTGTGGCATCCTGCGTGAGAGTTTGATCAATTTTCAAACCAATCTCCGCACCTGGATCCATCTTTCCTTCCACTAAGTGATCCTTGATGAGTTTCTGAGCAACGTTATAACCCATTAAACTTCCTCCTTTGACCTATGTTCAAAGATTCCTTTACCAGTTCCATCTCGAACTGGTTGTTGTCGATGTATTCCACCTTAAACTCTATACTATATTTGTTTAGAAGCATAGAAAGGTGACTTAATACAACACAAGGATTAATTGACGTACTTATTTATTTAATACCCTTTCTTGTGGGTATTTACTCATATAATTCATACTTTTCCTCTTATTTGTCATTATTAGGAATTCTTCTTCACTATTTCAACATATTTTGAATTCAAACGACTTCATTTGATAAACTAAACATAATATTGATATAGAGTGAACAATTTAAATATATTTCAAAAATAATTAATTAGTCCCGAAACCAACATTTTTTATAGTCTTTTATACTCATTAAAATGATAGTTAATGGAATGAAGGTGCAAAATGATCATTCCGAAAGCACCTTAACATACCCCGCTTTACATCCTTTCCTAATTCTTACTTTCCTTTCTCCTTTCTTAAGCCTTTTGAGAGAAGGCAATCCTATGTATAATAAGAATTACAAAACTTAACAACTGAGTTTGGGAGGTTCCGCCCGTGCATATCGGCAGAAGAATATATGTGTATCGTCGGAAAAACAACTACACATTAAAGGATCTATCAAACAGCGTATATTCCATCTCCCAAGTCAGCAGGGTTGAAAATGAGCACAACCAGCCCAATGAGGAATTTTTGCGTTCCATCGCTCCAACATTAGAAGTACCGCCTGATTTTTTACTTAATCACAGTAATGAAGATATTGAACTCCAATATTTGTTACTGCAGATGCAATCTTCTATCATCCTAAATATGGAGCGGGCTGAAGAGTTGATCGAAATGATCGAAGAAAGCTATTTTCAATACCTCCAGCCCATAAAGATGGAAATTTTTTACCTCTTGCTCAAAGGTGCTTTTTTGTACAAGAAAGAAAGATATGAGGAAGCAGAGTACATTTATGACACCTATCTTCAGTATTATTTAGACGGCGTCAACCCAGGATACTTGTCTTCACCATTAGAAGAAGCTCATCATTACTTCCAAGGGGCAAAAAATTACTACAACAGGAATTTCAATGCAAGTCTTGAACATTTCGAGAGGTTTAATAGACTATCAGATGCCCCCTCAATAAGAGCCGCCATCAGTTACAATATGGCCTTAATTCACCGGGGGATAAATAATTATCAAAATGCGATTAACTATACTCATACAGCGCTTCAAAACTATAAGAATCTCAATAAACCTTTTGATGAATGTCGCAGCCATAACTTACTCGGTTCCCTCTATGGGGAGATTGATTTATATGACGAAGCCGCTAAAGAGTTAGAACAAGCAAAAGAGAAAGCATTAAAGAATAATTATACTTCTTTACTTGGTAGAATCTACCACAATTATGGTATGGTTTTGAGTGATACTGAGAGAATTGAAGAAGCCATAGTTAACTTTAAGGAGTCTATCAAACATAAAGATACTGCTAGTCTATTAATTACGTACCGATCCTTAATTGAATGCTTATTAAAAACTAACAAGACAACCGAGGCAAACAACTTATTCTTAAAAGCTTCCTCTTACTCAACCAGAGATGATGACTACTTTAAACTATTAACCTCTTTTATAGATTACTACTTACAAATGGAAAATGATGAAGACTTTATTAAAAGTATTAGAAAAGCAATGGAATACTTTGAGGAGTCTGAACAATATAGACATTTAAGAGGTTTAGCAACTAAACTTGGGGACTACTATTATAATAAAGGTAAGTATAAACAAGCTGCTCACTTTTATAAATATGATTTAAAATTGTTCTCAGGAAACTATTAGGTAACACGAAAGGATTTCATTAACGAAATTCTTTCTAAAATATATTTAGGAGGATTATAACATGAAAAAATTTGTTGCATGTGTAGCTGCATTAGGCTTCGTTCTAACTCTAGGCTTCAGTTCATTAAATGGTGTTGGTACTGTTGAAGCTGGTGAGTACGACGTAGGTGGAATTAATTCTGTAGAGGATGGAGCTTAATTGTTCCACTCGTTCACTAATGAACCATTGCACTTGCATGGTTCATTTTTTTTGCTCTTTATACCCTAGCTGTACATATAACGAAGGATTTCGACAGCATCATTTAAGCCCCTACCTCCCCTAGTATTGCCAATCAACTCCCTGAAATAGAACCTCTCTTTCCCAGATTGCTTTTTTGATACAAGAAAAGAAATGAAGATTATGCATTTATCTACAACTGTTCCTCAACTTTGCTATAAAATGAGGCTATTTGCCACATCAGAATTTTGTCTTAATTTGTCGAATAGCTGGCAATTTCACATTGATATATTATACTGAAGATATTATATATATACAGAAAGGTCAGTAGATGCGACATGAGACATGGTATTTCTATCAAATCAAAGCGAATCGCACAAGGCCGCACCAAGCATGAACTGGCGAACGGAATTTGTTCGGCTGACTATTTAGATAAAATAGAAGATAATACCATCCAACCGATGCTTGAGACGATCGATCAGCTGTATAAGCGATTAGACCACCAAGAGCCCGCATCTAGATCTGAAAAACATGAGCAAGTTTTGCACGATATTCAATCGTTTCTCGACAATATTAAAGCTGAACATGACCAGGGTACACTGAGCAGTCAGTTGAAGAAGATTCAGCATTCGATTGCTAAGGTCAATGATGTTAACCTGCATCTCTGTTTATATGTGTACCACATGCGGTACGCCATTTATACAGGCGACATTACACATGCCTTAACACTCAGTAAGGATTTAGAATCATGCAAAGATGAGTTTTCTGCTAAACTCTCGTTTTACTATCATTTATTTACTGGGATGGCTTTATACAAAAATGAAGAGTTCAACCGCTCTATCCGTACTTTACAAACAGCTGAAGCTTTGATTAACCAGACTTCCGTTGAAGAGCCGGAACTCTGGTACTATGCAGGGTTAGCTTACTGTAAAAAAGGAAAAGTATTGAAGTCGATATCGTATACAGAGCAAGCCTTACAAATCTATGCCAAGCAAATGAACTATAAGTACATCACAAAATGTAACCTGCTGCTCGGCATGAACTATATTAAAGCCCAGGAATACGATCAGGCTCAACAGCAATTTTCCGGCATCATCCATATCACGCAGGATACTGTCGATTTTCAAATTATTAAATCACAAGCCCTGCATAATTTGGGGTATGTTTATTACTTACAGCAAGAGTATGAACAGGCCCTATACTATTTAAGCGAAAGTGAACAAGCTAAAACAGGCAAAGGCAAAATTACATCGTTGTATCTGATGGCTAAAGTGTTAATGGAATCGAATGATCCACAGGGCGCCAGTAATATGATTAAGAGAGGGCTGGATTTGTCTAAAGCGTGTGATCATACGAAGTACACGTATAAATTTTATTTGCTTGATTATGTTTTATCAGGGATTGTTAACACCGATATTACGTACCATTTAGAAAAGGCGCTTGTGTTTTTTGAAGCAAACGGAGAAGATGATGAACGGAAAGAGATATTAAAACATTTAGGTGAAACCTATTTTCAACTGCAGGATTATAAACGATCTGCTCATTATTACCACAAACTTCATCAGGAAACCTGATACTAAAGTGAATGCGACAACTATCAGATGTGATAAAAAGCGTGTTGGGAACGTATATAGCGTAGTCAAAACACGGAGACTCCCACGGGAGCAGCGCGAGCTGAAGATCCCGCAGGAAAGTGGTCTTTCTTTTTTGACTGAGCGATCATGGAACACCTTCCTTAAAACACAAAAATGCCGAACGATTCGAAAATCAGTTCGGCATTTTTTGTGTTTTATTCAGTTCTGTCTATTAAGAGGTGACGGGGTACTTCGCTTTCGTCCATGCAAGGTATCCGCCTTTTAGATTTTTCGTTTGCTTGAAGCCGTTCGCTTGCAGGATGCTTACTGCAATTGCTGCTCGCGCTCCGGAGCGGCAATGGACAATCGGTGTTTTATCTGCGGGGATCTCGTTGATTCGTTCGGGCAGGTCCCCCAGCATGACATGCAGGGCGTTTTCGATGTGGCCGGCGTCCCATTCGGATTGATAACGGACGTCGACTATCAGGAATTCCTCCTCATGTCTGAAATACTCTTTCAATTGTGCTGCTGAGATTTCCTCATACGTTTCCAGTTTGCTCATGTTCTCCAACTCCTGGGCGTCTACCATGCCTTTTAGATGATCCAGTCCAATCGACTGCAGGACCTTTTGAATATCCTCTCGGTGAGAAGGATCTCCTATAAGGCTTATCTCTTGATTATAAGGCAGAAGCCACCCTGCCCAATTCGCGAATGATGCATTAAACGGAATATTGATGGTGCCAGGCAGATGACCTTCCGCAAATGCTGATGATGGCCGCGTATCTACGACGAATTGCTTCTCTGTATCCAATTGATCAAGGTCCATCATGCTGACAGATTGCTGATTCACATAAGCGGGCCCTTCTTTATTCAATTTTTTCATCATGGCAAAATACTTAGGTGGTTCAGGTTGCCCTTCCAGCAATTGCTGCACAAATGTTGCACGATCTTCGATTTGAAATGCCCAATTGGTGCGTTTTTCGTAACCGACGGTTGATAAAGGGACGGAGCCTAATGATTTCCCGCAAGCACTGCCTGCTCCATGGCCGGGCCATATTTGCACATAATCAGGTAATGATTTGAAACGCTGAATGGAGTCGTACATCGTTGCTGCACTAGATTCGGAACTCCCTGTTTCCCCTGCCGCTTTTTCCAGTAAGTCCGGGCGGCCTACGTCACCAACGAAAACAAAATCACCTGTAAATACCCCCATTGGTGTGTCTGCTCCCCCTCCTTCGTCTGTCAAAATAAAGGACAGGCTTTCCGGCGTGTGGCCCGGGGTATGCATAACCTCAAGCTTGATGTTTCCGACGTAGAACACGTCACCATCGTTGAGCAGTTGATGGGCGATATACTCCACGTATTGATATTTCCAGTCAGCTTCTCCTTCATTTGATAGATAGAGTGTAGCCTCTGCTTGTTTGGCCATTTCCTTAGCTCCAGAAACAAAATCGGCATGAATATGGGTTTCTGCTGCGGCCGATAATGTGAAGCCTTCTTTTTCAGCTGTTTCGAAATAAGCGCTAAGATCTCGCGCTGGATCAATGACTAACGCTTCTCCTGTACGCTGACACCCGATTAAATAAGATTTTTGAGCAAGGTTTTCATCAAAAAAAGACTCAAAATACATATTAACCCTCCAGACTATTCATAACGTTTGTGTCAATTATATACCCCTGCCCGTATGAAAGTAAACTCTTCTGCATCTTTATTCCATGTTGAAAGGGAATTCTCCTGCTCGTTTAATTTTGATGTGATAATACAAAACCTTATGAGAGCAATCGTCAACGGATACAGGATTTTAGGTACAGAGAGGATCGTACACATAAAAAAGCACACCGTTAAGGTATGCTCTCGACGTTTATCCTAAGTTGAAGTATTGCTCAACTACTTTAGAGGGAGTTTGATTTTGCAGAGCTGTGAAAATGCGATCCATATTGTTCATGCGATTAATATCCGCAGCATCAACATCTTCGTAACTGACTCCTTCAAGCATAGATTCAACCGTGGTTTTAATTTCTCTCATCATGCCGAGGACACGTCGGTTCGAAGTTTTTGTATAAACGATTTCCTCTGATGCTTCAAGAAATTGATCCTTTATCTCTTGATCCAATTCCAGTAATTGCAACAGTTGCTTCAATGAACCTTTCAAGACGTTATCAATATTCTCAAATTGTTCTTTTTCCAAGCCGAACAATAATAAATTGAGCCCAGTTTTATCATTCATGAGCAGTACACACTTCCGGTCATTCCACTTGAACATATTCATGTGCCACTTGTTAATCTCTGGTGTTTCGACATGATCTTGCGGTTCTAACGTTTTGTTTAATTCTTTCGCTAATTTTTGCGTGGTCCCGATAACAAACATACATAGCCTCCGTTCAACTTATCTGTCTCACTCTAGCACTAGTATAAAGGTTTTACGCGTTATTTGAAAATATTTTGAGACAGAGGCTGAGCGCTTCAAGTAAGTTGCTTCCCTTTTTTTATTCGACAGTTTATGATATATATTTAGGGTATCGAAATATATTGTATAAGAAGTGATTTCATATGAGTACAGAGCAGAGAGCTAAACGTAATCTTTGGATTATGTGGTTCGCTAACTTTTTTATTGCCGGCAGTATCACAATGGTATTGCCGTTTATTTCATTATATATTGAAAGCTTAGGCAACTTCACGGATGCGTATGTCCAAACCTGGTCAGGATGGGTATTCGGCATAACCTTTGTAACGGCCTTTATCTGTTCACCGATATGGGGGAAAATCGGAGACCGCTATGGACGTAAGAATATATTAATCATATCGGCTTTAGGGCTTGCTGTGTCCGTTTTTATGATGGGACTCGCAACCTCTGTGTGGCAATTGTTTTTGTTACGTTTATTCATGGGTGTTTTCACAGGGTTCATTCCGATGTCCCAGGCACTGATCTCTACGCAGACACCGAAACACATCGCCGGACAAGTATTGGGGACTTTGCAAACCGGAAGCATTACCGGCAGTTTGCTTGGTCCGTTGCTGGGCGGTGTCATAGCTGACACCATCGGGTACGCTGCCACTTTTCAATATGTATCAATTACTGTGGCTATCTCTTCGGTCATTGTGTACCTGGGGATACGAGAACAACGAATCGAATTGGATCATGAAGAGGATAAAACACGCTATTCGTCCAAGGAAGTCATGCAGCATATTTTCAGCCACCCCTTATTATTAATGGTGATGCTTACTTCCTTGACTGTTCAGATCGCGCACTTCAGTATTCAGCCGATTCTCTCCTTATATGTCGGAGAGCTGCATGGCACAGCAAATCTTGCCTTCTTCTCAGGGATCGCCTTTTCTGCTGCCGGCGTCGGAAATCTTCTGATGGCTAAACGTTGGGGCCGTATTGCTGATAAAATCGGCTATATCAAAGTGCTGGTCTTGCTGCTTTTCATGGCAGGAATCGTATATTTTCCAGGAGCATTCGTAGCCAACGTATGGCAGCTTGTTATTCTGCGATTCCTGCTTGGGGTTTCAATTGGGGGACTTATCCCGGTGCGTACCGCTTATATCAGGCAGGAAGCCCCAATTGCTATGCAAGGTGAAGTTCTCGGATATAACACCAGCATACGCTTTCTCGGCAATATTATCGGTCCTGCGCTCGGCGGGATGCTGTCAGGGTTTTTTGGGTTTTCATCCGTCTTTTTTGTGACGAGTTCATTGCTGATCATAAGCGGTGTTTTGATGATGATTTCCATGCTCCGCCACCCTAACGTCATGCGTCAAACCCATTCTGCCTAATCATACAAGTACGCCTTATGGTAAGATAGGTGTATATACATTTAGGAGGTGCCTTATGAAGAAAGCGCTCATCACGATCGATTATACGCGCGACTTCGTGGCAGACGAAGGCGCTTTGACATGCGGAGAGCCGGGTCAATCCATTGAAACTGAACTCGTTCAACTTACCAGGTCGTTTATTCAAAGTGGCGATTTTGTCGTGTTTGCCATAGATCTGCACGAAGAACATGACCGCTTCCATCCTGAAACAGCCTTATTTCCGCGTCACAATATCAGGGGCACAAAGGGACGCGACTTATACGGGGAACTGCAGACTGTTCTAGAAGAGAATGTACACCAAGACCATGTATATCAACTCGATAAAACACGTTATAGTGCCTTCGCCGGTACAGATCTCTTGTTAAAATTACGGGAACGCGGAATAGAAGAGCTTCACTTGAGCGGTGTTTGCACGGATATTTGCGTGCTCCATACAGCCATCGACGCTTATAACATAGGGTTCAAGCTGGTCATCCACGAGCAAGCTGTTGCCAGTTTTAACCCAACAGGTCACGCGTGGGCTTTAGACCATTTCAAAACGGCGCTCGGAGTAACCATCCACTAGAAGAAGCGAGTGCAACGTGCGCAAGGCCGGCCATCAGGGTCGGCTTTTTTGTGTTGCACCAGGGATAACACAGGGAAAACAGAATGGTTTTATTCCCCCTGAGGCTATGTTATAGTTTTCGAGTGTTTACAGTACGGCATGCAGGTTAAGGAGGGTTGGTGATGGATCAGGAAAATCAGTCAGGTTATTTTAAGACCGTACTGTTGCTAAGCAGTGCGGTCTGGCTCGTGGTCATGAACACCACGATGTTTAATGTGGCCTTGCCGAACATTCTTACTGAATTTTCATTACAGCCTTCTGAAGGAGCATGGATCGTTTCCGGCTATTCCATTGTTCTCGCCATTTTCACCATCACCTATACGAGACTCTCAGACTACCTCCCGATTCGGAAACTGCTGATTACCGGAATCACCATTTTTGGGTCAGCTTCACTGGCTGGTTTTTTTGCTGACAGCTTTCTTTGGCTTATGGGGGCAAGGCTTGCCCAAGCAGCAGGAGCAGCAGCCATCCCGGGCTTGTCGATGGTGTTTGCCGGGCGTTTTATCCCATTTAATCGCAGAGGAAGAGCCATGGCTTTAATCGCTTCAGCTTCGTCGCTCGGATTTGGCCTCGGACCCGTGGTCGGAGGGGCCATTACGGATTATTTAAATTGGAATTATTTATTTATGGTAACGGTTCTCGTTATGCTGGTGATTCCAATCCTTTTCCGCTTAATGCCGAGCGAACCTTCGCAACAGGGCCGCTTCGATCTACTCGGTGCTTTGCTCACGGGGGGAGGCGTGACGTTGTTCCTCCTTTACATCTCCACCTTCCATTGGTACTTCCTGACTGCCGGAATCGTGTTGATCTTCATGCTATGGTTGCGCATTAATCGGACGGATGCACCCTTCATCCAACCGGAGCTGCTGAGACGAACGCCATATCGGTGGCTTCTCTATATGACTTACTTTGTCTTTGCCACCCATTTCGCCATGCTGTTTCTCATTCCCATTATGCTTCAGCAGGTGTATGAACACGAACCGGCTGCGATCGGGTTGATTATTTTCCCTGGGGCCATGCTTTCAGCTGTGGCCGCTATTTTCGTCGGTCGTCTCATGGATCGCTTCGGCAATATCACTGTCATGGCCTTAGCTCAAGGTGTGTTAATCCTCTCCACCCTGTTACTGTTTTCCCTGGGTGCGGTTAACGTTTATATGATTATGTTGGCTTACATGTTTACCAGCTTTGGATTTTCCAGTCTTTCGTCAAGTTCGACGAATGAAGTGTCGCGCATTTTGCCGGACCCCGAGATTGGCGCCGGCATCGGCATGAAACAGCAAACCCATTTTATTGGCAGTGCTTCGGGCTCTGTGCTTGCTGGGATTTTGTTGGAAACCAGTACCAAACCTTATCACGCTGATGCATTCCTTCTGCCATTTGCCACCTTGATCATGCTGATGCTGCTCTCTTTAGTTTCTTATTTGATGTACGTCAAAAAATCAGCAGGCGTTCAGTCTTAGCGAACACCTGCTGATTGGCCAGCTTAGAATAAACCAAATGAGATAAGTGACAGCATCACCGTAATAGCAAAAATCAACCAGCCAGCAATGTTGATCCATAGCGTATTCGTATGCCCTCGAAGTGTTTTGCTGTTATTCATGGCAAACATAAGAAACAAGACAATAATCGGAAGAATTAATCCGTTTGCATACTGAGCAAAGACAATTAACTGAATAGGGTCATACCCCATCCCTGAAAAAATAATACCGATGATCAGGATGCCCATCCATACAGCTCGGAACTTAGGGGACCTCAAGTCCTTTCCCCACCCCATTGCGCCAGATGTTGCATAGGCAGCTGCTAATGGAGCTGTCATGGAAGACGTAATCCCGGCTGCAAAAATCCCGAAGGCAAAGACGTATTTCGCCCATGACCCCAATAAAGGCTGTAATTGCTCAGCCATCGCTCCAGGGTCGTTGATGGTTGTCCCAATCGGAAACGCCACGGCTGCAGTAATAATAATTGCCACCGACATGATCCCACAAACAGCCATGGTCAAGATCACATCAAAACGGCTGTCCTTTAATTCCGCTTCACCGCTAAACCTCTCTTGAACTGTAGAGGACTGCAAAAATAGTGTATACGGAACAATTGTAGTACCTATCAAGGATATGATTAACAATACATTCCCCGACGAAACGGTCGGTACAAAGCCTTCAGCAAAGATAGCCGATACGTCTGGCCGGACGACAATCGCCGTCAAGATGAAACTGAGACTCATCAATATAATCATGATGACAAAAATACGTTCTATCACTTTATAGCGTCCGATCCATAACAACAAACCTGCCGCTACGCCAATCATGATACTGACCACGTTGTTAGGCAGGCCTGTGATTTCGGCCATGCCGATTGCACCGCCGACAATATTACCCGCTTCATAAGCTGCACTACCAATTACAATAGCTGCGATAATCAGCAAAATCGTCAACCATTTTAATACAGGGCTTGTAAATTGTTCGCGTAAAATCGTACTCAGGTCTTTACGCGTTATAACACCAAGCCGGGTGACCATTTCCTGCAGAAACATCGTGGCAATAATGGAAAATACCAATGCCCAAATAAGGGCGTAACCAAACTCTGCCCCGACATTACTGGCGGTCGTCACTGTACCTGGACCAATGATGGCGGCTCCTACAATGGCACCTGGACCAATGTTTTTCAACCTTCGCTTGAACGTGCTTTCTTTCGCTGCCATTCACGTAAGCCTCCTTTACTTATTATCCTCATTATAAGGAAGGTGAAGGTAAACGCAAACCCCTAGCGAGTTGTTGCAGACCCAGCCCATCCACGCTCTTAGGCCGTGGTGGCCCCAATCAAATCGACAGGGTTGAATTTTTTCATAAAAATGAATATGATAAGGAATGGAATAATTTTAATAAAGATTTTTAAATACAGGAGGAATACCTATGAGCTCACACGATTACCGAGTTCTGCTGTATTATAAATATGTCGACTTGCCTGACTTCGAAGAATATGCCGAAGACCATTTGCAGTTCTGTAAAGATCTCGGCCTCAAAGGGCGCATTATCGTCGCTCCGGAAGGGTTGAATGGAACCGTATCCGGCACAGTTGAGCAAGTAGAACAATACATGGATTATGTCCGTTCTGACAAGCGTTTTGCTGATATTGAATTTAAAATTGACGAAGCTGAGGGACATACCTTTAAGAAAATGCACGTCCGCCCCAAACCTGAGCTCGTCACCTGGCGTATTGAGAACGATGATATTGATCCGAAATCCTTCGGTGGGCAGCACCTTAAACCAAAGGAATTTTATGACATGCTGCAGGACGAAGATACAATCGTAATCGATGGCCGGAATGAATATGAGTACCGCGTCGGTCATTTCCGTGACGCGATCAGACCTGAAGTCGAGCATTCCCGTGAATTTCCAGAATGGATTGCTGAGAACGCCGACCAGTGGAAAGACAAAAAAGTGCTGACGTATTGTACAGGCGGTATTCGTTGCGAAAAATTAACCGGCATCTTGAAGAAAAATGGCGTTGATGATGTTTACCAGCTCGAAGGCGGTATTAACTCGTACAGTAAGGATCCTGACGTGCAAGGCCGCTTATTCGATGGGAAGTGCTACGTGTTTGATGAACGGGTGACGGTACCTGTCAATCAAACTGAAGAAGACGTCGTGATTGCTCAATGCGAACATTGCGGTAAGTCAGAAGATCGTTATATCAATTGCAGCAACCCTGTCTGTAATCGCCAGTATGTGTGTTGTGAAGACTGTGAACAAGAACACCATGCAGCTTGCACCACTGAATGCCTCGAACATCCTGAGAATCGTTGGGATGCAGAACGCGGCAAACAAATCGATAAATATGATCACATGCCCTCCTAGTATAACGACAGGCTGGGAGAAAACTAAATAACATCAAAAATGCCGAACGCTGATCCGTTCGGCTATTTTTGTGTATCAGAAAAGCGTTCTCTTACCGCTTTGCTAAAATAAGCCACTTTCCTGCGCGTCTTAGCTGTTTCCGTCATTTCTTAAATTTTCGGTAAGCAGCATGATAAGTTGACCCGATTCCTCTCTCAAAGGACAGGGCATGCTCAATGGCACTGGTTACAAATGCCTTCGCTTCCCTAACGGATTCCGTTACTGAGTTGCCTTTGGCAAGTTGAGCTGCAATCGCTGCTGAATAGGTACAACCGGCCCCACTTGTGTGTATGGTAGGGATGCGTCGGGATTCCAATTCTATAAACTCAGAACCATCGTAGAGAATATCAATCGCGGGATGGCCCTTAAGACCCCCTCCCTTCAGCAAAATATATGACGGACCGAGACCATACAGCTTGCGGGCCGCTTCTCTCATCTCATCAGGCGAAGACGCTTCAGGTTCATTCAATAAATGAGCTGCCTCCTGCAAATTGGGGGTGACAAGTGTGGCCAAAGGAATAAGTTTCTGCTTCATTGTCTCAATGGCGTCATCTTGCAATAGTTTCGACCCCATTTTCCCGATCATAACAGGATCCACTACGACGTGCTCAACCTCAGCCGCTTCAATCTGGGAAGCGACCTGTACAATGATCTCTTCTGTAAACAACATGCCGGTTTTCAAAGCATCAATACCGACATGCTCCCACGCGGCGTAAATCTGTGCTTCAATCGCTTCAACTGAATGTGTAAACATACCTTGTGCTGTTTTGGAATTATTGGCCACAATCGCTGTAATGGCACTCATGCCATAGACGTCCTGCTCTTGAAATGTTTTCAAATCCGCCTGGATGCCAGCACTGGCTTGAGCAGCTGAGCCGGCTATGGACAATACTCTCGGTATGAACATCTTATCCGTCCTTTCTCCTATCTTCTTGAGTCATTTCCCTCGGCATTGCACGTTAAACTATAGACAATATCTGTATCTTTCTCTACTATATAAATTGACATTGATTAAGATGGAGGAAAATGATGACTACGATTAACGATATCGCCAAAATGGCTGACGTTTCAAGAACGACCGTTTCTCGTGCCCTGAATGACAGTGGGTATGTCAGCGAAGAGGTCCGCAATAAAATCATGGCTATTGTAAAAGAAACTGGCTACATGCCAAGCTTGTCAGCTAAATCACTTCGCACTAAACGTTCCGGCGTAATCGGTGTTATTTTACCTAAAATAAGCACTGAAACGTCAAGCCGTGTGGTGAATGGTGTCAATGATGTCCTTTCTAATGAAGGGTTTCAAATTCTCTTAACGGATACCGAATTGAATAAGCAAAAAGAAGTTGAATATATACGACTCCTGAAAAGCCGCCATGTCGATGGGATTCTCATTCTAGCCACCAATGTGAACCAGCCCTTACTGGACGCTATCCAAGCTGCTGCTATCCCTGTCGTATGCCTCGGCCAAAAATTACCCGGCGTCACGTCACTTGCCTACAACGATTATGATGCTTCCGCCGATATGACCACTATGCTGCTCAACAAAGGGTACACCCGACTGGCGTTCATTGGCATCAGCAATGATGACCCTGCTGTCGGGCAGTTGCGTGAACAAGCCTACCTGGATAAATTGAAAGAGCGGAATTTACCCGTAAAAGACCATTGGATGGCTGTGGGTGACTTCAGCATCGATTCCGGTTACGAAGCGATGAAATCCATCCTTCACACTAGCAAAGATGACCTGCCTTCCGCTGTTTTCGCGGTCACGGATCGCATGGCTGTCGGAGCCATGGAATACTTAAAAGAACAAGGCTTCAGGATTCCCGCTGATATGGCGATAGCCGGCATCGGTGCCTCCGTCATGTCTAAGTATATTACGCCGGCCCTGACGACCATTGATTATTATAATCAAGAAGCTGGACAGCATGCGGCGCGCTTATTATTAGGTAAAATTAACCATGAACAAAATTCTGAAAAATTAAAACTCTCGTATAGACTGATTTTACGAGATAGTGTATAGTTCTACTTGAAAGCGCAATCATGGAATCGATTCCACTGCCTAGTTTCCTTGTATTTAGCACTTATTTTTATAAACGAACTGTTCTGTTAAACAGTGTTGTCGACTGACCCACACAAAGGGTTGTTCAGCGGAATTGTGGAAGGGTTGATTTTAAAGATTTTAAGTTCTGGACAGCTGCGTACCTTTTCTACTATGGAAATGGCCGTTATCTAATGAAAATGGGTTGGCTGGGGAACGACGAGACTCCCGCGGGAGAAGGGGCTCGGCGAGACCCCACAGAGAGCGCAGCGAGCGAGGAGGCTTGCCGGTTCCCCCGCAGGAAAGCGAGTTGTTCCCCAGCCAACCCTAGCTCAAGTACTGTAAACGGCCTAAACAATGTTGAATTTGAGTCCTCAGGAATGAAGGAGGCTTATATGGAAGTTCAACACTAAGCATTAACAGAACCAATTAAAAACGACTTTTATGTCATGTGGAATCGATTCCATCTTTATTATGTTTAAAGGAGTGTGTGGTAAATGGCAGATAACTCCCAGATTGCCCGTGACGTTATTGATGCCGCAGGCGGAGAAGAAAATATCCAATCGGTCGCGCATTGCGCTTCACGGCTTCGGATCATGCTTTATGACAAAGAGAAAGCGGACATCCCTGCTTTGGAAAACATTGAAAAAGTTAAGGGCGCATTTTACAACGCTGGCCAGCTGCAAGTGATCTTTGGAACCGGCACGGTCAATCGAATCTACGAAGAAGTGACAAAGTTTAATGTAGATGGGAAAAGTAAATCGGAAGTCAAAGAAGAAGCAACGCAAAACCAGGGTAATACATTTCAAAGGGCCATCCGAACCTTTGGGGACGTCTTCGTTCCTATCATCCCTGCCTTAGTAGCGACTGGTCTATTTATGGGGCTGCGCGGCCTCGTCACGCAAGAAAAAATATTAGCCTTATTCGGGCTGACACCAGAAAGTATCTCTGAGAATTTCATATTATTCACGCAAATTTTAACGGATACGGCATTTATATTTCTACCGGCGCTCGTGGCCTGGTCAACGTTCAGGGTATTTGGCGGAAGTCCGATCGTCGGCATAGTCATCGGACTCATGCTCGTCTCCCCTTCCCTCCCTAACGCATGGGAAATTGCGGAAGGAAACGCAGAACCGCTTATGTTCTTAGGGTTCATTCCGGTTCTAGGCTATCAAGGCTCCGTCTTGCCGGCCTTTATTACCGGGGTAGTGGGGGCAAAATTGGAGAAAGCGATCCGCAAACGGGTGCCCGAATCGCTTGATTTGATTTTAACGCCTTTCCTTGTCCTTCTCATTATGATTACGTTAGCTCTTTTCTTAATCGGGCCCGTTTTCCATGCAGTCGAAAACGCTATCTTTGAAGGTACGCGCTACATCTTGGAATTGCCGCTCGGACTTAGCGGATTGATTATTGGATTTGTGCACCAAATCATCGTGATCACCGGGGTGCATCATATCTTCAATCTGCTTGAGATTCAGTTGTTAGAACGAACGGACTTCAACCCGTTTAACCCGATTATTACAGCATCGATCGCAGCTCAAGGCGGAGCCGCTTTAGCAGTAGGTTTAAAAACGAAGTCCAAGCAATTGAAGGCGTTGTCACTGCCGTCAGCTTTGTCTGCCTTTCTCGGCATTACAGAACCCGCCATTTTCGGGGTGAATTTACGTTACATGAAACCTTTTGTAATGGGCTTGATTGGCGGCGGTATTGGCGGATTCTTCGCCTCGCTTGTCGGACTTAAAGCAACCGGCATGGCCATCACCGTTATTCCAGGTTCACTGTTGTATTTAAATGAGCAGTTTCTGCTATACCTGATCACCAACCTCTTGGCCATTGGCATCGCTTTCGGTTTGACCTGGTCGTTTGGATTTTCAGATAAGATGTTGGATCAATAGTTCCGTATCCCGAACCACGCACCCGTGTGGTTCGGGATATTTTTTAGGAGCGTAACATTCTTGCGATCGTAATCGACTCATAGTTATAGAGTGAAATGTGCTGCTAGGGCCTTTAGAACCCGCTGGCCACAGTGGAAGCGGGAGACGTTCGAGATGGATGCCGAAAAGATTGTAACCACCGAAATCTTTTACCATAGGTTGTCGCCCCCCTTTTACAGCACTCATGGAACGAATAAATATGAGTCAGGAGGATGATGATGAAATCTATATGTGCAACACTACTATCGATGATAACACTTATTTATATTGCATTCGCAGCGCTTCCCTCACCTGTCTCTGCATGCTCTTGCACCGAACCGCCTCCTGCACAAACAGCCTATAAGACGAACGATGCTGTTTTTTCAGGGAAAATCGTAAAAATTGAAAAAGAAGACAGTTCTGGTGGGCTCCAATCCAGTCTTGACCCTGTGAAGGTCTTGGTTGAAGTCGATGAAACCTGGAAGAACGCCTCAGAATCCCAGCAGATCGTAGCAACAGCTGAAAGTTCAGCCAGTTGTGGGTTCCCTTTTGAAGAAGGAGAAGAATACTTAATTTATGCCAATGAACATGACGGCGAACTAAAGACAGACTTATGCAGCCGCACAACGTCCCTTGATTCAGCTGAAGGAGACATGAGAATCCTGGGGGATGGCGAGCGTCCTGATGAAGAAGTCAACTTAGAAGACTCCCTTGGCCCGAGCCGCTTCCCTTACGTAATTGGCGGCATTGTCATACTCGTTCTCGGTCTATTCATCTATAAACGGAAAAGAAGGGCACGCTCTACGCGTTGAATTCCCTTCTCATAACGGCTACAATAAATATGAGAGTAAGATCATTAACATGATTCGTAAAATAGGTGTCCGATTGTCGGACTTAATAGAGAATCTGGTGCAAAACCAGAGCTGTACCCGCAACTGTAAGTGCCCTCACTCATTACCCCAATGCCACTATGATTCGTCATGGGAAGGCCGTAATGAGGTAAGCACTAGCCAGGAGACCTGCCTGATTTTACATACTCAACACTTCTTCGGGATTTAAAGGAGGTTGAATGAGGTTACGCACGCTGGTATTCTGCCCGTGTGTCCTGATTCGATCTACTGCCCTAACGAAAGGGTTTTTTTAATTTGATCAGATCAATCAGGAGGAATGCAAAATGGAAACCGTATCATCGAACCAATCGCGAACCATTCAAACTCGACTCGTCCTGCCGCCGGATACCAATCATATGGAAACCATCTTCGGCGGTCAGGTGCTTGCCTACATCGATGAGATTGCTGCTATTTCCGCGATGAAACATTGCCGGAAAGTCGTGGTCACCGCTTCTATGGATCGCGTCCAATTCATGTCTTCTGCGAAAGTGGGGCATATTTTGACGCTCGAAGCGTTCGTAACAGGTACAGGAAGAAGTTCAATGGAAGTGTACGTGAAAGTGGAAAGCGAAGATTTATTGAACGGCGAAACGACGTTGACCACGACATCTTTTTTAACGATGGTGGCCAAAGATGAACACGGCCGCCCTTGCGCTGTTCCCCAGGTGGTCCCTGAAACCGCTGAAGAAAAGCAGTTGTTCGAAAACTATCAGGAACGCAAACAAAAACGGATCAACGAGTCTGACTAAAGGAAGGATGATCGGATGCAGCCGTTTACACGCCAGGTCATCACGATTATTCAATCCATACCGCCGGGTAAGGTCATGACCTATGGCCAAATTGCCGGATGCGCCGGCAACCCCAAAGCGGCAAGGCAAGTCGCCCGTATCCTCCATTCCATGAGTCGCGCCCATCAGCTTCCCTGGCACCGCGTGATTAATGCTCAAGGGAAAATCGCGATTCAAAATAGCGAAATCTATGAAGAACAAAGACTGGCATTAAACGACGAACACGTGGATGTCACGTCGTCAGGGACAGTGAATCTCGCTATCTATCAACACCACCCTTAATCGTTTCCTGCTTGAGGGTGGTCCTTTAATAAGCCCATTCTGGAGGAATCTACAATGTTTGAAATCAAGCATTATCCTGAGCTGTCCTGGTCGCTTTCACGTCATAAGACGATGCTCGAATGCCCCCGTAAGTATGCTTACGATTACTACATCTCTCATAATGGATGGCTT
The DNA here is from genome assembly GCF_013618635.1 of Thalassobacillus sp. CUG 92003. Classification (GTDB taxonomy): domain Bacteria; phylum Bacillota; class Bacilli; order Bacillales; family Halobacillaceae; genus CUG-92003. The sequence goes on along the minus strand of NZ_JABLSJ010000002.1, from coordinate 262,670 downwards.
CGCGATGCCCTGTCACTAGCTAAACATACTTACCGCCTAAAGAAAATCACTAATCTTGAAATGCTCTTTGGCAGCATCGTGCACGATAAAATGTATCAAGCTATCCAATCGTACTTACATAACGGTGAAATCCCCATAGAAGAAACCTTGATTGATGACATTCGCCACCACTTGAACCAGGGTTTTGTCGACTCTACCAAGAAGGAGAACCTATGGTTTCACCGGCCCAAGCACTACACGATGATGCATGAAATTTACTATAGCCAGGACAATCAACTCCCCAAAGAGAAAGTAGCCAAAATCAACGAACGTCTTCATTCCGTCGTGCACCATTTCTTAAACAGCCGGACTTTTCAAGAGTTACAAAATCAAAACCAAATGGAATTTATAGAAGCTGAACAATTCCGATACATGATGGTCGGCGATATTAAAATCTTTGTCGTCATGGACCTCGTTTACCGCAACCTCCATAACCACAAATGGGTCATTATTGATTGGAAAACAGGGAAAAAATCAGAAGAAGATCGTAATCAACTGGCCTTGTATGCCCTTTACTTGAAGCAAAAATTCAATATCCCATCACTGGATGATATTGTTATTCGCAATGAGTACTTGCTTGAGGGAACATGTCAGGAATATACGCTTGAGTCACAAGACCTTGCGAATGTCCAAAATTTATTCAACATGAGCATCCAGGAAATGCTGAACTATCTAGATGACACGACCCAGAATCAACCGAAACCGTTGGAAGCATTTCCGATGCAGCCGGAAGAATGGAAATGCAGCAGATGTAATTATTATGAGCTCTGTTTCGGCTGAACCGCTCCTTTTCCTTTCACGTGTTGATGTTTGAAGCACCGAAAAAAAGGCAACATGTAGGAGTGACATTGTTTTTACTTGAAAGGAGTCGTTATAAATGGAAGTACTTGTAGCAGGAGCGAATGGAAAAACAGGCCGTCTTATTGTGCAAAACTTAGAAGCAGCCGGCCACACAGCTCATGCCATGGTTCGTAAAGAAGAACAAAAATCCGAAATGGAAATGATGGGAGCCAACCCTATTTTAGCAGACTTAGAAGGCGATGTCGGTCAAGCCGTGAAAGGCAAAGACGCCATCATCTTCGCTGCAGGATCAGGCTCTAGTACGGGATCGGATAAAACAAAATCGGTCGATCGTGACGGAGCTATCAATTTAATGCAAGCTACCGAAAACTTCGGCATCAAAAAATTCGTCATGTTGAGCGCGATGGCAGCTGACAATCCTGAGCGCGGTCCTGAAGAATTGAAGTTTTACCTTCAGATGAAAGGTGAAGCAGATGAATACTTGCGCGGCACAGAATTGGACTACACGATCGTACGTCCGGGTGCTTTGACGGATGAAGAACCTACCGACAACATCCAGGTAGGCAAAGAAGTCGAACGCGGTTCAGTGCCTCGGGCAGACGTTGCCAAAACGATGATTCAATGCCTAGAAGAGCAAAGTGTCTTCCACAAAACGTTCGAAATGGTATCCGGAGACACTCCAATTGAAGAAGCTTTAAGAAGTCTTTAATATCTCCCCACCAAGAACAAGCTTGATTATAAGCTTGTTCTTTTTTTCTATTGCTCGAGCTCTGCCTTTATATGAAATCAAGTTCTTCAATCGCTGGCATATAATTGAACATTGTCTTCGTTACCGCCATTCAATACTAAAAGGGCCACACAAATCCGCCCTACTATTAAGGAGTGAGCCAATGAGTAATTATTCAATTGACGAATTTATTCGCAAGACACAGCAGGATAAAAACGAGAACGACCATTTCGAATTGGAAACGGAACGTATTTTAGAAGTTAATTTACAAGGGGATGTGTGGGCTAAGGCAGGCGCTATGATTTCATACAACGGGGAAATCAAGTTTGTGCGCGAAGGGATTCTGGAGCATGGCGTCGGAAAGATGTTTAAAAAAGCCTTCTCAGGTGAAGGCAGTTCGTTAATGAAAGCACAGGGGCAAGGCACGCTTTACTTAGCAGATCAAGGTAAGAAAATTACGATATTGGAATTGAATAATGATGCCATCACAGTTAACGGCAACGATATACTTGCATTTGAATCCGGTATTGATTGGGATATCAAATTGATGAAAAAAGTGGCCGGGATGATGTCAGGCGGACTGTTTAACGTTCATTTAAGAGGGCACGGGCGGGTGGCCATCACCTCCCACTACGAACCATTGACTTTACTGGTCAAGCCGGGCGAGCCTGTTTTAACAGATCCCAACGCTACCGTCGCCTGGTCAGAACATCTGGAACCCGAATTCCAAACGGATGTGTCATTTAAAACGTTTATCGGCCGAGGCAGCGGCGAATCAATCCAAATGAAGTTTGCAGGTGAAGGTTTCGTGGTTGTGCAACCGTTCGAAGAAGGCAGCGCACAACAAGAAAGTAAATGATAATAAGGAACCCATAAGCCGGCGTGAGGCTTATGGGTTTTCTGATCCTGGCTTATGATGTCGCCTTAATAAGAGAAGAAATGTTTTTAAATTCCAGCTCCGTAAATTTGGTCATCATGGCTTCGCGATTGATGTGATACACAGCATCTTCCAATGAACAATTAACATCGGCCGCACACTCGATCCGAGCCAGTTTTCGAGACAAATGAAGCATCTCCATATCCCGCTCGATTTTTTCTTTTTGGCCTTTGGTAAGCGAAGCGATATTCTCCAGTATCCCTTCGATCGTGCCATGTTCCTTGAGCATTTTCAAAGCGGTTTTTTCTCCAATGCCTCTCACTCCGGGATAATTATCACTGCTATCCCCCATCAGTGCTTTCAAATCCACCATCTGAGCAGGTGTGATGCCTTTTTCCTCCTCAAACGTATGCGGCTGATATTCTCCGTAATTGCCGTACCCTTTTTTCAGCAGAATGACTTTGATATTGGCATCAAGCAATTGCAGCATATCCTGATCACCTGTCAACACCAACACTTCAGCATCCTGTTTGTAGGCTTGACTTAATGTGCCGATGCAATCGTCCGCTTCATACCCTTTCACTCCTACGTTCGGGATATCCAGCGAGGCCGTTACTTCCTTAACTAAATCAAATTGGGGGATCAGTTCAACCGGCGGTTCACCCCGGTTCGCTTTATAGTCGGGAAAAATCTCATTCCGAAATGTCGTACTCCCCATATCCCAGCAGCAAATGACATGACTGGGCTGATATGTATCCACAGCCGTAAATAAATGCTTAACAAACCCATACACCCCGTTTGTCGGGACCCCTTTGCTGTTCACCATAAAATAATTGCTCATAGCGGTCGCGTAAAAAGCTCTAAACAAAAGAGCCATCCCATCTACGAGCATGATGCGGTTTTGTGCCATATCTATAAGACTCCTTTTCTAGCGATTTTCCTCTATTATAACAGGTTCAAGTGACTCTGCCTCCGTCAAAGGTTATTCTTCCAACGAATTGAAAAAATGTTCCAACAGTCGCGTATACATCTCAGTTTGCTCCAGATGTACGTTATGACCGGCAAACGGCACGATTCCAACGTGGATGTGCGGAAGTTGCTTTTGATAAATGGAAGCCGATGCCACTTCTCCTGTTTGGGCTTCACCGACTAGAAAGAAAACAGGGGGTTCAAGGTCGGATATATCTTCGGTTTCATTAAATGGATACCAGTCCGGATCCTGCGCTAAATCTAAAAATATCCGCCAATTTGTCCCCCTGTGAAGCTGATTCATATACGCTACCATTTTCTCATCTTGCAATAACTGTTGTTGATGGGCGACATCCTCTTCGTGCAATGCCAGCCAATCGTGCGGTTTTTCAGCCGTTATCCCGGATAACGTCACCGATTTAACTTGAGCAGGATAAGCTCTTGCAAATTGTAACGCCACCATCCCCCCTAATGAACAGCCGACCACGTGTACCCTTGGCAATTCCAACGCCTCCAACGTTTCGTGTACATCTTTCACTGAATCGCTCAAAAAATTGTTAAGCTCATCACTGGTGGATTGCCCGTGGCCACGCAAATCAGGCACTACAACCTGATAGCTTTCCTTGAAATAAGCCTGTTGCTCGAGAAAATCGGTTTCTCCTGTCTGTAAACCCGTGTGCAAAAATAAAATAGGTTCCCCAGCCCCGATTGTTTTAGTATGTAGAATCATAAAACGACACCTCCAAAATACGTCTTCTATCATTCATAGTCGTGCTAAATACTCTGGATTGCTATTACAGGAACGTTCGTGATACTGTAATGAAAAACCTGAACGACTATTCACGCTCTGCTCTGCCAGACAACCAACCTCGCTTTTTACAGCGATCAATAGGAGGACGCCTTATGTCTGATTTCAACTTACGTCAAGCAGCGAACGATGAAATACGACTCCATCATTCCGTGGTCCAAACCGATCCTTATAAGCTTACCTATCACCTCTCTCCTCCTGTCGGCTTGTTAAACGACCCGAATGGATTGATCCAATTAGACGGCACTTACCACATTTTCTTTCAATGGATGCCTTTCGATACGGGGCATGGCGCTAAATTCTGGGGGCATTACACCACAAAGGATTTTGTCTCATGGGAGCTGCAGCGACCGGCCCTCACTCCCTCCGATTGGTTCGATCGCAACGGCTGCTATTCTGGGAGCGCCATTTACCATAATAACGAGCTGTATGTATTTTACACAGGAAATGTGAAAAATGCGGCTAACCAACGGGAAAGCTATCAGTGCATGGCCACGTCTTCCGATACCCGTCATTTTCAAAAGCATGGCGTCGTCCTCCATGTTCCAGATGGCTATACCGCCCACTTTCGCGATCCGAAAGTCTGGCAGCATGATGGTACCTGGTACATGATCATCGGCGCCCAAACTGAGGAGTTAGTCGGCAAGGCCGTTTTATTTTCCTCTGAGAACTTGACAGATTGGACATGGCAGGGAAATATAGCAGGCGGTTATGAACAGGGGCTCCAGGCGTTTGGCTATATGTGGGAATGCCCGGACTTATTCCGCTTAGCTGATGTTGATATCCTGATCGTTTCACCACAAGGGCTGGAGCCGGAGGGCATGAATTATCATAATACGTATCAAAGCGGCTATTTTGCAGGGTCGATGAATGACCGAACAGGTAAACTTGAGCACGGAGCGTTCCACGAGCTAGATCACGGCTTCGAGTTTTACGCTCCCCAAACCATGCTAGATGAACACGGCCGCCGCATTCTGATCGCCTGGATGGGGGTTCCTGACCAATATGAGCAAGCTCACCCTACTGTTAAGCATAAATGGGTGCACGCGTTGACGCTTCCAAGAGAGTTATCCTGGGATGGAGAGTGCGTGCTGCAACAACCATTACACGAATTACAAAAGCTGCGCTCAGACCATATTCAAAAGGGAAACATTCAACTCAACAGAGATGCGCGTTCAATAGAAGGCGTAACAGGAACCACGCTTGAATTGCTGATCCATTTACACGAAATAGAGCACGATTTTACGATCCGCATGGGCGACTATGCTGCGTTTCATTACGATGCTTATGAACAAGTGGCCACTCTGAGCCGCCCTCATTTAATTGAACAAGAGGTGGAAGTGAGACAATGCAAAATATCGAGTGGCTTACATACGATCCACGCCTTCTTGGACACGTCTTCACTCGAGCTATTCATCAACCAGGGGGCGCACGTTTTTACTTCTCGCTTGTTTCCTGAGCCTGAAAACGAAACCATCATATTTCAGAGCAGGGGCACGAGCACCTTCTCCCTTGATAAATGGACATTGAATGGAAGACTCTGAAGCTCCAGCCCTTTACCTCACTGGAGCTTTTCTATACTTCAGCTATAAAAACCGATAACATTAAGCAGAAAAGCACCAACCACCGAAACGACAGCGCCCGTCATGAGAGCAATTGCAACGTGTTTCCATTTTTTCGTATCGTTCCATATAAGCAAACCCACAATGATACTGGCAATCAAACCAAACATAACGGATGCTAGCGGTGTGGTGGGCGTAACCCAATCGTACCAGTGAATAATCCCCATCGCGTCCCCCTCCTCATTTAAGTGAAAATTCATTACTACATAACGTATTCGAGGACTTATGAGATTTTCCTTTAATTTGGAGAAAGCTTCACGCGCATTAGTGTTCATCCTGGGTACGAACGAACATACAATAGAAATGATGACATAGTTAGGAGGCAGAGAAATGGATGTTCAAGTACGGCAAGGTGATACGCTTTGGTATTATGCGAGCTTATTCAATATCCCCTTGCAATTGATTATAGATTCAAATCCTCAAGTGGCACCTGATGCTCTTTATATCGGTCAACGCATCATCATTCCTGGCTATACCACGCGCACTTATTCGATTCAAGCTGGTGATACGTATTGGCGGTTAGCTACCGGACAGGGAATAGAACTTGACAGCCTCTATTTATTGAACCCGAACGTTAACCCCGATAACCTCCAGGTTGACCAAACCATCCTGCTCCCCGACCGTGTCACGTCACGACTAATTAATGGCAATCGCCCGTATGATTTCGAAGCGCTCAACCTTGACCTCGATACTCTATTAGAAATCTACCCGTTCATGCGCCAGGAAGCCATCGGATCGAGTGTTATGGGAAAAGAATTGACGGAATTGCAAATTGGCAACGGCCCGAAAATCGTCCATTGGAATGGCTCATTTCACGCCAATGAATGGATCACCACGGCAATTATCATGCAATTTCTTAACGACTACTTGTTGGCATTAACCAACCAGGAGCCCATTAGGGGCATCAACGTCAGCCCATTTTACGACCAGGTGACGCTCTCCATAGTACCAATGGTTGACCCCGATGGCGTCGACCTCACGCTTAACGGACCGCCACCCGGGCGATACGGAGAAGAAGCCCTCGCGATTAACAATGGCATCACGGACTTCTCAGGTTGGAAAGCGAACATCAGGGGCGTCGATTTGAACAATCAATACCCGGCAAAATGGGATGTCGAAGCCGCCCGAAAACCTACACAGCCAGCTCCACGCGATTTTCCCGGTTATCAACCCTTAACAGAACCTGAAAGCATCGCCATGGCAGAACTAGCTGGCGAACGGCAATTTGACCGGATGCTTGCCTTCCACACCCAAGGCGAAGTCATCTTCTGGGGATACGAAGGGTTAGAACCACCAGAATCAGAAGTGATCGTGAATGAATTTTACCGTGTCAGCGGATACGAACCCATCCAATATGTCGATAGTTTCGCTGGTTATAAAGACTGGTTCATCAAAGTATGGCAGCGCCCCGGCTTTACAGTAGAGCTCGGAGAAGGCGTCAACCCGCTTCCCTTAAGTCAATTTGATGAAATTTATCAAGAAACGCTCGGGATTTTTCTAGCCAGTTTATATATGTAAACAAAGTACGACCGCCGCTTTCCTTAATAAGGAAGCGGTTTTTTATTTGCCGGGGAGACTAACCGACCCCGCAATGCTTGAGCGCACAAGTTGAGGGCAAAAAACGCCCAAGATGAGGGCACAATCGCCCAAAGAGGTCCTACAATCGCCCATGTGGGGAGTGAAACCGCCCAAGCCGGGACTAGAATCGCCCATAATATGTCAAATCGCCCAAGATGAGCGCGCAATCGTCCAAAATCAGGCACTTATTAAAGTCAATCCTCCGAATTGAGTCCTTTGGCTACCACCGATTCATGCATAATCAGTATCAATTTGATAAAACTAAAATTGAAAAAAGATTAATTTTTGCGTATTCGACATATATCGCGAGCATATGACATTGATTGTATGAAAAAAGTCACTAATTTTGCTCAGTAGCGTGCAATGCCTGTTGAGTACGTTTCTTCATCTTTTATTCACCTTCGTTATCTTTCAAGTTAGCGATACAATAAGTAATGTCGTCATTTTCAGGGATATTCAAGGAGATATACTATGCTGTTAATTACAACTGAGGATCTTACATCCGATCAACTAGCGAAACTAACGACAATGACTTCAGCTGATCTTCCTGTTGAACATATTACAGAAGATTTAGCTTCACAGACTTCTTTACTACCACAAGTCCGCATTTGGATAACGTATGGACATGACGTAACGCCTGAATTAATAGCAAAAATGCCCAACTTAATCTGGGTGCAAATTTTTCAGGCTGGCGTTGAACACCTGCCTTTCGATGAACTTCACGATAGAAACATTCAAGTGACCAATATGAAGGGAATTCAGAGCATTCCGATGGCAGAGTACACCCTTTCAATGATGTTTCATTTTAATGGTAATATTACGCGTTATCAAACGTATCAAAATGAAAACCATTGGGAAACGGAAGCTGTTTTTCAAGAGCTGCACGGGCAGACAGTAACCATTATGGGGGCGGGCACGATCGGCATTGAGATTGCTGCCAAGTGCAAAGCGTTAAACATGACAGTGTACGGTGTGAATACGACCGGCCATATGAAACCACCGTTCGATTATATGTACAAGCTTGAAGACCGTTGTGACGCGTTACAGTTGAGTGACTACGTCATTTTGCTGATGCCTGTGACAGAGTCTACGACCCATTGCATGAGTGATAAGGAGTATCACAGCATGAAACCGAGTGCCTTTCTGATCAATTTAGGGCGTGGCCCGTTAATCGATGATCATGCTTTACTCCAAGCTATTGATGATCATGAGATTGCGGGAGCTGCTTTAGATGTTTTTGACCAAGAACCGCTGCCGTCCTCGCATCCGTTCTGGAATCACGACAAAATCATTGTAACGCCGCATGTTGCAGCTAAATCTCCTCAGTATATGGATCGATGTTTGGACAAATTCGCGGAAAACTATCACGCATTCATGCAAAATGATCATTTGCTTTACTTAGTTGATTTAACAAAAGGTTATTAGGAGGCTGTTATGATGAACGAGCTTACGCCGACATTCCATTCCATAGAAGAAGAAAGGCAATACATTAAACAACGGCTGGCTGCCTCATTTCGCCTGTTCTCAAAATTTGGCTTCAATGATGGTTCAGCGGGTCATATTACCGTAAGGGATCCTGAAAATGAGCAACATTTTTGGGTGAATCCTTACCTTGTCCATTTCAGTCAAGTTACCGCGTCCGATCTCATGCGGATTGATGAAGACGGCAATATTTTAGAGGGCAAGCATGATATTAACGGGGCTGCATTTGCCATTCATTCAGCTATCCATAAAGCTCGTCCGGATGTGACGGCAGCCGCCCATTCCCATTCCCCTTACGGCATGGCATTTTCCACTTTAGGAAAAAAGCTTGAGCCTCTTACGCAAGATGCGTGTGCTTTTTACCAGGATCATTCTCTCTTCAACGACTACACCGGTGTTGTTTACGAAACATCGGAAGGAAAGCGGATTGCTGATGCACTCGGCGGAAATAAAGCGGTCATTTTACGTAATCACGGATTGTTGACTGTGGGTCATTCTGCCGATGAAGCTGCATGGTGGTTCATTGCAATGGAACGTGCCTGCCAAATTCAAATGATTGTCGAATCGTCTGGCCAAAAGCCGATTCCAATCGAAGCGAAATATGCTGAACACACATATAAGCAAATGGGGCTTCCCGACGTAGCCGCGCACGACTTCAAACCGCTTTATGATCGAATTGTTAAGGAACAACCCGATTTATTGAATTAAACACATACCCAACTATTCGAAAGGAGATTACACATAACATGAAAAAGCTCATAGTGACGTTTACGATTATGTTACTTGTTGTTGCCGGTTGTGGAGGCGATAACGGTAATGGTGATACTTCAGGAGGAGAAGGCAGCGGAATTGATAAAATTGTTCTAGCAGACGCCGGATGGGATAGCATTCGTTTCCATAACAGCATTGCTCAAAAAATCATCGAAGAAGGTTATGGCTATGAAACGGACGTAACCACCGGGTCAACGGCCGCAACCATTCAAGGTTTGCGCCAAGGTGATATCAATGCCTACATGGAAGTTTGGACCGATAATATTAAAGAACTTTACACCGAAGCAACTGATGCTGGAGACATTGTCAAACTCTCTACTAACTTCGATGATAACCGTCAAGGTCTTTGGGTTCCGACATATGTCATTGAAGGAGACGAAGAACGCGGGATTGAAGCGAAGGCTCCAGACTTGAAGAGTGTAAAAGACTTGGAAAAATACCCGGACGTTTTTAAAGATCCGGAAGATCCAAGCAAAGGTCGTGTGATCGGCGCTCCTTCAGGCTGGGCTTTAAGTGAGTATTTGGATACGAAAATGACCACCTACGGACTGGAAGAAGAGTATAACTACTTCTTGCCAGGTTCTGACTCCGCGATTGTAACATCACTTGCGGATGCTTATGAAAACGGAGAGCCATGGGTCGGTTACTACTGGTCGCCAACCTGGGTTACGGCTAAATACGATATGACGCTGCTTGAAGAACCTGAATATAACGAAGAGCAATGGAACAAAAACAAAGGAACAGAATTCCCCCCCAATGACGTGGTAGTCGCAGCAAATAAAGACTTGCCTGACCAAGCACCAGAAGTTGTGGAATTCTTGAAAAATTACGAAACAAGCAGTGACTTGACAGGTGAAGCACTGGCTTATATGAAAGACAACGACGCGTCAGCTGAGGAAGCTGCGATGTGGTGGATGGAACAACATGAAGATATCTGGACAGAATGGCTGCCAGAAGATGTTGCCACTAAAGTAAAAGATTCCATGAAGTAATGAGAAATGCGTGAAGAGGTTGGCACTGGCTGGCTTCTTCACCTTTTTTAAAGCCTGACAATAAGAGAGGTGAACAGTTGCATAGCGCAACGACATTATGAATAATAATTTTCCTGAAATACGCTGGGAATTCATCGGGGATTATGTGGAGGCCTTCATTAATTGGCTGGACACCACATTCGCTGGCCTGTTTGAATTCATTCGTGTGATTTCGTTCAGAACCATTAACGGCATTGAAGGCTTTTTATCGTTTTTGCCATGGTGGGTTTTACTTATCATCATTTTTCTATTAGGATGGCGCTTTAAATCGGTATTCTCAGGTGCGCTTTACGCTTTCTTTATCTTCCTCGTGGGAACATTCGGTTTATGGGATGTACTGCTTACTACTATTGCGATCGTCCTGACATCTGTCTTTATTTCCTTACTCATCGGCATCCCTTTAGGTGTTTTGATGGCATTCAGCAAAAAATTCTCGTTTATGATGCGACCCATCCTCGATGCCATGCAAACGATGCCAAGTTTCGTCTATTTGATTCCTGCTATTTTCTTTTTCGGACTCGGTAACGTCTCCGCAGTATTTGCAACCTTAATTTATTCGCTCCCTCCTGTCATTCGCTTGACGGAGCTTGCGATTCGAAATGTTGACAAAGAAGTTATCGAATCAGCCGAATCGTTCGGCTCCTCAAAACTGCAGATGCTGAAAAAAGTCCAGCTTCCCCAAGCCTTGCCTACGATAATGGCCGGTGTCAACCAAACGACGATGATGGCTTTAGCCATGGTTGTCATCGCTTCCATGGTTGGAGCGAAAGGCCTTGGTGAACAAGTATTAATCTCCATCAATCGAATTGACATTTCATTAGGCTTTGAGGCGGGTATCAGCATCGTCTTTCTTGCCATTATTATCGACCGCGTGACAGGCGGCATTGCTGATCGTTTCCAAAAACACAGGGGGACTGATTGATTATGGAACCAAAAATTAAAATTGAACACGTCTCAAAAATCTTCGGACCCCGCCCTAAGTCTGTTATTCCTATGATTAAAGAAGGCGTATCGAAAGATGAAATCTTAGCGAAAACCAATCACACTGTCGGCGTTTACGATGCTTCTCTAGAAGTAAATGAAGGCGAAACGTTTGTTATCATGGGGCTCTCAGGCAGTGGAAAGTCGACCTTGATTCGCTGTTTCAACCTGCTCAATAACCCGACATATGGAGCTATCAACGTTGATGGTGAAAATATCATTGAATACAACGCCAAAAAGCTAAAGACCTATCGACAGGAAAAAATCTCGATGGTCTTCCAACATTTTGGCTTGTTCAGTCATCGCACCGTCCTCGGTAATGTGGAATACGGATTAGAGATCAAAAACTATTCCAAAGAAAAACGGCAGCGGATTGCTATGGAAAATATTGAAAACGTTGGTCTGAAGGGATATGAAAACAAATATCCGGATGAACTATCGGGTGGGATGCAACAGCGCGTAGGTTTAGCACGCTCGCTAGCGAATGACCCGGACATTCTGCTTATGGATGAACCGTTCAGTGCCCTGGACCCTCTCATCCGGAGAGAAATGCAGCTGGAACTGCTCGACATTCAGGATCGATTGAAAAAGACCATCATCTTCATCACACATGATGTGAATGAAGCCTTCAAGATCGGCGACCGCGTCGCCGTGATGAAAGATGGTAAAGTTGTTCAAGTCGGAACCCCTGAAGAAATTTTGGAAGCACCGGCCAATGACTATATTTCAAACTTTATTAAGGATATTGACCGCTCCAAAATCCTTCAGGCCCAAAACATTATGATCCAACCTAACGCTCTCGTATCACTTAAGGATGGTTTGAAAGTTGCCATTAGAGAGATGGAAGAAAACGGGGTTTCAAGCGCGTTCGTCGTGGACCGGCAGCGCCGTTTGCAAGGAATCGTCACCATAGATGATGTGGTCGAAGGCATTAAAGAAAAGCAGAGCCTTGAAGACGTGCTTATCAAAGATGTTACGACCATCGATAAGCAAGAATACGTCCAAGACATCATTCCGAAAGCATTAGAGGCTAAATTTCCGTTAGCTGTCATTAATGAGAATAACAAGTTGGAAGGCCTGATCCTCCGTGTCCATGTCCTCTCCAGCCTTGTCTCTGAACAAGAAACGGAAGACAATACCGTCAGCGAATCATAACACAGAATAAATCACAAAAACGCCGAACTGATTGTAAATCAGTTCGGCGTTTTTGTGTACTGATCTGGAATTAGGGGGGCTCCTGCTGGGGCTGCTCATTGCCCACAAGAAAAGAGGCGACAATGACTGTCGCCCTCTCCACATAGGTTCTATGGAAGTTAGGAGGAAATAAAGTATTATACTCTATATTATTCCCAACTTTTAAAAATAGAACCAAATGAGTGAAAAAAATTTATATTTTTCACGTTAAGATGATCGAGCCGTTCGGCTATCATTCTTCTCTTCCTCGGTTAACGCTTGTTTTGCTAATGCGTTGATGACTGCATCGTCCATCGGTGGGTTATGCAAGCCGGAGCGGACGTCCCGGTAGTAACGTTGCAACGGGTTATCCTGTGCTAGGCTGCGTGCACCAACAATCCTCATTGCCATATCGACCACACTGGCAGCATGATTGGTAGCGGTGTGTTTGACGGCCCCGAGTTCTGTCGCCATTTCGTACCGTTTCTCGGGATGATTGACCCAGCGGGCCGCAACGGAGTAGAGCATTTCTCGTGCCTGGAATAGGGATAGCTCCATTTCACCAATTTTGCGCTGCACTTCCGGCACTTCTTTAATCGGGCCAGGCAGGCTATTCGGTTGATAGGTTTCAGCAAAATGAATTGCGTAATTGCGCGCGGCACGGGCAATGCCTAAATAACAGGCCGGGATGTGAAGCAGCCAGGCTTTGGGCAAGGAGGGGCCTGATGCCTGGTTCTCTTCTTCGACCAAAGCGTCTTCCGGTACATGCACGTGATCGAGCACCAAATCGTCACTTCTGGTGCCGCGCATCGCGATCATATTCCATGTGTCTTCAACGTGCACACCTTGGAGACGATGATTGATCAGAAAGACACCGATACGGTCAGTGTCTTCAATTTGCGCGGTGACGAGCGAGTAGTCGAGGGCGACCGCCATAGACGTAAAGGATTTCCGACCCGAGATCTCCCATCCATTGCCGTTGTGTATGGCCTGGGTTGCCGGCATCCCTCCTCTAGTCGGACTTCCCGTACCTTTTTCTGTGGCTGCTCGGTTAAGCAACGCTTTTTCCTGTACCACTTTGTCACATACGGTGCCAAAAGTGGCGGGATGCCACGTATTGCTTTCCTCGATTTCTAAAACACTTCCCAGGTGCCAGCCCACCGATAAAGCGGTCGACCCGTCTCCTTCGGCAAGCCGTTCCTGCAAGAGCACGTAATCGTATAAATCGATTCCTTCACCGCCGTATTTTTTCGGAACGGTTAACGATAAATAACCGGCGGACTTCAGCTCTTCCACGTTTTCAAAAGGAAAACGGCCTTGTTCATCTATTTCCCCGGCACGTTCGTGGAATCGCTCTACTAAGGGGTTGATACGTTCCAGCATCTCCTGTTGTTTTGTTGTTGTTACGTAGGGGTGATAAACCATTTCATTTTCCACCTTTCATGGCTTGGTCACGCATTCTTCTGCAGGGCTTCTTTCTCTTCCCATTCATGTGAAGATGCTGAGCCTAAGAAGCCTGCTACAAACATCACAAGGAACCCTGCGACTGAACTGAAGAACATAGCCAAATAAATATTGGCGATGATATTCTGACTCGTAAACAGCACGTATAAGGATGCGCCTGTAATCACGGCTGCTATCGCACCGTAATGGTTGGCTTTATCCCAAAAATAGCCGAGTGTAATCGGCGCAATAATACCGCTGATGATAGCTGAGAAACTGAATTGAATTAAGATGGATAAGGAATCCGGCCGATCCAGTGATATATAGAGCGTAACCAGGCCGATGAATACGAGTGAAGCTTTGGCTACTAAGACAGACCGTTTATCCAACGTTTCCTTGGCTATTTTCCCTTTAGCTAAAACCGGTGCAATCACTTTATAGATGTCATTGCCGATGCTCGATGTAACACCTAAATAAAGACTATCCGTACTTGATAAAATAGCAGAGATGATCCCTACAATGAGAACGGCTACGATGACGGGCGGAAACGCTTCGATTAAATACACTGGAATCGCTTTGTCCGCGCTATCGAGTGCAGGAGCCAGCACTCTTGCTGCCAACCCGCCGATGACCATTAACGTCGAGATTAAAAACAACGTCAGTCCGGCCGATAGCGTGAATGGTCTCAGCTGTTCTTCTGTTTCCAAGGATAGGACTTTGTTTAGTAGATGAGGCATCAATACAAAGCTGAATAGTAAAAATTGAACGGCCATGATGGCGAGAACACTGTTGTAGGGGCCACCTTCAGAAATCGGGCTGACCAGGTTAGGGTCAATGCCTGCGAGCCGGTTCGTAAGTTCTCCGAAAACGCCGAACCCGCCTCCTACTGTCCATAACAGGGATACGAGAATCAACACAGATGTAAAGGCCATAATCAACCCCTGAATGCCATCACTGATCAATTGCGCATAAGCTCCGCCAAGGCCGATGTACAGAATCGTGATGGTGACCCCGAGAATGACCCCCCATGCGTAGGGAACACCAAGTACGGTTTCAAAAATGGTCGCCAATCCGACATTTTGCCCGACGATATAGTACACGTTGAACAAAACGAGCAACGCCACAATGACCTGCAACAGCTTGCTGTTATACCGCTTGCCTAACCATTCGGGCAGCGTCGAGACGCCTCCCATTCTTTTGCCATACTTCCAAAATGTTTTGGCGAATAGCAGCAATCCGATCCACGAGACCCCAAAACACCCGAGCGTATACCAAAGCACAGCAGTGCCGTATTCATACGCCAGACCGGGCACGCCGATGAATAAATTCGCACTTGCGTAAGTTGCTGCGAAACTGGATCCGACTATCCACGGGTTGACGCGGCCTCTGGCAGTGGCGAATCCTCTCATGGAGCGGCTGTATTTAGCACCTCGTTTACCAATCCACGATACGAATATAAAATAAACAGCCAGCAGGCTAGCAATAAACCATAAAATATTTCCGGATAAAGCCTCCATTATTTATTCCCCTTTTCCGGGCTATAGATTGACTGCCAAATCACCAGTCCTGCTGCCCAAAATAATGCGATTGCAATCCAATATGTTAAAAACATGCCCACTCCTCCTTTTTAGAACGATGATATGATGGTCTGCCTCATTTCTTTTAAGACACTCGGATTTTGCAATGTCGAAATATCTCCTAAATCATCATTGAGATAAGCCTTGCGAATGATGCGACGCGCAATTTTTCCGCTTTGCGTCCTTGGCAAATCAGAGACAGGTACAATTTCTTTAGGCTGTAATGATTTCCCGAGCCGCTTCCTGGCATGATCACGAATATCCGCCCCTGTAATCATAGAGCGAAGCGTAATAAAGGCGACCGGCACTTCACCTTTGATAGCATGCGGCACGCCGATTACCGCAGCCTGACTCACACTCGGATGCTTCAACAAGGCTGCTTCAATTTCAGATGGACCAATCCGTTTGCCCGCTACCTTCAAGGTGTCATCGGAACGCCCGAGAATGTACCAATAGCCATCTGCATCAACTTTCACTAAATCACCGTGATGCCAAAGGTCAGTCCAGGTATTCCAATACGTGTCGAGGTAACGTTGACTATCCTTCCAAAATGTAAGCGTCGCACCTAAGAATGGCTGTCCGATAGCTAAATCTCCCTGCTCATCATGAACCTCATACCCGCTATGTTCCATCACCCGAGCGTCCATGCCAGGAATCGGACCATGGAATGCAGTGGACTTAAGTGGATGGGTTGGAAATGTCCCTAGAATACCGCCTGAGACTTCCGTTCCTCCAGAGTAATTGATGATCGGTCGGCGATTTTTGCCCACCTTTTGCAGGTACCACCACCAGGCTTCTTCATTCCAGGCCTCTCCGGTTGAGCCTAGGATGCGAAGGGAAACCACATCAGCCTCGGCCGGTTCACCTTGCTGATCTTGCATAAATAACCGAATGAGCGTTGGGGCCACCCCGAAAACGGTCACCTGATGATGACTGACAAACTGCCATAAGCGCTGACAGTCAGGGTAGTCGGGGCTGCCTTCAAACATAGCAAGGGATGCGCCATGAAGGGCTGTGCCCAACAAAAGCCATGGCCCCATCATCCAGCCAAAATCCGTCATCCAGAAGACGCGGTCATGTTTTTTGACATCAAAGCAAAAGAACATATCCAGGGCTGCTTTAACCGGAAACGTTGTATGAGAATGAACAGTCCCCTTCGGTTTTCCTGTCGTGCCTGACGTATAAAGAATCAATAACGGGTCATCTGTCTTCATCAGAGTAGTAGCAGGACGCGCACCTCGATGACGCTGCAAGAGGTGTTGATAATTGACGTAAAAGGAATCCTGAGGACCTTCTTCAGAACGCGTAACCATGATTGAGCGTTCAATCGCAGGCGTTTGTTGAATCGCCCGGTCCGCAACTGTTTTCATGTCGAGCCACTTCCCTTTGCGGTAACTCCCTTCAGCTGTTATGAGCAATTTTGCCTCACAATCATGCAGTCTGGTGGCTATGGCGTCCGCTTCATAGCCTGAGAAAATGGGTACGACCACTGCTCCTATTTGGGCACAGGCAAAGAAGGCCGTTTGGACTTCTGGAATAGGAGATAAATAGAGTCCCACCGTCTCACCTTTGGTAATCCCAAGTTCCTTTAAGCCGGCAGCTAATTCATTGATCTCATCCCATAGTTGCTCGTAGGTTTTTGAGGCGCGGCTGCCATCTTCACCTTCCCACGTCAACGCCACATGGTCACCATTGCGTATAGCATGCTGCTCGATAGCACTTAACACAATGTTTGTTTCACCTTCAGTAAACCATTTGGTCCACGGCGTCCCTTGCGTTGTATCTTTAACATGTTGAAAGGGTGTCTGCCATTTAAATGCGAGTTGTTCTAGGACCGCTGGGTAAAACCACTCAGGGTCTTCGAGCGCTTGTTGTTGTAAGTCTGCTAAACTGGCGAGGTTGTGTTTATTTATAAATTGCGTGATATTAGCTTCGTCGATATAGTGTTGCGGCGGATACCAGATTGACTGATCTCCCCCGCCTTCATTCGTTTGTAGCACATTAGGTCCACCCTTCAGGAACTTCGATTAACACGGCCATACCTTGACCTCCTCCCCCACACAATGAGGCGATGCCACGGCCGCCGCCGCGTCGTTTCAATTCATGAGCCAGCGTCAACGCCAGGCGAAAGCCCGTTCCTCCGAGTGGGTGGCCAATGGCAATCGCACCTCCGTTCACGTTCACCTTATTCGCATCAAGGTCGAGCTCATCGATGCTTGCAAGCGCTACGCTGGCAAATGCCTCATTTATTTCAAATAAGTCGATCTCGGACAATTCCAGATTCTGCTTCTGCCCCAATTTTTTGATGGCATCAGCCGGTTTTGTATGAAGACTGTTGTCTGGTCCGGCTGTGTCCGCCCAATCCACTACACGTGCCAGGGGCGTGCGGCCAAGTTCTTCTGCTTTCGCTTCCGATGTGACGATTCCGACGCTTGCCCCGTCCGTCATTTGCGAGGCATTCGCCGCGGTGATCGATCCCTCTTCCCGAAATGCCGGTGGAAGCTTTTGCAATTTTTCTAATGAGGATTGCGGCCGTATCCCTTCGTCGTTGGAAACCTGCCCCGCTTCTGTTGTAATAGGTACGATCTCCTCTGCCAGTTTCCCCTCTTGTTGAGCTTGACTTGCTCGTAATTGCGAATTCAGCGCATACTCATCCTGCGCTTCCCGATGAATCCCTAGTGTTTCATTGTGTTCATCAGAAAGAATGCCCATTGATTGATCGGTGAGGGAACACCACAGCCCATCATTGATCAAGGTATCGGTAAACTCGACTGGCCCTGCCCCCAGGCTCTGTCGGATCGTTGCAACGTGGGGAGCGTTCGTCATCGAATCAAACCCTCCCACAATATAAAGCGACCCTTCGCCCAATCTGATCCGTCTGACTGCATCGGCTACGGAAGCTAAACCAGCCAGGCAGACGTTATTGAGTGTAATTGCCGGGGTAGACCAGGAAACACCAGACGCTGCTGCCACTGAACGGGCTGGATTTTGACCCTGACCCGCTTGAATAATTTGAGCCAACAAAACACCGTCCGCTTCTTTCGCTTCAGGTACTCTTCGTACTAATTCACTAACACCCGTCACACCCAACTGTTTAGCCGACACACTTGATAAACCGCCTTTCCACTTTCCAAAGGGGGTTCGGATTCCTTCCAAAATGACCGTACTCATGCCAATTCCTCCTTGTTTATCCTTACTCACCTTCTCGGTTTAAAGCGTCAAAGCCAAAAGGTATAATTAACCTATCTATTATCCTAATCGTAATCCCTTGTTTTCCATTCATCCATTGGCATTTCCATATCCTCGTTAGAGAACCGTTGTTCTTTGTAAGGATCGCCATAATGGTGAAAGCCGTTTTCTTCCCAGTACCCTGGCTCATCCTGTTGAAGAAATTCAAATCCCCTTACCCATTTCACGCTTTTCCAAAAATAGAGATGGGGGATGACCAATCTTAGCGGCCATCCATGCTTGGTTGTCAACGGCTCCCCGTTGTAGGAATGGGCCAACATCACGTCTTCCCGCTGCAGGTCGGCGAGGGGAACATTCGCCGTATAATCATAATCACCATGAACCTTTACGTGGGTAGCATTTTGAGTAAGAGACAGATGCTTAAGAAATTCCGTAAACGGGGTTCCGGTAAACTCCGTATCGAATTTAGACCAGCGCGTTACACAATGAATGTCACACACGATAGAAGATTGCACCATGTTCATTAAGTTGGGGAACGAAAAGACCTGTTCCTCCTCGACTTCCCCAAAGACTCGTAAATCCCATTCATCAAGCTGATAGGCAGGCACATCGCCTACGTGAAGAATCGGGAATTTTTCTGTCAGCACTTGTCCGGGAGGTAAACGGTCCCCATAACGTTCATCTTTAGGCGGTGTTTTGGATTTTTTCAGTCGATCTGCTTTGTTCATGATGGTCCCTCCTCTTAATAAAGCGGTGTGTAAACATAGTGATACGTTTTTAAGAGCGAATATAAAAAGCCTCTTTCAAGAAGAAAGAGGCGGAAGATTTACTTCAACCTCTCATCTTTCAAACAGAACACCTCTGTTTGTTGGAAGTAGCACCGTGTCAAAAGACCGGTTGCCGGGCGTCAAAGGGCCAAATCCCTCAGCCTACTCATGATAAGAGTGTTATACGTATTCGATTGATTTGTTAAAAGCTATGATACGAATTTACGGAGGCAATGTCAATAATATTCCGAATATTATTTCAATGAATGCGTTTACAGATAAAAAATCGCGATAATATACCTATAATCAAGGAAAAGAATGGATTGTCATATACTGTCTTTTGAAAATGTAACAAGTGTTGCTTAACCGCCTTTACAAACGGATTGATTCATTATAGCATGAAAAATCATAGACACGTACGAGAAGGAGTGCTGACATGAAATCATTTGAATATTCTCAACTGATCAAAAACCTGCCTGAGCAATTTTTTGCGACGCTGTCCGACCGTGCTGCTGAAGCGGAAGCAGAAGGTCGCGATATCATAAATTTCGGTCAAGGGAATCCCGACCAGCCAACACCCGAACACATCATCCGTGAGCTGCAATCAGCAGCAGAAAAAACCAGCAACCACAAATATGCCCCATTCCGCGGAAAACATAGTGCCAAACAAGCGGTGGCGGACTTTTACAAACGCGAATACGACGTCGATCTCGACCCGGAAACAGAAGTTGCTCTCTTATTCGGGGCAAAAGCCGGATTAGTCGAACTGCAGCAATGTTTATTGAACCCTGGCGACGGTGTACTGCTGCCTGACCCCGGCTACCCTGATTATTTGTCCGGCGCAGCGCTTTCTCAAGCTGAAATTCATACGATGCCGCTTACCCGGGATAAACACTTCCTTCCTGATTACGCGCAACTCTCAGATGAGGTTAAACAACATTCTAAGCTAGCGATTCTGAATTATCCCAATAACCCGACTGGTGCTTTAGCCGATCAAGCGTTCTTTAACGAGACCATCCAATTAGCTCACGATTTTGACATCGGCATTGTCCACGATTTTGCCTATGGAGCCATTGGTTTTGACGGAGAACGGCCGATCAGTTTTCTTGAACATCCTGAAGCGAAAAATGTCGGGGTAGAGATGTATACGCTGTCTAAAACGTACAACATGGCAGGATGGCGTGTCGGGTTTGCTGTAGGAAACCCTTCTATGATCGAAGCCATCAATATTATTCAGGATCATCTTTATTGCAGTCTTTTCGGAGCCGTCCAGGATGCAGCGGTCGCAGCCTTAACCGGTCCGCAAGACGAAGTCGACCGCCTGAATGAAATGTATGAGTCCAGACGAAACACGCTCATCAAAGGCTTGAACGACATTGGATGGGAAGTTGAAGCACCGAAAGGCTCCTTTTTCGCCTGGTTTAAAGTGCCCGAGGGCTACACGTCTGCCTCGTTTACGGACTTATTGCTAAAGGAAGCAGACGTGCTAGTCGCTCCCGGACATGGATTTGGAGAATATGGTGAAGGATATGTAAGAGTCGGACTGCTTACCGATGAAGAGCGTATGAAAGAAGCCATCGAACGGATTAAAAAACTCGATGTTTTTTCCTGATCTTACAGTTTAGTTCCAGAGGAAATCAGATAACAAGAGGCTTGAATAAAACTTAATGTAGCACAGGCATGCCGAACGATTTCACTGAAATCAGTTCGGCATTTTTGTGTTTCTGGGAGGTAGTCAATGACCGCTCCATCCAAACACGCCGGTTTCAACGGGCAAGGTCAAACTTCATATCTACTTACGTTGTTCCCTTCCGTCTTTCCATATTGGCTATCGAAGCTATGTAAGTAAGGGTTATTCTACAACGAAGGGGAAACCGTAAAGCCACACAGTAATATCTAGCCCATGCAGACCTATAGAAACGTCCGGGTGCGATACATGTTTGTGTGAGCTATTACCAATATAAGGGTTCGTTCTTAAAAATAATAGCGGGGTGGCTTGGAAACGATGAGACTCCCGCGGGAGAAGGGGCTCGGCGAGACCCCAGAGGGAGTTACAACGACCGAGGAGGCTTGCCGCCCCCCGCAGGAAAGCGAATTGTTTCCAAGCCACCCCCCCGTTTATACGATAACGAACCCAGCACCTCCTCAAATCATTACAAACACTTATTTATGTTGCATAATTAGCTTGTTTTAACTTATAATTACTTATAAATACTTGCAATCCATTACAGTAAAGGCGGGTGCTTGATGTATCAGGAAGAACGATTAATTTCAATTATGGACCATCTCCGACAGCAAGGACGCATCACAATCAATCAAATCTGCTCGATTTTTAACGTATCACGGGACACAGCACGACGTGACCTCGTCCGTTTGGAAGAAGATAACGTCATCATCCGAACGCGTGGTGGCGCAATCCTCCCCTCTTCACACAACACCATAAAGGATTATTCTCATCGATTGGAGACGGGGTCTGAAGAAAAGCGGGAAATCGGCAAAAGAGCAGCCTCCCTCATCCGCCCAGGCGATACCGTTATTCTGGATGCCTCCACGACGGTAGAATTTTGTACAGAACAAATTGACAATATGGACGGAACATATATTACCAACTCCATCAATCAAGCCGACATCTTATCGTCTAACTCCGAAGCAAACATACACTTATTAGGCGGTTTACTTCATAAAGAGCATAAATTCTTGTACGGAACGTCTGTGATTGATAAGTTGTCCCATTACCATGTGAATAAAGCGTTCATTGGCGTTGTCGGAATCTCCGAACATGGGCTGACTCTAGCTCATGAAGAAGACGGCATGGTCAAACGCAAAATCGTTCAACAATCCAAGCAGGTCATCGCTCTGGCGGATCATTCCAAAATAGGCATCACCGACCTATTTCAATATGCCACGCTGGATGAGATCGACTTATTGATTACCGATCAAACCCCGGAAGCTGATTTTCTCGATTTATTAGACACACATCATGTTGAATTACTTGTTACCCAATCAGATCAATAAAGAAGGAGCGATTTTATGGCACAGATTGTAGCCATCGATTTAGATGGAACATTGCTGACAAGCAGCCACACGATAAGCAGGAAAAATATCGAAGCCATCGAATATGCGCAATCACTAGGTATTGAGGTCGTCATTGCGACGGGGCGGGCTCATTTCGATGTGCTGGCACTATTTAAAGATACAGGAATCCGGACTTGGATTATCGGAGCCAATGGCGCGACCATCCATAAGCCGGACGGGACCCTGTTTGCTTCTCAACCAATTGAAAAGCACCAAGCGATTGAAAGTTTAAAATGGCTGGAAGAAGAAGACTACTATTACGAAGTCTTCAGTAACGACCATATCTTAACACCTTTGAACCGCTCGGAAATCCTTGAAATCGAAATCGACCGCATAACGAGTGCCAATCCTGACATCAACCCTGAACCCCTGTATGAGGCGATTGCAAAACAAAACAGCCAAACGGGGTTCGCTTTTATCAACTCTTATCTCGACATTGCCGAAAGTGAAGCAGATGTGTTCAACATACTCGCTTTTTCATTTTCCCAGGAGAAGCTCGATGCAGGTTGGAAAAAATTCCACGACTCACAAGATTTAACCATTGTCAGTTCGGCTGACCACAATTTTGAATTGGAACACCGGGCGGCCTCCAAAGGCAACGCACTGGCAAAATTAGCCGACGAACTGAAGTTGGATTTATCAGAAGCGATCGCTTTTGGAGACAGCCACAACGATCTCTCGATGATATCTGAAGCTGGTCAGGGGATCGCTATGGCGAATGCCGTGGAAGCCGTTCAATTGGCAAGTGATAAAGTGACAGCCAGTAACGATGAACATGGCGTAGCTCGCATTTTGTTCCAGTTACACGGCAGCGATATGACAGGTTGAATCAGCAAAGTCGGCAGGCTGTATGGCGTCACTTCTTGTCAGAAGGCGTAACATACGGCGGGTACGGGGTGGGAGAATCTATTACATTAGTCTGGATAGTTTCATATAATTGACAATATTCAGACTAAGTGGTAGATTCAAAGTGTCTGCGGCCCTTTTGATGGCACGTTTTTGAAAGCGGTTGCAAATAAATAATAGAATGGATACAGGAGGAATGGTTATGGTATACGCATTTCCTAACACTGAAGGTTCCATCGTACAATTCAAAGAGAAATATGACAATTTCATTGGCGGAAAATGGACGGCTCCCATCAAAGGGGAATACTTTGATAACGTCACCCCCGTCACAGGTAAAGCTTTTTGCAAAGTAGCTCGTTCGACAGAAGAAGATATTGAACTTGCTTTGGATGCTGCACATGAAGCCAAAGAAGCCTGGGGGCAGACCTCTGCTACAGAACGCTCTCTCATTCTAAACCGTATCGCAGATCGTATAGAAGAAAACCTTGAGCAAATTGCCGTTGCCGAAACGTGGGAAAACGGGAAGGCGGTACGTGAAACACTCAATGCAGATATACCGCTGGCTGTGGATCACTTCCGCTATTTTGCATCTGTTATACGCGCTCAAGAAGGAACAATCGGTGAGGTTGATGACGATACCATCGCTTATCATTTCCAAGAACCTCTAGGCGTTGTCGGACAGATTATCCCATGGAACTTCCCAATCCTTATGGCTACTTGGAAAATTGCACCTGCCCTGGCAGCCGGGAACGCTATTGTGCTCAAACCGGCTGAACAGACACCTGCTTCCCTGCTGTATGTCATGGAATTGATTGAGGATCTCTTACCAGCAGGCGTATTGAATATCGTCAACGGTTTCGGTCTGGAAGCCGGCAAACCATTGGCAGCAAATCCTCGCGTGAATAAGGTTGCATTCACTGGCGAAACCACGACCGGCCGGATGATCATGCAATATGCTTCCCAAAATATCATCCCTGTCACCCTCGAACTTGGTGGCAAATCACCTAATATATTCTTTGAAGATGTGATGGATGAAGATGACGAATTCATGGACAAAGCGATCGAAGGTCTTGTTATGTTCGCACTCAACCAGGGTGAAGTCTGCACGTGTCCATCGCGCGCTTTAGTCCAGGAGTCCATATATGATAAATTCATGGAAAAAGCGATTGAACGCGTAAAATCCATTAAAGTCGGCAACCCGCTCGACCCTGAAGTTATGATGGGTGCTCAGGCTTCGTCTGAGCAAATGGAAAAAATCATGTCATATCTTGAAATCGGTAAAGAAGAAGGTGCGGAATGTCTCGTCGGCGGCGGCCGCAACCAAATGGAAGGTGAATTTTCCGAAGGGTACTACGTTGAACCGACTGTCTTTAAAGGGAATAACAGCATGAGGGTCTTCCAGGAAGAGATTTTCGGTCCTGTCCTTTCTGTTACGACTTTCAAAGATAAGAATGAAGCAATGAATATCGCCAACGATACATTGTATGGCCTTGGTGCCGGTGTATGGACACGTGATATCAACACCGCTTACCGCTTCGGACGCGGTATAGAAGCAGGCCGTGTGTGGACAAACTGTTATCACGCCTATCCGGCTCACGCTGCATTTGGCGGCTACAAAATGTCCGGTGTCGGCCGTGAAAACCACAAGATGATGTTAGACCATTATCAGCAAACGAAGAACTTGCTAGTCAGCTACACCCCACAAAAGCTTGGATTCTTTTAAAATCCAACCAGGAGGTGACTCACCATGATCGAGCGAGTTGTAGCGACAGATGAAGCACTTGCTTTGATCGAAAAACTAAAGGAAAAGCATGGTCCGCTCATGTTCCATCAATCTGGTGGCTGCTGTGACGGGAGCTCCCCCATGTGTTTTCCGAAAGATGAACTGATGACCGGCAGTCAGGATGTGCTGCTGGGAGAAATTGGAGATACCCCCTTCTATATTCACAAACAACAATATGAGTATTGGAAGCATACGCAAGTGATCATTGATGTTGTCGAGGGACGTGGCGGCATGTTCTCCCTCGAAGGCGTAGAAGGGAAACGGTTCCTCAGCCGATCACGCGCATTTTCTGATGAGGAATATAAGGAACTAAGAGAAGAAGGCATGGTATAATAGTTGTAAAACCTGGCGGATGTACAGATCCGTCAGGTTTTTTAATCGCTGGATTAAGGAGGAGAACGATGAAGAAATGGACAAGAGACACCGTCATTGAAGCACCTATTGAAGAAGTGTGGAAGCTGTTTGACGGCTCGCTGGAAAACATGCAAAAAATCATGACGCAAGTGATTGAGCACGAACCGATCAAAGTGACAGAAGAAGGTGTGGGGAGTATCTATCTGCAAAAATATCAAGAGGGAAACCGCATCGAAGAATACCACGTTGAAACACTTGCCTATCAGGACACATCTGATTACAAACAAATGAAAATCGGATTTTCGCTAGCTAAACTATTTGAGATTACGGCAGACTATCGATTGGAAAAGCTGGATGAAGCCCGCACTCATTTTAATTATACCGCCACCAACCACCCCCTCAAGTGGTACGTTAAATTAATTCTACTCTTCGCCAGCGATAAAATGGTCGTCCAATTTGTCGAACGCGTTAAATCGGTAGCCGAGAACGAGTACCAGGTACACACCTAAAACAGATTATGTGAAATGGTTGCTTCATAGATTTTATAATC
The DNA here is from genome assembly GCF_013618635.1 of Thalassobacillus sp. CUG 92003. Lineage (GTDB taxonomy): Bacteria > Bacillota > Bacilli > Bacillales > Halobacillaceae > CUG-92003. The sequence goes on along the minus strand of NZ_JABLSJ010000002.1, from coordinate 236,227 downwards.
ATTTATGGGATGGTCTTGAAGATCATCATCCGATTAACTTGACATAAGGAGCTGAGAACATGGCAAGCAATCGCGAGATTCATTTAGTTAAACGACCGGAAGCTGAACCGACTCAGGAACATCTGAATATAGTTGAATCGTCAATACCCGACCTTAAGCAAGGGGAAGTATTGCTTCGTACGCTTTACGTATCCGTGGATCCCTACATGAGAGGTCGCATGAGCGACGCTAAATCGTATGTCGCCTCTTTTGAATTGAATAAACCGATCGAAGGAGGCGCCATCGGCCAAGTTGAACAATCCCAATCCGACCGGTTTCAACCTGGCGATATCGTGACTGGGTCTCTCCCCTGGACGGAGTACGCATCCGTTTCCGGGCAGAATCTACGAAAAATTGATCCGAATCTCGGGCCTGTCACAACCTCATTAGGTATTCTTGGTATGCCAGGTCTTACGGCGTACTTTGGTCTCATGGACATCGGACAACCTAAAGAAGGCGAAACTGTCGTCGTTTCCGGAGCGGCGGGAGCTGTCGGCTCCACAGTCGTCCAAATTGCCAAACTGCACGGCTGCCACGTGGTTGGCATCGCCGGGAGCGAAGAAAAAACAAGCTTCATCACGGAAACCTTAGGAGCTGATTATGCGATTAATTACAAGCAAGAAGATGTTCCCGCTGCGCTTGAGCAAGCATGTGGCTCAGGTGTTGATGTTTATTTCGATAACGTCGGAGGCTCGATATCCGATGCGGTTTACCCGTTGTTGAATAAATACGCTAGAATCGCCCAGTGCGGCGCCATTGCTTCCTATAACGTGCCAAATGATCAAGGTCCACGCATGCAGATGCACCTCATCAAATCAAGTGCTTTGATGAAAGGATTTATCGTCGCAGACTATCAGGACCGGTTTAAGGAAGGCTTTCAGCATTTAGCTCAATGGCTGCAGGAAGGGAAACTTACCTACAAAGAGTCTGTAAAAGAAGGATTTGACCAGATTCCGCATGCTTTCTTTGGTCTATTTGAAGGCGAAAATATCGGAAAACAACTGGTTAAAGTAGCTGAACCAAAATAACGGTTAAAAGAAGCCATTTCTACTGTGAAATGGCTTCTTCTAATAGACTACTTTCTATATAAACTTGATATATATGGAAAACATCCGCTTGCCACGAGCAGCAACGCCGTATAAGGGGGAAATTGATGAGAAAACTTACTCTGGCTGCTATACTCTTACTATTTTCTTTTCTATTAATAGGATGCCAAAACAGTAACCTGAACCTAGGTGACGACACTGTTACACGTATCGATGTTTATGAATGGAAGAGTGGTGAACTGGTGGCAACTATTGATGATACAGTGTTCATTGAAGAACTAGTAAAAGAATTAGATCGTGCAAGAACGAACAGCTTCAACAGCTAATATGGACTTTGCATCCCCAGAATATGAATTGCATTTCAATAGTGATGGAAAAACGCTACTTAAGATAGGGTATTATAAGAGCTCCGTGGATTTAGGTGTAGAAGGTCGGTATTGGAGTATGAATGAAGACAACATGTATAACGTTGAAACCCCGTTACCACTGGAATAACTTTTTTGCACTCTAGAAACAGCCATAGTTTGAACCGCTACGAAGGATAAGTGATCAGGCTTTGGTAGCTTAATCTAAACTTTCTCAACTCTGATCTGCTGCTTATTTATTCTCCTAATAAAGGATCTGTTCATCAAAATAAAGATGGGTTGGCTGGGAAATGACGAGACTCCCGCGGGAAAAGGAGCTCGGCGAGACCCCACAGGGAGCAAAGCGACTGAGGAGGCTCGCCGGTTCCCCGCAGGAAAGCGAGTTATTTCCCAGCCAACCCAAGCTTGCATACCATAAAGCAACCAAAGTCCTTTTTTTGAATCAGCTTCTTCCCTTTACGCAGTTGCCCATCGGCCAACTGTGTTGAGCATCGTTGGATAAGGGAAATGCTCTTTGAATAGTTTAAAATACAAGCATTCCTGCTTAGAACGCAATTCCACCGGAGCTTGCTCGTTCAGCTCCTCAAATTGCTGATCGGAAATAACCTGCTCTGCGTGCGTATCCAGGATATCCAGAGCGCCGCTTCCTTCCGAAAATTCAGCTTTTTTCCTCCAAAGCACTTCATCAGGCACATGGCCATCAAAAGCCTGGCGCAGCATCCATTTTTCGATCCGATCTGGTTTTTGCACTTTTAATGAAGCCGGAATATCCAAGGCTGTTTTTATGACGTCCAAGTCCAGGAACGGAACCCGTAGTTCCAACGAATGAGCCATGCTCATACGGTCCGCTCGTTGTAAATTTACGTTATGAAGGGTGTTTAAAATCCGAATGATTTCTTGATTAAGCTTATCCGTATCTTGGAATTCACTTAAATAACCATAACCCGCAAAGAGTTCGTCAGCGCCTTCCCCTGATAAAATGACTTTTACGTGTTGAGAAGCCAATTTTGATACGAAATAATTCGGTATTGCGCTTCTGACTAACGAAGGCTCGTAGGATTCCAAATGATAGATAACGTGGGAAATGGCTTCCTGCAACTCTTCTTCAGTGTAAATATATTCGTAATGCTCTGTCCCGATGGCTTCGGCGACTTTGCGTGCGTTAATGAGGTCAGCACTTCCTTCTGAACCGACGCAAAATGATTTGAGCGGATATTGGCCTTCCTGCTTCTTTTTAGCTAAGGCTGCAATCAAACTGCTGTCTAGGCCGCCGCTCAATAACACCCCTACCTCAACGTCAGCAATCATGCGCTTATGGACAGCTTGCTCCATCGCCTCACGAATGTTCTGACTGTGCTCATCGATCCGCTCTGTTTGCTGGCTTACATCGGGGGCTGTCACTTCACGGAAACTGACAAACCCTGCTTCCGGAGTGTAATAATGGCCATGCGGAAATTCATGTGCTTCTTCGACGACCTGATAGATCGCTTTAAGTTCTGACGAAAACACGAGCTTTCCTTCATCGTCTGCGCCGTAATATAATGGCTTGATGCCTAACGTGTCACGCGCAACGATGAAACTGTTATGCTTCTCATCCGATATGAAAAAGGCGAACATGCCCTCCAGCTTTTGAATGGCTTCCGGCCCTTCTTCCTCGATTAATTTCAAGGCGACTTCACTGTCAGAATGCGTAAGAAATGTTGTGCGATCCTGTAAGTCGGCTTTCAATGTTTTATAATTATAGATTTCCCCGTTGCATACAATCCAACGATCTTTCTGCTCATTTGAAATCGGTTGGATGCCGTCGTCCAGTCCAATGATCGATAGGCGACGATGTCCGAGGTGAACATTTTTCAATAGCACAGACTTGCCTTCATCAGGTCCTCTGTGATACATGCAATCGAGAATATCTTCCATTTCACGTTGTTTCATTTCTCCTGTTGAGATAAATATGCCACACATGTGTGTTTAGGCCTCCTAATGGGTTTGCTTGCTTTTAAATACAAATTCAAGCCTATTACGATGGAACCTTCCTGACAAATCGCTTTTAACCGCATTATCTGCTGTTTATATGAGTATGTCGCACTGAATGATGTATACCTCCCACATCCATACAAAAGAGGTGAATATGGCGGCATTCCAGCCAATTTACTACACGATTGCCAATCCTATCAAAAAAACAGGCCCTGCTGTCTAGCAGGGCTTGTTTTTAATCCCTCATAAGTACAAGCACCCATTCACGGACGCCATTAACAAACCAGACCCTCTCAAAGCTCGCTAGTTCATGCTTGTAAATCACTTTTTCCCTGACTTTCCCTCGTTCTACTAGTTCGTTGCGAAACGTCCCAGCTAATAAACCCGACTCAATGGGGGGTGTAAAATAGTGACCTCCCTCTTCAACGACCACATTCCCAGTCGTAAATTCAGTCAACTCTCCTTTGGTGTTAAATAACAAGACGGCGTAGCTATCCCCTGCTTTTATTGCGTGCTGATTATATATGTCACGGTGGGTGGTTTTATGAAATAAAAAAGGATCCTGTTCATTAACAGGCTCAGCAGCAAGCGTGCAGACGACAGAACTCAGTCCAGCATTCAGCCGCGTTGTTTCTATTTCAATGCTTCCATCTTTACTCAGTAATAACCGGAGCTTGTGTACACCGTTCAAATGGGATAAGACCACCTGCTGGAGTCTATGCTTCAATACCTCAATGTGTAGAGCGAAACCAAAATAACGGGCTGAGTCCAGCAATCGTTGCACATGCCTTTTCAATAAAAAGATGGTGCCCTCTTCAAGCTTCATTGTTTCCAGCAATTGAAAGTCAGTCCGGGATTCGGTTAACAAGCGTGCTTTCGTTTTCATTTCAGCAAACTCTCCTTCAGAAGTGGAATCCCAGGTGACGCCTCCCCCTGTTCCATACACAGCCCTCTTTCTGGCTTGATCCATCGTTACCGTTCGAATGGCCACATTGAAGGTAGCGTCTTGCGCGGGTGTCATATAGCCGATCGCCCCACAATAAACATCGCGAGGCTCAGGCTCCAGTGCAGCAATGTATTCCATCGTGCGTATTTTCGGAGCACCTGTAATTGAACCGCACGGAAACAGTGCTTTAAAGATATCGTATATGTTCGTTTTTTCCGGTAACGTGCCTTCGACTGTGGAGGTCATCTGATGAACCGTTGGATATTTTTCTATGTCGAATAACTTGGGAACCCGGACGCTCCCAGGAACAGCCAGCCTCCCCACATCGTTGCGAAGCAAGTCGACGATCATAACATTTTCGGCCCGGTCTTTTTCAGAGTAATAAAGGGCGTCAGCCGCGCGATCATCCTCGGCAGTAAAACGACCACGGCGTGATGTACCTTTCATCGGTTTGGTGGTCAGTTTATTTCCTTTTTTACGGAAAAATAACTCAGGTGAAGCCGACAATAGTTGGGTTTCACCCAAGTCTAAAAAGGCGGAATAAGGAGCCTGCTGATTTCGTGTCAACTGCCGGTAAAAGCTATACGGATCGCCAGTTGCTTTGGCTGTCAGGCGCGTTGTGTAATTAACCTGATACGTCTCCCCTTCTTCTATGGCTTGCTTTATTGTATCAATACCATTTTGGTAGGTGTCATAGTCTGATGTCTCCAACCACTTAGAGAGGTGATAGTCCCCTTCCCTCCGGACCGATTCCTGGACAGGGCCTGCGAATACGCCAAACCAGACGAGCGGCAGGTTAGGCTGCCGATGCACGCGGTAAGCCGGGTCAAACGCCGGAGCCGCTTCATAGGAAACGTAACCGGCAACATAATAGCCATCGTTCAAAGCCCTTTGTGCTTCATTAAACGCAGGAGCAACTTCAGGCAAATCCTGAGCTATGATCGTTTTGATGGGATTCTCAAATAGTAACGGGGACGTTTCACCAACTTCATTGAATTCGAAAAGCATCCACGGTTGTGCCGTCATCACACAGGCTCCTTCTCTTTAGGTTCGAATTCTAATGCCTGGCGGTACATGTTTTGAATCATCTCGAATCCAAACTCGGTCAGAATTGCCTCCGGGTGAAACTGCACACTTGCGATCGGCCAATCCCGATGTCGGACAGCCATTATTTCACCCGTATCGGTCGCTGCCGTGATGTCTAAACAACCTGGAAGCCTTTCTCGTGAAGCTGTCAATGAATGATAACGTGTAACCGAAATAGGCGATGGAAGCTGCTCAAAAAGCCCTCGTCCATCGTGTTTTATTGCTGTCACTTTCCCATGCATCGGTTGGGTACCTTTGATGACAGTGCCTCCAAAATGCTCCACGATCACCTGATGACCTAAGCATACTCCGAAGATCGGTACTTTTCCTTGGAGAGCATGCAAAATGTGGCGACATGTTACCGCGTCCTCAGGAGAACCTGGACCAGGTGCCAGGACGACCAAGTCAGGTTTTTGTCGTAACACATCCTGTGCTGTCAAGCTGTGAGCCCGGTAAACCTGCACGTTTGAATCCAACTGGGCAAAATATTGATAAAGATTGAAGGTAAATGAATCAAAATTATCGATCATCACAATCATGATGCCTACCATCCCTTATCTAAAATCGTATATTCTATTAACATAAGTAAACTTTATCATAAATGTTAGAATTGCTCTATCAACCCTTGCTTCCGAACCGTTACCTCTTTAACCGTTTATTATAAAAATTCATCAAAAAACAGATGAAAGGACGTTAATCCTGTATTACAATAAAGGATAATACCCTCCCCCGAAAACATTCGGGACATGAGGTATATTTCGTAAGGATGAGCCGAATATGAATGTATTCTATCAATCAAAAAGTATTTGGATTAAAATAATCATGATTTTGATCGGAATTACAATGCCTTTGTGGCTGAGCCCCGAGCAAGTCGGGCTGACGCAGATGATGGCAGACCTCCGGCAAAACCCTACCGGTAATACGCTGATGATTGCTGCGTTTATTCTTGTGGCTTTGAACACGATCAGGGCCCTCCCCCATTATATCGGGGCATTGCTGCTTGGCGATGAGCTGGGTTACCTCTTCAACCGGCCATGGTTGAAGGTTATCGTTCCGCTCGTTATCATCCCGCTCGTTTATGCGTGCATTAATCTCTACAATCCCGTCAATTATCATTTTGGCGGTCCTGCCATTTTATTGTTAATGGCGATTCTTTTACTTCACGTTCTAGGAAAGGGAAGACTTCGCCCCATTTTAAAGACCTTTGTGTTGGCTCAGCTCCTGCTTGGCTTTCAGTGGCTGGATACAGTCGTCATGTTAACGGCTTTCGGCTTTGGAGGCGGCGCTTTCTCAACCGAGCTGAAATCGATTGCCATTGATATTGGATTTGGTGGCACGTTATCGTTTTACAGTTTATTGTTGTGTTCCATATTTCTCATTAACGCTTTAGTGCTAGCCTTTTACCTTGCTTCGAGTGAACAAAAATGGAAAATCACGCAAGACTTGACCATTGCCCGTGGCGAGGCTGTAGCTTCCCGCTCCGGTCGTGAAGCACTTCACCTCGTTCATGATTTAAAAACACCGATGGCAACAATTGAGGGTTTGAATTCATTGATCCAATTAAAAACGACGGATCAAGACATTCAAAAATATACCGAAAACATCTCCCAATCGATTCGTTCCACCAGTGAAATGGTTTCGGAAATTCTCTATGATGAAAAGAAAAACTGGTGTACCATTAAACGATTGATTCAATATGTCCGCTCCAATAAACTGAGCGATGCCGATATAACATTCGATTTCCCTCTCGAGGCCGATCCGGAAATCGAAATTTACATTAACAAAATCCGGATGACACGCGTCATGATCAATCTCATCGATAATGCATGTGACGCTGTGGAAGGAATGACTGAGGCACGCGTTACCATCCATACTCAGGCAAAAGAAAACGGTGTATGGCTGGGGGTTGAAGATAATGGCAAGGGCATGTCAAAAAAAGAACAAGCGAAAATTTGGAATCCCGGCTACAGTACTAAAAAACACCCTGGGGTCGGGCTGACGTTTGTCAAAAATGTCGTGAAAGATCATAACGCGACCCTGACAATTAAAAGCGAAAAAGGAACCGGAACCGCCTTCTGGATCCATCTACCAAAGGAGCGTGTACGGAATGAACATACTAATCATTGATGACGACCAATCGCTGCGATTCATGCTGGAGGAAATATGTAAACATGCCAAGTGGGATTCGCAAGCGGCGGTGAATGGCAAGCAAGGGGTAGAATTGTTTCATAAACACCAGTTCGATCTTATCCTGGTTGATTACCACATGCCTGAGATGGATGGTATGCAAACTGTCAGAGAAATTCGGAAACACAATCACAACGTTCCGATTCTTGTTTTGACAGTGGATGAACGCCAGGAAGTAGCGGACCGTATGTTGGAGGAAGGCGCGAATGACTTTGCATTGAAGCCGGTCAAAGCGCCTGATATCATTTCGAGAATCCAACTCCATGTCCAACTAGCGAACATGAGAGAAATGCATGACAGAGGCGAAGAAGTATTTACGGCAAAAGGCATCAGCAAACGGACTTTAGATCACGTCGCCCACCATCTCAAAACTCATAAAGACCCGAGTTCAGTGGATGAAATATCAAAGGATATCGGTCTCGCTTATCCGACAGTCTATCGTTACTTAATGCATTTACTCGATGAGGGAAAAGTGAAACAGGTTGTCAGCCATCAGCGCATCGGCCGTCCGAAGAAACTTTACCAATGGTACACCCATTGATATCGATCACCATAAGAAAAAATGCCGAACTGATCGATAAGATCGTTCGGCATTTTGCATCTCATTCAGTTTTGTCCAGTCTCGCTCATTAGTCATAACGCCCAAACCATTCATAGCGATGACGGGACACCCATTTATATAGAGGCGAACCTAATAGAGCTGCTCCTGGCAGATGTAACAAGAGACTGACGGGTCTAGTCACTGGCAACGCAGAAAGTAAGCGCCGAATCGTATAGAATCCGACATACACCACACCCGATGACGCCTGCATGTAAATTTCATCATAAACATTGCGGCCTTTTAAAAAAGGATAATCTTCAACGTCTGCTTCCTGAACCGGCACCCATTCTATCCGGCTCTTCCAATCGAGTGGCTTAAGAACGCGTTTTGTATTCATACATAAGGGACACTTAGCATCGTAAAATACAACGTGTTTCATACCGATCGTTCCCTCCTTTACGAATGTCATACCCATTATAACGTCTTTGAGAACATCACCATATCCAGAGCTCGAATCCCGTTTTCATAGATCGCCTCAGCATAGTCCGCGAAAAAGTCCGGTCTGACATGCGAAAAACGAAACCCTGCCTTTTGATAAAAGATGAGATTAGCGATACTGGAGTTGGCAGTGCCCACGATCATACGGTGATAGCCTTTAGATTGATAAATCCGGCAGGCAGCAGCAATAATCTGCTTACCAACTCCCTGGCCTTGCCTTTCAGGTGTCACGGCCATATTTTTCAATTCCACGAGATGTGGTTCGGGAAAAGTACACTGTACCACCCCAAGCTGGTCCCCTTCGAGATAAACCGCATGCATATCCCCATCGTGCAGATAGCTTCGCACCACCGCTTCATCTTCATCAGCCAATAACAACAAAGGCAACCACGACTCCCTCTCGTGCTGTTCAATTTCGATCAAACCCGGATGCATTTCTATAAAACCTCCAATCGCTCTAACGCTTCGCATTCTTATATTTAATAAAATAGCCAAACGATAAAGGGCGCCATTACAGAGCCTGAAATTGCACTTAAGGTCATGGCAATGGAGCTTACCGAAGCAGCATCTTCCCCAAACTCGTACGCTTTGGCGGTTCCAATCGCATGCGACGCTGCTCCCATGCCCATACCTTTTCCTATGAAACTATGAAGGCCCGCAGCTTTTAAAAGATACGGCCCAAATACGACGCCACTATACCCGGCCACCATGACAAAGATCACAGCCAGCGACGGGGCTCCACCAAATTGCGAAGTGATTTGCATAGCGACGGGGGTGGTGACGGATTTCGGTAACACCGCATACACCAGGTCTTCACTAAAACCAAATACCTTAGCGAATAAGAGGCCGCTTGCCATTCCAATCATTGACCCGACCAACACCCCAGTCAAAATAGGGGCGAGGTACCGGGCCAACACGTGGCGCTGTCTGTATAACGGATAGGCTAAAGACACGACGGCCGGGCCGAGTAAATGATCGATCCATTGGCCGCCAATCATATATGTGTCGTAAGAAATGTTAAACGCAAGCAGACCGATCACGAGAAGAAACGTAGTCGTTAACGCAGGCATTAAAAATGGTAAAGGGAAACGCCGGTAAAGACGCGCCATTATAAGAAAAACGGCTAATGTCGTGACAACCATCATGACCCCAACCAAAGCGGCGACCATCATGATGAACGCTCCCTTTGCATCCCTGTTTTATTCGCGAATATTTGACTGACCGTCCCTGAGGCCAGCATTGTAATCAGCGTACTGACCATGACAATCAGGACTAAGCCGATATTTTTGCCGGAGAAGAAATACAAGTAATTGATGACTCCCACCGTAGCGGGCACAAATAACAACGTCAGATAGTGCAGTAACGTCCCCGCCCCTTCCTCGATCCATGTAACCGGGATCGCTTTAACAAGCAGAGCACCGAATAATACTAACAGCCCTACAATACTCCCCGGAATAGGCAGATTGAGCACATGCTGGAATTGTTCCCCTAAAAAATAAAAACCATATAACATGGCAATTTGAACGATAATTTTAATGAATTTCATATGGGCGAGTATGGCATCACGTACTCTTCCCTCCTCACGCTATACTGATTTCACTTCATTGTACTATACGTTCCTTGTTCATACTGCTCGATTTGCTTAGAGTTCTGCAATTGACAAACAGATCGTTATATCGTATATTGATATCGACTTTCGATATTGTGTGGTGATACTCATGTTACGGGATTTTTTCCTCGGATCAATCAAAATTCATATCCTCTATCATGCTTCCGTTGAACCCATCTATGGTGCTTTCTTAATGGAGGAGCTGGCCTCTCATGGCTATAATATCAGCCCAGGCACGTTATACCCCACTTTGAACCAGCTTCATGAACGGGGTCTGCTGAAAAAAGAGGAACACGTGGTTCAGGGGAAATTACGCAAATACTACACCATTACTGCTGAAGGACGTGACGTGCTTGAAACCGGTAAACGTCAAGTAAAAGAACTGGCAGATGAAATCCTGGATCAGGAGGATGATCAAGCATGACGAAACCCAACGGTTCATTACGGGAAATTTGGGCTGCTTCTACTAAATTAGGGTTAACATCATTCGGGGGACCTGTTGCCCATCTCGCTTATTTCAAGGATGAATATATTGATCGAAAGCAATGGCTCGATGACAAGACGTACGCGGATATAATTGCGTTGTGTCAATTTCTTCCCGGCCCTGCCAGCAGCCAGGTCGGTATCGCGATCGGCATGCTGCGTGGCGGAATACTAGGGGGCATCGTGTCGTGGCTAGGTTTCACATTACCCTCCGTCGTCATCCTTATTCTATTCGCCATGCTCTATCAATCGTTCGCCCTCGGTGATGCGGGGTTCATTCATAGTTTAAAAATTGTAGCGGCCGCCGTGGTTTTGCACGCCTTAATAGGGCTCGGAAAAAAATTGACCCCTGATAAAACGCGAATCGGCATTGCATTAGCAGGAGCCTTAGTGATGCTGCTCTACCCTTCCGCCTGGGTGCAAATCATGATTATCATCGCAGCTGGATTAGTAGGCTGGAAGCTTTTTGGCGAGAAGGCAGAAACAAACGTTCAGCCTTTCGCTGTCACGCTATCCAAAAAAGCCGGCGTCCTGTCGCTAACGCTATTAATCTCGCTATTAGCAATTCTTCCTTTGCTCGCGCGTTGGTATGACCATGCTTTGCTGCACATCTTTGATACCTTTTTCCGTGTTGGATCCCTCGTATTTGGCGGCGGCCATGTCGTTCTCCCGATGCTGGAACGAGAAGTCGTGCCAAACGGCTTGCTCAACCCCGATGAATTTTTAGCCGGGTATGGGATGGCTCAGGCCGTGCCGGGACCACTATTCACGTTTTCCAGTTATTTAGGAACGATGATTCAGGGGCTCAGCGGAGCGTTAGTGGCCACCATTGCCATATTCCTCCCGTCGTTTCTACTCATCATAACGGCTTTACCCTTTCTTCATGAACTGCGATCACGCCCCGCTTTTCAGGGCGTTTTGATGGGGGTAAACGCAAGTGTCGTCGGGATTCTTCTGGCAGCTTTCTACAACCCGGTCCTGACGAGTTCAATTTTAAGCGGAAGTGACTTTGCTTTAGCCGCCATCCTGTTTGCACTCCTGAATATCTGGAAAGTTCCAGCATGGGCCATCGTTATAATAGGTGTCGCCGGTGGCTACGTCCTGCAATTGATCACGTAACCGAAAACCCGCTCTCAGCTTAGAAGAGCGGGTTTTCATGTGTCATTTTTAAGCAACACACGACTCCCGAACAACACGCCCCACGGGTGGCGTTCATGCGATCGGCGGTGAAATTTGATGGGGATATACGCTTCACCATCGACAAATTCATCCCCTCCCACAGGATAGAGCGGATACGATTCCTCAGCCGTAATCGCTCGCAAATGGTGATGCTCCGTTTCGATCGTGATGTGTTCTCCTTCACCAGCCGTGTAACAGCCGGTGTAACAAACTAAATCAGATGGAGCTAACGGAATCGGTTGGTAGGTGAATCGTTGCTCCTCTATCGGCAAACCGAGCGCTTCATTTACAAGCTTCAGCCAAATGGATGCTGCATGAATGCCGCTTCGGTTTACTAACACCACAGCTGTCAGCCCGACCTCCGGGATCATCCCAAAGTGGGAAGACACACCCGGCTGCCCGCCGCTATGTTCAATCAATGTGTACCGATCCTGATAAGCCTGCACATTTACCCCATGGCCATATGCCTGACCCTGGAGGAGCCGAATCCGAGGCAAGGCCAATTTTTCATGGTTCGCCAGGAGCGCATGACTATACGTGAGCATATCTCTGACATTCGACCTTAAACCGCCTCCCACCGCGTAGTTACCTAAAGACGGCCAATCACACGCCTTAACCCGGCCCTCCTCGATTTCATACGGCGTACTCACATTATCGAAGCGTCTTACCGTATCGAGATTAAAGCTGGAGCGTGACATGTTTAACGGGGCGATAACGGTTTCCGTTACATATGCATAAAATGACTGTCCCGTCACCCGTTCGATGATTAAGCCAGCTAATAAAAACATGTCGTTGCTATAACTGAAATAATCACCCGGCTCCCCCAGCCACGTTTTCTCTACACGCTTCACATGCTCAATGTGTTTGTCAAGCCGTGTGAGTGATTCTTTTCGTTCAATCGGCGCCAAACCACTGGTATGAGAAAGCAGATGAAATAGCTTCAAAGTGCTCGGCACCACCGACCGAAGTTCAGGCACATGATGAACAACGGCATCATCTAAACGCAGCTTCCCTTCTGCTTCTAACCTCAGGACCACAGAAGCGGTCAGCGATTTTGTAATCGAAGCCGTACCGAATATCGTCTGGTCATCAACAGGCAGCTCTCGTTCAATATCCCGGTAACCAAAACCTTTGGTATAAAGCGGCTGGCCGTGGCGGCTGACGCCGACTGCGATACCAGGGATTTGCTTGTCTCGCATGATGGCGTCGATCTCGTTTTCAAACTGTTCGAAAGCCATAGTCTTCCTCCTTATTTGATTGGATCCACATAAATTCTGATTTTTGCTCATAAAACATCGGTTTTGCCGCATAAATTTTAATTTTTGCTCATAAATCTCATTTTTGCCTCAAAAATTCCAAAAATGGCGCATAACCCATTTCGCAGCAGAAAGCAGGAATCCTCTCCCCTCATGCCGAAATATGTATCAATCACAAGCAAAGGAGAGCATGCATGATTCTAAAAGAACACCAAACCTCCGTTCTTATCCAAAAACTAGAAGCACTCTTAGCAAGGCTTCCTCAAACCCATCCGAGACGTGAAGACGTTGAGGCCATGTTACGGAATCACCGGGCCGGCTATTATGGAGAGAAGTCTCTGGATTACCCTTTGGCAAGCCTCGACTCAGCACGCTACAGCATCCTGCATGACTTGAGACTCCCCCCCCTCCCCATTTCTTTCAAATGGATACCCTCTTGATCACTCCCGCGTACTTGCTTATACTCGAAGTGAAAAACATGGTCGGCACGTTAGTCTTTGACTCCCAATTCAAACAATCGATTCGGCAATCAAACCAGGGAGAAACCGGGTTCCGCGATCCGATACTTCAAGTCCAGAAACAGAAAATCAACCTTGCCAAATGGCTCTCCAACCACCTTTTCCCTCATAACCCCATTGTTACGTATGTCGTGATCAGTAACCCGTCGAGCGTTATCAAATCAACAGTCCCTGACCACCGGACGAAACACATCATCAGAGAGGATAACCTTCCGTTTGTCATCGACCAATTGAACAGCTTGTATGTCAAAGCATGCTATACACCTGATCACATCCAACGGTTGGGCGAGGCATGCCTCCATAATCATACCGAATATAACCCGGATATTCCGCAACGCTTTCAGCTTTGTGAAACAGACCTGCTCAAAGGCGTGCGCTGTCCGGGCTGCGATCCCGATGAAACGCCTCTACGCTGCGTGGTTTTGCTCCTCTTGCTCATTTTCATCGAAAGACGCTCACGTTCAGACCTTCGAAGATTATCGACTGTTGCTTAGCGCAACCATAACCAATCAGCAGCTGAGAGCGTTCTTCCAGGTCTCCTCTCGACATACTGCTCGTTACCTCTTAAGCTCAAAAGCAAGCTTGTATAAGACTCCTACCCCAACATTTTTTGGTGCAACCCCTTAAATACTTCGATGCACTTGAAAAACGGCTCCCCATGCTGGTCTCCCCCATCCTCTAGGATCCAACACGTGGATAACACCGCATGGCAAAACCCCCATTTCAATAGGCGGGCTTTATCCAGGTTAAGTGTGTTGGTTAACAGCTCAATGCGTCGCTCCATGACCTCTTCATAACCTTCTTCAGGCAAACAATTCATCAAAAATTGGATAACATCGTATTCCTTTTCACCTGTCAGACCTTTCGGGTCGATCACCGTCCATCCTCTAGTTTGGTCACATAAGACATTGTAATGGTGAAAGTCGCCGTGAAGAAGAACGGGCGCTTTGATTGTGTTATTCATCTGTTGAAAAACAGCTGCCGCTTCCTCGAGCATCGTGCGGGATACAGGCCCCAACCCACGCGGATACTGATTCAGGATGGCTGCTAACGAGGCTTCTCGCCCCTCCGTAGAAGGAAGGTTTGTATCATGAGGCACCTCAGTCCAAAGGTTTCGCAGGAGCTTTGCTGCAATTACCGTAGCAGCCTCATCATCTTGTTCTTCAGCCAGCATCCTCCCCGGCTGAAGATGTTCAAGTATGAGGACACCGTGCTCCAGATCGTAATCGATTAATGTAACCATCGCCTTCCCTGACTGATTGGAGTGCTCGAGTGCGTCAATTTCATCGCGGAATTGCGAATCAGGCTGGCATAATTTCACAACAACACGCTCCCCACCGCGCCATTCAGCCGGGGCAACATAGTTAAATGATAAATCATAGGGAGGCAATATATTGAGTGGCCAACGGGTCTCGCAAAAATGGATCAACTCAGGAAACCGCTCAAGCCATGCCTCTCCTTGTGTATGATGTGTTGCGCGGATCGTCCGTTTGAATTCTTCAGGCAAATGCATCCTTGAAGCCCCGTTCACCATAAAAACGCTCCATATACCAATATGAACCCGAGAATCAGATCTAACCCGTATTTGGTTTTCTCTTTACGTTGCAGATATTTTTCCAGCGCAGAGACTAATAAGCTTAAGCCAACCAGCCCGAGCACCCAGGAAAAATAGGTTTCCTCAGAAGTGACGTTGATGATAATCGCCGTCACTAAACCGATGATGATCACAAGTTGTATGAAAACGAATGGGAGCAGCCTATCCTGATAGACTTCTTTTATACGATTAAACATGTTAGACCTCCTAATAGCCTGTTCGGCACCTCATCCTTTTTCGAGATGACAGCTTAAAAATCCTCCCTAACAACACAAGGAAGATCCCATATAAAAAGAGAGGACCAGGTTCGCCCTCTCAATCTATGAATTTCTATTAAAGGAGACCTTCTATAGCAAAAACCCGGCACGGAGCACCTTCTGTTCCTTTAAGTTTCGTAGGTGCACAAGAAAATAAAACGCGTTCTTCTTGAATTGCTCCAAGGTTTGTGCACCATTCAATTAAACAGACATCATTACCTAGAAAAGTTTGATGATTTGGTGACCAGTCCGGACTGCTGTGTTCCCTTCCTTTTGGCGGATGGAGTGGTGAATCGCATGTCATAAAATCTTGAGCAAGGGATTTGATCCCGCGCTCCATCAACCACTCCGCTGCATCGGTTGAGAGATAAATCATCTTGTCCCAAAATTCAAAAGTTCCGAAAGCTCTGTCGGTCCAACCGGTACGAATGACAACGATATCGCCTGGCTTCATCTCTACACCCGAGTTTTCTAAATCTTCAGCAGTTACTGCTTCCCCAGGTTGTTTATGCATCATATCAAACACGACCGCTTCCCCAACAAGCCAATCGAGTGGCACTTCATCATTATCTAGCCCTTTCACAAAGTAATGAGAAGGGGCGTCATAATGCGTGAAGTGTTGGGTGCATAGTTTCACTTCATGCGAAGATGCTTTATTTTCCTCCACCGTAGCCACCTTTCTTATTTCATTTTTTGAATCTGCTTTTCCATATACTTTACTTCTCGGAAACCCAGGGAATTGCGTCTCTTCGTCCACTGTTAAACTCAGGTCGATTACCTTCATTTTCTAACCCTCCAAAGTAGATTAAACATCATTAATCTCTGAAATTTCAACTCTTTCGTTCAAGTCGCGAGCGTAGCTTAACAAATCTTCTAATATGGCCTGTTTTTTGGCTTCATCTAACCGAAATTGTGGTCCAGCAACTGTCAGACCTGCCAGAATATGCCCTCTTGAGCCAAAGATAGGCGCAGCAACAGCCCATGCTTCTTGGTCAATTTCTTCAAAGCTCGTGACATAGCCTGATTTCTTAACATGTTTTAGCTGTTCTTTGAATGTTTGTTTGGAGTCGATTAACCCACTTTCTAAAAAATCATCTAGAATATTTTCCTGAATTTCCTCTTCCATATAAGAGAGTAATATTTTGGCGGAAGCACCTGCATGAAGTGACTGAACCTTGCCTCTTTCAAAGGTGAGCTTAATCGTCTTTGAGCTTTCCACGCGGTCAAAACAAATCGTTTGCTTTCCGACAATCCCTGATAAGATAACTGTTTCTCCTGTTTCTCGGGAAAGTTCTTTCATTATGGGAGTGGCTAAATTCAGAAAATCCATACTCGACATCGAGACTTTGGCTAACTGTAGAATACTTAAACCTAGCTTATACTGACCGGAACCATATTCTTGGATTAAGCTTTTCGCTTTTAACGTC
Source organism: Thalassobacillus sp. CUG 92003 (assembly GCF_013618635.1). Taxonomy (GTDB): domain Bacteria; phylum Bacillota; class Bacilli; order Bacillales; family Halobacillaceae; genus CUG-92003. The sequence goes on along the minus strand of NZ_JABLSJ010000002.1, from coordinate 219,222 downwards.
TCCAGCAACCGATACACTGTACTTCTAGGAAGACCGATCTGTTGTGTAATTTCCTTAACGGTTAATACGGGATTATCTTCTGTAAATTGAAAGAGGATATCTAACCCTCTCTCCAATGTGCGATTTGCATCTCCTGCCATCTTAATCACCTTTTTTATCGTGTATTGATTATGACGCTCCTGCATCAGAATTACTTTTTCCTTGTTTGGTAATAAAGTAGACAAACAACACAGTAAGAGCTAAAATGGTTCCACTAATCGGTCTTGTCACAAAAATGAGAGGATTCATGTCAGAAGTGACTAGGCTGCCTATCAAATTCTTCTCAATGATAGGACCAAGCACTAACCCTAAAACAATCGGCGGGATAGGGAAGCCGAATTTCATGAAAAAGAATCCTAATACCCCTAAAAACATGATAACTTTGACATCAAATACAGAATTATTAACAGCGTAGCCTCCCGTGACGCACATCACGATGATAAGAGGAAGCATGATGGGCATAGGAGTCTTTAGTAGTTTTGGGAAAAGCTTACTGCCTAGAATCCCTACGATTAATAAAAAGACGTTTGCAATAACGAGGATCCATAGTATCTCAGCAACAAGACTATAATTATCTGTTATCAGCGTTGGCCCTGGTGTCACACCTTTAATCATGAGGGCTCCAAGCAGAACTGCCGTCACCGTGTCTCCGGGGATCCCTAACGTCAGTAAAGGGAGTAAAGCGCCTCCCGTCACCGCATTGTTGGCACTTTCACTGGCGATAATCCCTTCTTCACTCCCCTTGCCGAACTTGTCAGATTGCTTAGAAGCTCTCTTAGCCTCATTATAACTGATCCAGGAAGCAATGGTAGGTCCTGTACCAGGCAGCGCCCCAATAAATGAACCCATCAGGGCGCCTTTCAACATCGTCCATTTATATATCCAAAATTCTTTAAATTTTGGCAGCACATTTTTCACCTTCCCAAGCTTCCCAAATCCTTCAGATACAATTTCGGTTTTACTGAGAACTTCACTTACAGCAAACAAACCAATCAAAGCGGGAATTAAAGCCACGCCTCCCATTAAATAGGTGCTGCCGAACGTAAATCTGGAAAGTCCAGCGATTGGATCCATTCCAATTGTAGCGAGGATCATACCGAACAGCGCCCCAGCTGCTCCTTTTAACAAAGAGCCTTCACTGACACCAGCGACACAAGCTAACCCTAGAATGCCTAAAGCAAAGTATTCCGGGGGACCGAACTTCAATGTAAAAGCACCAACCGTAGGTGCAAGCAACATTAAGATGAAGGCTGATAAAGTTCCGCCAAACCAAGAGGCAATGACTGAATAACCTAATGCTTGACCAGGTTTACCACTCTGGGCCATTGGGTAACCATCTAATATTGTAGCTGCATTACCTGGCGCACCCGGCGTTTTTATTAATATGGCTGGAATACTGCCAGCGTAAAATCCGCCTGCAAATATTCCAAGCAGCAACGCCATCGAAACTTGGAACGGAAGATAAAAGGTGACTGGAGTGAATATTGCTACCCCCGTCGTTGCTGTAAGTCCTGGTGCGGCACCAAATAATATCCCAATTACGACTCCTAAGAAGATCCAGGCGATCGTCAACGGAGTTGCTACAGTTGCCAGAGCAGAAATCAGCTGTTCTAAATTAGCCATTAGTTTCAATCCCCTTTTAGGATGGAAGTGTAATTTGAAATAGATGAACAAACGTAATATAAATTGCAAATGTACTCAGAAGAGGTATGCCCGCTAACTTCCAAAGCTTATGCTCTCCAAGTATTCTCATGGCAGTCACCATAAAGATGAGGGTTGAAATTAAAAAACCTGCCCAATTGAGGGAAAACGCATAAAAGATAATCAGCAGAATGAACGGAATAATTCTCGTCCATTTAAATGAAGGAAAAACGTTCCTTTCTACTTTTTTAAATCCTCTCCATAAAATTCCAAGCGAACATAAACCCAACAGGATAAACAAAAGCAGGGGATAAAAGCCTGCCGAGACATTGCTTGTCCCCTGTGTGGGAAGAGAGGATGACGCCACCATGCCCAGTACCGCTAATACCAATGATAATGCTCCTACAATGACATCCTGATTTTTCAAATTCCACACCTCCATCCTTTTGCAACGAATAAGAATTTATTTAGTAAGTCCGATCTCTTTAACAATCTGCTTATTTTCATTTGCAATGTTTTCTATTTTCTTTTGAAAATCTTCCGAATTTAAATAAGCAGGGCTTAAGTTGAGATTCTTCCATTCCTCTTTAACATCAGAATCTTCACTCGCTTTTTTTAGTGATTCTTCTAACTGAGCGACTATGTCTTCAGGAGTACCACTCGGAACAAACAGCCCAAACCAAAGTGACGAATCGATTTCGAAATCTTGTTCCTTAAAGGTTGGTACTTCTGGCATGAACTCTGACCTCTCCTCAGTCGTTACAGCCAACTTTTTGACATCCTTTCCTGCAATTGGAGGTGCACCGACTGCAACAACATCAACGTGTCCACCCATAACGGACGACACAGCTCCATTACCCCCCTCTCCTGGCACGTGTTTCAGTTCAAGATCATTTTGAGAAGCAAAGTGCTCCATTAAAACGTGCTGAGACGATCCTGCCGCTGGTGTCGAATATGTGACCTCACCCGGATTCTCTTTAGCATGTTTCACTAAGGCATTTAATGACTCAAACTCTGATGATTCATTTACCGCGATAACGATTGGGACTTCAACCATTTGTCCAACTGGTGTAAAGTCCTCATAGCTATACGGCACGTCACCAGCATAAGGTTTGATTGTCATGGCACCAGAAGAGCCGGTCAGCATGTTGTATCCGTCAGCTTTCTGTTTGGAGGCTTCAGCATGACCAATACTGCCTCCTCCGCCCGGCTTATTGTTGACAACGACTGGTTGTCCTAACTCTTCTTCCGCATACTTGGCGAATGCCCGTGACACAAGATCAGTGCCATCCCCTGATGGAAAAGGAACAATTAAATTAATCGATTTGTTCGGGTAATTACTCCCTCCGGCGGATTCGGACGATGTTTCTCCTGAACATCCTGCGGCTACTAACAACATAATCCCCAAGCCACAAAACGTTAACCACCTTGATAATTTCATTCCATCTCTCTCCTCTTTACTTAATTTGATAGTGCTCCCAGTTGTTCTTGACTTTTTCTCTGATTGTTTTAGGTATTTCGGCCTTTGGTAAAGCTTCTGATTCCTTTAGTGCAATCATGATCGTCTTCGTTATTTTATCGTCTTTAACAAGTGGTTCAGCACGATCAGCTCTTACGCCTGGAATCGTGATAATATCGCGTTCGGTTCTCATTCTGGCCGCAACCGCCCATTCAACATCTTCCGGGTCATCTATTTGAATGTCATCATCTACGACAATGACGCGCTTAATCAGATTGCAATGGGCGAACGCGGCAAATGCAGCCTTCTGGCCTTCCCCAGGCTTGGGATTGGATAACGAAATCACGCAGTGAACCCTTCCCATTCCCCCTTCAGTGACATAAACATGTTTGACTCTGGGAACCGCCGTTCGAACATGCTCAAACGTAGTCGTCTCAATCGCCATCGCTCCAATGATAAAATGTTCATGATTTCGCCCAGGCAAAATCGTTTGATATAAGGGGTTTTTCCGGTGAGTAATTCCTTTAACTTTCAGCAACGGGCTTTTCCCATAATCGACATATAAGCCGTGAAATTCGGATACAAGACCTTCCTCATGCAACTCGCCGGGAATGAACTCAGCTTCAATTACAATTTCTGATCCAGCAGGTGCCTCTGCATCAACAGTAACGCCTGGGGAAAGTTTTAGAGGCTCTTTGAACATACCTCCCGCTATTTCAAATTCATCATCTCCTAATTTCAAATAAGCATTAGAGGCAACTAACACAGCGGGATGATTGCCTATCGATATGGAAACACCTAAACTTTCTCCTCGTTTTAAAGCCTTTTCCAGTAACTGATGAAGGTGATGGCTAGGAGACATACCGATCATCATTAAGTCTGAGTCTAAAATGAGCAAACGATTGATCGACACATTCCGCTTCCCAGTCTCAGGATCTTTTGCAACAATCATTCCAGCACTGATATATGGACCGGCTTCCTTTTCAAAAAAGGTGTTAACAGGCAATGTTTTCATAATATCGATACCATCTGTAATCACAATTTCACGACAAGGTGCCTCGTCCTCGACTGTCGGCTTAATCGGGTTATTCGTGGCGTCATCAATATACTTAAGTGAAGCTGAGAGTGTCTTTTCGATTCCGCATGCCAGAGCAAAATTTTCTCGGTCAACGAGGTTACCGATGACTGCCATCGAATATCCCTTGACGTTTCTAAATATCACGGCTGAGCGATCTGCCATTTGTGATAACACGGCAGGCAGTTCATATTTGACTTGAACTTCGCCATTTACTGTCGTTATTCGGCCAGCCTCCTCTAATGCGTTTAACGCTGCTCTCATGTCTTGCGTCATTTTTCCTTCACCCTCTTATTTAATCATTTCTCTTTCAGTTTTGTAGGCCAAACCCGGGATGAACTTACCATCTCCAGGTACACCAGTCAGCTTTTCTCCATCGTAGACCAAGTGACCCCGGACAAAAGTAGCTGCGATTTTCCCTTGTAACTGTTGTTGGTCAAAGGGGGTCCAGGTAGCAATGGACTGAAGTGCTTGAGCATTAATCCTATGAGTCTTATGCGGATTCACGACGGTTAAATCTCCATCATTCCCAATCGCAATCGAACCCTTCTTGTGCAAGTTAAATGTTTGGGCTGGGTTCGTTGCCATGATTTTCCCAAATTCTACAGGCGTTAATTTTCCCGAAACAACAGCGGCATCGTACAGAAGGGGGGCGAGTATTTCGATACCTGGGAGACCCGAAGGAGATTTAAATATATCCCCCTCCCCTTCCAGTTTCTTATCATACAGCCAAGGGGCATGGTCAGAGGTGACAAATTCTATTTCCCCTGTTTTCAGACGGTGCCATAACCCAACTACATCCTCTTTGGAACGTACAGGGGGGTTAACTTTGACTAGCGGCCCTTTTTCTTTTAAGTCCTCTATATCTAAAAGTAAATAATGGTAGCATGTCTCTGCTGTTACATCGACCCCTTCTTTCCTAAATTGTTGAATGTAATCAATGCACCGTGGCAGGGTAACGTGGAAAATGTGCAATTTGACCCGAGTCCAGTAGGCAAATTCTAATAGTTTTAATACGGCACTCGACTCGGTAACAGGAGGGCGACTATCAGAATGGGCGACTGGTTCGGTATTATTATTTTTTTTATGTTCTTCAATCAAAGGGTAAATTAAATCGTCATTTTCGGCATGAAACCCAACTCGAAGCCCAGTTTCACGAATTAATTGAAAAGCTCGATATATCTCGTAATCCGGAATTCTTGGAAACCGATAGGGATCAGTCTCAAATAGCGACATTTTAAATGCTGCTGCCCCTGCTTCTGCCAGGGGTTGAATTTGATCCAAACCTCCAGATTTTTTAATTGTGGCAATCAATCCGCCATCCACGTGGGATTCTTGTTCCAGACGCCTCCTTTTTGATTGAAACTCATCCACGTTATTTATCGGATTTGGCAAATCATAAGGCATATCAAGAAAACTGGTTATTCCTCCGACAGCCGCCCCTCGCGAAACTTTCGTGAACCCCTCATCTGGGTTGCTGAAGCAATGGACATGCACATCAATAAAGCCCGGGAAAACATAGCACTCTCCAAAATCTAACTTTTCTCTCGCTTGAATCGAATCACCATTATCTTTGATTTCAACAATAACACCGTCTTTGATTCCTACTTCACCGCGGACCACCCGATCCTCTAGAACGAGATTTCCGCTAATCACTTTATCTGCCTTCAACGTTTCCTCCTCCCATCATCACGAAATCACTGGTGCATGAGACCAATAACATTTTCAGCTCGTTTTTCTGTTTTGCTCGCTGGTCTCTTCCGACTTCCATCCCAACGATTAAAAATGTCTGCCTCTATATCAAATTGATCGAGTACTCTCCCGACAGTCTGATCAACAATATCATCTATAGTGTCAGGCTGATGATAAAAAGAAGGAACTGGCGGGAATATCACTCCGCCCATTTGCGTAATCAAAGTCATATGATTCAAATGACTGAGATTTAAAGGGGTTTCGCGGACCATAAGCACAAGTTTTCTCCGTTCTTTTAATTGGACATCAGCTGCCCTTACAATTAATTGATCATCATAACTGTTAGCAATGCCAGAAAGTGTCTTCATTGAACATGGGGCGATCACCATCCCGTCCACCTTAAATGAACCGCTCGAAATTGCAGCCCCAATATCTTTTTGTTTATAGACTGAATGAGCCACTTGGTACACATCATCTACAGAATAATCCGATGTTTCTAATCGCATAGTTTGAACTGCTGCGTTACTTAAAACGACATGGGTCTCCACGCCTACATGATTTAATACTTCAATCATCCTGATGCCATATATGACACCACTGGCACCCGTTATTCCAATAACAATCCTCTTCATAAAAACTCCTCCTCTGCTATAATTTACCTTTGTCTCAATAAACGAGAATCAATTCCTTAAATATAAGATTTATTGAATTGAATTCTATCACAAAGAAAACGTGCAAATCAAATGAATTTTTAGAATTTTTACATAAATGAAATTGATTTAAGCTTCTGACAGGGCTCAAGAGTATCATCACAGTGTCTTATTTATAATTTTTCAGAAATCATATTGACTTTCCATTCAGATACACATAAGATAGATTTCAATTATCATTACCGCTGAGAAGAAATGAAGTAAGGTGCTGCTCCCTGTAAAAGAGAGCCGATGGTTGGTGGAAATCGGCACATACCAGCGCCTGAATTACGTTTCGGAGCTTCTTTTACACATGTGTAAAAGACGGTCAATCCGTTATCTTGCTAAGAGGGAGAGAATGGTCGATCATTCTTTAACTTGGGTGGTAACGCGTGCAGACAAGGTGCGTCCCAGGATATGGGGCGCACCTTGTCTTATTTTTGATATAAAGGAGGAAGGGCAAGTGGAGGATGTTTTGAATCAACTTTCAGTAGAACAGATTGAAGAGGTGAACCATCAGTATCAGATCCTATCCTACGGCGTGACCGAGATTATTCCGGAAGCTGAATTCAAGCAGAAAATCGCCAAATCAGTGGCTGAGAAAGAACCATTGAAGGTGAAGCTTGGCCTTGATCCTACCGCTCCAGATGTTCACATCGGCCATACCGTGGTCTTGAACAAGTTGAAGCAATTCCAATCGCTCGGTCACACCATTCAGCTCATTATTGGTGATTTCACTGGAAAAATCGGCGACCCGACAGGCAAATCGGCTGCACGCACAGCTTTAACAGACGAGGAAGTGCGCCACAACGCCCAGACGTATTTTGAACAATTCGGCAAGATCATCGATATGGAAAAAGTTGAACTTTACTATAATTCAAAATGGCTTTCGCAAGTGGACTTAACGGAAATGATTCGGTTATCCAGTCATGTGACCGTCGCGCGCATGTTAGAACGGGATGATTTCCACCAGCGATATGAAGCTGAAAAACCGATCTACCTCCATGAATTTTTCTATCCCATCATGCAGGGCTATGATTCCGCACAATTAGCCAGCGACATCGAACTCGGGGGAACCGACCAGCATTTCAACGTGTTATTCGGCAGACACGTACAGGAACGATTTGGAATCGAAAAACAGGTCGTGCTGCTGCTCCCTTTAATCGAAGGATTAGATGGCGTGGAGAAAATGTCGAAGTCTAAAAACAACTATATCGGTATTAGCGAACACCCGAATGAGATTTACGGCAAAACGATGTCGATTCCCGATAAACTTATGGTGAAATATTTTGAACTGGCTTCCAACCTGACCATCAAGGAAGTAAGCGCGATCAAACAACAGTTGAACGATCAAACGCTGCATCCGCGCGATGCGAAAGCGCGACTTGCCTATTCCTTTGTTGAGATGCTTTATGACGACAGCACCGCCCAAGAAGCCAGCAAGCATTTCGCCACTGTTTTCCAAAAAAACAATATGCCGACAGAAATTCCGGAAGTTGTGTGGGAAGGACCCGATTCCCTTTCCATCGTTGATTTAATTAAAGCGTTAGACATGCTCCCCTCCAAAAGTGAAGCGAGACGTATGGTGTTGAATGGCGGCGTCCGGATAGATCAGGAAAAAGTGCATGACCCTTCCTTAATGGTGACTGCCACGAACGGCCTCGTCGTACAAGTAGGCAAACGAAAATTCATTAAACTTTCGCTTCCTAAATCGTAAGTCGTTCAATTAATTGCTACCTGGCACAATCGCACGAAACTAAGCTCAGCTTTTAAGTGATGCTGAGCGTATGGCTTGAGGACATCCATCAAAAAAATCGAGTATCAACCGTCGAGGGTGATACTCGATTTTTTAATTTTATCTATAACGACCCTTTTTCCCATCATAGTGCTCTTTCACGACCACCGCAGCATGAACAGCGCCGGGCACGTAAAATAGCAGGGTAAGGAAAAAATTCACGAGCGCCTTCAAAGGCTTCCCCGTAAATAACACGGCGAGTGGCGGCAGTAAAATAGCGAAAATGTACAGCATGTCCGAACCTCCTTCACTTTTGACTCCTAAACCACCTTTCCCGTTTCTGCGTTTTCATATGCATAGACTCCAGGCAGATAGAACGAATAGGTAATTTCTATCAATTGAACACCTTGTAGGTTTGAACACGCCTTGAATAGTATATTAGAAAAATAAACAGCGACTATTAAACTCGAAAGGTGTGTTATTCCATGCAAGCACTTACGTATCAAGGGAGAGATCACGTCGCAGTGAAAGACGTGCCTGCCCCTAAAATTGAAACAGGCGACGATATGATCGTGCGGATCACTTCTACGGGTATATGTGGCTCAGACTTACATTTGTATAAGAACGGTATCCCGATGGCCGAAGACTACATCATCGGCCACGAGCCTATGGGCATCGTTGAAGAAGTCGGGCCGGATGTTAAGCAAGTAAAAAAAGGCGACCGCGTCGTCATTCCCTTTAACGTAGGCTGCGGTGAATGTCACTACTGCAAAAATCAAATGGAAAGCCAGTGCGATTATTCCAACCCGCACGCTGATAATGGGTCGTTGTTCGGCTACTCCAAGCAGTTCGGTAATTATCCAGGCGGTCAGGCCGAGTACTTACGCGTCCCTTACGCCGATTTTACTTCCTTCGTCGTTCCGGAAAATAGCGAGCTCGATGATGAAAGTGTCTTATTCCTATCCGATGTGGTACCGACCGCTTATTGGAGCGTCGAAAACAGCGGCGTATCCCAGGGCGATACCGTGGTCATCCTGGGTGCAGGACCAATCGGCTTAATGGCACAGAAGTTCGCCTGGAAAAAAGGCGCCGAACGTGTCATAGCGGTCGATCATGTTCCTCACCGCCTCCAGCACGCCCGCGATACGAATAAGGTAGAGACTTACAATTTCAAGGAACACGACGAAATTGGCGGTTTCCTTCACGAGTCGACTAAAGGTGGCGCGGATGTCGTCATCGATTGTGTCGGCATGGACGGTACCGTGGCTTCGAAAGATCACGGTCCGGAATCGGAACAAAATATCAGCCCGATCATCACAGCATCCAATGCTGTCCGTAAATTCGGCAAGATCCAATTGACCGGCGTCTATGGCATGTCTCCTGACAATTTTCCATTAGGCGATTTATTCGGCCGTAACGTCGGTCTCACAATGGGACAGGCTCCTGTTATTCATCTCATGCCGAAACTTTACAGCATGATTGAGAATAACGAATTCGATCCGACCGATATCATCACCCACAAGATGAACTTAGAAGACGCTCCACAGGCTTATGATATTTTCGATAAAAAGTCCGATAACAATATTAAAGTTGTGCTCAAGCCTTAATAAGGGACTGGGAGAAAAAGCCGAACGGTTTCACTGAAATCAGTTCGGCTTTTTGTGTTTTTCATTGAATAAATTGCCAAAAAATAGAGCATTGAATAACTCAGCCATTCAATGCTCTATTGACACGTCTTATATTACCGGGCAAACCTATGATTGCCGATAACTACAGTTACTTCTTTGCCGCTCAGATAAGCGTTACTGACTTTATCCGGATTGTAGAAGAATAATGAACCGTTGTCCATCCCTTGATAAGCGATGGCTTCTTCTACTGCATCTTTGGAGGCTTGACTGGCGGGCTGGTTGATCGTCCCGTTCAAGACGGGGGAAAACTGCCGGCCGTCATAGATGACCCCGTGGATGCTGTCTGGAAAATCATCGCTTTCGACGCGGTTGAAGACCACGGTCGCCACAGCTACTTTTCCAGCATAGCTCTCACCCTTTGCCTCAGCTTCCACTAACCGGGCAACTAAGTTTTTTTCCGCATTAGTAGGCGCTGAGGGAATCGTGAGCTGCTCGCCTGGCATAATCAGCGAGCCGTTTTTATTGTTTACGGCCTTCAACTGAGCGACGGATACACCGTGGTGTAAGCCGATTTTATATAACGTGTCACCCTTTTGCACCGTATGGGTCTGGGCGCTTGCGGCATCTACCTTTACCGTTAACACAAATACTGCGGCAGCCATGATGACTGTCGCGAAAAATTTCTTAACGTGCATCTAAATCCTCCTTAAGAAATAAATCTCTTTCAACCTATCATACAATCAAGCCTCTATCATTACGAAAATGTTTCCATCATTACTAGCCGCTGCCACTATTATTCGATAGACTAATAGTGACCAGGGGGGCTTAGGACAATGAAATGGATAACGAATACTCTCGAATGGGCGGACACGGAACAAGACATTATGAATTCTCACCCCGCCTACAATCAAATGGCAAAAGACAAAGAGACGCTCGACTACAATGACATCGTTGAGGAATTTGAAGAGAACGAGGCATTAGGCGGAAAACGCTACCTGATCAGCAAGGACGACCGGATTATCGCGTTGCTGGATTACTGCCCTGAGCATCCCGTCGATCACCGAGTGTGGCTCGGCCTTCTTATCGTTCACGCAGCCGAACAAGGGAAAGGGTATGGCAGGGAGATTTATATGGAGTTTGAGGATTTTGTCAAAGCGACGTATGCTGCAGAGGAGCTCAGACTGGCCGTACTGACAGAAAATAAGAACGGTCGCTTGTTTTGGGATGAACTGGGATTTGAAGCCTATCGTGAGGCTGAAGTGAAAGGCAAGCCTGTTACATGTCTGCGCAAACCTATGAGATAGAACCCGCTTCCGCATAAAGGGGAGGTTTTCGCGCATAAATGTGAATTTCGCCGCATAAAGTACCGCTTTTCGCTCATAAATTTGGATTTTCACGCATAAATTTCAATTCTCACGCATAAGCCGACATTCAAACCGACCCCCTGCCCCTCCCCTATCAGGTGGAGCAAATTGCCAACTACAAATTTTCAAAAAATTCGCTAATATAGGATGACTTTTAATTATTTTTTGTTATACTGTCCATTAACGGAATGTTTAAGGAATATTTCCTTAAATATAGAAGGAGTGCACTACCATGAACCAAACCATTGAACAGCACATCAACCATATTGAACAGGAGATTATAGAGAATAGACGATATCTCCACCAGCATCCTGAGCTGAGTCGTGAAGAAACAGAGACATCGCGCTTTGTGCAGGAGAAGCTGGCTGAATACGGCATTTCTGTCCAGACAGGTTTTGCTGGGACAGGAGTGCTTGGGATCATTAACGGCAAGTATTCCGGAAAAACGGTCGCTTTGCGTGCCGATATGGACGCGTTGCCGATCCAGGAACAGACGGACCATTCTTTCGCTTCGCAACATGATGGCAAAATGCATGCGTGCGGTCATGATGCTCATACGGCCATGTTGCTCGGTGCGGGCTATACCTTACAGCACATGCGCGACTATATTCAGGGGACGGTCTTGCTCGTGTTTCAACCCGCTGAAGAAGATGCGCCAGTCGGGGGTGCCCAGGCTATGATGGATGATGGCGTATTTTCGGAATACGTTCCGGATGTCATTTATGCTCAACATGTCTGGCCTTCTTTACCTGTTGGTGAAATCGGTATCAGAGACCATGAGATGATGGGAGCGTCAGACCGGTTTACGATTACCATTAAAGGAAAAGGCGGTCACGCGAGCATGCCGCAACAAGGAAATGACGCCATCATGATCAGCAGCCATATTCTCACAAGTTTGCAGACAATTGTGAGCCGGAATGTCAATCCGCTCGATTCAGCTGTAGTGACAGTCGGCACGATCCACGGTGGATACCGCTACAATGTCATTGCTGACCAGGTCGTCCTGGAAGGGACTGTTCGCACGTACAAGCAAGAAGTGAAATCGAGAGTGAAGGAACGGTTTTACACGCTCGTCGAGCAAACAGCAGCAGCCTTTGAAGGTGAGGTGGAGATCGAGTATCTCGACGGCTACCCTGCTACTGTCAATTCGCCGGAATGGGCCGAAAACGCTCGACATTCCGCAGAGGAACTGTTTGGGGAAGCATCCACACCAGAGGTGGACCCGGCCCTGGCTGGCGAAGATTTTGCCCGCTTTTTAGAACATTATCCCGGCGCCTTCATTTGGCTCGGCACTCAAATTGAGGACAAGGATGAGCAAATGGGCCTTCATGACCCTGGTTTCAAGCTGAATGAAGCAGCTTTGCCAAAAGGGAGCGCCTTGTTTGCGAAGTTGGCCTTGGACGCATTAGATCAGTTAGCTAAGGGGGGAGACGATGACTGAAGCAGAAACATACGTTGAGACGATCCTCCCCAAGCTCATTGAATGGCGCCGATCGCTGCATCGCTATCCTGAACTCGGCTTCATGGAGTATGTGACGACCTATCGAATCGGTAAAGAATTGGAAGCGTTAGGCTTCACGGTTCATATCGGTCAAGATGCCATCGTAAGTGATGCCCGCTTCGGCGTTCCTGATCAAGCTGACCTTGAGGCACACGAGGAGGAAGCACGGCGCTGGGGCGTAGAAGCATCGTGGCTGCAGCGTATGCAAGGCGGTCATACGGGTTTGGCAGCAGTTTGGGACACAGGTTCCCCTGGTGATCATATCGCTTTCCGATTTGATATCGACGCGTTACCGATTCAGGAAACCAACGAAGCGGGTCATCATCCGTACGATCAAGGCTTCACGTCCACGAACGATGGCGTCATGCATGCATGCGGACACGACGGGCATACGACCCTCGGCCTCGGGCTCGCTTATTACATCGCTCATCATGCGCGCCAGCTTACCGGTCGGTTCACGTTGTTGTTCCAGCCTGCTGAAGAAGGAGGACGCGGGGCTAAATCGATGACGGATAAAGGATGGCTGCAAGATGCGGACGCCTTTTACACCGGTCATATCGGCATCAATCCGATGGAAATAGGTACAGTGGCTGCTGCCGCCTCAGGGTTTCTGGCCTCCTCGAAATTGGATGCCACCTTTACCGGTGTGGCCGCCCATGCAGGGATGAAGCCCGAAGCCGGGCGCAATGCATTGCTGGCCGCTGCAACCGCGACGACACAGCTCTACACCATCCCCCGCCATAGCCAGGGCGTGAGCCGCATTAATGTCGGTAAACTCGAGGCCGGGAACGCACGGAACATTATTTCAGACCATGGGTATTTGGAACTCGAAGCCCGCGGGGAAACGGAAGCAATCAGTGATTATGTTTTAACCGAAGCAAAGCGCATCCTGCATGCATCAGCTGACTTGCACGGGGTCAACTGCGCGATCAATTTTGCCGGAAAATCAGAAGGGATCGCCTGCAGTCCAGTCGTCTATGAGCAGCTGGCAGGACTCGCCGACGCCAGCCACTATGTCAAACACGTGCTTAAAGAGGCGGATGTTTCCGGGTCGGAAGATGCCAGTTTCATGATCAATGCCGTGCAGCAACAAGGCGGAACCGCAACGTATATGTTGTTTGGCACCGACCTTCCTTTTGGCCATCACCACCCTTCTTTTGATTTTAATGAAGCTGTTATTCCGGTCGCCTTGACCGCCTACATTCATCTTTTGAAAGGGGGGTTATAACATGAGTGATATAAAAGCATGGCTCGAGGACAAGCTGCTGCAATTAAACGTGACGGATACGATGGATCAGCCTCAGGGCTTTACGAGATTGAGCTATACGCCTGAAGAAAAAGAGGCTCATGAAGCGTTTCAAACCATCGCGACATCACTCGGTCTGGAAGTCTCCACCGATGAAGCAGGCAATCAATGGGCTTTATGGACTGTTGATGCCAGTGCTCCGACAGTTGCGGTGGGCTCGCACCTGGACACCGTCCATTCCGGCGGCGGCTATGATGGTGTAGCGGGCGTCCTTAGTGGGCTGGCAGCTGTTAACGTGTTAAAAACAGAAGGGTTTACACCTAAGAAAAACATTGCCATCATATGCTTCGCTTCCGAAGAATCAGCGCGTTATGGTGTTTCGACAATCGGCAGCAAAGCACTTACCGGCTGGCTTGATAAACATGATCTAGCCGATGTGAAAGATGCTGAGGGCATGTCGATTCAAGCGTCGGTAGAAGCTTTCGGACTGGACTGGGAGATAATCGAGAACGCTGACCTTTCTCCTGACCGTTTGGAAAGCTTCCTGGAATTGCACATCGAGCAAGGCACACAGATTGAAACAAGCGGCTCAGATATCGGTGTCGTCAGAGGGGTTGCATGCCCGACGCGATTGACCATTAAAGCTTCTGGCATGGCAAACCACACAGGGACAACCCCTATGGATAACCGCCGTGATGCTTTCGCAGCTATCGCTCCCGTGATTCCATTTGTTGAAGAAGAAGCACGCAGCATGAACCAACACCTCGAACTTCCGCTGGTCGCGACGGTCAGCACTGTACAGCTAAAACCGAATGCCATGAACGTCATTCCCGGCGAAGTGGAGCTTGGCATTGACATTCGGAGCGTAGATGATGAGGCTAAACGCAAACTGGCTGAAACCATCAAGGCCTTTTGCCGCAAACTGGAAGAAAAGCGTGACGTGACGATCACCGTGGACACCTTAGTCGACAATGATTCCGTGTTCCTTTCAGAAGATGTGCGCGAAAAGCTGATGACCGCTTGTCAGCATCTCGGCTATCAACCTCTGGAAATGGACAGCGGTGCCGGTCATGATGTCATGAATATGGCAACGCGTTTTCCATCGGGGCTGCTTTTCATTCCATGTAAAGAAGGAATCAGCCATCACCCTAAAGAATATGCCACATTAGAGGATATCGAAAAAGGTACTCAAACGATTGCGCACTATTTAAAAATAGAGACAGGTGATGACAGTGAAAGCACACATCGGAGTGATTGGTCCGCCAGACTCAGTTGACCGCATCATGTATGTAACGAATGAATTTTCCCATATCGAATTCGTCCCCTACACGTACCATGCTTTAGAGGACGTCACAGATATCTTGACTGAACACCGATATGACGTGGATCAATGGTTTTTTTCCGGGGTATTGAATTATACCTTTGCCCTCGAGCAGAATTTGATCACACCGGAAGAAGGCAGTTATCCGCCTTTACACGGCTCCAGCTTCTTCGGCGTTCTGCTTGAAGCTCAACTGAATAGTCAGACCGTGTTCACAAAAGTCGGCATCGACACGATTTCAAATGAAGAAATCGAAAAAGTCTTATCTTACTATGACTTACAGGCCTTACAACACTATAACCATCCATTTGCCGGCTCCCATCAAATAAATGAGTTGATCGATTTTCACCGCAGCCTCTATGAGCAAGGGAAAGTGGAAGTGGTCATTACGTCGATCAAAGCCGTCTATTACCGCCTGCAAGAACTTAACGTTCCGGTTTACCGGGTCACCCCTTCCTACTTGTCGATTCGGATGATGATTCAATACTTGGAAGAACGGGCCCAATCGAATCGGTTCAGAAATTCTCAGGTGGCCATTATCGGCTGTCGGGTGCGGTTTGACCTTGACCAACATGAGGAAATGCACTATTCCTTTAAAATGAAACATCAGGAACTTGATCTGAAACGGTTCCTCCTTCAGGTAGCGGAGAAAACAAATGGCTCCCTCATGCAGTTAGGCGATGGGTTATATTTCATTTTCACCACCCGGGGGGAAATGAGCCAGGAATCAGAGAATGATTTATTCCGATTAACGGAAGAAATTGAATTACAAGCCAATCATCACACCAATATATCAATCGGCTTCGGAGAAACCGTATCGCAAGCAGAACAGAATGTCCGGCACGGATTCCGACACGTCAAAGACGAAGAGAAACCGAAACTTCTGATTGTCGATGAGGACCAGACCATTACGTTGAAGCATAAACAAGCAGACACCATCTCGTATCACACCATCGAGACCGGCAGTGCTTGGAAAGATCGCATCAAACACGCTGCTGTCAGCCCGGGCGTTGTATCCAAAATCATGTCCTACGCGGCTCAATATCACCGTGACCAATTCAGTTCCCAGGATGTATCCCGCTGGTTACACAGCACGGAACGAAACGGCCGACGCATTTTAACCGAAATGGAAAAAGTAGGTGTGATCGAACAATGCGGTGAAGCCCAATCTGGTGAACGCGGGCGTCCGCGCAAAGTATATAGCTTTACAAAATTAGAGAGATAAATAAAAAAGACGACGGTTAACTTTGATTAATCATTCATAATTTCGGAATATTTTAGGAAATATTCCATAATCAGCATGAAAGGGTGAGATGGATGGCAACCAAAGCCAAAGAGAAGAAAGGAATGTCACGCTTCCTCAACGGGATTGAGCGCGCAGGAAACAAGCTGCCCGATCCGTTTATGTTATTCGTATATCTTGCATTGTTTATTATCTTATTTTCATGGTTTGTCTCGCTGTTTGGCACAACAGTGGTCCAACCGGGATCAGGTGAAGAAGTACCGATCAAAAGTTTGATCTCTGGTGAAGGACTGGAATATATCCTGACCTCGATGCTCGAGAATTTCACCGGCTTTAAACCCCTCGGACTTGTATTGGCCATGATGCTAGGTATCGGACTTGCCGAAAAAGTCGGTTTGCTGGAAACAGCGATAAAAAGCACGATTTTAAAAGCACCGGCTTCACTCGTCACGTATGCAGTCATTTTCACCGGGATTCTGGGTAACCTTGCTTCAGATGCGGCCTTTGTTATTGTACCGCCGCTAGCAGCGATGGTCTTCTATACAGTAGGCCGTCACCCGCTTGCTGGACTGGCTGCCGGTTTTGCTGGTGTAGGATCTGGTTTCACCGCTAACATCATCATTGCCGGAACAGATGCCCTGCTCTCTGGTATTTCAACAGAGGTCATGGAAAGCCTTGATTCAGACGTGGTCGTTACGCCCGTGGATAACTGGTACTTTATGATTGTGTCCGTGTTTGTCTTATCCATTGCAGGTGCGCTTGTAACTGAAAAAATCATCGAACCGCGCCTGGGCAAATACGAAGGCGACATGAACAAGGAACTTGAACATTCCACACCGCTTGAAAAACGCGGGCTTCGTAACGCCACATTGGCGGGTCTAGGCTATATCGCAATATTAATGGTAGCTCTATTCGTCCCAGGCTCACCGCTTCGTAATGACGAGGGCGGCATCATCCCTTCCCCATTCTTGGATGGCATCGTGCCGATCATCCTCTTATTGTTCATTACAGTAGGTGTTGCTTACGGTGTGACGGTTAAGAAAATCGAAGGAACGAAAGACATTTCCACGTTTATGGGTGAAGCGATGAAAGACATGTCCGGTTTCATCGTCCTGATTTTCGCAGCCGCACAATTTATTGCCTACTTTGACTGGACGAACATCGGAACGTGGATTGCCGTCAGCGGAGCCAGTTTCCTGCAATCCATGAACATGACAGGCATTTCCGTCATTCTCGGCTTTGTGCTCCTGACCGCTCTGATGAACTTGCTTGTGTTCAGTGGTTCAGCACAATGGGCTCTGGAAGCACCGATATTCATTAAAATGTTCTATTTGCTGGATTACCACCCCGCATTTATCCAGGCAGCTTACCGGATTGCCGATTCATCGACGAACATCATCACGCCGATGAACCCGTATATCATTATCGTGCTTGCCTTTATGCGGGAATATGATAAAAAAGCCGGGCTGGGGACCCTGATTGCGCTCATGTTGCCGTACAGTATCACGTTCCTGAGCGTATGGATCGTGCTGCTTCTGCTCTTTGCCTTCCTAGGCATCCCATTCGGACCTGGTGTAGGCATGTATCTTTAATTGAATATGTACGCGCTGAATAATAGGTCGTTAGAATATAAAAACCGTTGTCTTGAGAAAAGGCAACGGTTTTTTATGGTAAAATAAGCTAAAAAGGAGGTAATCATATGCGTGATTCCAAACCCTCTGCCTATGAGAATATATTTTCGCTTAAAACAACCTGGCTTAGCTGGGTATCACTCCTAATCAACGGAGCAGCTTTGCTATTGTTTCGCTCGATTCTCGACAGCAATACAGTAAGCGATTATATCACCTCTCCAGCTACGACCATGTTTACTCTTTTAGCCATAGCCGCTTTAACCGCCTTGATTGCTATCTTCGTCAGTAAAGGAATCGGAAGGTGGATGGCAGGTGCTTCGCTTGTTCTTGCATTAGCTGTAGCTTTCGTACTTTATACAGCAATCGCCGTATCAGGGATGGGGCAGCCTCATTAAATGAGTTTGGACTTTTTAATAAATGATTTTATAACGGGAAAATACATAACAATATGAAGGGGTTTGAGCATAAGTAAATGAGAGTTGTTGTTAAGCTAACATTGGAAACGTATATAAAATCAAAGCTGATCATGAGCGTAGTCAAAACACGTAGACTCCTACGGGAACAGCGCGAGCCGAAGATCCCGCAGGAAAGCGGTCTTTGCTTTCTGAGGAAGTGCCCGTGGAAAGCGGAGTGTTTTGACGGAGCGGTCATGGAACGCCTTCATTTAAACAGTTTTGTCCAGCCTCTTTCAAGGTTGATAGATTCGTAGAGGAGCTTTATCGCCATCAGTGTATAGGAAGGGTTGTTCATTTATTATTGAATTTCGGCGTATTTCCCCCACCAGGGTTGAGCCCGTTCTAATTGTGCCGCGAGCTGAAACAAGGTGGCTTCATCCCCGAATCGGCCCATGAAATGAGAACCGATCGGCAGATTATCCTTACTCCAATGAAGCGGCACACTCATCGCAGGCTGGCCCGTGACATTCGCAATCGGCGTATGAGGGCAATACATATCGGAAATCGCCATAATTTCATCTGCATGTTTTCGCGTCGTGTCGTAGCGGCCCAGCTCAATCGGCAGCTGCGCAAGCGTAGGTGTCAGCCATACATCGAAATCCTCATAAAACGCTGCGATGGACTCCGTTTGCTGAGCCAGAAATTGCCGAGCTTTTTCGTATTCCAAAGACGAAATGCGCGGCCCCTTTTCATACAAGCTATATAGCAACAGCTCCATGTTATCGCGAGTAATGGCCTGGTCGTTCAGCTTGCAAGCTTCCTCGACGCTCAAAGCACCACCCACTGCCCAAATGGTTTCAAACGCCTGGTAAAACGGCCAATGATCATAGGAAGGGGCTGCGCGTTCAACGTGATGACCCAGTTTCTCACATAAACGCGCCGTTGCTTCGACTGCCTGTGACACTTCGGGATCAAAGGGAACGTCGCCTCCCATATCTGTCATGTAACCGATTTTCAAAGGACGAGGCTCCTCTTTTACCTCTTTTTGAAAAGGGCGATGTTGCATTGGTGCCGCATAACCTTCTCCTAACTTCGGTCCGCCCATTGCATCTAACAAGGCGGCACTATCCCGTACGGATCGTGTCAACGCGTGGGTGGTGGCAAAGCCGTTCATCACGACCGAAATCGGCATCCTGCCTCGCGTCGGCTTCATCCCGAACAAACCCGTGCAGCAAGCAGGGATCCGGATCGATCCCCCACCATCACTGCCTTGCGCAAAGGGAATCATTCCCGTCGCCACCGCTGCAGCTGCGCCTCCACTTGAGCCGCCAGATGAACGCGAGAGATCCCACGGGTTCCGGGAAGGTCCTAAAAACGGCGACTCCGTTGTCGGTGTAAAACCAAACTCGGGCGTATTGGTTTTACCAAGCATCACCATACCTGCTTGTCTCGCCCGCTTCACAATTTGATCATCATCCGGCGCTATGTACCCCTCCATGATCTTTGTCCCGAGCGTAAGCGGCTGTCCTTTCACAGCATTCAAATCTTTAATAAGATAAGGCATGCCAGCAAATGGCCCCGGCGCATATGATTGTGAATATGCCTGGTTTAATGCTTCGTCGAACATCGTACTGACCACCGCGTTCAGCGGGGGGTTAAGTGTCTTGATTCGATCTATATAGTATTGCGTAAGTTCCTGAGACGATAATAGATTGGCACGGAGCAACTCAGCTTGCGCAACACCATCCATGTTTAACACATCGTTGTTCATATCGCTATCCTTCTCCTTACCACGACTTTATCCAGATTGTATCACATTCAGGACCGACAAACGCCTCGCTCAATTTAGCGAGCGAGGCGAACCAGCTTAACTTATGGACCCTGTATACTTCAATTCGGCAACCTCAAAATGATCGGCCGCACCCTCAAGAATTTTCCTCACATCCTGCAGTGCCTCCTGAAGATTAACACGCGTTCCTTTTTGACCAGTCAAGGCTTCAGCCACATACAATGGCTGGGTCAAGTAGGCTTCCAGACGTTCGCCGCGATGATACGTATCAACCTCAGCACTCGGAAGACGTTCCATACCGCCGACTCTGATAAAAGAACGCAATTCATAATAACGCCGCAACAATTTTTGAGCCCGCTGCTGAATCGAAAGGTGCGTCTGATCAGTGTGCGCGCCTTCTAAAACGGAAGAGGTAGAATGCAATGGGTTGATGGATGGGAACAGTTGTCTGGCGGCGAGATCCGCATCAAATTGCCATAACGTCTCAAGGGGGCCATAGGGAAAATCATCATCCACGGCTTCACCTTTTAAATCCAGTAACAATGTCGTGACATGCTGCTCCCCCGCTGCTAATAAACGATCTTGCAGACGATAAATCTCACCTGTGACCACATGGGAGCGGTCAGCAGCGAATAACACGTCATAGGCGGAATCCGTCTTCGCAAGCTCCTCGTATGCTTCATCAATTGAGAGACAGACACGATCCACATCCGCTTTAAGTTCCTCCACTTCCGCATGATACGCTTCAGGTTCAAGTAGAACAGTCTTTGCATACGTTTGTTTAACACGGTAAAATAACTCGGCTAACACCACGAGCTGCCCCATCCCTGGCCTAGCCACCAGACCAATCGTTCCGCCTTTTGCTAGTGGCGCAAACACATCCAATGTTTTAATCCCCGTCTCAATCATGTCTACTTTTTCCCCTCTCATAATCAATTCGTCCAAACTACATTCCGCAAGTGACGCCAGCGCAACGAGCGTCCTGACTTCTGAACGCCCGACCGGAATCTTCCCCGTACACAAATTGGATACGGTTGCAGGACGCAATCCTACAGACTTCGCCGCGTTCGTTAAGTTCGGGACTCGACGGCGCAGCAAAGCCACATTTAAGCGTAATTGCTCCATACCAACACCTCCTGAATAAACTCTGACTCCTCTTGTTGTTACTTTATAGCGTAATACAGGTTACTTTAAATAGCAATAACTAATTACGCTAAAACGTAATTTTTATTACGTTTAACGATTTAACTCATCAAAAAAGCATCAGATTAGCTCGATGTCAGCTATCTGATGCTTGATAAAGCGCCATGCGTTGTTTTCCAATCCGCTTAGCCTGATACATCGCCGTATCAGCCAGGGATAATAACCGTTGATCATCCGTGCCATGAGCAGGGTAAATCGAAGCGCCGATCGAGGCCGTGATATTGAGCGTGGCACCATCCATAACCATCGGTTGTTCCACATGGTTCATAATTCGGTCCGTGACGATGGCAACATCCTCTTCAGATGCAATGTCCGGGAGTAAAATCAGAAATTCATCTCCCCCGATCCGAGCTAACACATCGCTGGTACGTAGCACTGAACGAAGCCGTTTAGAAAAAAGGATCAGCACCTCGTCCCCGACATGGTGGCCGTACGTATCATTAATGTCCTTAAAATTATCTAAATCCACATATAAAACGGCAAGCTGCTGCTTCTCATTTTGCTCGGCTTCTGTAATCTCATCCTGCAATCGTTTCATAAAATAACGCCGATTAGGAAGATTGGTTAATTGATCACGATAGGCCATTTGCTCAAGTTGATCCTGATAGACTTTCCGCTCGGTAATATCCCGGCAGATCGATTGGACAGCATAGTGACCATTATACGACACCCGGGCCGCATGGATCTCAACATCAAAGGGAGTGCCATCTATCCGACGAAACTTGCGTTCAATGGGCCCTGACTTGTTTCCATGCTCTAAAATTTTCCTTAACTCCTGATGAACGATGTGCGCGACACTTTCATCGATAAACCGGTAAATACGCTCGTCCATAATATCGTGCTGAGTTTGCGCATGCAGCATCGCAACGCCCGCCGCATTCACATAGATGATCCGGTCCTCATCGTCATGGACAAAGACGGCGTCGGGCGACATATCAATAAGGGCCTGGTAACGTTCCTCGCTTTCAACCAACGCTTGCTTTTTTTCTGCCAGCTCCATATCCTTTACGTAAGCTTTGAAGTTTTTAGCGACGACAAGATAACAGGTACTACGCCCGTCCTCATCGCGTACAGGTTGGATCATCATATCTCCCATAAAACCGGATAAGTCATTATGAAGTTTTTTCTTATATACATTCTCCCCTGATTCTTCGGCTTCGTGTAAGATGGACTTGATAATACGAGATGTATCGTGACTGTGAACGTCCTGAATCCACCTGCCTACCACTTCCGTTTCTCCGAAATAACGGCGGGCCTCGTGATTAATATAACGATACCAATATTCATCCCTCTCACACTGGATCAGCAAAACGCCGTCACTGATCGAATCTGAGAATTGTTGAACCATTGTCCCATCATGTGTCAGCAGTTCATAAAGTTGTCTGTCCATTCAGCATCCACTGCCTTCTATTTAAGATACGTGCAACGACAATTTTTGCACTCCACCTACTCATTACCTAAACTATAGACCTATAAACATGATAAGCAATTTTTCCTTGATTTTCGATATTAAAGCTTAAAATTCGCCACGAACCCACAAATATCCTGCTTATTTTCATTATTTCTTCCCAAAAAAATAAATAGGAACAATGTCCTATTCGTTAACTTGCTCAGCCTGAACGATTAAACGATGGGTAGGGTCTTCGATCGGGTCACATGTAATCAACGTCATCATGGCATAATCATCAGGCTGGTTTAAAACAGAAAGGTCGTTGGGAGAGACGCGAAAAGCCTTTGTGACGCGGTATTGGAGTTCGCCTGCTTGTGTGACTGCCGTAATCGTGTCATCTGGCTTCACTTCATCAAGCCGATTAAACAGCTTGCCCGCTTTATAACTGCGATGGGCCGCCAACGCAACATTACCTGGCTCGCCAAAGTCTGCGGTCTCACTCATATGGCCGACCGCATATTCAAGATTTGTCATAGTGGCTCCTTCGAGGACCGGGAGTTTTAATTGGATGGACGGAATTTCGAGGGTAGCTAACACAACAGCATCATCGATACTCGGAAAAGCCAACGGACGACGATCCCCCTGGTCAAATACAGTATCAAGCTGTTCATAGCTATCATTGATGTCGGTTTGAGGCTCTGTAAGAAGAGGCTGCTGTTCAAAACGCTCGAACAATTTCGTCTGTTGATGCGCAACATACTGATTATGTAAAGACGGGTAGCTTAACACGGCAATTCCAATGATGATTAATAAAGACGCCACCCATTTCACAGCCATGTCCCCCTCGTTTAATTGGCATTACGCTTCGTTCGTGATTTTCCATAAACGACATCCAGCTTGGGCTTTGGCCGCACCTGGTTAGCCGGCAGCTTCGGCTGGGACGTTAAATCCTCCGCACAAACCGGGCAAATCCACTCCCCTTCACCAGCACTGCTGAATGATGGCCGCTGACAACGGTGACATATTTTCTTATACATCGTATCCACTCCCACTAGATTAATAGGTAGAGGAGCACCCGCAACATTCAGATCCTCCTCTTATTCCTTCCGGTTCCTGACCCACTTATTCGTCGCAAATAACGCCACGCCCCCTGCTAACAACAATCCTCCGAACAGATAAAACAGCATCGGTGATTCTTCGCCCGTTTGAGGCAAGCTGTCATCTGCATTTGCCATCGCAGGTTCTGCTTCAGGTTGACTGGTTTGATCGGTGGAGCCGTCGGTCGGTGTTTCTGGTGTCTCGGTGGTTGGTTGGTCTGGGTTGATGTCGGTTTCAGCTGTGAACTGAAAAACGACTTCGGTAGCTAAGCCTTGGAACTCGTTGCCTGACTCCCAGGGAAAATCAACCCTGATTTGTAAATCTTCTCGATCGTCGGCCGGCAGTTCACGAGGCTCAAAACCTTCAAAACTTCCAAGTGAACCTTCATAAAGCAATTTTTCATCTTTTCTCACTTGAAATTGTAATTGGTCATAAAACTTTTCTGAACCAGATTTCAGCAAAGCAGTCATCCTATAGTTAACCTTTTCAGACCCATCGTTATTCACTGTCAACGTTCGAATCGCATAATCTCCGGGTTTAAAATTCTTTATGTCCATCACGCGTTCCGACGGAGTGGTAGAAAGATCAATAACAGGAGATGTTTCTATGGCTTTCGTTGAGCCAATCGGACTAATAACCACAAATAACAATATGATTGCACTATAAATGCTCAGTAACTTGATAAATGGCTTAATATCCATAGGCATGCTCCTTTACTTTCTTACCTGATGGGAAATGGTGATGAAAAAAGGTGGGGGTTCCCCACCTTTTAATCTATGTTTTGTTATCTTGCTTCGCCTTCGCCTTGTTCAGCATTGAACGTCCACTGAAGGGATAAGGAATCGCCTTGGAAATGGTTTTGATCTTCCCCATTATCTACGAACTCGTATTGAACATACAACTGGTCTGTCGTACCCGCTGCAAGGTTACCGCCTCGTTCACCTAGCCATGGGCTAAAGATGTTACCTTCAATAACGTCTGGATCCATCGCTTTTAGCTCTGCTAATGTGGTCGAGAAAATAGGAACATCGACTTTATCAGCATTCACAAGGAAATTAACACGGATATGATCACCAAAATCATCGCCATTATTATTCCCTGCTCCAGTAACTTGATAATCTGTGTCTAGAGTAATTTCAGAAATATCCAAAGTCCCGCCATTCCCTAGTTCAAACGAACGAAGCATTGTGTCCCCAGGCTTTAAATTGTCTACACTAATAATTTGAGTAGGATCAACCGTTAAATCTAGAGTACCTGCTGCAAACGATCCACTCGCGTCTGCCGTATCGTTAAAATATGCAAATGTTCCTCCTCCGACTAAAGATAACCCCAAAGCTGCTGATGCGACACCTAAACCTAATTTCTTTTTCAAACCCATTTTGTTTCCTCCCTTTGTTTTTCTTATTTTTTTATATTGAACCCCTGCCTAAACAGAGAGTACAAACTATTGCGCTTTTGCGGATTCTTTCTCTTCATCCTTTTCTTCAATGCTGGAAATCTCCCGCCAGATGGAGAACGCTCCATACCCGAATAACAAGAGCCCCGGGACGACTAACAGCAATAATGAGCCGAGTTTGGAATTCGCAAAATCCATGACATAGCCTATATAAGGAATGGTAAACCCGGTATATTCTCCGACAACGTTACCTGCAAGGACCGGTTCTAGGTCTGCTCCATCGTTGTTGTCGCCTTTCGTTAAATAACTGACATTCTCCCCGCTGCCCTTCACTTCCGTGATTCGGTGGGTGACCAGTACATCTTGTTCTTTTTGGAAAGTGATGATGTCACCTTTCTTATACTGGCTCCCGTTGTCGGTTGGTTCGAGTGCGATTATGGACCCCGTTTGGAATGTGGGTTCCATTGATCCCGAGAGGACCGTTTTCAACTGATAACCCATGAAGGTTGATTCGCCTCCAGATATTTTGGAAATGGCGACGATGGCCACCATGGATATTAATATCGTATAGAGCAATATTGTTAATGTATGACTCACAAACTTTTTCATAAGATTGACTCCTTTACTTAAAGTTAAGATTCATCCTCAGCTTCTTGTTCATCCTTTTCATTACCATCATTCTCTTTGTCAGTTGATGATTCAGACGATGATTCATCGCTGCTTTGCGAAGCTTTTACTTCTTCTTTTTTGTCTTTAGATTCATCTTCTTTTTTTGCTTTAGATTTCTCAGAACCTGATGACTCTTTTTCCTCCATATCTTTTTGATCGTCCTTGTTGTCTTCTCCCTGAGACTTATCCCCGTCTTCGTTGTCTGTTTCAGGCTTCGATTCCTTACTATCTTGTTGCTCTTTCTCTACTTCGTTTGTGTCATCATCTTTTGGTTCATCGTTTTCTTGTTTCGATTGATCCTTTTGTTTTTGCTCTTTTTCTTTCTCTTGCTGCTCTTGCTGTTTTTGCTTCTCCCGTTCTTCTTCTTTAGCTGCTTTCTCTTCTTCTTCAGCCTTCTTCTGTTTAATTAACGCTTTGATCTTATCACGCTCATCATTCAAGCGTGTTACTTCGGATTCAGTATCCGCGATATCAGATTCTATTTGGTTATTTATTGGTTTAATCTGTTTATCAATAGAATCATAGAATCCATTGAGAACGTCCTGCGTGATGTTAGGATTAGCAGCAGAGGATGTTGCCTTTCCTTGCCCGTTTGGCTGTTTAATCGATTTATAATAATTGAATAAGTGCGTTATCTGCGTTTGATTCAAGTCTGTATGATTAAATAATTTCTTTAACTCATTGCTGACACTCTCGTAATCACCTTCCACGCAATTTAAGTTAGCAGTTTCTGTATAGTGGTCCAATTTCACAAGCAATTGATATATATCGTCAGCGATCACTCCCAAGTCACCTTTAATGCCTGCAACTTTATCGAGATCCTCACTTAAACTATCTTTTTCCTTCTCTATCGAAGTGATATGACCCTCAATTTCTTCACTAAGTTCAGAAAGGTCATCAGCTTCTAATGTGTTCAATTTATTTGGCACTTTAAATTTTTTATCAGCACCCGAATGAAGGTTTGAGTCTGGAAGCTGCTTTAATTTTTTCTCGAACTTTTCCAAATCTTTTTCTAGGTCTTCTAGCAGCACGTGTATGTACCCCGGAAAAACTTCACACATTTGTATTTTACTGTTCGTTCTATCAGCCGAACTAAATTCACCTAGTGTTTGGCCGAACAACTGAGAACTGGTGCCTAGAATGAGCGAACTAATCGCGACGCTTAATGTTAGCTGCTTCGCCATTTCTAACTTCTTCGACCTATTTTCTCTCATGATCCGAACTGACCGTTTTTCCAGAGGAACTCACCCCTTTCAGCTCTTTCAATCGTTCTTTGTTGCGTTCGTTTTTTGTTCGTTATTAAGAATTAACTAAACTGAGTATATAATCCCGCGCGGCATATGCAAACCTTCAAAAATGCTCTATTTTCTTTATAAAGAACGTATAATGTTCTTTATTCTTCAATTATCTTCTAATATCTTACGATTTCATTTTTTATAAAATTTTCGTTGTTTCTAAAAAAGAACAAAAACAAAACCGCGTCATACCAGTAGTTCTTAACGAACAATAAATCTTGAAGGCATCATAACGGAGGGTCAGGCTGGTAAAAGTGGATTTTGCTGGTGATATCCCCGAATGGAGACTTTGAACTAAGCGGCATTCACGTTGATGCAAGATTGATATTTGAAAAAGGCATACCTGAGAAAAAGACGTGTCATTTTTAACGAACGATTGTGTAGTCAAAAAAAAAGCTCCCACTCCTACAGAGTGAAAGCGTCCGATAGATTCACGTATTTTAATTCCAACGATCTGCGCAACTTCTTCTATCCCCGTCCTCCATTTTACGTTCCGCAAGTAAAGGCATCAGGTTGTCAAAAATATGCGTGTCCCCGCGTTCATCAACAGAAAAACCCCCATAGTAGTCATGCTGAGGATCATTTTGACGAAATGCCATCATCCGTTCATAAATTCGCTCGGCCAATTCATGTTCGTTGATTTCAAGACAGAACATCACCAGGAAAGCGTAGGTGGCCGGCGATTCATATTCGACTGCTGGCATACGCGTGGAACGATTGTATTTTCCGTAAACAAGCCCGCGTCGATCCATTTCCTGTTTCACAAACGCTAATAGCGGCTCTGCTTTATGACCGGCGCGCGCCGTTTGCAGACCTGTCAATGCTTGATCGATCATGTTGACGTCGTCATTGTAATGGTACCGTTTCGTTTTAACGTTATAAGATTTGGGATAAAAATCATTTTCCAGCGGGGCGTGACGTAATATGGAAAGCATGGTGGTTTGCGTCGACTCGCCTAAGACATCATGCTCGACCATAGCATGCAGGGCTTGCGGGTCAATATAAGACAGTGTGAGGACATCACTGTTGTAGCCGTCCTCTCGTTCATAAAAATCGGTCAAGGCGTGATTCGTTTGATTGTACTCAGCGAGATAGTCACTGATCTTACGGGCTGTTTCTGCAAATGTTTCATTATGCCAGCGGTCGCTTGCTTGAAATAGCGCATGGATGATGCGCAGGTCATCGATCAGGGCGTTGCTCGTCACGTCGCTATGACCCTTTGCGGTGAGTTTCCAATATACGAATCCATCGTATTCGAGAAAATGCCGATTCAACAACGTATAGGCGTCTGCAAACATGTCGGTATCATCTTTCAGGAGGGCATATTCCATCCAAAGCCCGAGTGTTTCGGCCAGTGCTTCCCTGCCCTGGACGAGATCCTCATCGACTTGCTGGTCGGTGCGAATATAAGTGACCAGGGTTCCGTTTTCATTACGCAGCCATTTTTCAATAAATCCTTCGGTAATAAATCGAGCCTGAGGAGTCCGTTCACCCTCCACACGAGAGAAAATGGCAAGTAACGCACTGAAACTGATCAATATCACAAGCAGCATGACCCCCCTTCCGTTAAATGATCGCCTGGTTCGACGCCTCATGGTTTACCACCTCATGTCTCTCGAGCATGATGCTCGTCTTTAAGCAGAACGATCTTCTTTGGCTGTTTCCTGCTTGAACCGCTGCGTCTTGTACCAGGTCACCTCCTGCTTGAACATCAGGCGTTTGATTTCCAGGAAACTTGCATACACAACGAGAACCAGCCACAACTGGGAATAGGTGAAATACATGAGCAGCACGACGAGCACATTTTTCAAGGTCAACTGACCGTACTCGAGACTCAATGCCAGCGTAATCTCCGTAACGAACAACAAAAAGCCGACGACAAGCAGAATGTAAGACACCATACCGATTGATAGATTCAAATCGTAAAACAAATTCAGTCCAAATATCAGATGAGACACGAGAACGCCGCCAAAGAACAGTACATAAGTGAAGAGAAAATAGAACAGGTCGAGGGCAACCTTTTTGTTCTTCAGTTTAAAAAATCCAAACACGTATTTGAAAATGACGTACTCGTTCCCCCGGGCCCAACGTGTGCGTTGCCGCCACCACACTTTCCAGGTTTCGGGTTCCTGCTCCCAGGTCACAGCCGATGGGAAAAAGCGAATGTGGTAACCCAGATTATAAACTCGGAAGCTGAGTTCGGTATCTTCGGATAACGCTTTTTCGTCCCAGCCGCCTAAGCGACCTAAAATGCTACGCCGGATGGCAAAGTTTGTACCGGGAATGGTCGTCATACGAAACCAGAACCAGCGACCTGCCTGGGCCAGCCATTGGAATGTAATCGTTTCGATATTGATCAGCTGGGTCAGCAGGTTTTTGCTGGCATTCATCACTCTGAAACGCCCTACCACAGCGCCAGCTTTCGGGTCATTCAGCAAACCGATAGCTAAATACTGGAGAGCTTCAGGCTCAGGTGTGTTATCGGCATCATAGACAGCCACAATCTCTCCAGTAGCTTCCTTCAACCCTCGATTAAGCGCGCCGGATTTCCCTTTACCTGCATTGGGCGGCCTCGTATGAACAACTTTAATAAATGGATAAAAATTTGCGTACGCCTCAACGATTTCAGCCGTCTGGTCGCTGGAATTATCATTAACCACGATGACTTCGAGCAGGTGCTTCGGATAGTTTTGATTAATCAGGGCCTCCAACGTTTCAGCAATGACCATTTCTTCATTATGAGCTGGAATCAATACACTAAGCGTGGGTAAGTCTCCTGGTTTCTGCTTCCAAAAATCGGCCACTTTTTCATATCTCATGGCATGGAGGTAACCCCCTTGCATGAGAAACATATGATAAAACAGCATAAACCAAATGAGAAAAAGAGCCATATACAGAAACAAATCAGCCAACGTCATCCCTCCGTTCCAGTTTCAATCTGCGGTTTCGTGTATAGAAGGTTGAAAATACAAACACCATGACGGCTGTTGAACCAATTCCTGCTATGCCCCACGTCGTTTTATTAACCCATTCTTTAATATGATAGAACGCAAAATCCAGAGAAGTCGCCATCAGCTTCCACTGGTTAACATTTGCATTGATCTTTCCGTTTTCAGCCTTGATTTCAACATGTTCCGCTTTAACCGTACTGTTGGTTTCTTTTAAATCAATCCATTCAATGCCCGGTATCTGCTCCATGTGATCCAGTAATTCAATGAAACGATCAACTCCGAGGTAAGGATGATAGAAGCCGGCCACGACCCCATCACGCACCAGCTGATGTTCCTGTGCTTTCTCCATCATACGTTCAATGGCCCGGTTTTCCCCTGGCTGAACGTAGCCCATTGTTTCCGGGAGAAGTTTCATGCCGTTAAGAAACGTTGGTGACGAAAGGTAAGGAGGCGCCGCCATATCACCCCAGTGCTGATCACTCAGTTGCAGCTGACCGACATAGGTGGAGAAATAATCCGACAGCACATCATAGCCATTTTGTGACATCGTATAGTGCGGCGCTTCAAATGCTAACGGATGCAAGCCATAGTTCGTCAGCTCCTGAACGCCTTTGGTCACTTTTCCTTCGATATACGATCGTTCATAATCAAGCTGCTCGCTGACATGTTGTTCATAGGCTTTTGGGCTGTCAAAATCATCGATTGTTTTCGTTTCAACGGTTTCGTCCGGCCCATGATAAATCGGCATATCATGCTCAACATCCCAAAATTCGAACCCTTCCCCTGTTTCGCTTTGGCGAAATTGATGGGTGTACCCATGGAGAACCATACTGCCGCCATTGTTTTGCATGTATTTCAAGGTTTTCAACAACTCGGGCGAGTCTGATAGATGATGCTCTTCTCCTGTTTCAGGGTTTGTATAAACCGGCACAACAGCTACCATATAAGGAATCTGCCGCTCTTTGAGGACGTCTGCGATGGCCTTCACTTTGTCAGGCTCGACAAGCGGATGAACGTCCTCGAGCCGTATATAGCCAGGATGTGACGTATCGTGATCGCCAGCATCAAACACAGCGTGCAGTCCTTCCGCTAAAATGGTGGAAACGGGTGCTTCAATACTGAAGGCCCCAAAGTAAAACGTGTTGTCATTTTGGATCATGAGCGGAAATTTTCGTTTTTCGTTTTCCGCTTGAATGAGAATTTCAGTGTCCCCGGTGCCATGGGCAAACCACAAACTTTCCGATTCCAGCTTCAACTGCTTGTCCGGATCTTCATGAAACCAAATGTTCGTCATCGTTTCTTCGCATAAATATTCAATAAAGGACATCCGCTCACCCAGCTTGGGGACGTTATCGCCGATGGCTACAAACGTACCCGGATAAGATGCGAGCATAGCGCGAAATTCTTCAGGTATTTGTTCATTGCGATGCCCATCATAAAAAACGTGCGTGGCATTCGCTAAATCTTCTTCCTTTACATCATCTGTCGGTTTATACGTAATATCCGTTGTGAAGTGGCCGATCAGCATATCCAGCATACGTTGGCGATCGCTCAATTCCCCATCCTTTGAAGGAAACACCACAAGCACTTTTTCTTTCGATTTTGAAGGCTCGTTCGCTTGAACGTACGAAGGGTACCCGATAGTCATAAGTAACAGACTCGCCCATACCAGCAGCAACGCCTTTCTAACATGACGATTCTTCACTTTGCTCCCTCCTCGCTTGAAATCAACCCAACACCTTTGTTCTTTATAAAGAACTTATAATATCTTAATAAAGAACGCAACGTCTTATGAAGTCGAAACATGGTGCTTGCACACCTATTATCAGGTAATTGCTTTGATTTGCACGATTAATCGCAGATTTGCACTCATAATGGATGCATAGTGAGAATTCAGGTTACGAGGAGGTGCTTTTTTTGAAGGAAAATGACCGAATTAAAATTGATCCCCATCAATTAGAAAAAATTTTGAAAACGTTTCAATCAAAAGGCGAAGGCTATCGTGGTAAGGAAGTTAAACGATTTATCGAAGAGTTAAAGAAGTCTTTGAAAGATGATCATTCAGCCTGAACATAAAAAACCCTCGCATCCAATAAAGGAGCAAGGGTGTCAGGTCCTGCGCTAAAACA
Organism: Thalassobacillus sp. CUG 92003; assembly: GCF_013618635.1. Taxonomy (GTDB): domain Bacteria; phylum Bacillota; class Bacilli; order Bacillales; family Halobacillaceae; genus CUG-92003. The sequence continues at coordinate 186,643 of NZ_JABLSJ010000002.1, read as the reverse complement.
GGTTCGGATTAATTTTTTCAGGCAGGTAGAAAGCCAGCTGCGGGAAGAATGCGACCGCAAATAACACGACGATGATCACAGCAATATAAGGGAGCACCGCCCCAAACGATCGTTCTATCGATAAGCGTCCGATTTTGGCAGCAAGCAGCAAGCACAATCCATACGGCGGCGTCACCAGCCCTACCGCAAGGGTCATGACGGTAATGATGCCGAGCAGGATCGGGCTTACATCGAATGTCATCGCAACTGGCAAGATGACAGGGATAAAGAGAATCATAGCAGGAATCGCATCCATGAATGTTCCGACGAACAGGAAGAAAGCGATGATGATCAAGATGAAGACCCATCTGCTATCGATATTATTGGCAAAGAATTGTTCTGCCCATGTGGAGAGCTGGTAATAACTCATTAACTCTCCCAGAGCATTTGCCGCCGCTAAAGCAAACAATGACAACGAACTTAGCGTCAGCGTATCGACCAATATATTCGGTATGTCTTTCAGTTTCAATGTTTTATAGAAAAACATGGCGACGAATACAGTATATAATGAAGCGAAAGCAGCGGCTTCTGTCGCTGTAAAAATGCCTGTGATGATTCCGCCGATCAGAATGACAGGCGTCAGCATAGCCGGAATTGTATCGAAAAACTGCTTCATGAAATTCTTGAAGGAAGCACGCTGATACGTCGGGTAGCCCCGCTTCATAGCGAACATATACACCACGACCATCATCCCTAGACCAACGAGTATACCAGGAATGATACCGACTAAGAATAAGGCGCCGACAGACACGTTGGTCAAGCCAGCATAAATGATCATCGGAATACTCGGTGGAATGACGACACCAATGGTAGACGATGCTGCTGTAATGCCGACCGCATTCTCCGTATCATAGCCCTGTTTTTTCATATTCGGAATCAAAATTTTACCGACGCCTGCTGTATCCGCTTGTGAGGCTCCGGAAACACCGGCAAACAGCATGGAGACGAGGATATTGGCATGAGCGAGTCCGCCCCTGATATGACCAACCACAGAAAGCGAAAAGTCGATCAGCTTTTGCGAGATTTGACCCTTGTTCATTAAATTAGCAGCGAGAATGAACAGGGGAACGGCGATCAACACAAACGAATCCAGTCCATTCAACATGCGGACGGGTACGGTCACTGTAGGAATATACGGGATATTCAATATGCCGACCATCGCTACAACCCCAATGACGAAGGCAATCGGAATGCCGATAATCATGAGAATGATGAATAACCCAACTAATAGACCCCCTATCATTCAGCTGCCTCCTCTCGGTTAAAATTGCGCAGGTTATGGATGATATGGGCGATCAGATAAATCGCCATCGTCCCCCCCATGATCGGGATGGAAATCCAAACATATCCCATTTTCATTTCAGATAAAGATGTCCAATTATAGTTCCAAAAATTTTGGACGGCTAAAATACCGTAATTTAAGATACCAATACTGAATGCAAGTAAAATCAAATCATTTAGCAGGGTCAAAGAACTTCTGACCTTCCCTTTCAACTTCTTCAAGAGTAAGTCAAATTTGAAGTGCTCTCTTCTGTTGAGCATAACTGCCGCTCCCATAAAAACTGCCCAGATAAAGGAATAGTTCGCTACTTCCCCTGTCCACACGACGGAAATTCCCAGAAAGCGTGTGGCCACCTGGATGAGAATGGCAACAAAAAAGATACATAAACATAAGACGCCAATTCCGAGTTGGACGCGTTCAAGGTATTTGATAAACATAATGGTTCTGACCTCCTTTAAAGAAGAGAAAAGGGAAGGGCACAAGGGGGTGCCCTCTCCACACTTTCATCTATGATGAGTTTCTATACTGTTACTTCATATCACGAATCTTTTGCAGCATATCTTCTACGCCAGCATCTTCAGCCATTTGATCCTGGAATGGTTTCGCCAATTCGATAAACGGCTGGCGGTCGATTTGGTTCACTTCTGCTCCATCATCAATGGCTTGTTGCTTGTACTCTTCTTCCTGATCATAAAGTTCCTGGCGTTCGGCTTCGACTGATGCTTTGGCTGCTTCCATAACGGCTTCCTGTTGCGCTTCTGAGTAAGAATCGAATTTCTTCCCGTTGATAAGCAGGAAGCGTGTCGTATAATCATGCCCTGTTTCGGTAATATACTTACCGTTATCCGTTTTGTGGTGGTTTTCCTGAACAAAGTAAGGATACGCATTCTCTGCTGCATCTACAACACCCTGCTGCAGACCTTGGTACAACTCACCCCAGGCGACGGATGTCGGTACCGCACCGGTTTCTTTCCAGTAGTTCGCGACAACGCCTGACGTTTGAGTCCGGAACTTCTTACCCTCGATGTCATCAATGGACTGCAGCGGTTCGTTTCCGTAGTAGTGACGAACACCGGCTGTCCAATAGCCAAGCAGTTTAAAGTCATTATTGGATTCTTCGTTGATGATATCGGCCATTTGATCCCCTACTTCGCCATCAACGGTTTGCTCCCAGTGATCATAACTGTCAAACATATATGGGGTTGCGAACAAATCAATTTGATCAATACCTGTTTCACTCATGAAACCAGGTGAGGCAAGGACTACATCAGCTCCGCCAAGCTTCAATTTTTCAATCAGCTCTGACTCACTTGTCCCTAACGTTCCTGCGTGAGTTTCGACTTCAATGTTCGTGTCCTCATTTTCTTCCGCCACTTTCTTGAACTCTTCTAAACCAACCTGGTAAGGGTTCTCCGGAGAAGTTTGATTATGAGCAGCGACGATTTTAATGGAATCTTCGCCGTCCCCTCCTGAACCTCCGCCGCTGGATTGTCCTCCGCAGCCTGCTAGCACAAGCATGATGGTCGTCATCAAAAAGAATAAAGCTGAAAACTGTTTTTTCATGGATTGAACCTCCTCTGTATTTTTGAACTGTATCCGCTTACACTAAAACCCTCATCGTCTCCCAATCGTCTATATCAGTTCCATTAACCAAAACGTTTCTCTTGCTCTTTTTGATTGACCATGTATCCCCCCTTTTATGTAAGCATCCTTATGTCACGCTTATTCCAAATTGGCATGACGATTGGTCATGTCCTGGTATGAACTGTTTTCGTTTGTCTGCATGGTTTGAATGATAATCGCATCCAATAATAAGTGAATCGATTGGTCAAACTGATTACCCAGGGGTTGGATGGTATCCGGTTCCTCCGGGCGTCTCTTTTTTGTAGCTGCCGGTACAAGAAGAACACTATCACTCCGCCCGGCCAATTCTGCATCAGGATTGGTGGTCACTAAGCAAACCTTGGCACCTGCTTCTTTTGCTTTATTGGCAAATTGGACGATGGAAGCAGTAGAACCGGAGCCCGAAATAGCGACGAGCAGGTCTCCTTGGCCGATACTCGGGGTTATGGTTTCACCCGTGACAAACACCGTAAACCCTCCATGCATCAAACGCATGGCGAAGGCCTTACCCATAAGTCCTGATCGTCCTTCCCCGGCAATGAAAATACGCTCAGCCGTTTGCAGATGCTGTGATAAACCGACGGCCTGCTCTTCATCCACTTGATGCAAAACGTCAGAGACTTCATTGGCTACGGTTGTTATCGTTTGTTTCATCATGACGTATCACTCCCTTCATTCTTCTCGCGGCCTCACCAGGATTTTGCTGCTTCGTAATCGCACTGCCGACAATAAGGGTATCCGGCTGGTAACGGATCACTTCCGGCAAGGAATCCAGGTCAATGCCGCCTGCCACAGCAACGTCGAGTTTGTTATGCCCTTCAACGAGGGCAAACATTGCTGTATCCAATCCTCCTCTTTGCTGCATATCTTTACCAAAGTGGAGGCTGACCAAATCTACCCCTAACGCCTCTAACTCAACAATCCGTTTTTCGTCGGTTACACCAAGCAAGTCAATCATGACGCGCGCGTTATATTCACGGGCAACTTCCTGCGTGTCCAATATGGTTTGATCCGATGCAAACGCCATAACCGTGGTAATATCAGCTCCAGCTTCAAAGGCTTGCTTCGCTTCGTGTTTCCCGGCGTCACACGTCTTCATATCAGCGACGAGTGTATGATCAGGGTACGTGCGGTCGATTTCCCGTACGATCGCCATCCCGTACTCTTTGATGACCCCGGTGCCGACCTCAATCCAGTCTATGTCTCCTGCCGTCTCATCTAAGATTTGCAAACATTGCGCTTCGGATAAGCGGTCGAGTGCTAATTGAAGATTCATCGTCATCCCTCCAGACTATCGCTCAACTGACTCTTTTTCACCTAACTGCACTAACACTTCATGAAGATACGGCAATCCTTCATTATCCCCTTCAACGCTTACAACCATGGATCCGATCGTATTCGCAAATTGCAGGATTTTTTCTAACGACCAACCCTGCAGGAAGCCGTGAATGAAACCGGCATCAAAGCCATCTCCAGCCCCAACTGTGTCTACTACTTTGCGCGGACGGACGGGCTGAGCTTGCACGTGTTCTCCTTTATGGTATCCTTCCGCTCCATCGGCACCTTTTTTAATGGCCACCGTATCAATGTTATACGAGCGGCAGTGCTCCATAATCGCCTGAGAATCCGTAACGCCAAACAGTAATTCAGCTTCATCGACGCCCGTCAATAGCACATCGACATAAGGAAGCAATGTACTCAGCGCTTCTCTCGCCTCATCTTTAGTCCACAATTTCAAGCGAATGTTGGGATCCAACGACACCAGCATGCCGTTTTGTTTGGCCAGTTTTACAGCGTGATGTAATAGATCCACGTTTTTGTTAGCATCCACCGCTGCAAAAACCCCTGTAATATGAAGCAGTTTCCCGCGTGTGACATACGCTTCATCGAGTGTGTCCTTCGTTAACGTCAGCGTCGGGGAATTCGCGCGATAATAGAACGTATTGCCGCTGCCGTCCCCTTTGATTTCTTTAAAATTCAAGGAGGTCGGGTAACCTTCAACCAGTTGAACCGCTGAAACATCCACACCTTCTCCACGCATGAAGTTATGAATGTAACGTCCGAATTCATCGGCGCCAAGCCGGCTGACCCAACCGATATTCAAGCCTAATCTGGCACAGCCTAACGCGAAATTCAACTCCGCTCCGCCTACTTTGCGTTCAAATGTGTGCGCATATCGCATCGGGCCTTTTGAAGCAGGATCGAATGTTATCATGCCGTCCCCTATCGTAATCACATCATTCATATCAACTTACCCCCTGGTAGAACTAGTTTCCTTTTATATCTGTCTCGTTATACGGAATCGCGTTCGATCAATGTCGGCTCAAAACGATAATCCGGGTGCTGATCTTCTGCTTTTTGTTGGCGGATTTTATAAAGCAGCAATTCAGCCGCTTTTTTCCCCATTTCAAATGTCGGCTGCGAGATGGTCGTAATAGCCGGTGTGTAGAAGCTTGCAAAGGACACATCATCAATGCCGATTATGGCTATTTCATCCGGTATTTTTATGTCATGTTGTTTCGTATATTTCAAAATTTCAATCAAGGTTAAATCATTTCCAGCCAGAATCGCTTCAGGCGGATCGTCCAACTGGAGCATGCGATCCAACTGCATTTGGATGTCACTGCGAGGCACACTGTTGATGTAATCGTCGCGAACAGGAAGTTTGTAGCGGGTCAGTGTATCTTTATACCCTTCTATCCTTTCTATACGCGGGGTCACACTTCTGGTCAACGTTGTCGTCATAATCGCGATGCGTCTGTAGCCCCGGGTGATGAAATGCTGAACAGCCATACTGGCAGCCTTTTCATTTTTCAGCATGATGGATGAAACCGGCAAACCGGGTACGGACCTGTCCACGAAAACGACCGGATACTCTTCTCTCAGCATTTTTTCATAGAGGTCGATGTTGCCGCCTGTTGGAAAAATGATGATCCCGTCCACCTGTTTGGCCCGAAGCATATCAATATATTTCTTTTCTTTATGAGGGTCGTCATCTGCGTTACACACTATCAGGTGAAAATCATCTACATGGCAAGCATCTTCAATGGCACGGCTCACTTCTGTCGAGAAGTTATGCAAAATATTGGCGACGATAACCCCGATCGTCTTGGTCGATTTTTGTTTCAAACTTCTAGCAACATAATTAGGTTGGTAGCCCAGCTCATTGATCGAGTCCTCAATGCGCAATTTCGTACTTTCGCCCATGTAGTCATAGCGCTTGTTCAAGTATTGCGACACGGTACTTTTGGAGACTTTGGCGTGCTGAGCGACATCCGTTATCGTAATCGGTTTCATTTTTCATTCTCCAAACTGATTGGTTTGAAAATCTCATGATTATACGCTCACTAAATCGGTTTACTAAATCGATTTAGTTATCATTATAGATGCTGTGTAAGCGTTTTACAACCGTTAAAGTAAAGAAATATCTGACAATGCAAAAAAGGATACTCACCGCAGTTAATCGAATATGTATAGTAAGGGAAATCATTCGATAGAAGCGTGTTAATGTGCCATAATAGAATTAACAATTTTCACAAAAATGAGGAGGCCAACTATGCCCCAGTCCCAGCTTTCCATGAAAGAAAAAAATAAAACGACGCCCTTGACCATTCAATGCATGGCTGTCTACGCCCAAAGTAAAATCATCGAAGCATTCGATCAGGAGGGCGATGCCTATTATATCTTCTTCTATAAAGATCACTACCTTAACATCGTAAAAGCTGTCAAATTGCTCCCCCATTCCCATATCACCCGTGCTTTTAATGACGGCATCGTTTTCCAAGCCCCTCATCCGCTGATCGATTCACTCTGCCCTGACAACAACACCTTTAAAAAACAAAGCTTCAACCACTTATTCAAAGGTTCGGATGATACCTTTACGCCTCATGAAAAAGCATTGATCGCCACATTCTTTGAATCCTTCATCGCCAAGGAAAAACTCTTTAAATTTATCCAATCCCTGTTTTACCAGCATCGCCGTGATGGCAAAGTATTTGAAAGCTACAAAATCGTTCGGATTCTGGGCGAGTTCTCCCCCAATAACGACTGGACCTACCAATTTCAACATAAACTTGAATTCAACAAATATGATGACTGGTATGAACAGCTTGACGCCTCTTTATCCCATAAAGACCCTCTGTATTATGAGACCTACCTTTTCAAGCAGCGAAAACATGACGAGTCTTTTCAAGCGTTACAAACATTCCTTCACAATCAAGCACGCTGGCGCGATCAAATAGCCTTGTATATCAATCGCCTGGTCGATCACCCTGACTGGGACGACTATCAATTATTCAAACAACTGATGAGCACCCATTTTTCCACCCAGGAGAACGTGGCCATTCTCGAAGATGTGTACAACCATTCTACTCACTTCCCGGCCCTTATCGACGACCTGCTAACGCAATACATGCAGCTGAACCAACCTGAACAAGCCCTCAATCTGATCATTGTCAACGGCTACACCCTAACGCCGGATCAAGCCAAGACGCTTGCAAACCTGGTGGAAAGTGTAGACTTAACGTCAGAAAGCATCAATTTAGATAAGATGAACCAATTTCTCGTTACCTTCTTCCCTGTCGACGCCGAATTATCGAAACAGCTGCTACACCAATCAGTCAGCGTCTTAATGGCCCGTCACAGCTTGGCCGAGGTCCGAAAATGGCTGGAACCGCTCGAATCCACGTCTGGAGCCCTTTCAACCATCCGCAAACTAGACAGCATGATGGAGCTCACCGAAGACCCCGACCCGGCTCAACAGCAGCGCCTCGGTGAACTCTATTTTGAATTCAACCAGCTGGATGAAGCCATCCAATGCTTCAGCTGGAGCGGCGAACTGAATGATAACGACCCGAGTCCCGTCTACTGGCTATATAAAAGTTATGAATTAATGAAGCAGGACGATAAAGCGGATGCCTATAAACAGCTGTATTATGAAATGAAGAAAAATTCATAGCACAACAAAGCCCCTGCGCTCTGGCGCAGGGGCTCTTTTAATGGGAAATTACAGCAGAGCTATTGCAACACTTGGATGTGAGGGGATATTATGTAGGTCATTTGAACTGAGTTGCTTATAAATCGGGTCTAGTTGCATGGAAATCATCTTATGTCGCTTGCAAAAGCGAGGAAGACGTTTGTATTTCAGCAAAGTTGACTGCAAATCACCATTCGTGAGCAAGAAAAGCTGAACGCTTCGATCTGGCAGAGCCATCGCAATTCGTGGAGGTGTAAGCCGTATTTTGTGGGTCAATTTACCTGAGTTGCTTATAAATCGGGTCAAGTTGTCTAGAAATCATCTTATGTCGCTTGCAAACGCAAGGAAGACGTTTGTATTTCAGCAAAGTTGACTGCAATTCACCATTCGTGAGCAAGAAAAAGCTGAACGCCTGGATCTAGCAGAGCCATCGCAATTCGTGGAGGAGAGACGATATTTCGCAGGTAATATGACCTGAGTTGCTTATAAATACGATCAAGTTGCATGGAAATCACCTTATGTCGCTCGCAAACGTGAGGAAGACGATCGCTTTCCAAATTAGTTGCATACAAATCACCCTTCATCATCAAAAAAAGCAGAACGCCTGGATCAGGCATCCTGCTTCTCCCCTCTTTCGTGGGACGGGGTCAATCCTAACTCTTCAAAGGTGTAGAGCCAAAACTGCCAGTCAATAGAGCTATTTTCCAGCTGTTGTTCTTTCAGTTTATAAAGCAATTCTTCCTTTGTTTCGTTTTCAAATGTGTTTACGATGATCAGCGCTATTTCAACGGGTTTCTTTTTCTGGGTAATGCTCTGGTATTGCGTCATATAATCCAGCCACTGATCGACAGAGCTCAATAGGACACTAGGCGGAAGCGGGGATTCTAAGTGGACCTTAGAATAGATCATGACATCTTTGACATCAAGTTCAAGTAAGCCATCGAGATCAAGGGCGCTTTCTCCTTTACTGATACGGATATGGCGCTGGATGTTATGCTGAACATTATTTTCGATCGCTTTAAAGGCGCATTCTTCCGCAAGCAGCGCTAATTGGGCGGGATACAAGCCTTGGTGCCGACTTGTATCATGCTCTGCCTCATCGGACACGCCAGCTGTGGTTTTGACCGAATCGAATTGCTTCAGCTCTTCTGTTTTCCGCATCAGGACCTCTTCATTGGAGACAAATTCTTTTCGGTATTCAAAGTATTCCTTATTTCCTCTAATAATCGCCGCCAGGTTTTGTAAAAAATCAAGCTTCGTGAGAGTGGTGGCCATTATAAAGATAGCGGCAAAATAGCACCAGACGTTATGTGCAAACAAACTGATGCCCAGCAGGAACAACATGCTAGCACCCTTTAACGCATGGGTGCGAATTTTGCTATTCAACGATAAAAATAAAAAAATAAAGCCTGCTGCCAACGAAATCGCTGCGATTAAGGTCCGCAAGCTCGTCGGAATCAGATCTTCCATCTTGGTCTCCCCTTCACCCAATAATCTGGCTTGAAATCACTCCGAATCAGCCGGATATTCAACTCCCATTTGCGCACGGGCTTCATCGAGAATACGCATTGTGATCAACGAATGTTTATGAGAGTTGAGAGTTGATTGGTGCTCCCCGGTTTTGATGCGTTCAATAAATTCTTGGACTTCATAAAACATCGACGGCTTTTCTAATTCATGGATAAGTTCGATGTTGCCATCTCTATACTTTAATTCTATGTGCGTGGGGTCCGAGATATTATCGATCAAGATGCTGCCGTCTTCGCCCTGGATTTCAGAATGAGTGAAGGAATCGGAAATTTTCGAATGCGTGATCACTGCCTCCATTCCTCTTTCTTCATAAGAAGCAACCAGGCTGCCTTCGCCGTCAACGCCGGAAGCAAGCTTCACACCGTTCGCTTTAATGCTGTCTGGTTCTCCAAACCACACCACCATCGGATACAGGCAATACACGCCGAGGTCCATTAGGGAGCCATTTGAAAATTTCGGGTTGAAGGTATTCACGTTTTTCCCATCCCGGTAAGCATCATAGCGGGAAGAATACTTGCAATAATTAGCGCAATAACGGCGTATTTTACCTATCTTAGGGAGATAGTTTGTCATGTTCGTAAAACTTGGCAGCAGCGTCGTTTTCATGGCTTCCATCAACACGACGTCATTTTCCTGCGCAGCCTTAATCATAGCGGCCGCTTCTTTTTCATTGGATGCGAGCGGTTTTTCGCATAACACGTGCTTCCCGTGCTCCATCATCATGATCGATTGTTTGCTATGGAGCGCATTAGGGCTCGCGATATAAACAGCATCGACCTCAGGGCTGTTCGCCATGTCTTCAAGATTTGTAAACGTCGTCTCGACACCGTATTGACGTGCAAACTCTGACGCTCTTTCTTCGGTCCGGGAGTAAATAGCTGCTAAGGAAAACTCACTGTAGCCTTTAATATGATCGAGCAACCGTTCTGTAATGAAATTCGTGCCAATGATACCGAATCGGACCATCCTACTCATCCCTTCTATTATATGGTGACCCTGAATTTATTTATCACTGAGCAAGCTTTTGTGTATCCAAATGGCTGCCTGCATCCCATCGCCCATAGCAATCGTCACTTGCTCCGAATGAGCGACGACATCACCGGCCGCCCAGACGTGGTCAACATCTGTCATTTTAGTGCGGGGGTCGACGAGAATGTGCTGATTCCGGTGCAGCTTAACCCCTAATTGTTCCGCTAACTGGGACTTGACTTCATTACCGCCATACGCAAGGAACGCACGATCTGCAAACAACATCTCCCCATTTGATATCTGTACGCCTTGCACATTTTCACCATTGACCATTACGGTAGCTACCTGTTTTGAGTAAACGGGAATGCGGTGATGACGTAACGCCTCCTTTTTTTCGGACGAGATATCCTGCTGCTCATCATTAATATAAACGAGGTCTGACGTGAAATACGTTAACGCCAGCGCCATGTTTGCTCCTGCATTACCCGAGCCTAACACCATCGTCTTTTTGTCAATCACTTCATAACCGTCACAGTCCGGGCATACAAAAGCGGTATGGCCAAGGCAAGGGTAAATGGCTTGGAATGGAATGCGATCGACCACTCCTGTTGCCAATAACAGCCGTTCGGCCTCGAAGTATTCCCCTTTTTCCGTTATCACTGAAAATCCTGTGGCGTGCTTTTCCGCCGTCACGACCACATCCTGGTGGAATGTTACACCGAGGTTGCGCGCCTGACTTTGACCAACCTCACGTAGTTTGTGCCCGCTGACGCCATCTGGCCACCCAAGAATACTATGATAGCTATGGCATATTGTTGAACGCCCTTGGTTAGAATCAATAACAAGCACCTCATGTTGATAACGTCCTAATTGGATAGCAGCTTGCAGGCCGCCTATCCCGCCCCCGACTATGATGCATTCGTATTTTGCCACGTGCTCCATCCTTTCCTGGCAAGTCAGGACGTTCTCTTTTGTCTCCATTCTACTTTAAGAGACCTGTCCTTTACCAACATTAATTGAATTCTCCTTCTTAACATGCACTTTCCTCGCCAAAATAAAGGTTTTCTTCATCATTTATCGAATGAATACATAATACACATAAGGAAGTGAATGGGTTGGAAAATATTCATGCTGAAATCGTACAGCTTGAGAATGAACTTCACGAAAAAAAGCAGCGGTTGGCAGAGCTTCGGCAAAACGTTCCGGAGGTAAAAGTAGAAAACTATCCGTTTTTAACCGCTCAAGGCGAACGAGTCACACTGCAAGAGCTTTTTCACGATAAAAAAGAGTTGATCGTCATTCACAATATGGGCAAATCATGCTCTTACTGCACGATGTGGGCAGATGGATTTAATGGGGTCTATCATCACATTAAAACAAAAGCGGCGTTTGTGGTCGCCACGCCTGACACCCCGCCCGTCCAGGCCGATTTCGCTGCCGTCAGAAGATGGACATTTCCGATCATCTCCACGACAGGGAGCCGTTTTACAGAAGATATGGGGTTCGCCGAACATGGTCGCAATCGCCCCGGCGTCTCCACATTCCGCCTTGACCAAAACGGTGACGTCTACCGAATAGCTCAGGCTCGTTTCGGCCCCGGCGATAACTTTTGTTCCGTCTGGCATTTGTTTGATCTATTGCCTTCCGGATCCACTGATTTTCGCCCCGCGAGCAAAATCACGTCGGAAAGCCCGTTTGAGCTAACCAATAACATAGCGATTCAAGTCCATGATTATGAAAATGCGTTGGACTTTTATGAAAATACCATGGGCATGAAGGTTGAGAAAATTTTTGATAATGAAACCAAACTGTCGATCAGCGGCGTTAACCTCTATCTGGAAAATAACGAAAGCGGTCGCGTGTATTTTGAATTGACGGTCGAGAATATTGAAAAAAGCAGAGAAATGCTGCTGAATGCAGGCTGTAATATAACGAAAGAATACAGCAGCAAAAGCCTTATGATCAGCGATCCTTATGGATTAAAGTTTCACCTCTATGAATCCAATTCGTAAACAAAAAACGGTCGCACTGACATCCGAGTTATGACGGATCGTCAGGCGGCCGTTTCCCATTTCGTAATTCTCTTATGCTCAAACCGAAATCCATTTGGAGATGGGGGTAATCTTTAAACCCTGGCCACTCGCCTCCCCATTCGAATCCTAGATCTTTAGCAATCTCAACAACTTCCATCCAATCGGATTCACCGTTTTGATTACCGTCGTGCTCCATATCCCACACGACATTACCGTTATCCAAACGCAAAGCAAAATCGATCGCTAAGCCGTAGTTATGGTAGGAGTCCCCGCCTCTTACATTGGTGACAACTTCCCCGCCACGCGAGCGTCCTTGTTCGTATAATTCATTCTGCTCTTCTTTCGTACGATGACCATCCGTGATCACGACCGAAATGCCCCGTTTCTCTGCCCGTTCGACTAACTGTTCCCTTCGTTCTGCTACCTCCGGGTGCAGTTCGGTCGGCAAAGGTTCGTATGTCTGCGGTGAGCCGAGCTGGGGCCCTTGATTGTCTATTAAATAGAGGATGACAACCAGGCCGGTACCGATGAGAAAAAGCCAAATGCTGAGATGAAGTAGTTTGGTACCCACACGGACTGACCCCTTTTCATTTATATTGTTTACGTTTAAAGCTCTGTACCCTATATGTTCCGCCAAAGAAGCTACACTTTAATATCCTGGTGATTTCCGTTAGCTGAGGATGGCGTTTGAAGGGCAGGGAAATCACTCGCTTTCCGTGGGCATGTGGTGAGCTTCCTCAGGCTTCGCCTTGCGGGATCTCACCAATCATGTGCATCCCACAGGAGTCTCGCAATTTCCCTGCCCTTCCTGCTTTTGTGAGTAGAACGGAAAAAATGCTCTGCTTCACGTGACAAAAAGTCTCATAGGTGAGAATCGTTGCGCGAATAGGTTCGCCGGTTCCCCGCAGGAAAGCGAGTTGTTCAAAGCCACCCCTTTCCCTTATAGTAACGGAACTTTATCAATACACTATCATACCACCGCGTTCGTTCTAAACTGATGAGGCTTTTGGTTCTACATGACAGAGTCCTCTTTTTGCTGGGCCCGGACAAGGTCAGCGTAGGGACCGTCAGCTTCCAGGAGGGTCTGGTGAATCCCTTTTTCGATAATCTCCCCGCCTTCGATCACCAGAATCTGATCTGAGAAACGAATCGTGTTCAAACGATGGGCAATGACAAATGTCGTACGTCCTTGCAGGAGCGTCTTAAGTGCGTCATTTATTTTCATTTCGGTTACGGTATCGATACTGCTTGTCGCTTCATCCAAAATAAGCAGCGAGGGGTTTGCCAGCATGGCGCGGGCAATGGATAACAACTGGCGTTGGCCATGACTGATCCCTTGGCCGTCAGCGTCCAGCACCGTTTCATATCCTTCAGGGAGGTTACTGATGAACCCATGGGCATAAGCCGCTTTTGCCGACGCCATTACTTCTTCATCGGTTGCGTCTAATCGGCCGTAGCGGATATTTTCGCGAATTGTTGTATTAAATAAAGTAGCATCTTGCAACACGACACCCATTTGGCTGCGGAGACTCTCACGCGTGATTGAATTGATCGGCTTCCCATCAATTTTAATAACGCCTTCATTTGCCTCATAAAACCTGGACAATAAGGAGATGATCGTCGTTTTACCCGCTCCAGTCGGCCCGACTAGCGCAATCGTTTCCCCAGGCGCAGCATGAAAGTTGATGTTGTTTAAAATGGTCTCCCCTTCCTTATAAGCAAAAGAGACCTCTTCAAACGTGACATCTCCCGCCATTCTGCCAATCGGCTCCGCTTTTGTTTCGTCAGCTTGCTCCTCTGTTTGATCAATGATGTGAAACACGCGCTCAGCACCAGCAACCGCAGACAGAATCATATTGTATTGATTTGCAAGATCATTTAACGGCCGCGTGAACTGCCGGGAGTATGTTGTGAACGTCACGATGACCCCGATGGAAATAAATCCATTGAGTGCAAGTATGCCACCTGCGCCCACGATAATCGCAAAACTGATGTTATTGAGCATATTCATCAGTTTAGGAATGAAGCCTGAATACGTTTGTGCCCAATAAGCCGCATCGCATAAAGCTTTATTTTTTTCCGCAAACTCAGCTTTCACCCGTTCTTCTTGAGAAAACATTGAAATAATCGTCTGGCCAGAAAACATTTCTTCCACGTAGCCATTCACGTCACCGAGGTGGCTCTGCTGTTGTTTAAAAAATCGCCCGGTTCGTTTCGTGATCCATTTCATGCCGTAATACATCACGGGAACGATCGTCAATGTTAAAACTGTAAGCATAGGGCTCAGCCATAGCATAACCCCTAACGTGCCCGTAATGGTGAGGATGCTTGTCGTAAATTGGACGACCGCCGTATTCAGCGTCCGGCTGACGTTTTCCATATCATTGGTCAGCCTGCTCATCAAATCACCTTGTTGACGCTCCTGGAAAAACAAAATCGGCAGACGCTGTAAATGGGTGAACAAATGGTTTCTCATGTGATACACCGTGTTTTGGGCAATGCCGATCATCCAATAATTTTGCAGCCATAAACTAACCGAATGAAGCAGATAATTTGTCATCAACAAGACCGCCATTGTCACGAGGGTGTCCGTCTCCGGGTCCGCAATGACTTGATCGACGGCCATGCCGAGAAGATAGGGGCCAAGCAGCGAAAGAATTGAGCTGATAGCGATAATCGCCACCACGAACCAAAATAATCGCTTTTCCCCTTCCATATATCCCCAAATCCTGAGCAAGGTCGCTTTCATATTGTGAACCGTGGGCGAAGGTGTTCCTATGCCTTGATGGCGACGATGCGGATGGTTGAATGACTGTGAGGATGAAGATTTTCGCATCCTACATCACCTCCCCGGACTGCTGAGAATGATAAATCTTCTGGTAATAGGCACTTTCTTTCAACAACGTCGAATGAGCGCCCTGTGCGATGATCTCTCCGTTATGAAGCACGATGATACGGTCGGCCGCTTGCAAGGAACTGATCTTTTGGGCCACGATTAATACCGTACATTGCTGCTCGTTCAATTCTGTGAGCAGACGGGCTTCTGTATGAGCATCCAGTGCACTTGTGCTATCATCGAGCATCAATATCTTCGGCTCGCGGACCAGGGCACGCGCGATCGATAAACGTTGCTTCTGTCCCCCTGATAACGTGACGCCTTTTTGGCCTAAACGCGTCTGGTATCCGTCCGGAAGCGTGGTGATAAATGTGTGAATTTGCGCCATCTTGGCAGCTGCCATAATGTCAGCGCTCTCTGCATCTTCTTTTCCCCATCCGATATTTTCCTCGATCGTTCCCGAAAATAAATGCGCTTCCTGTGGCACGAGACTGATGTTTTTCCGTAAATGGTCCATGCTCATCTCTGCAGTGTCGGTGTTATCTATGAGAATGCGTCCGTGTGTCGGTTTCAATAACCGGGGCACGAGATGCAGCAAGGATGATTTACCGGATCCCGTTTCGCCCAGGATGCCGATCGTTTCGCCTTGTTCAGCCTGAAATGTAATATGGTTTAAACCATTCGCCTGATGAGAGAAATGGGAAAACGATACATCTTCAAATTGGATCGAGCCAGCGATAGGCGGCTTGACTGCAGTGGGCGCATCTTCTTTCTCACCTTCTTCCTGGAGGACGGCTTCAATTCTGTGAGCCGAAGCCTTTCCGCGAGAAAATGTCATGATGAGAAAAGTGAAAACAGAAAAGGTGAACATGATCCGTGTCGCATAATTAATGACGGCTACGATTTCCCCTGCCTGCGCGCTGCCCATATTCAATTCGACCGCTCCGACCCAAAGGATAATCACGATCACGGCATTCATACCCAGCATAACCACCGGCATCGCAACCTCCATCATCCAGAGTGCATGCTTATTTTTTTCCTTGAGATATGTATTAATGCGTTCAAAACGACTCGCTTCATAATGGCCGCGATTAAATCCTTTTATTAAACGGACGTTAGCCAAGTTTTCACGGATCACCGTGTTGACGTCATCCAATTTATGTTGCACAAGGCGAAAAAGCTTGACCCCCTGAGTCAAGATCCAAAATAAAAATAACAGCAACAACGGTACAGCTATTAACAAGAGCAACGCTAATGTGGCATGAACGATAAAAGCCATGACCATGCCGCCGATAATGAACAGCGGTGCACGCAGGGCAATGCGCAGCCCCATAAATAATACGTTTTGAATTTGGATCACGTCATTGGTCATCCTGGTGATGAGCGTAGGCGTAGAAAAATTGTGGAAGTTAGCACGCGTGAACGATTGCACGTTGGCAAACAGATCGCGTCTCACATCATGACCGACTCCCTGACTGGCGTGCGCGGCAAAAAACGAATTCGTAATACCAGCTGCAAACGCAAGGAGTGACAAACCGATCAACACACCTCCCCACTTGGCAACAACTGAAAAATCTTCCTGCATGATGCCGTCATCAATAATACGCGCCATAAACAACGGCTGGACGAGCTCCACGGCGAGTTCGATGAGCATAAGCAACAGGGCAATGATGGCCGCCCTTTTATACGTATGTATGTATGAAAACATCCGAAGCATAAGGCTTTCCTCCGTTAATCAAACTCTATTCTCAATTCAATATAGCATATTTCCTTCCTTTTAACTCGATATAAACAACCCTCTCGATGAATGATGGGAGCAGCAAAAACAGAACATTTGATTAAAATAAGATGTTGAACAATAATACAACTGGAGTAGGGGGACCATTTGAATCGTACGCAATTCAGGAGAGCATAATACATTTAGAATTTGAAAAAAGGGGATGATTTCATGAGAGCGGTACACGTAACAGGCTATGGAGATGTCGATCAGTTAAAAGTAGTCGATATGCCAAAACCCGAACCTAAAGAACATGAAGTGCTTGTGAAAGTAAAAGCTTGCGCGATTAATAATACGGAAATCTGGATGAGAGAAGGCGCCTATGGGACAGGTTCCCAGTCTGGTTGGCGGCCAGAAGGCGTGCACTTCCCACGTATTCCCGGCTCAGACATATCCGGGGAGGTTGTTCAAGTTGGTGAGCAAGTAGACGACGGCATGTCAGGAAAAAATGTTGTTTTATTTCCATTCACATCTAGTGGAGAAGAAGGAACTGAACACATCTCAGCGGATATGTCCTTCATAGGGTCCGAATATGATGGCGGTTATGCTGAATACGTAGTCTGGCCAGCAGATCTTTGTTTTGATATGCCTTTATCAAGCTATTCAGACAGTGCAGTTTTTTCGGTCAGCGGCCTAACAGCCTGGCACATGGTCAAACAAATAGATGCTCAACCTGGAGAAACGGTTATGGTAACGGGGGCCAATGGGGGAGTTGGATCCTTGAATGTGCAAATTGCCTCAAAAGTCTTTGGAGCTAACGTTATTGCTATCATCGGTGATCTAGAAGATGAAGAAAAAATGAAGGAACTAGGAGCGACACATGTGTTGTCTTACAGGTCCGATAAGCTTGCCGAAGACATTTTAAACGTGAATGACGGGCCGATTGACGCTGTCTTAGATGTAGTAGGAGATGCTTTATTTTCCACCTCCCTTCATGTTCTGAAAAAAGGAGGGAAATTCTGTATTTCCGGTTCTGCCGGGGGACAACAAACTAATCTTGACTTTAGAACAGTATATTTAAAACATATTACCTTGTATGGTTCTGTACTGGGGACCAGAGCAGAATATAAAGACATGCTTAAAGCCATTTCAGCAGGTAAAATCGAGCCCGTTATTGATCATACCTTTCCTTTGGAAAAAGCGAGCGACGCTCAAGTTTATTTTAAAAATAGAGGGAAGTTAGGAAAGATCGTCTTGCTCCCTTAAGTCCTTATTCGTTGAGTGATAGAACGCCTCTTAAAAAACCAAAATTCCGAACAATTTCAGCCAAATTGTTCGGAATTTTCTATAGGGGATGGCACCTTATTTGCCGATAAACATCTGCGTCCAGTGGTTGCCTTCTTTAGCATAGCCGACACCAATGTGCGTTACACTTCTGTTCATGATGTTTTTACGGTGTCCCGGGCTATTCATCCAACCTTTTACAACCTCTTCAGGTGTTTGTTGTCCAGCTGCGATATTTTCAGCTGCTACAGTGTAATCAACACCGAAATCCTTGAGCATATCAAAAGGTGATCCATAGGTTGGCGATGTGTGTGAGAAATAATCATTTTTCGCCATATCCTTCGATTTCGCCTGGGCCACTTTAGATACTTCCTTACTCGCTTTTAGGGGATCCAGTCCTTGTTTTTCCCGCTCTGCGTTAGTCAATTCAATGACCTGTGTTTGCAAATTGGACAGCGATTGATCGTTCGATTCTTTGTCATTACCTACAGGGCCTTCGCTATTACTTTCAGTCGGGGTTTGATTTTGAGCTTCCTGCTTGGTGTTATTTTGACCCGCATCAGGAATGAAACCGTTGTTACCCTCTTGGTTACGTTCTGCGTATTCCTGGCTTTTACGTCCCCAAAGATCCATATTGAAATCACGCTGACCACCGTAAATGCCCTCATAACCACGGTTGCCTCGCTCACCTTCACCTTGTCCATAGTTGACGCGATCATAGGTCATGTCATCGCCTTGCATACCTTCCTGATCACCCTGGTTACAAGCAACGAGCACCATTATGAGAGCGAATAATGGCATATATAATAATTTTCGCATAATGTCACCTCCTCTTATAAAAAACTGAAGCGTTTATAATATTTGCTTGCTTCATTTTTTTATCCGAGTCGGAGGTGGGTAAATATTGGTGATAAAGCGGAGGCGCTGTTAGACGGTCTTCTCAGGTCATGTAAATCCTGGCAACGTTACCGTCCCTTTGATACGAAACGGTGATCTGGCAAATAAAATCGCCACGGATAGTCTCTGGCCTCACCGCTATTGTCTATGCCAACACGAGGACCACTGCTGACAGCATCTGGTGTGAATCCATGTGCAATATACAACGGCGATTCAAAAAACGGACGTCCATAATCCGTTTTGTCGATGCCGAGCGCTTTCGTCAGTTTGCCTGGCCCGTTCGTTAATTCCTGCTCTTTTTTTTGTTGCCCGCGACGTTGATACATCAGCTCGATGCCGTCACAAGGCTCAACGGCTCGAATCAATATGGCTTCAGGACAATCCACCTTGCAGCTCACCACGTTGACTAAACAATGCGTGTGCATTTCGTAAGTATAAACGTAACCGGGCGGGCCGAACATGACCTCTGTGCGCTTCGTTCGTCGATTGCCAAAGCTGTGCGCTGCGCGATCGAGCGGCCCTGCATACGCTTCCGTTTCCACAATCCAGCCGGATGCTGTCCCTTCAGGCGTCTCTTTCACGAGTCGTTTTCCCAGTAAATCCTGTGCCAGCTGCAGCGTAGATTCATTTTCAAAAAAAGCATAATCCAATTGCTTTGCGGACATGACCTTCACCTCTTAGAAACATGATAATTGGCAGCATTAGTGTACCCTTTCAACACGAAAGAAAACGTGCAAGCACTTCCCCTCTCTCCCAACAAAATGAGAATGGCACATAAGCAAAAGGGTTTTTAAAAACGAACATTGAAAATGGACCTCATTTCAACAATGTTCATGAGCGTAGTCAAAACACGTAGACTCCTACGGGAAAAGCGCGAGCCGAAGATCCCGCAGAAAAGCGTTCTTTGCTTTTCGAGGAAGCTTAGGCCGTGCCCGTGGAAAGCGAAGTGTTTTGACGGAGCGGTCATTAAACACCTTCCTAAAACACAAAAATTCCGAACCTTCAGCGAAATGTTCGGAATTTTTGTGTTTTATTTAGTTTTTGTCCAAACCTCAATACTTTATAACAAATGTTCCTGCAATCGGAAGCAGACTACTTTTTCTTCGGTCATCGCTTCAATGGCTGAGCGGACACCTTCCCGGCCGATACCGGAGCCTTTTACGCCTCCGAAAGGCATCGCATCGATACGATAATCACTGCTGTCATTGACCATGACACCGCCGACATTCAAGCTTTTCACTGCGTAGAAGGCGTGGTTGATGTTGGAGGTGAATACACCGGCGTGTAAGCCGTAGTCGACATCATTGGAACGTTCGACAGCCTGGTAGATATCATCGACCGAATAAATCAATACCACCGGACCGAAAATTTCTTCTTTCGCAATTTTAGCATCGTCTGGTACATCTGTTAGGACGGTAGGATAATAATAAGTGCCTTCGCGCTTTCCGCCGATTTGGACTGTCGCTCCACCTGCAACAGCTTCATTGACCCATTCTTCAACTCGCTTAGCTTCTTGTTCGTTGATCAATGGTCCCATGTCTGTCAGTTCATCCATTTTATCGCCGACATTCAACTCTTCAGTTCGATTGAGGAACGTATCCAAGAACTTTTTGTAACTATCCTTCTCAACGTAAATGCGCTGCACGCCGATGCAATTTTGCCCAGCTGCCGCGAATCCGCCAGACACGCAGGATTGGACGGCATCGTGCAAGTCGGCGTCATTCAACACGATCACAGGCGAATTGGAGCCGAGTTCCATATTGATTTTCTTCGGACCGGCCTGACGCGCGATGTGATCGCCGGCATTTGGTCCGCCGGTAAACGAAATCATTTTTACATCGGGATGGGTGACCAACGTTTCCCCAATTTCCCGGCCTGAGCCTGTAACCACCGAAAGAAATCCTTCCGGCAAACCGGCATGGTCAAAAGCTTCAGCAAGGAGAAGGGCGCTCAACGGGGTGACAGATGCAGGTTTCAGTACAATCGCGTTTCCAGCTGCAATCGCCGGCCCAACTTTATGGGCGACGAGATTAAGCGGATCGTTAAACGGTGTGATCGCGCCTACTACGCCAATCGGAAAACGATAACTGTAACCGACTCTGTTTTCACTGCCTTCGTTCTGGTCGAAGTTAATGGTCTCGCCATTGATCCGCCTTGCTTCTTCAGCACTGATTTGAATCGTTTGAATGGTCCGCTTCACTTCACCGCGTGCTTCATTGATGGTTTTACTCGCTTCAGAAGCTATGGTCTCGGCATAGTATTCAGAGTGACGTTGAATATAGTCAGCTGCTTTGTTTAAAATGGTCATCCGCTCATGAGTCGGCCAAACTTGGGTTGTTTGATAAGCGTTGTCCGCCTTTTGAATCGCTTGCAGCATATCCTCTTTTGACGCCGACGGCACCGCAGCGATCGGCTGATTGTCCTGAGGATTCTTCACCTCAAAGGTACGCTCAGTCTGTACCCATTTTCCAGCGACCAGCATCTTAACAGCTTTCACTTTTGTTTGCATTGTGCACCACCCTCCTCAAATTTTGGCAAGCTTAACTTGCTTTTGATAGTGAATCAGATCAATCAAGAGAGAGTATCCTGTTTCGGTTAAACCGGCGCCAGCCCCTGTCAGCATGATCGGGCCTGCCAAGTCACATTCATACATGATGGCGTTGGTTGCTCCCGCCACTCCGGCCAGTGGATCATCCGCATCCAAAAGCTCGGGCTGAACAGAAGCTTTCACTTCACCGTCCTGTTTTGTGATTCTGGCGAGCAGACGCCATTTCTTATTATTCTGCAAGGCTTCGTTGACCATGTCTCCCGTTAATTCAGTAATCCCTTTACACGTGACATCGCTCGAAGATAAAGGCGCTTTCATAATATAATTTGCCAAAATGACGGCCTTATACCGTGCATCGAATCCTTCTACATCGCTCGTAGGGTCCGCTTCGGCATAGCCAAGCTGCTTAGCTTTATCAAGTGATGCTTCGTACGATTGCCCTTTTTCCATTTCGGTTAGAATATAGTTGGTCGTGCCGTTCAGAATTCCCTTTATTTCCGTGATGTCATTGCCGGCAAGCGTCTCCATCGGCATTCTGAGGGCAGGCGTCCCGCTCATGACAGTTCCTTCGAATCCCCAGTAGACGCCCATTTTATCTGCTAAATCAGCTAACTCATGATAGGCAAGAGCAATCGGCCCTTTGTTGGTCGTAATCACACTTTTGCGATTTTCGAATGCCGTTCGACAATGTGTGATGGCTGGTTCTCCCGTGTTCACGTCCGTAAACGTCACTTCCACAATCATATCGGCGTTGCTTTCTTTGATCGTTTTCAGGCTATCCCAGCCTTTGATCAAACCAGGCTGGTCCGGGTATTCTTCAACACTTCCCGTTTCGCGCACCACATCCAAGAGCTTTGTTACGTTCAATCCATCTGGATGGTAGACCGCTCCTTTCATTACATCCGATACGGCTACAATTTCAGCATCAAGTCCATGGCTGGCATTGAGTTCGATCTGTCGCGTGACAAGCAGTTCTGCGAGCGCCTGCCCGACTCCGCCGAACCCAATGAAAGCTATTTTAGTGCTCATTCCATCTCCCCTCCCAATTTCACTTTTGATGGCAGCAAGCGAGTAGCGCAGTCTGCCAGGATTGCTGTACCCATCGGCAGGACGTTTTCATCTATATCAAACGTCGAGGTATGCAATCGCTTCATATCGCTTGAACTATTGTTGCAGCCAAGAAAGAACATGGCTCCAGTCATGCGGGTGGTCATATGACCGAAATCTTCTCCACCCATTCCAAATGCTTCTTCAATAAAACGGCTATCTGGATAGAGGGAGCTCGCGGCGTTCCGGATCACCGTGTTTACCTTGGGGTGATTGAAAAGGGCCGGCTCTCCGTGTTCAATATCCAGTTCGTACGTGCCTCCCAATGAGGTAATCATACCGGCCATGGTTTGCAGTTCCTGAGTGATCTGCGCTCTCACTTCAGGCGTGTATGAGCGCATGGTGCCGCTGATGGTCACAGAATCGGGGATGACATTCGAGGTCAAACCGCCATGTATTTCACCGACACTCAGTACGCCGACTTCCATGGGATCGACCTTGCGATTCATCAGGCTGTATAGCCCCTGAAGCACATAACTGCTGATCCAAATGGGGTCCGTTCCCATATGAGGGTAACCGCCGTGACCGCCTGAGCCTTTAATGACGAGGGAGAAGTTGTCGACGTTCGCCATACTCGGACCGTCATGGATTTGCATATCACCTGTTCGCTGCCACGGACACATATGAAGCGCAATGGCCGTTTCCACATCATCAAGACGGCCAGATTCTAACATGTGCACAGCACCCGTTTTACCCTCTTTATCACCAGCTTCTTCAGCAGGCTGAAAAATGAATTTGATCGTCCCGGTGAATGCACCTGCCCTGGCATCTTCTGTTAAGAGCTTTGCTGCACCCAGCAGAATAGCTACGTGGGCATCGTGGCCGCAGGCATGCATAACACCGGGATGTTGTGATCGATAATCGGTTTCGTTCTCTTCTTGAATAGGAAGGGCATCCATGTCAGCACGAAGCCCTATGACAGGACCCTCGCCGGCTCGCAACGTCGCGATGATGCCGGTGCCGGCGATGTCCGTTTCAATATCTAACGAGCCGATCGATTCAAGGACTTGCTTGATATACAAACTCGTTTGCCGTTCTTGAAAACTCAGCTCCGGATAACGATGAATGTGCCGCCGCCATTGAACCAAGTCGGATTGTATAAGTTGAGCGCGTTGGGATAAATCATACGTTGGTGTATGCAAGAGGAACCCCTCCTCTCTTAGCTATTAATCGTTGCCACTTCTTCTGATACTGCGTGGAACGCCTGGTAAAGATCCTGTTTTAAATCGTCAATGTCTTCGATGCCAGCTGAATAGCGGATTAAACTTTCCGGAATCCCCATCGCTGCTCGTTCTTCCGGTGTACATTCAACGTGGCTCGTCGTTCTTGATGGACCGACGATCGTTTCCACCGAACCAAGGTTGGCAGCACGATTGGCAAAGCGGAGTTTTGGCAGCAAGTGACGAACGGTTTCCACACCGCCTTTTACTGAAAAGCTGAGCATACCTCCGAAGTTACTCATTTGTTGTTTGGCTATCTCATGTCCCGGATGTTCTTCAAGACCTGGGTAAAAGACGTCATCCACGATTTCAAAAGTTTTCAAGTATTGAGCTATCGCCATGGCATTTTCGTTTTGCTTATCCACGCGCAGTTTCAGCGTTTTCATTCCTCTCAGCAGCAGGTAGGCCGCCATCGGATCCATCGTGGCCCCGTTGATTTCCCGGTAATGATAAACAGCTTCAACGAGCTTTTTAGAGCCGCAAAGCGCGCCGCCCAGGGCATCTGCATGACCGCCGAGAAATTTCGTTGCACTGTGAATGACAAGATCTGCGCCTAGTTCAAGCGGGTTTTGATTGACGGGCGTAGCAAACGTGTTGTCGACAATGACAAGCGCACCCACCGCTTTTCCGGCCTTTGCCATACGCTCGATATCTGTAATTTTGACCGTTGGGTTCGTAGGGCTTTCCAAATAAAGCACCTTACACCCTTTAGCTACCTCAGCTTCAATTGCTTCATGATCGCCTGTTTCACAAAGGACGACCTCGACTTGCTGCTTCGGTAGAAATTCAGTGAAAATTTTATTGGTGCCGCCGTAAGTGTCCTTAATGGAAATCACACGGTCACCAGGATATAGAAATGTCCCTAACGTGTTGCTGATGGCGGCCATCCCTGTGGAAAAACTTGTTGCCGCTTCGGCATCCTCAAGGATTTTTATTTTTTCTTCAAACGCCTGCACCGTTGGGTTTGTATTCCGTCCATAAATATGGCCTTCTTTATTTCCAATAGCGACTTCATACCAGTCATCCATGTCGTCATATCCGTAAGACACGCTATGCACCACAGGTACTTGTGTAGCCCCGAAAGCAAGCGAATCTTTTTCGCCGCCCCAAATTGAACGTGTACTGAATTTTGCATTTTTCATCACTGATTCCTCCTTATTGGTTAGTTGATGTGAGCAGTTGATCAGCATGCCTTGCAATTGCGGTATCTTGCACGCCCGTGCCGGTCAAATCACAGACCGTCACCTGTTGATCATCTGTCCTGCCCTGTTTCTGTCCGCTCGTAATCTCGCCTAGCTCCAGAACGCGTTCGTGCACGTCTGGACTAGTGCAGCTCCGTAATTCCCCTAATGTTTCAGCTTGACTTTTCACATCACATACAACGAGATCAGCAGTCTCTAACACGCGAGCATCAAGTTCTTGTTTATGCTCTGCATCGGATCCCATTGCTGTGATATGGAGGCCGGGATGAAGCCAATCTGCCTGGATAAGGGGCTCGGTTGCAGGCGTCGTGGTCACCACAATATCGCTGTTCGTAACAACCTGCTTTATATCGTCGGCCACTTCGACTGATAAGCCGAGTTCTTCTTCGATTTCAACTTTATACTGGTTTGCTTTTTCACTTCTGCGTCCATACACGATGACGCGGTCAATCTCCCGTACCTGCGTCAATGCGATCAATTGGTACTTCGCTTGTGCTCCCGTTCCGATAATACCGGCAACTTTACTATCAGATCGGGATAAATATTTAGCGGCAATCGCTCCGGCCGCTGCTGTCCGCATGTCGGTTAAATATCCGTTATCAGCCAGGATGGCTTGGGGGACGCCTGTTTCCGAGCTCAACAGCATCATCAGTCCATTCGCACTGGGAAGACCGATTTGGGGATTGTTGAAAAAGCCTGATGATATTTTTATCGCAAAGCTGTCATAGCCTGAGATATAGGCTGATTTTATATCGACTTCGCCGTTATTTTCAGGAACATCGATCCGCATGATCGGCGGCATCCACACCGTTCTGTTGACAAGTGCATTGAATGCGCCTTCCACGACTTCGATCATGTCGGGTTCAATGTGAATAACGCGTTCAAGCTCCTCTCGTGTTACGACCTTCATGGGTCGGACACCTCCTAACTGATCTTATCGCTTGGACTGATATTCAATGGATCGCGCACGATGAGATCCTGAGGGTATTGCGTGAACAGTTCAGCTCCTGTCTCCGTAACGCGGAACGTCTCGCTGATTTCAATGCCATAGTTATCAAACCAGAGACCCGGGATAAGATGAAACGTCATGTTCGGCTGCAGAACCGTTGAATCGCCCATACGGATACTAGCGGTGTGTTCGCCCCAGTCCGGTGGATAGTTCAATCCGACAGAATAGCCCAACCTCGATTCTTTTTCAATCCCGTGTTTTTTAATACTGTTGCGCCAAACTTCTTCCATCTCTCCGCATGTCATGCCTGGTTTAACGGACGATAACACATCCTGAAGGCCTTCCACGACAATTGGCGTAATCGATTGCAACTGTTCGGACGGTTGACCGACCGAAACGGTACGAGCTAACGGAACATGATAACGCTTATAGCAGCCGGCTAGCTCAACAATGACAGCGTCGCCTTCAAGAAAAGCGCGTTCGGTCCAGGTTAAATGCGGGGTCGACGTGTTTTCGCCTGATGGCAATAACGGCACAATCGATGGGTAATCGCCGCCGTATTCCGGCGTGCCTTTAACCATCTGGTAATAGATTTCCGCTGCCGTATCGCATTCACGGCCGCCAATGCAAATGCTTTCCACACCTTTTACCATTGCCTGTTCCGCAATACGCGCCGCCCGTCTCATATATTCAATCTCTTGATCAGACTTTATGATCCGAACACCATTCACCAGAGCACTTGCATCTTTAAACGCGGCGTTCGGCAAGTGTTGTTTCAAACGTTCATACGCCATAGCAGAGAAGTAGTAATTGTCCATCTCCACCCCAACGTTCCGATTGCCTTGACCAATTTGCTTCAGAATATCAGCAATGAAGTCCATCGGGTGATACACAGCCGATTGCACATAATAGTCGGGGTAACCGATCACGTTTTCATCATAGATCCACGTCGTCACTTTCGCACCGTTCGTATCCTGAAAACGTCCTATCCATAAAGGCTGAGGTTCATCAATGATCACAACTAACATTTGGTGCACATAAAATGACCATGCATCATACCCGGATAAATAATTCATATTGGCCGGATCCGTGATCAGCAGGACTTCTATCCCTTTTTCTTCCATACGCTGCTTCGTTGCCTTTAAACGTTCATGATATTCCAAAATATCAAACGGAAGCACCATAGTTTTCCCCCCTCTTCACGATAACTGAATATTTAAACATTTCTTACGTTCATTGTATTCAAGAATCGGCTCAAATGTAATGTCTAAACTGTATGAACTTTTTCTTGGACTCTTTATACAATTGTGTATGAAAGCTTGTTCTCATCAGGTTTTACAAGGGTTTATACCATGTGCTCATCTACCTGGACCCTCACCCAATTTCGTCGGACAAGATAGTAGAGAGTTCGACTAATTTTATATTTATTAACTTCGGTTAATATTTATCAAAACGCTTTAATGGCGGGAAGTTGCAAAGAAATGACGCAAATATGAGCGAAAAATAGGAAAAGTTGAACTGAAGTGGCGAGCAGTTGATCAGAACGAGAGGACAATCGACATAAAAATGCCCGGATGGCGTGTGTTAAACGATCCGGGCTTTTGCAAACGCTATAAATGAATCTTGGTTTCCCGCTGTTGGAAATCCACATCGGGATAATACGTATTTTTCACGAGGGCGTTCGGCCCCAGGCACTTCACGGCAGGGCAATGACAATTCAATCGTTGTGCTGTATCGGTTGCCATCCATCGGTCAAAAACAGCCGGAAGCGTCGTCGTCTGTATGTTTCCAAGCGGCGCTTCATCCGCAAAATCGGTAACAATGATTTCGCCGCTGAAAATATTGACGTTCAAACGAGAGCGCCCATCGGGATCATTGCGTACCGTCACATTCGGTTCCTGATAGAGACGCTTTTGCAGCGCCAGCTCTTCAGCCGATGAACTGCACGGGTAAAAAGGCAACGTTCCAAATAGCATCCACGTGTCCGGATCACGATGATCAAGTAATCGTGTAATCCCCTCGCGCATTTCCGCTAAATTCAGTGTATCGAGATTTTCAGCAAAATCCACTGGGTACATCGGGTGGATTTCATGACGGGCGCACCCCATTTCCTTTACGTGGTCATGAATTTGTTCCAGGTAAGGAAAAGTCCGCCCGTTCAGCATGGTTTCAGCAGAGACCATGACCCCTTCTGCAGCAAGGGCCTGCGCGTTTTCTACCATCCGATCAAAAAACTTTTGGCGGTTTTCTTCAGACGGCTTCCGCTCCATGCGTGCGAATCCCGTGTGGACAAACTCTTCGATTGTGCCCCAATTATGCGAGATATGCAGCACATCAAGATACGGAATGATGGCTTCATAACGTTTATACGGTAACGTTAAATTTGAATTGATTTGCGTTCTGACGCCGCGTTCATGAGCATATTTCAAGAGCGGCACCACATAGTGATCCACTGATTTTTTCGATAACATCGGCTCCCCGCCGGTAATGCTCAACGTACGCAGGTGCGGGATTTCATCGAGCCGTTTAACCAGCAGCTTCATAGGCAGCGCCTCCGGATCCTGGTTTTGCAGCGTATATCCGACCGCACAATGCTCGCAACGCATATTGCAAAGGTGCGTCGTCGTAAATTCAATATTGCTTAATGTTAAATCGCCATGTTCCTCAACATCCATGTACGCTTCCCACGGATCATGCTCAGGAGAAATAGCACGAAGCTCCATACTCGACCTCATCCATGAAACTCCCTTCATTTAAAAAAATTAAACCTGTCTACCATTGTACCACTCCCGTACCTGGTACAAAACGATGATTCTCGAAACAGCCGGGCGTGCCAAAATGGCACGCCCGGCTGTTTTCAGAATACGGTTTGTGTACCAGGTACACAAAAAGTGGTATGCTGATGTAATATTCAATTTGGTGGGAGGGGTTGTATGATGCAGGAGGATGCGGTACAAGCTATTACGGCGAGTTTGCAGCGGGATGCGTTGGTGCAGGCTGTTTTTTTGAAAGGGTCGATGGGGCGAGGGGAGCATGATGCCTATTCCGATGTGGATCTTTATTGTTTGGTGGAGGCACAAGATGAAGAGGCCTTCCTGACGAGGCGGCTCGATCATTTAAAGGCATATGGAGATTTGTTGTATGTCGATACGTTTTTTATCATAGCACCACAAATCCTAGCAGTGTACGATAATCTACTGCACGTTGATCTGTTTACGGTGACCGAAACGTCCTTCTTAAATAAAGATTATTTCCGCGTGCTGCATGATCCGAACAATAAATTAGCACCATTTCGAGACTTTCAGGATCTTAGTCTATCACCACAAGAGCTGCATGATCATATTGATGATACTGCTTTTTTCCTGTTGCAATACCATAAAGCAGCCGGTAGAGGAAACGACCTCTGGGCCGTACACGTCGGGCATGATATCATGATAGAACTAGCCAAAGTCCTCCTCCATCACTATAACCCGAGGAGAGCACAGCTCGGATTGAAAACGGCAGGTGATGCCCTCCCCGCCTCAATCACTAACCAAATCACAGCGATATTCAACAGTTTAACGCCAGAGCGTCATCATGATGCCGTTGTGAAAATAAAACAACTGATTACCGGAGAAATGGATTGGCTCGCCTGCATACTGGAACAAAGACCGTATACAAAGCAGTTATTACACCGCATGTTGGAAAGACATATCAACCTTTATCAGAACGAGGAGGAAGATCGTTGAAACTAGTCGTCATTGCAGATACACACATGCCTAAAAAAGCATCATCCCTTCCACAGCGCCTGCTTGAAGAGCTGCCTACAGCCGACCTGATTATCCATGCCGGCGACTGGCAGGAGAAGTGGGTGCACGAGAAACTCTCCCATTACGGGGAGGTCGTAGGGGTTTACGGTAATGTCGACGATGAAGAGCTACACACCCAACTGCCGGAACATACAATCATTGAAGCGGGCGGCTTCCGCATAGGTCTCACCCATGGCCACGGTGATAAAAAAACAACCGAAAAACGCGTGTTAGAGGCGTTTGAGGGAGAAGAGCTTGACTGCATTATCTTCGGTCACTCTCACTTGCCCTTGCTTCGTTTCGTCAAAAAAACCATGTTGTTCAATCCAGGCTCCATAACCGATAAACGTGGCCTGCCTTTTTGTTCGTTCGGCATCCTCACAATTGATGAAACCATTCAAGCGCACCATATCTTTTTCTGAAACCGTTCGGCTTTCCGCCCGCCTCATCACATGGAGTTTCACTTATTTCCCTTGGATATACATGACTTCACTCACACCGGCCTCAACATGATCCGCTTCAAGTAGGTCCACCGTGAATTGATCGCTGTTCGTCACAATGACAGGTGTGATGGTACTTGAAGCCTTCTCATTTATGAGGTCGATATCAAACGGCATCAGCTTGTCCCCTGCTTTGACCCGATCACCTTGTTCCACATTGGATTGAAACCCTTCCCCGTCCATACTCACAGTTTCTAAACCAACATGCACAAGAATCTCTATACCTGTTTTTGTTTCCAGGCCGACCGCATGCTTCGTCGGGAACAACTGAGTGACTTCCCCATCCACCGGCGCTACAGCCTCTCCTGTCGCGGGTTTGATCGCAAGCCCTTCTCCCATCATTTTTTGTGAAAAAACAGGATCAGGAACGTCATCTAACGCGATGCGTTCTCCTGTAACGGGTGCCAGCACCGTTGTCGTTGTTTCTTTATGGCCAAATAGTTTTTTTAACATGTCACAGCTCCTCCTTTGATTCACGCTTAACACGTTGAAATTATTAGCGTAATGTGTAACCTAACGTTTTG
Source organism: Thalassobacillus sp. CUG 92003 (assembly GCF_013618635.1). Taxonomy (GTDB): domain Bacteria; phylum Bacillota; class Bacilli; order Bacillales; family Halobacillaceae; genus CUG-92003. Next base: position 155,620 of record NZ_JABLSJ010000002.1, on the reverse strand, counting down.
CAACCTTTATTAATTAATATGGGCCAGGGTCACAAAGGTGGCTGCCTGACGCGGGATTTGTTGAAATTGATTGAATATCGGACGATAATAGGGGTAACGTTGAAGAAGAAAGGAGTTTTGTGTACATGGGGAAAGCGCTTGTCTTCGGACATAAAAATCCAGATACCGACGCGATCTGTTCAGCGATCGCTTATTCGCAGTTAAAGAATCAGCTTGGAAAGGAAACCGAGGCTGTAAGACTGGGGAGCGTCAGCAAAGAAACACAATACGCACTGGGTTACTTCAAAACGCAAGCTCCAAGAGAAGTAACGAGCGTTTCCGATGAAGTAAGCGAGGTTATTCTTGTCGATCACAATGAGCCTCAACAAAGTGTCGATGATATTCGCGAGGTGAACATAAGAGAAGTGATTGACCATCACCGCATTGCTAATTTTGAGACGAACGATCCGATTTATTATCGGGCAGAGCCGGTTGGATGCACAGCTACAATCCTGAACAGCTTGTATAAAGAACAGGGTGTCGCCATACATAAAAACACAGCCGGATTAATGCTTGCTGCGATCATCTCCGATACATTGTTATTAAAATCCCCTACATGCACAGAAGAAGATAGAGGAGCAGCGTATGAACTAGCCGCCATAGCCGAGGTTGACATCGAGCAATTTGGCTTAGCCATGCTGAAAGCCGGCACAGACATGAGTGATCAATCAGCCCAAGAGATTATTTTACAAGATGCCAAAGACTTCCGCATGGGAAACTACGATGTAACCATCGCCCAAGTCAACACCGTTGATACGCCAGAACTCTTCGACCGCCAAAACGAAATAGAACACGCCATTTCCAACCTGATAACCGAAAAAGGATTGGATTTATTCGTGTTCATGGCTACAGACATTTTAACTAGCGATTCAATGATCCTGGCTCTGGGCGAGCAAGCGCCCGCTGTCGAACCGGCCTTCCAGGTATCGCTATCCAATAACAGGGCCATTGTAAAAGGAGTTGTCTCGCGAAAAAAACAAATCGTGCCTTCTTTAACAGACAGCTTGAGTTGATCTTGTCCAAACACTCAATGTTCAAACGGGGGAACGTCGGAAGGCGTCTCCCCCTTCAGGGACACAAACAGCTCTCCTTTACTCGTAATCGCACCATAAAACACGTGGTACGTATCAACGAGATTGTGCTCTAATAATTTCTCTTTTAACCAGGCTTCACTTTTATTCACGCGCCGCAGCAAATCCAGTTGAACCACACCATCCAAAATCACCGGAATCTCATATTGATGACCCGCCTTCAACACGTTAAGATCCTCCCGGGTCACCCCGCTTTTTGCAGCCACCGGTTTGTGCGATAAACTGCCATTCGCTTCGATGATGGCGATTTCTACATCCTCCACACTAAATACATCTTTCTCACGCAGCATCTGCAAGACATTATCAATCGAATAATTAATTTTTTTCATGTTCTGCACTAGAAACTGCCCGTTGTAAATGACCACGGTAGGCTCAAACGTAAGGAGATTGCCGATTTTCCGGTTTTTCAATTTCAAAAATACAATGAACTTCTGCAGCAAAGCGATCCCTATCATGGCCACCACGGTATGAATATGATTGATTTCAGGATCCGCAATATCCGCACCGACCACAGAGCCCAAGACTAATATGACAAGCAAATCAAACACGGGGAGTTCCCCAATTGATCGTTTACCCATATAAAGCGCAATAAACAATAAGAACGGCAAAATCGTCACAATTCGGCCGAGAACCTTCACAGCGTCCATCATAATCTCCATATGCCACGTCCCTCTTCTCATCACTGTCAATATTTTACCCAGAGGTGTGATGTTTATGAGGGACGCCTCCTCTATGAAAGTCACTCTACTTTTTTCAACATCCACAAACGGACACTCAATTCGAGTAAAAATAAATCATCGGAATCAACCAAGGATAGCTGGGTCAACTGTTCAATGTTCCGTAAACGATGCAACAACGACTGCCGATGCAAATTCAATGCTCGTGCTGTTTGGCTTACATTACTATTGTACTTGTTATACACGATAAACGTATGAATCAAGTCAGTCTGCCGCTTGCGATCGTATTCAATCAAACTGCTGATCGTATCGGTCACAATCGCTTCAATCTCTTTTTCATGGGATAACGCCATTAACAGGCGATTAATACGGGTGTCGCTGAAAAAGGTCCGTTCGCCTTTTCCATGTTGCTGCCGCCCGATGTCCAACGCCGTTTTAGCCTCTTCATAACTTTGGTGAAATGAATAATGACCATCTTTATGGGTGGCGATTCCCCAGGAAATTTCAATTCCGGCCAGCAATTCGTTAAGCCGGCGTTCGATCAGATCCAAAAATTGGTTTGACGTTTCCATATAAGGATGATGGTCGGCTTCTAAAAAAATGATAACCTGACTATCATCAAACGTCGTCATCGTTCGCCGTTTCAAGAGATCCCCCGCGTACGTGATTTCTTTCTGTAAGTAATAATTACGGCTATGGAGCGAGGAGGTGAACGATTGCTCGGGCAATTCGCCAATCTCATCATCAATCTTTTTCGCAAAACCGATATCCCCGACGAGGCAAATATACGGGCGGGTTAAATCGTAACCAAGCAGCTGAGCCTTAGAGAGCACCTGATTATTCACTTCCTGCTCTGATTTAGCTAAATCCAGCAAGAAATTATCACGCAGTCTGATTTCCGTCATTTCGATAGCATTTTCTTTGAGAAAATACAGCGCACAAGCCGTCAGGGCATGCTCGAGGACATTCATAACAAACCACGTCAACTGATAGCGGTCCTCGGGCTTAAAGAGCAGATACCCTTGCGTATTGTGGTTCGATAATATGGTCAGTTGAAAACACGTTTCCTGATCCACCACATATTCTTCAATGTGATGATAGAGCGGATGTTCACTAAACGGAATTTCAGAAGGAGGAATCTGTTGAACATGCCCCTCTGTACGTCCGTTCAATACATTTAATATATGTGGATTAAGATCGTGGTTGGCGCGGATGATTTTGTTGTGGTCACTGATGGCCATCGGGATCTGTGTGTTTTCATATAACAATTTCGATATTTCCTGAAGACCATTCCCATTCAAAACGCAATTGATGAGCTCTTGCCTTACGCCTTCTGCCTGCTGGCGCTCAGCTTTTTTATCCTGGCTGATCTCGTCTAAAACGATTTGCAGCACATCCCCGAACCTCAATTCCCACGGAAGTTCAATCACGATCAAATGGTGGTCCTCCGCCAGTTGCAAGACCCGGTCTGGTAAATGATAGATATAACGGCCGGTAGCAAACGCCAGCACTGAGGCACCTGCGTGGATGACATCCTGGACAAACTCCTCCAGCAGTAACGGATCATCGCCGCAGCCTACCCCTGTACTTAAAACAAATTCATTGGTGCGAACAAAATTCTCGACAGGCGTTTCAATGACAGAAATCCACTCGACCGCTTTTTCACTGAGGACATCTTTGCCCGTCTTGACTTTAGCCGTTTCCATAATCGGCAGCTGCACAATATCTTTAACAGTTAACCCCATATACCCACCCCAATGTTAATAAACTAAGCGATTAAATCAGCTCTTTAATCGTTGCATGGTCAATATTATTTCCGCTGATGACTAAAACGATTGTATCTGAGGGCGTTCCATTTCCGTCTAATAACCAGGCGATGACAGAACCTGCTGCCCCCTCTACTGCCATTTTATGATACTGCAGCATAAAAATAATGCCTTTGGCAATGGAATTTTCGGAAACAAGCACACTCTGATCCATATAGGCTTTCGTCATTTCAAATGTGTGCTGATTATTTGGTCCCAGCCCACCTAATAAACTGTCGGCAAGTGTATCACTTTCTTTTAACACGACCGGATGGCCTTGCTTTAAACTCTCATGCATAACTGCCGCGTTTTCCATGGATACGCCTGTGACATTAATGTCAGTATCCATCGCTTTCAAAACGAAGCCTATGCCAGACAGCAGCCCACCGCCAGATAAGGGAATGATGGCCTGGTCGACATCCGGGCACTGTTCCATAATTTCAAGTCCAATGGTCCCCTGACCGGCAATAATGTGAGGATCATCAAACGGCTTGATGACACTGACGCCTGCTGTCTTCTCCAATTCATAGCAATAATGCTCAGCGTCATCCTGGTTTTCCCCGACCACTTCTACATGGGCATTTAGCCGCTTCAGTTTATTGACTTTTTCCTGCGGAACACGATTGGATATACAGACGGTCGCCGGGATGCCTAATTCTTTTGCCACATAGGCTACCGCAATACCATGGTTTCCCGTTGAAAACGTCGCCACGCCTTTCGCCTTCTCTTGTTCTGTCAATGAGAGAATCTTGTTGGCCGCCCCTCTAAGCTTAAATGCCCCAGTAGGCTGCGTGTTTTCAAGTTTGAGGTAAACGTTAGCCTTCGAAAGGTCGGATAAAGGTTCAGAATAAACGAGTGGTGTTTTTGAAACGATACCCTCCGTTCGTTTTTTCGCCCGCCATACGTCCCGGACAGATAACGCTTCTTGAACTTTCTTTTGCATCTACACACACCCTTTCTACTTTTCTTTGAATTATATAGAAATTCCTCAATGTCGGTCAATTCAGAATTTTTGCGAGGAAATGGTAAACCTTTAACGAATTAGGTCGATATATGAAATTAGAACCATGCCTTTTAACTTAGTTTTATGCACCCATTATTACATTCATAGATACAGAGCTCTTTTCATCATTCCTTAGACGGAGTTTTGGGGTATCGTTCATTTATTAAGGTGACGGACAGAGGGGGATTAACATGAAGAACAAAGCGAAAAAAGAATCGAACGGGAATTTCTTTACCAAAACACTGCAACGTCAAATTCTCATTCCATTCTTGACGTTGATCATCTTAGCAGGTGTTTCAGTCGGTTACATAAGTTATACGTACAGTGTGTCATTGACGACCGATGAACTCACCAAAAATGTGGCTAGTAAAACCGGGGTGTTGAATGATTCCTTTGCGACATTCTTTGACACCCAGGAAGACATCGTCGCTCATTATGCTGAACAAGAAGAATTCGGGAACTATGAAAATGCCAGGGATGAGATGATGGATTCGTTACATAACATCGTGTCATCAAACGAATCGATCCAAACGGCTTACCTCGGAACAGCTGGCGACGGCGAAATGATTACCTCGCCCACGCTAGACCTTCCCACCGACTATGATCCCAGAACGCGGCCGTGGTATGAACAAGCATCCGAAAATCCCGGGGAACCGATTTGGACCGAACCCTATGTCGATGCAGATTCGGGTGAATTGATTGTCAGTGCTGCGAAATCCGTATCAAATAATGGACAGATGGTCGGGGTTATGGCGATTGATTTGAATATGCAAGCGATTCTCGATATCGTGCAAAATGTTGAAATCGGAGAGTCCGGTTATGCTGCGATCATCGATCAATCCGGCACTTTTGTCTCTCACCCTGATGAAGCCCGGATCGGAGAAGATGTTTCCGATTCATCTTATTTCCAGGACATTCAGGCACAGGAAAACGCATCGGGCACGGTTGAGTATACCGAAAGCGGAGAAGATCGGACACTCGGTTATACGAACAACGATCGGGTCGGTTGGACCATTATTGGAACAATCAATCAGTCAGAGTTAGCTGAAAAAGCACAGCCCATCTTGCTGCCGATTGCCATTACTATTTTAATCGTTCTGATATTATCCTTTTTCTTAACACTCGTCATAACACGAAAAATCACGAAACCGATCAAGTCACTGCAAGGAAAAATGAAAGCTGTAGAGGAGGGCGATCTTTCCGTTGATCTAACCGAACAGCGACAGGACGAAATCGGCCAGCTTTCCCTTTCCATTGATCAAATGAAAGAAAGCCTGCGCACCATTATCGGAAATGTATCAGATGCAACCGACTCTGTTACACAGCAAAGTGAGCAGCTCACCCAGTCTGCACGAGAAGTGCAAGAAGGAAGCGAGCAAATTGCTTCAACGATGGAGGAATTGACTTCTGGGGCAGAAACGCAAGCCAACGGTTCGTCCAACTTATCCGAAATGATGGGAGACTTCGTCCAAAAGGTCCAGGAAGCGCATGAAAGCGGTGAACAAATATCAACCACCTCCACGCAGGTGCTGACCATGACTGAAGAGGGCAGTGCTTTAATGAACAAATCCGTCGATCAAATGAAAAATATCGAAGAGATTGTCAAAGCATCGGTCACGAAAGTCAAAGGGCTGGATGAACAATCACAAGAAATTTCGAAGCTCATTCAAGTGATCAAGGATATTGCTGAACAGACAAATCTCTTATCATTAAATGCGGCCATAGAAGCGGCACGTGCCGGCGAGCATGGCAAAGGCTTCGCTGTCGTAGCAGATGAAGTGAGAAAATTAGCAGAGCAGGTGTCCAATTCTGTGGGCGACATCACTTCGATTGTCGGTAATATTCAAACCGAGTCTGATTCAGTCGTTCAATCCCTAGAAGAAGGTTATCAAGAAGTTGATGCAGGCTCGAAACAAATTCAAGTGACCGGTGAAACCTTCGATGATATTCAAACCTCTGTTTCTGAAATGGTCGGAAAAATCAAAGGCATTTCTGAACACTTGAAAGACATCGCAGACAACAGTTCAGATATGAATGAGGCCATCCAGGATATTGCAGCTGTCTCAGAAGAATCCGCGGCCGGAATCGAGCAAGTTTCCGCTTCAGCTCAGCAATCAAACAGCTCGATGGAGGAAGTGTCCAGTACGGCAAGTGCGTTATCCGAACTAGCCGAGCAGTTAAACCAGCAAGTGAATAAATTTAAACTATAACGCTAACAACATCCCCAGCCCACATTACGCGTGAGCTGGGGATTTCTATGAGCAGGCTTGTTCCATTTTGGAGGCTGTTTTACACTTCCTTAGCTTGTTCTCTTAACTTGAATTTTTGTAGTTTGCCGCTGGCATTACGAGGGAGTTCGGCGACAAACTCATAACGGCGCGGGCGTTTATAACGGGCCAGACGATCATTTGATGTACAGAATGTCTCCAAATCTTCTTCCGTCAAACTATCATCCTTTTTCACGATGACAGCGGCCACGCGTTCGCCCCACATTTCATCCGGCTCTCCGATCACGGCCGCATCCAATACTTTTGGATGATCAAACAAAACATCCTCCACTTCTCGTGAATAAATATTTTCACCGCCTGAAATGATCATATCTTTGACTCGATCGCTTACCCACAGATAACCATCTTCATCATAGCTGCCGATATCACCAGAATAGTACCAGCCTTTATAAAGGACTTCAGCCGTCGCATCAGGGCGGTTATAGTAACCCGGCATCATGCTGGGTCCTTTCACAATGATTTCTCCTAACTCACCCGGATCACACCTATCATCCGGCTCCGTCTGACCTTCTTCCGCCGTCCGTACAACGCGCACTTCATGGTTGAGCAGCTGACGTCCGGCAGCTCCGGCTTTATCCAGTTGTTCATCTTCTAACAAAACGGTTATGGCCGGTCCCATTTCTGTCATCCCGTATGCTTGGACGAGTCGTATGCCGAGTGCTTCATGCAGCTTATTGACGAGTGCAGGAGCCATCGGCGCCCCGCCATATAAGCCTTGACGCAGTGATGGGAAATTGAACTGCGACAAGTCCTCTTGTATAAGCATATTCCACATGGTTGGCGCAGCAAATAAAGTCGTAATGTCTTCGTCTGCTACCGCCTTAAGAACAGTTTGCGGTTCAAAATGGTGGACAACCACATTGCTTCCTCCCATTAAGACCCGCGGAAAAAAGGCGCAATGCAGTTCCGCACAATGAAACATGGGGGCCGTTGAGAGCCCGCGATCATGCTCCGTAATCTGCAAGACCGTGCCCATGATCAATGCCTGGTCCATCATGTCTCGGTGAGTATGGAGAACACCCTTGGGCTGCCCTGTCGTGCCGGAGGTGTACATGACCGCATAGATATCATCTTCCTCCACGTCACAATCAGGATCATCATGATCAGCCCCTTCCAGCTGTTCATAATAATTCAATGCAAAATCAAGATCGTACTGATCGATTGACCAAAATTCTATTCCTTTCAAAGAGCCAGCTATCGGTTTTATCTGTGCAGCCGTCATTTCTTCGAACAACACAATTTTCGGTTCGGCGTCGTTAAGGATGAACTCGATCTCATTGGCCATCAACCGGAAATTAATCGGATTGAAAATGGCGCCGATCTTGGTACAGGCGAATAAAGCCGTAGCGAACTCCGACGTGTTGAATAATACAGTCGATACTTTATCACCTTTGCTGACACCTGCACGCCTCAATGTATGAGCGAGCCGATTCACCTCCTGCTCCCATTCCGCATAATTCCAACGCTTTTTCAATCGCAAATCAACCAATGCTTCCTTGTTTGGATACTTGGCTGCCGTCTGTTCAAACATGCTTTTTAACGTCGGTCCCATACAAGTCCCTCCTCATTTTTTGCTAGGCATTCAGACAAAAACAGCGGCTATTTCGGCTGCATTCGAATCGCACCGTCGAGCCGAATCACCTCCCCGTTCAACATCGGGTTTTCCATAATGCTGCGGACAAGCTGACCATATTCACCGGGCTGACCGAGCCGGCTTGGAAATGGTGTCGTGCTCCCAAGCGCATCGCGTGCTGATTCGGGCAGTGTATTAAACATCGGCGTTTCAAATAAGCCCGGGGCAATCGTCATGATGCGAATTCCGTAACGCGCATATTCCCTGGCAAGCGGCAAAGTCAGACTCGCAACGCCCCCTTTTGATGCGCTATAAGCTGCCTGCCCTATTTGACCCTCAAATGCCGCAATAGAAGCGGTATTGATCATAACACCCCGCTCGCCGGCTTCATTCGGCTGATTATTTTTCATTCTGTCTCCCGCCAAACGGATGACATTGAATGTGCCAATTAAGTTCACTTCAATCACGTTTGAAAATGAAGTCAGATCATGCGGACCTTCTTTCCCCAATGCTTTTTCAGCAATGACGATCCCGGCACAGTTCACAACAGCCGTGACAGATCCGAATTGCTGCTCACACCGATCAAGTACAGCAGTGACATCCGCCTCCGAGGTCACATCCACTTCATGAAACAGGCAGTGATCACCGAGTTCGTCGGCCAGCTGTTCTCCATCTGTTCGGTTGCGATCGGCAATGACAGCGCGACCGCCTGATTGCAGGATCTGTCTAACCGTCGCTTCGCCCAGTCCTGAAGCTCCGCCTGTGACAACCGCAATCACATCTTCTCCTGTCATCTTTATCCCTCCAACCGTTCAATAATCGTAGCATTAGCCATCCCCATGCCTTCACACACAGCTTGCAGACCATAACGCTGACCTGAGCGTTCCAATTCATGGACTAGGGTCGTCATCAACTTGGTCCCAGTTGCTCCTAACGGATGGCCAAGCGCGATCGCTCCGCCGTTCACATTCAATTTCGCACGATCAGCCCCCGTTTCTTTCAGCCAATACAACGGGACAGAGGCAAATGCTTCATTGACTTCAAACAAATCAATCTCATTTAAACGAAGCCCGGATTTTTGTAACACCTTATGCGTAGCAGGAACCGGGCCGGTCAGCATAAAAGTAGGATCAGAGCCTACCACGGAGCGGGCAATGATACGAAAGCGCGGTTTCAGACCGAGCGCATCTGCTTTTTCACGCGACATGAGCAAAAGAGCGGAGGCTCCATCACTGATCTGGCTTGCATTCCCTGCCGTTATGCGTCCATCTTCCTGAAAAGCGGGCTTCAATTCGGCCAGAGTCGCTAATGTAGTGCCTGGCCGCGGCCCTTGATCTTTCTCCACTACAAAACGATCACCCTCTTCATTCGTCCCTTCAACCGGCATGATTTCTTTGGCAAAACGCCCTTCATTACTGGCAGCTATCGCTTTTTCGTGGCTTTCCACAGCGAATTGATCAAGTTCTTGTCTGGAAAATCCGGTATGCTTGGCAATCCGTTCTGCCGATAGGCCTTGATTGATCATTTCATAACGCTCCGTTAGCTTGTCACTGTAAGCCGCTCCTTGCATATTCGAAAACATCGGCACTCGGGACATGTTTTCTACCCCGCATGCGATGACCGTATCCATATCTCCACTTGCGATCGCTTGAGCGCCAAAATGGACAGCCTGTTGGCTGGAGCCACACTGACGGTCTAAGGTGACCCCGGGCACTTCAATCGGAAGCCCTGCAATCAAGGCAGCAATCCGGGCTACGTCTCCCGCCTGTTCACCTACTTGGGACACACAGCCTGCGATCACATCATCAATTTGAGACGGATCCAGACCTGCCCGCTCGACCAATTCCGCTAAAACGTCTGCTAATAATTCATCAGGGCGCCGCTGACTGAGCCAGCCTTTCCTTCTCCCTACTGGTGTTCGTAACGCATCCACAATCACAACTTCACGCATATTCTTTCCCTCCTAAAAATACCGCCTGTTTAGGCTAAGCCCATCTTTTTGGCAATGATAGTTTTCATAATCTCATTTGAACCGGCATATATAGCGGCAACGGGCGCATCCCGGTATCGTCTGGCCATTTCATATTCCTCCATATAGCCGTATCCACCGTGGAGCTGCATACAGGCCGAGGCTGTTTTTTTCGTCAGTTCGGTAATCCACCATTTTGCCATGGACACCTCTTTTACGACGTCCTCTCCGTTCATATGAGCCGCAATGACACGGTCAAGAAACACACGGCCGATTTCCACTTCGGTTTGCTGTTCTGCCAGAGTGAACTGCGTGTTTTGAAATGATGCGATAGCCTGGCCAAACGCATGACGCTCATTAACATACTGGATGGTAATCTCAAGCATGCGTTCAGCCGCTGCTATCCCGCTTATTCCAACGATCAACCGCTCTTGTTGCAAATGTTCCATTAAATAATAGAACCCCTGCCCCGGGTCTCCTAGTAAATTGGCTGCGGGCACCTTGGCATCCTGGAAAATCAATTCTGCTGTATCCTGGCTGTGCAATCCTACTTTGTCCAGCTTGTTTCCCCGTTGAAACCCTGGCGTATCCCGCTCCACCATCAGCAGGCTGATCCCTTTATGAGGGGGGTGCGCTTTGGGATTGGTTTTACACACAACCAAAACTAAATCAGCATGAATCCCGTTCGTAATAAATGTTTTTTCTCCATTTAAAATATAATGATCACCCTCTTTTATGGCTGTTGTCTTAATGGCAGCCAAATCTGAACCTGCGCCGGGTTCTGTCATGGCAATTGCCGTAATCAAGTCTCCCGTCGCACACCCAGGCAGCCACTTCTGCTTTTGCTCCTCTGTACCATAAGTATCGATATATGGGACCACGATATCGTTATGTAGCCCAATGCCAATGAGCCCTGTGCCAACCCTTTCCAGCTCTTCGTTCAAGACTACCGAATAACCGAAGTCTGCTCCGACTCCTCCGTATTTTTCTGATAACCATGGACACAAAAAAACCTGCTCACCAAGCTTCTGCCAAAATGAACGTGGAATTTCTTCATTCTGCTCCCATTGCTCAAAATAGGGAAACGCTTCTTTTTCGAGAAATTTACGTAATGACCCCCGCAACATCTCATGTTCCTCTTTGATATAGGACGCTTTCATCGGCCTCCTCCTTGCAACTTAAACGAATTTCAGAAAATTCTTTCGTTTATGTCTATTCTCGATTTCCCATTCATTTTCCTGCAAAAAAAGATAACGCTTTCATAATTAATCTTACAGAAAGATGGAAAATTGCGTCATAACATTACGTTTTAGCATCTCAATTAAACGGTCTTGGTGATTGATTATAAAAGCGTTATTCAAGTGTAGAACAAAAAAAACGGACAATGAGCAGGTTCCACTCATTGTCCGAAAAATTTAGTTACGATTCAATTCTTCTTTCAATTCTTGAAGAAGAAAGATGTTTTGTTTAGCCGTTCCCTTATAGTCATTGATATCATAATCGTTAGCAACTTTCCCGCGGAAAGTCAAGCTGGAATTGTAGCCGTGAGATTTTAATAAATCTACCACACTAAAGGGATCCCAGTCCCCTGCAGGCAGTGCGTATTCTCTCTCATTCTGATCTTCCCAAGAGGGTTTGGCGGAATCAGTTGTTAACTCAATATCCATCGCTGCAGCCATCTTCTTGGGCAAATCCGTGTTATTAACTAAACCAGAAAAATCATCAGCAGACGGGCCGTACGCATAAATAGGCACATCAACTCCTGTATGAGCAGAACTTGTCCACCCCACGAGGGCATAGTCGCTCACAATAGCGTTGATAGCGTTATTCGGATTTTCGGAAGCACGGATTTTCTCCACTTCTTTTTCGTTAAGATCGAGGCCGGTATATTCTTTGACGACTTTCTTGATATTAGACTGCTCATCGTCCAATTGTGCGGCCATGTAGTCTCCAGTAGCACTTACACGTTGCAACACCTCAGTCTTTACATCGTATTCTCCGTTTGCTCCGACTGTCATTCCACCCGTTTCATGGTCACCAGCTATGACCACTAATGTATGCTTGTCCTTTTTCGCGAAATCTAGCGCTTTTTTGGCTGCCATTTCAAATGCTTCAGTATCTTTCATCGCCCAGGGAGCATCATGGGCGTGACCGGCCCAGTCAATTTGACTGCCTTCTACCATAAGAAAGAAGCCGTCTTCGTCCTTGGAGAGTGTATCAATTGCAGAAGACGTCATTTCCTCAAGACTAGGTTCTTGTGTATCCTCCCTGTCCAGTTCAGAGGAAAGTGGCCCTTCTGCAAATAATCCCAACACCTTGTCACTGTTGTCCATCATCATGAGTTGGGCTCTATCTTCTACATAAGCATAGCCTTCATTTTGAGCCACTTTGACGAGATTATCCTCTGCCTGTGTTCCACCTTCTGATTCAGATAGAAAAAATTTCCTTCCTCCACCCAGGATTACATCAACACCGTTCTCAAGATATTGAGGAGCAATCTTTGACTCATCATCACGGTCTTTAACACTTGAACCGAAAACGGCAGGTGTAGCGTGAGTGATCGTAGATGTAGCGACAAGACCTGACGATTTCCCGGCTGCTTCGGAAGCATCCAGAATACTCGTTAACTCTTTTCCATCAGGTGTTACCCCAACCATTCCATTATCGGTTTTCTGTCCTGTTGCCATAGCAGTTCCGGCAGCAGCAGAATCAGTTACTTCGGAATCCTTCGAATACGTCTTCATCATCCCTTTAAGATAGGGGTCAAATACGGAATCTTCTCCTTTGTACCATCTGTAGTTGGTAGCATACCCTGCAGAATAGCCATCAGGAATCAAATAGATCACATTTTCGACTTTTTCCTCAGCGTTATCGTGCCCTCCTGCGTGTGCCTTTTCTACAACAAATGTTGCACCTATAAACATTAAGAGCGAAATTACTACTACTGCAGCAATCTTTTTGAACATCACGTTCTCCCTTCGAACATGTTTTGGTGATCTATCTATCACTATAAAGAAACATTATTAAAGGGATTTAAATAGGGTGTAAATACTTTAAATTATTGCAACCCATTTCCGTATCTGGAACTTATCCAATGCTGACAACAAAGAAGCTGCCAAGAGCGAATGTTAAATTGAAAACTGAAGATATAGCTCTGAATGGTTGGAAAAAATACGCTATTCCACCACTTTTTTATATAGAGCGCCTCATAATATACAGAAACTGGCACAAAATAGACTAAATGACTCGCATAAAGGATGGATGGAAATGAAAGTTGCGGAATTACTCGTTAAATGTCTTGAACATGAAGGCGTTGAGTATATATTCGGAGTACCCGGTGAGGAAAATTTAGATCTAATGGACGCCTTGCTCGATTCACCCATAGAATTTATCGTGACACGTCACGAAACGAGCGCAGCTTTCATGGCTGGCACCTACGGGCGGTTAACCGGCAAGCCGGGTGTGTGTTTAGCTACGTTGGGGCCTGGAGCCACGAACCTCGTAACCGGTGTGGCTAATGCGAATATGGACCAATGCCCGTTGATTGCAATCACGGGACAAGCAGGATTGAACCGGCAGCACAAAATTTCGCACCAATACTATGACCTGATTTCACTATACAAACCCGTAACAAAATGGAATGCCCAAGTCAAAACCCCTGGTATCGTGCCTGAGATTGTCCGAAAAGCTTATCAGGTAGCCAGTGAAGAAAAACCTGGCGCCACCCACATCGATCTGCCCGAAGACGTGGCCGGGATGGAAATTGATGCAGAGCCACTTCCAATCAGTCCTCACGCGTTACCGCAAGCCGATGAATCAATCCTCCAGCAAGCTGTCCAGCTGATTAAAGAGGCGAACCAACCGATTATTCTCGCCGGTAATGGCATCACACGCGGAAAAGCGAGCGAGGCCTTGCAAACCTTTGCGCTGCAGGCTCGTATTCCAGTCGTTCATTCCTTTATGGGAAAAGGAGCTTTGTCGTGGAAAGATGACCTCAGTTTACTGACGGCGGGGATTGGCGGAAACGATTATATCACCTGCGGGTTCGAGAGCTCTGATTTAATTTTAGCGGTCGGTTTTGATATGGCCGAGTATCCCCCTGAGAACTGGAACCCGGATCGCAACACGCGCATTCTTCACATTGATACTGACGATGCCGAAACCGATTCTCACTATCCTGTCGCTCTGAACGTCGTGGGTGATATTAAGGAAAACCTGAAGGAACTCAGCGCGATCATTCAGCCAAAAGACAATCCGCTCGAATGGGTAGAGTCGATTCGAAAACAAGCGCTAAACGAACTAGCTGAAGCTGCTGATGATGAAGGCTTTCCGGTTAAGCCTCAGAAAATCATTTCCGATTTACGCAACGTCTTACACGATGAAGATATCGTAATTTCGGACGTCGGAGCTCATAAGATGTGGATGGCGCGCATGTATCACACCACCCATCCCAATACATGTTTAATTTCAAATGGATTAGCTTCAATGGGAGTGGCCGTGCCTGGCGCTATTGCAGCGAAAATGGTCTGCCCCGAACGAAATGTTGTTGCCGTGTGTGGTGACGGCGCCTTTCAAATGACGAGCGCAGAACTTGAGACGGCAGTGCGTTTAAACCTTCCCATTATCATCCTGCTTTGGAGAGATGGCGGGTATGGGTTAATCGAATGGAAACAGCTCCGCGATTTTCAGCGGCCTGCCTATATTGATTTCGGCAACCCAGACTTCATCAAATTAGCCCAATCATACGGATTTGAAGCCATGCAGATAGAAAAAGCCGATGAGTTGAAACCAGCTTTACAACAAGCGATTGCAATGAACAAACCTATATTAATCGATTGCCCGGTAGACTACGACGAAAATATGAAACTGACTGAGAAATTAGGTCAAATCGACTGCTAAGGACGTGCAAATGATGAGAATCGGATCAATTATCAATGGACACGATTATAAAGAAGACCACCGCGAAACCATGGCTGTTTACAACCCCTATAATCAAGACCACGTAGCAGACATTGCCCTGGCAACCGTCGAAGATATGGAGGAAGCCATCCAATACAGTTATGCGACCTTTCATTCTACTATGAAAACGATGCCCGCGTATGAACGCGCTGACATCCTGCGTAATGCAGCCGATTTATTAGCAGAGCGTAAAGACGAATTCGCACGCATCATCTCAATCGAAGCCGGAAAACCTCTAATATACAGTCGCGGAGAAGTAGACAGGGGCGTCCAAGTGATACGTTTTGCCGCTGAACACGCTAAACATATCAGCGGAGAAGTCATACCGATGGATGCGGCGCACGGAGGCGAAAATCGACTCGGATTCGTTAAACATGTACCGCTTGGGGTCGTAGCAGCGATTACACCGTTCAATTTTCCCCTGAACTTATCGTTGCATAAAATCGCACCGGCAATCGCAGCAGGCAATACGGTCGTTTTTAAACCCGCAGAAAAAACACCCGTGTCTGCCCACCGGCTCACGATGTTATTTCATGAAGCAGGGCTCCCTAAAGGCTCATTGAATCTACTCATGGGACGCGGTGAAGAAATCGGAAGTCCACTAGTGAAACATAAAGATGTTCATAAAGTGACGTTTACCGGAAGTTTACCTGTGGGACGAAAGATACGGGAAGAAGCAGGCTTTAAAAAAGTCACGCTCGAACTCGGCTCAAACTCCCCTAATATTTTATTTGAAGACATTCAAGTGGAGCGCGTCATCGATGACTTGATCAAGGGCGCGTTCGCATTTTCGGGACAAGTCTGCATCTCAGCTCAGCGTCTCTATGTGCATCACAGCATCTTTGACTCATTTCTGGCTGGGTACATTCGAAAAACAGAAGCATTAGTCATTGGTGACCCGCTTGATGAGAAGACACAATTCGGTCCGATGATCGACGAAGACGAAGCCAAACGAGCGAAACAATGGATTGAGGATGCGGTTGATAAAGGGGCCACAATTAAATCCGGCGGAAAACGAGAAGGCCCCCTGCTCTCTCCCACCATTATGACGAACGTTGATCACAATATGAAAATCATCGCCGATGAAGTGTTTGCTCCCATCGTCTCCGTCGTCCCTTTTGAAACAGAGACAGAAGTCGTGGCCATGGCCAATGATTCGAGATACGGGTTGCAAGCCGGCGTCTTTACACACGATATAAACCGTGCCCTTCGTGTAGCAGACCAGCTGGAGATGGGCGGCGTTTGGATCAACGATATTTCGACCTATCGCCAGGATAACCATCCTTACGGCGGTGTAAAGCAAAGCGGCATCGGTCGGGAAGGCGTTAAATACGCGATTGACGACATGACAGACATGAAATTCATCGGGGTAAATTTAAACGATAAACGCCCTCGCGCGTAACGCGCAAATAGAAAACCGGGTATAAAATCGTTCTGATTTTATACCCGGTTTTCTTGGTCGTTTACGTCAACCTAATCATCCATCACTTCATTTTGAATGTGACCGGTAAACTCGCCTAAATCCGCATCGTTGATCCACCCTCGTGCATTGAGTGCTTTAACAATATGGGTAATGCCCACCATATACGCAGCATCCCTCATCCTGCATTGCTTTTCTTTACGCATAGCCAACACACTTTCAAACCCGAACATCATTTGTTCTTCAAGCTTTTCGTTTATCTCTTTCTCTTTCCAATAATAATTCATCGAGTTTTGCACCCATTCGAAATAGGAAACGGTCACCCCTCCGGCATTACATAAAATATCCGGTATGACGAAAATATCGTTCTTCTCTAAAATTTCATCACCTTCAGGCGTCGTTGGCCCGTTCGCTGCTTCCGCTAAAATTTTTGCCTGAATCGAAGGAGCGGTGTCCTTCGTGATTTGATTTTCAATCGCAGCCGGAACCAGAACATCAACGGGCAGCCCGAACATTTCTTCGTTCGTGATCGAAGACGCATTGTTATAATCTGATGCATATTCGCCTTGCTTCCGAAGCTTGATGAGCTCAGGGATATCCAGACCATTTTCATCGTAAATGCCACCGTGTGCATCGGTGATGGCCACCACCTTTACACCCATTTTGTCTAAGTACTTGGCGGCCATGCTGCCAACATTCCCAAACCCTTGAATAGCAGCAGTCGACTGGCTTAAATCAATTCCCAGCACTTTAGCTGCCTCCCGAATCATCAACACGACACCTCGTCCAGTAGCGGCTAACCGCCCCTCGGAGCCGCCGATAATGATCGGTTTTCCTGTCAGCATACCTGGAATATTATAGCCGCGCATTTTATCGAATTCATCAATCATCCAACCCATCACTTCCGGATTCGTATTAACATCAGGTGCTGGAATGTCTTTTTGCGGACCGATTAACGGGGCCAGTTTTTGAATATACGCACGGCTTAATTTTTCCAACTCCCTTTCTGATAACGACTCCGGATCAACAATCACGCCGCCCTTCCCTCCTCCGAAAGGTAAATCGAGAATCGCCGCTTTCAAGGACATCCAAATGGAAAGGGCCTTGACTTCATCCAAACTGACGTTAGGGTGAAAACGGATCCCACCTTTAGTCGGACCTAAAATATCGATATGCTGGGAACGATACCCAGTGTAGTTTTCAATCGACCCATCATCCTTACGTAACGGGATCGAGAGCTCCAGGACTCTCATGGGCTTTTTCAGGATATGATAAATGTTTTCTTCCATTCCAAGCGCAGTTACCGCTTCTTTCAGCAACCCTTTGACAATCTCATACGGATTTGCTTCGTGGGTGGTAATATCCGCTTCCGCCTTGTTTTGATCTTTATTTTTCACGTCCATCCCTCGTTTCTATTGTTCCTACTTTTACCATGCCAAGAATGGGATGATTTATGCATGGGGAGATGGACTGCAGCCTGATTTTGCTTATAATGATGGAAAAGTTGCTTACAAATGTGAGTGGGTTGCTTACAAATGAGGTGAAGGTGCGAAGAAAGCGAGCGAAGTCGCCTGCAAAATCGATCAGGTGAATAATAAACGAGTGGTTTTTGCTTTCATAAAGCAGAAGCCGTTCACGCCTTACTGCAACACAAAAATCCCGAACAATTTCAGCGAAATCGTACGGGATTCATGTGTTTTATCCATTTAGTTCCGTTAATCGAGAATATGATCGATGGCAATAGCAACACCGTGTTCTTGGTTCGAAACGGTCACCCAGTCAGCCTCTTGCTTCACGACATCTTGCGCGTTGTCCATTGCGACACCAAAGCCAGATTCTCGTATCATGGCCAAATCATTCAAGCTATCGCCTACTGCCATCACATTCTCCATTTTGATGTTCAGCCATTTACATACTTTTAACAACGCCGCAGCTTTATTGACACCTGCTGCATTGACTTCTATATTAGTCGGGCTGGAATTGGTAATTTCTAATGCATCATTTTTGATCAATTCATCATGTACAACCTGGCGAATCTCATCATCCTCAATATCAAAACCGATTTTAAGCCATTCGTTTTCTTCTATCGCCTGTTCATACGGGTTGTGACTGTTGAATACGCCTTGGGCTGTGCTCGACCAAAAGAAAACACCGTGTTTATCTTTTATATCCATAATATGTTTCACCAGTTCATGATCAAGCGGGCTTCTTTCCACCAAGTTAAATAGATGATCGTAAATTTCTCCACCATTAATGGTTACGATATAAGAAGAGCGACCCAAGTTGTTGGCAATATCATGACAACCGGATAACGAACGACCCGTGCATAACACGACATGCATGCCCTTTTCCTTAGCACGTTGAATCGCCTGTTCATTCTCGGTTGAAACATCGCCATCGTTGTTAACTAAGGTGCCGTCCATATCTAAAGCGATCAGTTTAATTTGATTGGTCATATGTACCACGTCCTCTCCATTGCTGATTCTATTTTAATACAACTTTGCCCCAATATACAGGCAGGAAATGGGGAAGACTGGAAGGACATGGCGCATATGTCATACCCCCTATAAGTTTTATTCAAAAATATACGCTAAATCCCTGCGTAAATCACCATGTTTATTAAATACCCTATAGAGGTATATAGATTAATGACGAATTCATACGAAAGGAGTTTCATTATGAATCACCAAAATCACAATCATCATGAACATTCCGAACATGAACATGAGCATAACCACGACCATGATCATCATGAGCATCATGCCCATATGATGGAAGATTTTAAAAAACGATTTTATATAGCCCTGCTCTTAACTTTACCGATTCTCGCATTATCTCCAATGATCCAGGAGTTTATCGGCGTCGATTGGGGGTTCCCGGGTGATGCTTATCTGTTGTTGGCATTATCCACCTTCGTCTTCTTCTATGGCGGACGCCCCTTTCTAACGGGAATGATCGATGAAGTTAAACAAAAAGAGCCTGGCATGATGACGTTGATAGCCATGGCGATCATCGTTGCTTATGGGTACAGTGCACTGACCATTTTCGGTGTGCCTGGCCGAAATTTCTTCTGGGAATTGGCAACACTGATTGACGTCATGCTGATCGGACACTGGATTGAAATGCGCTCGGTCATGAGTGCTTCTTCCTCTCTGGAGGAACTCGTCGAACTCATGCCAAACACAGCACATCGGCTTGATGAACAAGATGAAACCGAAGACGTTAATATCGCTGATTTGAACCAGGGTGACCGTGTACTGATCAAGCCCGGAGAGAAAGTTCCCGCTGATGGCACCATCACTAAAGGGCAATCTGAAATAGACGAATCGATGCTGACTGGGGAATCGGTTCCTGTTACAAAAAATAAAGGCGATGAAGTCATCGGCGGTTCGATCAACAGCGAAGGGTCATTAACCATTTCAGTTGAAAAGACAGGCACTGACAGTTATTTATCCCAGGTCATCAACTTAGTTCGAGAAGCGCAAAATTCAAAATCCTACACGCAGGACTTGTCTGATCGTATGGCGAAATGGCTGTTTTACGTCGCCATGGGAGCAGGTCTCATCACCTTCATTATCTGGATCATGGTTGGACCATCATTCAACTACGCTCTCGAGCGGACGGTCACCGTCATGGTTATCGCTTGCCCGCATGCTCTGGGCTTGGCCGCTCCATTAGTCGTCGCAAAATCAACGACTTTAGCCGCTCAAAGCGGTCTGTTAATTAGAAAACGGTCCAGTTTTGAAGAAGCTAGAAAAATCACAACTGTGGTATTTGATAAAACCGGTACCTTGACGATGGGGGAATTCGGCGTCAGTGATGTCAGTGCCTCTGGTGACTACACTGAGGAAGATGTTGTAAAATATACCGCTTCACTCGAATCGCAATCTGAACACCCTATCGCACAAGGCATCGTTCGCTATGCTGAGGAAAAAGGCATCAGCTATCCGCAGCCACAATCGTTTGAATCCCTGACGGGGAAAGGAATTACAGGAGAAGTTGAAGGCAAACAGGTCAAAGTTGTCAGCCCTGGCTACCTTGAAGAACAGAACCTGGAGTTTGACAACTCAGCGATTCAACCGTTAAGTGAACAAGGCAAAACAGTGGTGTTTCTGCTGATTGATGAGGCAATAGCCGGATATGTGGCCCTGGCCGATCAAGTCAAGGAGGATTCCAAACAAGCTATCGCCGACCTTCGAGAAAGGAATGTCGAAGCACGGATGTTGACCGGCGACCATCAGAAAGTCGCCCAATGGGTCGGAGAGCAACTGAACTTGGATGAAGTGACAGCCGAAGTACTTCCCGATCAAAAAGCAGCGTATATTAAAGAAATCCAACAACAGAAAAACAAACGCGTTGCTATGACAGGCGATGGCGTAAACGACGCTCCCGCATTGGCCAACGCCGATTTAGGCATTGCCATTGGCGCAGGAACCGACGTTGCTATGGAAACGGCTGACATTGTGCTAGTCGACTCCAATCCGCGCGATGTCGTGAACATTTTAGATTTATCTAAAGCGACCTATCGTAAAATGATTCAAAACCTTTGGTGGGCAGCAGGCTATAACATCCTGGCTCTGCCGCTAGCAGCCGGAATTTTATCCCCTGTCGGTATCGTATTAAGCCCTGCCGTGGGTGCGATTCTCATGTCGCTAAGCACCGTCATCGTTGCAATCAACGCCCGCATGTTCACCTATGAAGGTTAAGCAAACTAAAATCCGGAGAGAGAACAACTCTGCTCCGGATTTTTAACTTGTTTCAGTTCAAAGACATGCCGCTTTACGAATGTAAAGTACCTGAAGCAGCTTCTACATTCTTCGTTAATGTGCCTGCCCTTAGCAACGCACTAGCCTGCTGGATGTCCTTATGTAAGACACGGTCACCGTCCATATAAGAAACATAATGACGCAAACAGTCATGCGCCGCTTTGGTACCTTTACCACTATGAGCCGGTTTCTGAAAATCAAGCGCTTGAGCGGCTGAAAGCCATTCAATTCCAATAACTTCCATGGCGTTACCGATGACTTTGGCTGCATTAAAGGTTGCTGAGGTCCCCATGCTGACATGATCCTCCTGTCCGCCTGATGTCATAATCGAATCGACAGAGGATGGATGAGCATGCACCTTGTTGTCTGAAACCAGTGATGCTGCAACGTATTGAGGTATCATCAATCCTGTATTCACTCCATTATCGTTGATTAAATTCCCTGGAAGTTCACTATATTGGGGAGACACTAAACGGAAGATGCGACGCTCCGATATGTTAGCTAGTTCAGCCATGGCAATAGCTAAAAAATCCATCGCTAATGCCATGGGTTCACCGTGCGGGTTTGCTGATGATAAAACGTTATCTTCTACCTCTCCATCTTCAAAAAATATGAGCGGATTATCAGTTGCTGAATTGATTTCCGTTTCCACCACTTCTTTACAATAACGCCAAGCATCTTTTACCGAACCATGTACCTGGGGAATAGATCGAATACTAAGCGCATCCTGTGTACGATAATCAACATATTCCGAAGCTGTCTTACTATCCCTCAACAGCTGATGGATGTTTTCAATCGTGTGGTGCTGTCCTTTATGTGGTTTAACGCGGCTGATTCGCCTGTCGTAAGCCTTGCGATTACATTTCAAGGCTTCAAACGTCATCATGGAAATAATATCAGCTGATTTCAGGAGATGCTCAGCATCATGTAGAGCAAGCGCTGCAACCCCCGTCATATCGGTCGTCCCATTTATCAAAGATAATCCTTCTTTCTCGCCTAACTCAAGAGGAGAAAGCTGAAGTTCCTTGTTGACCTCTTCCCCTGTCAACGTGCGACCGTCAACATAAGCTTCCCCTTTGCCAATGAGCAGCAAAGAAATATGAGCTTGATGCGATAAATAACCCACTGACCCTTCTTTAGGAACGACAGGATGCACGCTTTGATTTAATAACTTCACCAGTGTATTCAATGTCTCCAATCTAATTCCGGAATGCCCTGACGATAGGTTAAGAATCATCATCACCATAGTTGCCCGCACGTGTTCGATGGATAGAGAAGGCCCTACCCCGCATGCATGACTGACAATAATATTGTATTGTAAGGCTTTTGCATCCTCTCTTGACACAGCAATTTCACTATTTTCACCGACCCCTGTGTTCACTCCATATATCGGTCGTTCCGTATTTGCGATAGCATCTTCTAATGCCAGTCGTTGGGCGCTAATTTGCGCTTGCAATTCAGAAGATAAGACGAGCTGTTTTCTATGCCTGGCAATATCGACAATGTCCGCTATCGTTACTTCCATATTTTGATTTAATACAATTTGCTCCATGAATGCTCCCTCGCTTTACTGGTTTTATGAGCCGCTTTTTTCCTTGGACGTCTGGGCATTCAAACTATCATAATCCATTTCAAGTTTCCCGGGATCCTCAATCTTCGCTGTTTCAGGATAATTGGCACGGTCAAATGAAGTTTGTTGATTAACTCCTTTCAAGGTGGCAAAAACTTGCGTAATGACAAAAAACAGGATAGGGAAACCTGCCACTGTAGCCATCTGTTTCACAGCATCAACGCCGGATATTTCGCCACCCGTTCCCGAGGTGATTGTCAATAACGCCATAATCCCCAGCAATGAACCCCAGTAAATTTTAATTTTCGTAGGTGGCTCTGGATTTTGATACGTATTCCCCTTCGTGGTTAAGGAGGAGACAGTAGTCGTCAAAGAATCCGCTAACGTCGTAAATGATATAAAAATAGAAATAAGCATTAGAATGCTAATAATGAGCGTAAACGGCAGGGACTCTAAGAAGACAAACAGAGATAATTCAAGACCACCCTCTTGGGTGTCAATCATATTCCAAAATTGACTATCCCCTTGCCATTCGAAAAATATGGAAGCCCCGCCAAACACCCAAAACCACAGCATACCAAAACCTGCCGGGAGTAATAAGTTAAACAAGACAAATTGACGAATCGTGCGCCCGTAAGCAAGGCGCGCTAGAAACATACCGACTACCGGCGCGTAGGCAAGCCATATGGACCAATGAAATAAAGGCCACCACCTCGGCCAATCCGAACCTTCCATCGAACTGTTCCACAAAAACCGTTCAGTGAAATTACTGAAAAAAACACCCGTGCTTTGTGTGCCAATATTCAATATGAAAACTGTCGGACCTGCAATAAAAACAAAAACGAGCAGAAACAAAAATATTTTGGTATTTTGATCAGCTAGAAATTTAATCCCGCGCCGTAAACCAGTTGAACTTGAAATAATGTAAGTAAATGTTATCACGATGACAAGAATGGTCCACAATACTGTACCGCTGTTTATATTGGACAAATAACCAATTCCACTTCCTAGCTGGAGCACGCCTTCCCCGAGGACCGCAGCCATTCCTCCTGCAATTCCAAAAATGCACAAAATATCTACTAACGTACCAACAGGACCAAACGCATGACGTCCGATCAACGGATAGAGAGTCGAACTTATGCTGTATGGAAGCTTCAAATTATAATGAGCATAGGCAACCGCAATACCACCAATGACATATATGGCGTAAGGAGCTAATGTCCAATGCGCTAAACTTGAGGCTAGTGAAAAGGTCGCAGCCTCTTCCGTACCAGGTTCAATGCCCAACGCTTCAGGAGGCGCACTAAAATGCGTTATAGGTTCAGCTAGCCCCCAAAATAGGATCCCTACACCAATCCCAGCAGTTAAAGAGATGGCGAACCAGCTCCATTTAGTAATGAATGGCTCAGCCTCACTACCGCCAAACTTTATATGGCCAAATTTGGAAAACCCGAGAAATAAACAAACAAAAATTAACAATAAAACAGTTAAATTAAATAACCAGCCAAAATTGTTGAAAGCAAAATCTACAACTCCTGTTTGTAATTGGTAAAACGAATTTGGCCAAATCACACCAATGATAACGGTTACAACAAGCAATATTGAAATGGGCGTAAACACCGACCAACGTATCGTCTTTTCTTCAGACATCATTTTCCTCCTTATTTATTTCAAACCGTTTGTAAATTTGTAAGTTCATTTTAAGTTTGAATTTTCTGAAAAAATAGGAGGTAAATGTTTAAATACCTTTTATTTTGAACTGATAGCATAATAAGTCCACAAAAAGTAAGATGAAAATCTTGTATTTCTTGCGGTCTCTTACTTTTTATTGTGTTTTATGGAGAACTGTCTACGGAATTGCCTGGGCGGTAACCCTTCCTTTTTATGAAACAAACGACTGAAATAATTAGCGTCGCTGTAACCAATTTCCTCTGTAATTTCTTTAATTGTTTGGTTTGTTTCCTTCAATAACCGTTTACTTTCATTCAATCTGATATCCGATAAAACCTCTCGAAACGACCTTCCATAATTTTCGGTGAATAATACACTCAAATAACTTGGACTTATTTCAATTGATTCAGCTACATCTTTTAGTTTAAGGCCTTGCTGTAAATAATGACTTTTTAAGTAGCTGATGGCCCTCGCGACATTATCAGTTGATCTGAATACTTTGTGTTTAGCACCATTAATTGTTTTGATTATAAATAGAATCATTTCTTGGACAATTGGAAACAAAACCTGTTGATGAATGATCGTTTGAAACACATTATGATAAGCAAGCTCATATTCTTGGTCGATATTAAGTTTATACGTATACATAAAACGTCTGATTTGAGCAAGGATGCTCGTTAGTCGTATCCGCAGTAATTCCGGATCAGGGAAAGGAGGAGAACTATGCTGGAATGATTGGTACATCCAGCTTTTAATTTTCTCTATCTCTCCGCCTTCTAACATCTCCATCCAGTCCCGTTGCTCTTCAGGGGTCAAGAAGGGGTCAATTGTGTAAAAGGCATCGCTCGTATGAGCCCAAAATATCTGATGGTACCCTTTAAAAAAACTCCGCTGAAACAGCTCGTTCGTTTCTTGATACATGTGCTGCAATCCTTCGTTGTGATCAGACCCCGGATGAACGGCTAAATTTATACGATAGTTGGAAAAAACCTGACCCCACCAATGTAATAAGCGATTTCCCTCATGCTGCAATAATTCATGTCTATTCTCTCTAGGAAATTTCAGCAAACATGCTACTTGTTCTTGCAAGGCAAACCGACAGGAAAAATAGGAAAATGAAAAGTCCTGAACCCATTCAAAAAGAGAATGCAACATAATTGGGTTTTCCGGTCTTATTAAGAATAAGGCATAGTCTTCAACCTCCGAGGATGTTTGAATAAAAAATGACTCATGAGAAAAATTGGATAGAAAGTGTGTTTCTTCTTTAGGAACCTCGGTATCCATCCACGTTTTTTGTGAGGCATGAAGAAGGTTACGCTTTAATTGTTCAGGAGAAACGGGTTTAATCAATAAAGACACGCTAAACAAATCCATCGCTTGAACAGCTCGTTCAAAAATTGCTTCAGCTGTCGTACAAATTATTGTTTGACCATTATTAATAAACAGTGTTTGTAATTCCAGCATATAATCAGCCGGAACCATCTCAAGTTCTAAACATACCACCTGCGGCTTTTTATTTTCTACTAGATGAATTAATTCCCCCACATTGCTGGCTTCATAGAATACCTCAAACTTATTCGGATAAGATTGAATTAACCATCTTATTCCCTTTCGCTCTGTATCGTCCCGGTCAGCAATGAGAATGCTGCTCATCCTGTTGCACCACCTTTGAATTCATTTTTGTTTATTCTATAATAGTAAAGGCAATCATACACGAATTGAAAGAATGAAGGTATAATTTATAGTAGAAACACTTCGAAATGTACAAGTATGAAGGTTCAGACAAGAAAGGAGACGTTAACACATGGACCTCAGGCAAATCCAAATCTGAATTAGAGCAGGGTTACATTATTTGTCGCCCGAATTGACGTACCGTTTCAATTGCTGGAAGGCCTCATGACCATGTTTTATTAATTTCCTGTTCATTGAATAAAATGTGTTGAAAATTCATTTCAGAAGCGTATGATTGAATATACATCACATATGTGATTTTGAAACAATAAGGAGGAATTGAAATGGCTTGGTTACACTCTGTCCATTTAATAAGATTTCTATTTATTGCCTTCTTTTCTATCACCGCATTTAGCTTGGTTACTTTCCAAACCTTTGCGATGTTCCAGGCATTTATTGACTTTTTCTTAGATTTTTTCAACAAGAAATAATTTCCATAATTAAAACCTCGCCTTAATGCTGGCGAGGTTTTTTTATTTTACTTGTCGTATATACTAGGGGTAAACCTTTATATACGATAAGGAGTGACTGTAATGCCAGAATATGAGCTTCAGGGTGTCGGTCAAATCGGAATCCCTGTCACTGATATAACACGAGCTATTTCGTTTTACAGAGATGTCTTGAATTTACCTTTACTGTTTCATACTGAACGCATGGCTTTTTTTGCATGCGGTGGAATTAGACTGTTGTTGAGCCTCCCGGAAAAGACGGAATTTGAGCATCAAAGCTCTATTGTTTATTTTCAAGTTGCTGATATCAACCGTGTTCATCAAGAATTGCTTGAGCAAAATGTGCACTTCCTAGATAAGCCGCATCTTGTTGCAGAACGAGAGCAAATCGAAACATGGATGACTTTTTTTAAAGACTCTGAACAGAACACACACGCGCTGATGAGTGAAGTGTCCGTTTGATCATGAGCAAAAAGGTCTGTCTGCAGCTGTATAAGTAAACAGATAGGTTTTTTCAGATTATTAATTTTCTCGCTATCATTTCCCCGGAAATTTTCTTCACCATTAGCTTCATTATGACAGAATTGATGTCGATGATTGGTCATCGATTTGCATGGAAAATAATGGATAAAATTAAGTGATGGAAAATCTACTAAACTGGGCCTCTCCTGCACAAAACAGCTTTATTTATCTAAGGTACTTCACTATGTTAGAGTGATAATCATCATTCGCACGAAAGAAGGTACCTGCTCATGATCGATTTGAAAACACCTTTATTCTGGCGGGCAACGATTGCATTGGGATTGGCATCATTTCTTATTTTCTCGAACCTTTACTATCCTCAACCGTTGCTGCCACTTTTTTCATCAAAGTTCGATATATCACCAGTTACCTCGAGTATGCTTATTTCACTCGCCCTTCTTTCGCTAGGGTGCAGTTTTTTTATTTACAGTGCCATTTCCGATCGCTACGGACGTAAAAATGTCCTTATGATTACGATGAGTGTGGGGACCGTAGCTACGTTTGCTATTGCCGCAGCACCAAACTTCGAGATGATCCTCGTTTTTCGCGTTATTCAAGCTGTCGCGTTTGCTGGCGTACCTACAGCTGCAATGGCTTATTTCAGTGAAGAATTCATCGGGCGCGCGATTACCATGGCGGTGGGCATTTACATCAGCGCTAACAGCCTCGGGGGAATGGGCGGTCGTTTAATGAGCGGCGTGCTTACCGACTTATTTAATTGGCGCATTGCCTTTGTCATCATTGGCGTGATCAGTCTCCTACTTGTCATTACCGTGTATGTAGCTCTCCCCGTTTCCCGCCATTTCGAGGCCAAACCATTAGCTTTCAAAACACTGATGGCTGATCAAAAGCATTTACTTAAAGATCGCA
Organism: Thalassobacillus sp. CUG 92003; assembly: GCF_013618635.1. Classification (GTDB taxonomy): domain Bacteria; phylum Bacillota; class Bacilli; order Bacillales; family Halobacillaceae; genus CUG-92003. Next base: position 127,217 of record NZ_JABLSJ010000002.1, on the reverse strand, counting down.
CGATGCGTTACGCTTATCTTATCGGTGGTTTTCATTTTTTTGTGTTCATTGGTGTCTTTAATTTTATTACGTACTTATTAAGTGATCCACCTTTTTCCGTGTCCACGTCTGTCTTGGGCATGTTATTTATTACCTACCTGGCCGGCACTGTCAGTTCTACGCTGGCCGGGAAAGCGTCACAAAAATGGCCGCAAACACGCTGTTTATATGCCGGTATCATCATGATGGCCGTCAGTTTAGTTGTGACGCTGATCCCCTCATTTCCCATTATCTTTGGCGCCTTATTGCTGCTGAGCTTTGGCTTTTTCTTTGCTCATTCGACATCAAGCTCCTGGGTGACGCGCCATGCCACCTATGCCAAAGCCAGCGCTAACGGACTTTACCTTACTTCTTATTACCTCGGAGGAAGCTTGGGGAGCTTCTATTACGGCTGGCTATGGAATCTCTTCCAATGGCCAGGTGTCATCGGGGGCTCCCTCGTCATCCTGGCGTTCACGTTTTTCTGCACCTATCAGCTTAATCATATCGAACAGCAAGAGGAGCAGGTTCTTTCTCACACGTGAGATTGCAGCGTGGTTCAGCGCCCCACAACTAAATGATGGGTCGCATTTGGGATATGTTGCAACCCTTCCGTTAAAAAGGCAGGCTCTATCCTGAGGCTGTTAAGATCCCTGAGCGGCACCCATTGATAGACGAGATGCTCGCCTTCCTCCCCTGCGAATGGACCTGCATGCCACAGACCTGGTGGTTCCGGTGAAGTAACCGTATAATAAATGCCCAGCTCATGGTAGTTTTTTTGATCGTAACAAAAGAAATTTTCTACCACCCAGGGCATGTGTTCTACTGTCACGTGAGCATTGAGTTCTTCTGCCATCTCTCGAACGATCGCGTCGGCTGAAGTCTCGCCTGTCGCGACACGGCCGCCCGGAAGCGCCCATTGTTCATCATGCTTTTGTTTATGTAGCAGCACATGCCCGCCCTCTACCCAAACAGCAGCCACCCGATAGTTAAATACCATCGAACCCTTTTCAAATACCACGTCCATTTTGAGCTCCCCTTCCAGATTAAAGTCGAGCTTCTAATCGTACAAAACTTTCTTGCATAAATCAATGTAATATTTCCAATTTTTTGTGATGGACCGATATATGCGTGAGCTTGACCGATATCTTTGGCTGTTCGACTGATATATCAACAGACAGACCGATATATTGAGGTTTAGACTGATATCTGGTAGTGCGACTGATATATTCTGCGGCGGACCGATATATGCGCTGATTTGACCGATATGTCTGGCTGTTTTACCGATATATCAGCTGGCCGACCGATATATTGAAATTTAGACTGATATCTGCTGGGGCGACAGTCCGAACCGACGAAGTTTTCGCTATAACAAAACGCTTGGATGTAAAACCCAAGCGTTCGTCTTTATTTATTATATTTTCTAAGATGCGCTCTTTGTTCTAATTATGAGCTTAATTTTTCTTCGTTGGCTGGCTTGTTTTCTTTCGTTTGGTTGCTCATCCGAAGTGGAATCTCCTTGAGAAAGAAGATAAGAATAAACGCTGAAGCTAATATAATCGTGCCAAATACAAACGACCCGCTCAATGCATGGCTCAGTATTTCTCTCATTCCGGCAAGCGTCTCATTGAAGGCAGGCAGCATCTGCTCGGGGACACTTTCCTTTACTTGGCTGATTTTATCTGGATCCATAAGGACCTGCGGATCATCCATCGCTTGCGTATTTCCTAGATTAGCAGGAGCATCGGAGCTACTGGCCATCGTAGTCATTTCGTCAGCCATGATGATATTCATAATGGTACCCATGAGGGACACGCCTATTGTACCGCCAGCCTGCCGGAAAAATTGTGAAGCCGACGTGGAAACCCCTAAATACTCGTAATCTACAGCATTTTGCACGGTTAAGGTTAAGACGGGAAAACTGAGTCCGAGCCCCAGACCAATCATCACTAGATTTCGAATAGCGCCAAGTATCGTCGTGTCTACTGTCATGAGCGACATTGAAAACATCCCGATACCCATAATACCTAAGCCTGCTATGGCAAATACTTTATACCGGCCGGTTTTCGTAATGAGCTGACCGCCAATGGTGCTCGTGACAACCATACTTAACATCATAGACATCATGATGAATCCCGTCTTCGTAGCCGAAATCCCCAGTACACCTTGAATGAAAAAGGGCATATACATGATGGCCCCAAACATCCCCATTCCCATCAAGAGGCCGGTAACATTAGATATCGTGAAGACACTGTTTTTAAATAAATGCAGGGGAATAATCGGGTTCTCAGCCCTGGTTTCAATGAATAGGAAAACACTCAGCGTCACCAACGACCATATCAGTAAACCGATAATCACAGACGAACCCCAGGCAAACGTATTGCCAGCCCAAGAAAACGCCAATAATAGAGGTGCAATTGACAATGCCAAAATGATGGCCCCTACATAATCCACCGCTTGGTTATGCTCGGGTTTTACATTCGGAAACATTTTTAAAATCATCATAAATGCGACTAATCCGAACGGCAAAAACACCCAGAAAACCCAGTTCCATTGCCACGTATCAACAATATACCCTCCGAGTGTCGGCCCGAAGACACTCGCTAAACCGAATACCGAGCCCATCATCCCTTGCCAGCGTCCTCGTTCACGAGGCGGGAACAGGTCCCCGATGGCTGTAAAGGCAGTTGAGATGATCATCCCGCCGCCGAAACCTTGGATACATCGATAAGCGATGAGTTGATAAATCGTTTCAGACGTACCAGCTAGAAAAGAAGCCACAATAAAAATGCCGATCCCTGTCAAAATGAAAGGCTTCCGGCCGTAAGAGTCTGATAGTTTTCCGACAAGCAGCGCTGTTAAACTAGAAGCTAGCATGTAAATCGTAAACACCCAGCTGAAATAATCCATGCCGCCAATATCAGCTACGATAACCGGTAAGGCCGTGCCAACAATGGTTTGATTTAATGCAGCAAACAGCATAGCCGCCATAATAGCGATCATGATGACCACTTTTTGTTTATGTTCAAGATGCTCCATGAATGTTTCATCCTTTATAATTTTGATTGCCTTGGGCGGTCTCTAACTCTGTTTGGGCGATTACACCCTCTATTTGGGCGCTTCTGCCCCACTTGAGCGTCCGTACTCTTTAAATCGTATTAAAAATGCGAATAAGTTCTTGTAATTCTTCTTTTGTCAGATGCTCAAATCGATTCCGGATAAATTCTGTCCGCCTCGTTTCAAGCTTTTGATATGTTTCCTCTCCCTCAGGAGTCAGGTCAAGCACAACAACTCTGCGATCCTTGTCCGAGCGCTTTCTCGTGACCAGCTGTTTGTCTACGAGTCGATCTGTAACGGACGTCGCATGACTGTTTGACACCCCTAACAGCGAGGCTAGCGTTGATATATTTTGTGTATTAGATTCTTTGATGGCTCTTAAAAAAGAGTATTCACTGCTAGTAAAACCATCACCTAACATATCATTCAGATCTCGCCTGAACCCTCTAATGAATGAGCGCATCGATCCTTCCAGCTCTGAAATCAGCTTTACTTTTTCATTATCCTGCAACAAAGATCTCTCCTTACCCATTTATATCACTTACTAAATATTACACCTGGTTAACTATTTTCGCAAGTTAAAGTTCCCCACAAAAAAACAAACCAACGTTTAAATGATGTTGGTTTGTTTGGATGATCATGATTCACGTATGATGCCGTGACTGGACCCGATCAGCACGTCTTTATCATGTTGATTACGGTACACGGAGCTCATTGCGACTTCTTTAAAGCCTTTCTTTTGTTCAACTTGTGTAATGGTCACCTCACACGTAATTGTGTCTCCAGTAAACACAGGTCTGATATATTCGCTTACCATCTCCTTGGCAATGTAATTCAAATCACCACCAATTTTTGTGCCGATACTAGCGGTAAAGAGGCCGTGGACCATCAACCTTCCCTTTTCATCGCGTTCCATATGATGTCTGCCTTGATCACCTGAGAGTTCTGCAAATTGCAAGGTTTCTTCTTCATTAAATGTTCGTTTCCATGTCAAAACATCTCCAACTGAAATATTCATGGTTAATGCTCCCCTCTATTAATGGGTGATTGTTCATTCATTTTATGGTTGCACAATCTAAGCTCCACTTTTTCAATTCTCCATGTCTAAAGAATTCCCTGCCTCTTATCTGTTAAAATAATGCGTTACAGATTGATTATTTGGGGAACATACTTAAGCAGCTCTATCATTAAAGGAGACATAATAATGAGATTACGATTCGGTTATGTGGCCCATCCCCTTATGCTATGGAACGCCACGCCTTCCAAAACCATGACATTTTCGCGCTGGAACCAGCTTGACCCCGAGCAGCGTCTTGAAGATTTAAATCGTATCACGCGTACCAATTTAGAACATACCATACGTGCCTTGCATCACAATATTGCCCAGGAAATTGAATTATACCGGTTTTCCTCCTCTTTGGTCCCGCTTGCCACCCACCAAGAGGTTGATTGGGACTATATCACGCCTTTTCAAGATTTGTACCTTACAATCGGGGACCTGGTTAAGGAACACGGTTTACGGACGAGCTTTCATCCAAATCAGTTCACCCTGTTTACCAGTGATAAAGCACATGTTTCAGGGAATGCTGTGCATGATATGAACTATCACTACGCCGTGCTAGAAGCAATGGGGTTAGAAAAACAGGCGGCTATCAATCTGCACGTCGGCGGTGCGTATGGCAATAAATCAGCGGCAATTGACCGTTTTCATGCCAATCTCAAACAACTTTCAAAGCCGGTCAAGCAGCAAATGACGTTGGAAAATGATGATAAAACATATACAGCGACCGAGACATTGGAAATTTGTGAACGAGAAGGAATCGCCATGATGTTTGATTATCATCACTACTGGGCTAATCGTGATTCCGAAGAGTCGCTAGAAGAGCTGCTCCCTCGAATTTTCCAGACGTGGCAAAATCATCCGTGGCCCCCAAAGGTCCACATCTCATCACCTAAATCTGAACAGCAATTCAGAAGCCATGCCGATTATGTCGACGTAGAATTCGCGAAACCTTTTTTGAAGCAATTGAAAGCGATCGATCAAGATGTAGATGTGATGATTGAGGCTAAACAAAAAGACAAAGCTGCCTTACAGTTTGTCGAGGATGTTGCTGCCATACGAGGGGTGAAGCGTATCGGAGGCGCATCAATCATATGGTGATCGTCCATTTATAAAAGCCTCCCCTGATAGTGGGAAGGCTTTTATAAATATTAGAGTACCTTACTTAAGAATTCTTGTGTTCTTGGGTTTTGCGGGTTATCAAATAAATTTTCAGGTGTATCTTCTTCCATAACCACCCCTTCATCCATGAAGAGGACACGATCCCCTACTTCTTTGGCAAAGCCCATTTCGTGTGTGACCACGACCATGGTCATGCCTTCCTGGGCTAAATCTTTCATAACTGCAAGCACATCGCCCACTAATTCGGGGTCAAGCGCGGAAGTGGGCTCGTCAAATAGCATGATTTTCGGGTTCATTGCAAGAGACCGGGCAATGGCAACCCGCTGTTTTTGCCCTCCCGATAAACTCTCGGGGTAAACATCTGCTTTATCTTGTAAGCCAACCCTATCCAATAAGGGGCGGGCTTCTTCTTCAGCTTTTTCTTTACTGTGGCCTTTGATTTTCTTAGGTCCGATGGTTATATTTTCTAACACGGTCATATGCGGAAAGAGATTGAAATGCTGGAATACCATGCCCACTCGTGACCGCACTTCATTTATATTGACTTTCGGGTCTGTTAAATTATCCCCTTCGATATATACATCGCCAGAGGTGACTTCCTCCAACAAATTCATGCACCGTAAAAACGTACTTTTTCCGGAACCTGAAGGGCCGATGACACAAACGACTTCCTGTTCTTCCACTTCTAAGTCTATTCCTTTTAATACTTCGTTTTTACCAAAGGACTTGTGCAAATCTTTCACGGTGATCATCATTAGACATCCAATCTCCTTTCAACCTTTCTCAGATACAGTGAAGTTGGGATGGTAATACACAAGTAAAGCACACATACCATCGTCAAAGCCTCAAAGGCAGCAAAAGTGGTTCCATAATATTGCTGACCCATATAAAGCAGCTCACTTACAGCAATAACTGAGAATAGTGACGTATCTTTCAAGCTGATGATAAATTGGTTGCCTAACGGCGGAATCATACGTCTGAAAGCTTGAGGCCAAATGATGTACCGCATCGTTTGTGATTTGTTCAATCCAATCGAACGCCCTGCTTCTGACTGCCCTTTATCAATCGAATACACGGCTCCACGTACTATTTCGGCGATATAAGCTCCTGCGTTCAAAGCAATAGCAATAATAGACGCCGTCACTTTATCAATATTCCATTCCAGCAAATCCGGCAAACCAAAGTAAATGAATAAGATTTGCGCTAAGATCGGTGTCCCGCGCACAACTTCTACATAAATGCTGGCTATACCGTAGATAAATTTATTTTTAGTCAGCCGGGCGAGCCCGAATATTGCCCCTAGCACAAAACCGATCAAAAGACCAGCAATCGTAATCATTAACGTATAAACGAGACCTTCAAATAAAAAGGGCATAACCCTGTAATAGTGAGATTCCGTCAAAAACTCCATGTCGTAATCGCTCCTTGTATGTTGTACACCTTATCCTGATATGTGTGGATGTTCTCAAGTTAAAAGCGTAACAAGCTCTAAACTTGCCACGCTTTTATTTGAACACTCATTCACTAGTTGGGTATAGAGTTATGATTCTGTTGGACGCTCACCAAACCATTCTTCGTAGATATCATCATAGGTCCCGTTCTCTTTCAATGTAGCTAGCGCTTCATTGACATCTTCTACGAGTTCAGAACCTTTAGGGAAGGCAATGCCGTATTGCTCACCTTGTAAAACCTCTCCTACTGTTTTCAATTCGCCTTTAGCGTCATTATTCACGTAATACTGCACGTTAGGCACATCATACATGACCGCATCAACACGACCTGCCTGCAAATCCATGTATGCTTCCACAATACCCGGGAACGTTTCCACTTCTGCATCCGGATGATTTTCACTTAAATATGTTTCACTTGTTGTACCTGAACGTGTCGCTACGACCTTGCCAGCTAAATCATCTTCAGACTGAATCTCTTCTTCGTCAGCTTGTACAGCCAGTATTAAACCAGCATCATAATATGGATCAGAGAAATCAATCGTTTCTGCTCTTTCATCCGTAATGGTCATACCGGCGATACCAATATCGTATCGGGATGATTGCATACCGGTTACGACCCCATCAAATTTCATCGATTCAATATTTACTTCGAACCCGGCTTCATCCGCAATGGCACGGATCAAATCCATATCAAAGCCTTCCATTTCTCCCGTGTCCTCATTTAAAAATTCAAACGGGACGAAGTTGTTATCAGTAGCTACTGTATAAGCTTCTGAATTTTCGCTATCACCGTCGCCGCCATCAGAACCATTCGTGTCGCCTGACCCCTCGTCATCACTGGAGCCACAAGCAGCTAACAGCATGGATAATGTTAAAATCATTAAAATGAATCCAAATCCTTTTCTACTAAACATTCTATTTCCCCCTTTTAGTTATGAGATTCATTATCTCAAAATTTCCCCCTAATAGAAATATTCTGAATTATCTATATAATGTCATTTGCTCTCATTTTTATTTGTTCTATAAAAGTTTCCTTCATATTCCTAAGAAATACACCTATTTGATTAATATTACTGGTGATTCCATTTATTTCGTCACAATACAAAAAAACTTCCCCATTTTTTGGGAAAGTTTCAGCTGATTTGCCTATTAAATGTGTTTTAAGAAGTAGATTTAGCGTAATAAAACGAGAAGCGACAAAGTGTTGACTCTGCTTTTTTATTGCTCAGTTCCCTTGTCTTCTTGTTCAACCTTATGAAGAACATCTAAGAATGTATCCGGCGATTGCGCTCCGGAAACAGCGTATTTCCGGTTAAACACAAAAAATGGCACTCCTTGGACACCAAGCTCCGCACCTTCTTGCTGCTCCCCGATGACATTCTGTTCATACGTACTTGCCTCCAGTATGTTTCGAGAAGCTTGCTTATCCAATCCGACACTTTCTGCCAAGTCCACAAGGGTATCATGATCGCCAATATCAAGGGAGTCCGTGAAATAGGCTTTCATAAGCCGTTCTGTCATCTCATTCATTTTGCCATGAGCTTTGGCGTAATGGGTTAACCTATGAGCATCTAATGTGTTCGTAGGCACAATTGTGTCGAAGTGATAATCTAACCCTTCTTCTTTCGCTTGCTCTGCCATTTGATGATTCATATTTTTGCCTTCTTCATAACTTACACCATATTTTGTAGCCAATCGTTGGTGAATGTCCTGACCCGCCTCTTTTTTGGCGTTAGGATCCAACTGGAAACTTTTAAAAATGATCGTTACGTTTTCACGACCTTCATACTGTTCAAGCGCAGACTCAAATCTTCTTTTACCAATATAGCAGAATGGACAAACGATATCCGACCAAACCTCAACATTCACTTGGCACATCCTCCTTAGCGTATAAATTGATTTCACCAGACATTATCAGCAACTCGCTTAAAAATAGCAACGATTGTGCTTAATCGATTCAGGCCCTGAATTGGATAATAGATGGATAATTGGAAAACCTATACTGTGGAGGTGACACAATGACAAATCCTTATTTATGTCCCAGCTGCAAAACGAACCGCTCCAGATTTAATATCATTGCACAAGTGCCTACATTTGTTAAATTGGATCCCCAATCAGGCGAGGTCATGAACGAATACACCAGTGATAACCTTGATGCGTTTCATATGGACTACCGTGGTCCTGAACGTAAAGTTCAATGTGGGGCGTGTGGGTTGATTGAAGATGAGATGACCTTTATCAAATTCGGTGAACAAAGCAACAGAAATTAGTCGTACAGCGCACCGTGAAGCAAACGAGTCGAGTATAATCAATTTATACTCGACTTTTTGTTACGTTGCCACTCCGTGTGGGCTATTTCTCAACCATTGACTTACGTAAGGTTAGACTATTTTCCCTCAGAGCTTCTAATTTCATTCTCACGTATTATCTCATATAATAACAAGTGAACCCTAATTGATGAGGAGGGACATGTCCATGTACCCCATCTTAGTTACAGTGGCGGTGGCCGTGTGTGTGATTGCTTTAATCGGGACGATATACATTGGCAAAGAGATCAATAAAAGTGAAGGCCAAGGTAACTCCACGGAAGACGATCTTGCCAGTTTGCAGGCTTCCTATAATAAAAAAAATTCAAGCATTCGGATGTTATCAATCATTTATCTTATTACTTTTATTATAACAGTGACGTTGGTCGCGATTTTTATTTTTTAAATGACTCAACAATCAAAAAGCCCACCTCTTCTACTGTGTAGGGGCGGGCTTTTTTGGCTTATTTATTCATACTCGACAAGAAATCTCCGAGCAAATCGTCATCGTCTTCTGCCTTGTTTTCATCTTCATCATGAGAGCGAAGATCATCTTGTAAGGAAGCTAGATTGATGTCATCCAAATCGTTGTCCTGTTGCTGACTTGCCTGTTCTTCATCGTGATGTTGAGTTTTAATAGGCGAAGCGGCCTCCGTCTCGACTTGATCATCCTGCTGGACCGTCTGGGTAGCTGCTGTTTCCTCTTGAAGATAGAGCGCTTCATCGATGTCGTATGCATTGCTATTCAATGACGCAAGCAGCGTTGTAGCCCGGACCGGGTCCATTAATAATTGGTGGACGATGCTGCCAATCAGAGCCTCGGAATGCTCATGTTTGATCCAATTGCGCTGTTCCTTTGTGAGCTGCCTCGGTAAGGGGACCGTCACGGTTTCTCTTTCTTTTCCAAGATGATCATGCACGCCTTGCAGCACAAATTGAGCAATTTGACTTGAAAAGTTCCGCCGCTCTGTCTCTTTCAGCTTCTGCAATTCTTTTAGTAAGTGATCAGGTGTGTCAGACGGGATTCTGAATGTAATGGATTGGCCTCGTTCGATCATTTTTTTAGATTCACTCATACAATCACCTTATTTCGATGAAGATACTTTTTGCTCTTCCTTTTTCTCTGCTTTTTCTGACTTCGCGATGAAATCAGAGATCAATTTGTAGTAGGCATTCGCCATCATCCAAATACTCTCCCCTGAATCCTCGAAAAATTCAATGTTGAACCCGTCTAGATTATTGTTGAGGGATTTCAGATAATCTTTTAACACGGCTGATCCCCCGCCAACGAAATAGCAGATTTCAGATTGAGAGTTTCGCTGCCATACGTTCCTGAGATGACGATATTGCTTTTTAGCCAGTTCCAGCAAAATGCGATCCGTAATATCATGAACGCTTGTCCGGCTTCCTTTCACCATAATATGGTGGCGATCATTATTACGCGTGATAATATCCACGACATCACGTCTGCTGTCTAGCTCCACTCCATGTTTTGTGTAGATTTCTTCACGAATGGCCTCTAACGATTCAGCCACACCCAAATTGAAACCTTGCGCTTTGTCATCATCAACATTTCGATTACGAATAACGGCAATATCTGTCGATAGACCCCCGATATCCTGGATCAGGATTTGTCGATCGATTAAATCTTTATTGATAATATTCAAATCATTGTCCATCACAAGATTAATAAACGCCGCGAAACCTTCAGGGTAGACTTTCACTTCATCAAACTTAATATTCACTTTCTTACCCTGATAGCGAGGTGTTACGAGGAACTCAACTTGGTGTACAGACCCGAGTAGTTGCGAGCGGTAACCTACATCTTTACCTTCTTTTACTTCACGAAGCGGTAAACCTGTGCCGAGCGTATAATTCGCATCGATCATATTCTGCTTATTTTTGTTCGATTTTGTCCCAACTTCATTGCTTACGGCATCTAACGCTAATGAAGCGAACAACATGACTAACGTTTGGTCTTCTTCGGACTTTCCGCTGCCAGGATCAAGTTCGGTAGAGTTATGAGCTTTAGTAGCTAGATTACCAACACGGTAGATGGCATTGTTTTCTTTTAATGCAGGGGAATGAACCCGAATATGTATATTATCAATCGGGTCCTTTTCATCCAATTCTTCAATTCCAATGACCGGTCTATCTTCTACATCACGTGCGATGACGTTCGGAATGTATAACTCGGATTCCATTTTCCCGAAATTCGCTTTTAATGAATCATTTCCCACATCAACAGCTGCTATTCTTGAATTTGTCATGATACAGCTCCCCTTCTTTTATGAAGTAATTTACTAGATTTACTATTAACAACATATTAAACAAATCTTTCATAGTCAATGTGCCATTTGATGTATTCTTTAACGCATACATGTTTTCGTTTTTGTGTTCTTGTGTACAAATTTGCATACATGTTGTTATAACAGTATGTACACGTTATTGTGTACTTGTGTTCTTATTTGTGTACACACAGTGTTCAAATTGTAATCATGTACACAAATGTGTACACATTGAGGTTCACGCTTAATAAAGTCTAAAAGACCATGATAATATAATCACCTATGTGAATAGAAAGGGTGTTCTTCACCCAACTAAACTATAATAACCAGTTATTCAAGCTAAGTTAGAAAAATCAACCAGACTTAGTCCGGGAGTTTGAATTAAGGGTTAAAAGTTAGTCCGGGAATTAGCATAGTAGTTTTATTGGAGATAAAAAAAAGAAAGAAGGGATTAAAGGAGGGTAACTACAGAAACAATAGGTTACAATAACAGGCAATCGAAAAAGAGGAGGAAAGGAAAGAATAGAGATACCTAGCTAAGAGGATAGAAAAAAACGTATTAAATCCGTAAAAGCACATATATGCTCTCTTCACAAAAGCGTTAGAGATGGCGAAACTCCAATGATAATAGAGGGTGGAGGAGTGATAGACCCGTGGAAGATTGAGCCCCCTTCCGCAAAACGAAATTTAAAGTTAAGTAAAGGGAGCCAAAAAGAGGGAGAGAGAAAATAAAATGTAAAACATTGACTAAGGTGCTTCTCTGATAGGCTCGGCGTCAATCAACTCTTCAGGCTCAGTGCTGCCGCCACCTGGGTCAAATGGGATATCCATATCTTCTTCTTCGTACTTTACACGCGCACCGCCACTGGCCGAAAATTGATGGGCAATAACAGATCCATCGACTGAGCCACCGCCGCTAATCGAAAAATCAGCATGGGGGGCAAATAGTAACGAAGCGTATGCCCTCGCACCCCCATTGATTGTGAAATTGCTGCCGCCAGTAAATATATGACCTTGAAACCCTCCCCCACCAGACAATGTAATGTCAGCATCTTCTGCATATAAGGAACCGAAGATCTTCTGGCTTCCGGAGAGGTTCAAGCTATTCGACATTTGTGAAGACTTCAAGTAGATTTGCAGATCCTCAATGTTACCGCCGTTATTGATATCACTTCCGGCACCCATATTGATCTCACCATTCACATATACCGTCAGTTTCCCAGAGCCTGCTAGATTAATGTGGCCATTTTGCACATTCAAATCATCCACAACGATCGCTTTATCGTTATTACCTGTATCAATGGTAAGTTTACGGTTACTCGTCAGAATAATCTCTGAAAGAGAAGCATTGCGTTCTAAATTTAACGTGTACCCATTGGACTTCCAACTATCGATCTTGAGATTGCCATCTTCTATTACGTGATAATCATTCCAGCGTTGATCTGGTAACGGTTCATAGTTCGGATACACAGGGAACGGAGGAAGCTTCAACTCAGATGGCGATCCCATAGCAATAGTGGGAGGAACATCCATCCAATCTGGGGCATCCACCGCATCGCGTTCGGAGCCTTCTGGAACGTATATATCCCCATCATTAATACGGGCCCCGCCATCCAACCGGATTGATCGAGCAGCGGCAGAATTGGTACCAAGATTTCCCGTTATGGTAGCCCCACCTGATAAATCAATCGTCGTCTCCGTAAACACAGACATGTGCTCAGGTACACTAAATTGGCGCTTAGGGGCCCACCCTACTTCAAATGTTCGTTCAACCGTACGGGAACGGTTATCAATCATGCCCTCAGATGTCATCCTATACTGGCGCGGATTTGATTGATTCAATTTTTCCACCTTCATGTCAGCTTTCGGTTGTTCCCCGAAAGCCGCTTCAAAGGTATCCAACGAGGTCTCAATCAACATAGCAGATTCGAGTTCACGGTAGAAATCAGATTCTGACGAGGTCGATTCATAAGCATCTTGAACCTCTGATTTCACTTCCTGGAAGCGTTTCGTGATTCCCGCTTCTGCAATATAGTAGGTCGATTGGTAATCCCGTTCTCCGGAACTCATTTGGGCATTATTCATGACAACGCCCAATAAACCCATCCCTAATATGGACAAGACAGTAAGTACCAGCAGGACAAGCACTAGCGTCATGCCGTGCTCATTATTCAATTGTGGCCGATTCAGATAGCCCCACTTCATCATTAAGCCTACTCCCTTAGATAAATTACCGTAGACAAAGATTTCCCATCACCATCATGTTGTGAAGCACCTGTGATGTTTATCTTAATCTCATTGCTCGATTTAACCACATGGAATGTTTTAATAGACTGCGCGACCGTAGTCGAATCTCTCACTATCTCTCCATCTATCAACTGATAATTGTCGTTATCAATGGACAACACGTGATCATCCACAGAAACAGACTCGGCACCTCGTATTTCTTTCGTAAGAAAGCTGACAGCATGACGCACATTGGCTTGATCTTCCACACTGTTTGTTTGGCTCATAAACTGTTTTTGACCAAACAATGAGAGACTCCCCATTAGGAGAAGCACAATCGTCATGACCGCTAAAGCCGCAAGTAGTTCAACAAGGGTCATGCCTCTTTGATTATACAGCCACTGTTTCAATCGCTAACCCTCCATGTTACGATCGTCTCCATTTGAGCTTCTAAAGCTTCTTCAGAGGAATTTTCGAAAACCTTTACACGTACTTGATTTAAAGCATCCTCAGACCGACGTTCGATTTCAATACGCACATGGAAACCGTGCTTATCATGCGTGAGTATGTAGGCCTCTCCTGGGTTAGCAATCGCGTATCCGTTGTCCTCCATATGAGCAAACCCGTCGCTCACTGTCATCGACTCACTGAGATGGTAGATGTTCTCCATCTCCTGCTGAGCAGTATACGTGGCGTTGATGATGGACTCAGACTGATGAGTTGTCCGAGCTGACTGGGTAAACAGGGTGAAAAAGATTGTAATGATTATGGTCATAATGACAATCGAGGCTAAGACTTCGATCAATGTAAATCCTCGATTTGAGGCTAGATTTTTTATTGTCGCCACCATATCCTCTCACCCTTTTATACTAAGTGTCATACGTTAAATGCTAATCATTTAGTTCCATTTTACCATAAATAAATGAAAATGTAGGTTGAATTGTTAATGATTCGACACTAAAACATAAAAAAAGTATCAGGAGCGTCACACCCCTGATACTCGAAAAACTGATGTTATATATATCGGTCAAAAAAATCAAGCACTTGTCGATATACCTTAATCTCATTATCTTTTTTGGAAAACCCATGTCCTTCGTCTTCTAAAACCGTGTACTCAACGTCTCTTCCTTTATTGCGTAGAGCTTCAACAATTTGATCTGATTCAGCCTGGACGACGCGAGGATCTTTGGCCCCTTGAATCACCAGCATCGGTTTAGTCATGGAATCAAGATAATGAATAGGCGAATCTGTGGTCAGTTTGTCTTTATCTGCCACCGGATCCCCCACCCATTGTGTCATAACCGGTTTCCAATGTTCAGGTACTGACTCGATGAAACTGAATAAGTTACAAGGGCCGAAAATGTCCACGACAGCCTTGAAATACTCGGGGTGTCGCCCATGAAGCAACAAGGCCATGTATCCTCCGTAACTGCCCCCTAATAATAGAATCTTCTCCTTGTCAGCGTATCCCTGCTTAATCAGCCAGTTCAATCCTTCTATGTTATCCAGGCGCGGGCCATGCCCCCAATCGCCTTCTATCATTTTCGTAAACGCTAGGCCATAACCCGTGGATCCCCGGAAGTTTGGCGCAAAAATACTGTAGCCCCGGTGAACGAGAAACTGAAATAGCGCACGAAAGTCTTCACGTTCAGCAGCCTGAGGACCTCCGTGCGGCCATAGGATGACGTGGCCATTACTTGCTTCGGGTTTAGCACGGTAGAATAAAGCTTCAATCGTCAGGTCATCAAAAGAGTTATAATGAAGAATTTCAGGTTCTACCATGTCTTCTGCTTTAACACCCGGAACACCAAAATTCGTCACCCGCGACCATCCTTGGGCATCACGTTTATAAATGTTCTGCGGTTGCGTTGGTGCATTTCCTAACACGTACACGTTTCCCGAGTCTGCTACAGTCAATTGATCAATTACTCGCGTGGGGATATCCAGTGTTTGCGCTTCTTCACGTGCCAAATCATAATAGTGCAGGCGTTCCTTTACACCGTATTCTGTGGTGATATATAACGAATGGTTGGCTTTGTCATATTCGAGACCGTTAAAGTCCTCCCCTTCGTTCGCCCATACCTTATGGAATTGCCGAGTATTGAGATCAAATTTGGCCAAATAGGAGAAGTCTGCTTCGTAATTCGTGATCATATAAATCTCAGTATCTGACACGAACACGGCATCGGATACCGTATGCTGCGGCAGTGCCTCAGGGGTCAAAAGCAATTCTTCATTGTTATAATTCACATAGGCAAGTGCATACGTGTTCGCGAAGTGTTTCCCGTAGATGAAACTCTTTTCATCAGGACTGAATTTCAACAAACTTGTCGCAGCCCCGCTGCCGTGAAGCACCACGTCTTCGTGGTCTGTCTCCACATCATAACAGTATGATTTTAAAAACGTGGCATCATCTTTGTTGGAAGTATAGTAAATCTTAGAGCCATCCTTGGATAAGACTGGCCCCATATGGCGACTGTCTGCTTTCGTACGAACAGGCTTCACTTCGCCTCCTTGAGGTGGTAAAGCATAAATTTGACCGTTCTCGTCCCCATCATGATCCATGATAGCGATTAAAAAGCGTCCGTTCTTTTCGTATGTAAGTTCCGAACAACTCTGATTCATAAAGCTTAAGGGGTAAGGAAAAGCATTGGGCAAATCCATCGCCCACAGATTATACTTACCGTTCAAATTTGTACTGAAAACAAGCTGAGACTCGTCAGGGCTTATTGCAAACGTTTGAATGCCGAACGTTTGAAAAAAATTCTCAACATCCGGATGTGAAAAATTCAGCATGGACTCGGTCCTCCTATATAAATGACTATTTTTGCCACTCGTTTGCGGCTCTAGTTATTATTCGTGATGAACCTGACCAATCCCTATCTCTCGTCACCAATTTCTAGAAATTTGTAGAAATTGGAAAGAGAAACTGCAATGAATTATGAAATTTTCGTAGTCACCACGGGGAACAAATACCATAAATAAGAAGCTCACCCTACTGCATACCTCCTTATCACAGTGAATAAGATGTATGAAGAAAGGATGAGCTTACATATGAAACAAGCATGTCGATCATTATCATTATGTTTGTATTTCTTTGCTTCTCTATTGTTCATGGAAGTTGTATTAAGAGCCGTTACCACAGCAACGATCGTTTCAATGGGATTTCTTATTTCCTTGTTATTTTCGCTATCTATCGTTGCCTTTTTATTTGTGATTCTCAGCTTTTTTAAAGCTGAGACAACCTATAAACTGTCGCTGGGAATCTTAGCACTCGGCGGGGTTCTATTTTCTTCCCAGCTCATCTATTATACATTTTTTCGCACGTTCTACAGCGTGTATTCTGCCGGTAACGCTACTCAAATTCTAGACTTCTGGCAGGACATCCTAATGACGATATTAAAACAATCATTCTGGCTGTTATTACTGTTCCTGCCTATGATCCTATTAGCAAAATGGGGTAAAAACCGGCTGAACTTTGCTGAATGGCCGCACCACACTCAGGCTTTGCTGATATGTTTCATGCTGGTTTCCCACGCCTTTGCGCTCGTTTTAGTCAATTTAAACGGAAAAGAGCAGCATTCAGCCTATGACCTTTACTTTAATAGCAGTTATCCTATCCTTTCAGCTGAACGGCTGGGGTTGATCACCACCATGCGGTTAGATTTGCAACGTTTGACTTTCGGCTGGTCTCCCAACCTGACCGATTCCCCGTCTTCGCTGCCTTCGCCTTCATTTGAAAAAGAAGAAGAAAAAGATTATCAAACCATGGACATCGATTTTAAGACGCTGCAAGCCAACGAAACCAATAAAACCTTAAAACGGATGCATCAGTATTTCAGTCAAGTCGAGCCTACAGCCAAAAATAGCTACACCGGAAAATATGAAGGGTACAACCTGATCTTTATCACAGCTGAAAGTTTTTCGCCGTATGCCGTTCATCAGGATGTTACCCCGACCTTATATAAAATGGTCAACGAAGGGTATCATTTCACCAATTTCTACAATCCTTCCTGGGAAGTGAGTACCTCAGACGGCGAGTATGTCGCGACCACGGGGCTGATACCTAAAAAAGGCGTGTGGAGTTACTTTCAGTCCGGCGATAACCATATGCCCTTTGCCATGGGTAATCAGCTTAAAAAGCTCGGCTATAAAACGACAGCCTACCATAATCATACCTATGATTATTACAACCGGGACGTCTCCCATCCTAATATGGGCTACGACTATAAAGGGGTAGGCAATGGTCTGGAAATCAAGGAAAGCTGGCCTGCCTCCGATTTGGAAATGATGGAGAAAACCATCCCGTCATATATCGACAACCAGCCCTTCCACACGTATTACATGACGGTCAGTGGTCATATGCAGTACAATTTCCCCGGAAATAATATGGCGTCGAAAAATAAACAAGCTGTCGATCATTTGCCATATTCGGATCAAGCCAAAGCTTACTTGGCCACCCAAGTCGAGCTCGATAAAGCGTTGGAACACTTACTTGCCAAGCTTAAAGAAGCTGGAATAGCAGATAAAACATTAATCGCCATGAGCGCAGATCACTTCCCTTACGGATTAGACGATAAAACCATCAATGAACTAGCCGGGCACGAAGTCGAGAAAAACTTTGAACTGTATAAAAGTCCGTTCCTTTTATATGCTGACGGCATGGAACCTGTAACCATCGACAAACCAGCTTCCAGTTTAGATATTATCCCTACCCTGTCGAATTTGCTTGGGCTGGAATATGATTCTCGCCTTTTGATGGGCCGCGACATTTTCTCGGATTCCGCTCCTCTCGTCACGTTTCTAAATAAAAGCTTCATCACGGATAAAGGGCGTTATAACGCCGCAACTGGGGAATTCACAGCTCATGAAAAAGCTTCAGTGGAAGAAGACTATGTGAAAACGATATCAGCTATGATCGATAATAAATTTTACTATTCAACGAAGATATTAGATACGGATTACTATCGACACCTCTTCCAAAAAGAACAATAATCTATTTCATGTGCTCCAATGCTCGCTTGAGGACGTGAACAGCCATCACACAATCATTCAACGACGACCATTCTTCCGGGTTATGGCTGATCCCGTCCCTGCTTCTGACAAAAAGCATTGCCACCGGGATATGTCGTCCTATGATCATGGCGTCGTGTGCGGCTCCGCTCGGCAATTTAATCGGCTTTATATCCGCTTGCTCAACAGCACTCACCACGTATTGAGTCAACGTTTCATCAACAGGTACAGGCTTAATACGCGTGTTAACTTTGTAGTGCACACTCATGCCATGCTGCTTGGCAATGTGTTCGGCATGGCCGGTAATCATCGTGACGAGCTCGTCTCTGGCACCTTCGTTGATGTCGCGAACATCAACATATAATTTAACCTCGCCAGGAATCACATTTACGCCATTCGGGATGACCTCAAGCTTGCCCACGGTAGCCACAGCGGTCGAGCTGACCTGTTCCGGGAAAGAAGGAATATCGCGTATAAATTCACTCGCCATGACAAGCGCATCATGACGATCATGCATCGGGGTTTTACCGGCGTGACCTGCCACGCCTTTGAAAGAAAGCTCAACCCAGGATGGCCCGGCAATTCCCGAAACGATACCAACGGGTTGCTGGGCTTTTTCCAATTGCTTCCCTTGTTCAATGTGGACTTCCATAAATGCCCTGATTTCACCTTCACGGCTGGCTTCAAGCAGCCCAGTCTTTGTCAGTCCAGCTTGTTCCAAAACTTCCTCAAATGTCAAACCTTCTCCATCAGTCAACGTTGCCATATGAGAGACATCCAGGTCCCCTACCATCGCCTCGCTGCCTGTAAACCCTTTTTTAAACCGGGAGCCTTCTTCATCAGTGAATACAGCGACTTCAAACGGATAATCCGGCGTAAATCCCGTTTCGTTCCATGCTTCCACGACTTCGAGTGCACATAATACCCCGAGTACCCCGTCAAAATGACCGCCATTGGGAACCGTGTCCACATGAGAGCCTGACATAACGACCGGTTCATCATCCGATCCTCCATTCAGACGACCAAAGATATTTCCTGCCCCGTCCTCGCTTACATGAAGCCCTGCATTTTCCATCCACTGTTTCACAAGGTCTTTGGCTTCCCGTTCTTCAGAGGAAAAACCAAGCCGCCGAGAACCGCCATCGCCTGTCCAGCCGATTTGAGCTAAGGCAGCTAAACGAGAAGCTAACCGCTCCCCGCTTACGCCTGAACCATTTAGTGATGTATCATAAGCAGTCATGAGACGCTGCTGCAAATCCTTTACTGTCATATCAACATCCCCTTCTATTTATAGCGGACCGTAATCAATGAATTGCGCGATAATCAAAAACACGACGGCCAGGCCATACCATATGATTAATAGCGGGAAGATGAACTTGATCCACTTTTCCCATCGTAATCCTCCGATAGCTAACGTGGCCATAAAGTATCCCGATGTTGGATAAAAGATATTAGAGAAACCATCCCCCATTAAAAAGGCAAGCACAGCTGTCTGCCTTGTCACACCTGACAAATCGGCCAGCCCGGTCATAATCGGCATAGAGACCATCGCCTGTCCACTTCCGGAGGGAATGAGGAAGTTCAGTAATCCTTGCACAATCATCATAAATACGGCTGTCATCGAGTCCGGAATCATGCCGACCAATTCACCGAACCCATAAATGATGGTATCCATGATCTGTCCTTCTTCCAATACCACTGCTACGCCACGCGCAATACCAACGACAATCGCGCCTAACAATATGCGTTTGAACCCTTCATTGAACGACTCGGCAATCATACTTGGTCTGAGACCTGCCACCAGGCCGGTTACAATACCGATCAACGCATAGAGGCCGGTGAGTTCCCGGAAATACCAGCCAAAATTCAATAAGCCATAAATAAGGATGCCGAAGAAAATGAGTAACGTAAAAGAGGTGGCTAATTGCCTTCGCGTCGCTTTTTTCGGCGTTTCTGGCACATCCTCAGGCACCACATCGCTTTGCTCGCCATAAACGATACTGTGTTCCGGGTTCTCAAGAACTTTCTTGGCATATCGCCATACATAGATGATTCCAATAGATAAAATAATGATGAGAATAATTAAGCGGTACCCGATACCGGAATAAAAGGGTAATTCAGCAATTTGTTGAGCGGTCCCCAGGTTGGCTGGCACAGTTAACGCAATGGCAAATCCCGCAATTGTCGAAACAAGCACAATGCCTGCCGCCGTAACCTTATCGAATCCTAATTTTAATATAAGAGGTAAAATAGCGGGTAAGTAAACTAAACTAAGCTCAACTTGTCCTGTAATGGTCGTAAAGATACAAAAGGGGATCATAAGTGTCGGCACGATCCATAACCCTTTATTCGCAAAGCTGCGGGCTAATTTATCGACGCCAAGATCGATAACCCCGGTCCTTTCAATGACGGCGAACATTCCGCCAATCATCATAATACCAAAAATGATTTCCACCGATTGGATCAGCCCTTCAGGAATAGCAAGCATGAAGTCCATGATTCCAATTGGAGCTGCGTCCGTAAAGTTAAACGTTCCAGGCTGCAGGATCTCAGCTCCACTCTCATTGGTTTCCCTTTCGAACGTGCCTGAGGGAACGAAATACGTAGCAAGTGAGGCTAAGACAATCATGCCAAACAGGATGACATAAATATGAGGTACTTTTTCCTTTCGTTTATGCTCGCCATCGATGACGGGTTCTTGATCCTTGCCCATGGTTCATCACTCTCCTTATATAGAATTATAAATATACATCACACAAAAAGGTTCAATCAGATTAATACTTCTATAACTTCGATTATAGCGAATGCACGTGTTGATTGATAGTAGGCAATTCAGCTTGATTATTTGTATTTTTATGCAAAATTGGTAATGACTTTTTTAAATTTTTGTCGTCCTCAATGAGGGTTATCAGATGCAATATTTCGGAACAAAATAAGCGTAGATACCTCTCATAGGTGCTGGTTTTGCCGTACACATAGGACCAAAGAACAAATCTTTTGAGATCGGGTTTAATCCGACCTTTGCCTTGTGAACGTTGATGAATAACATCATCAAACTTCAGTTAGGAGAGATAGTATGAAGCGTTGGTTCTATTTAGTGGCGGTCTTAGGCCTGGTTCTTGTATTAAGTGCATGCGGAAGCGACAGCGAGGAAGGCAATGATACTGAAGGAAACAATGAGGAGACAAGCATGAATGAAGACGAGAACACCGAGACCAACAGTGAGTCTGGCGAACAGGAGCAATCAAGTTCCGATATGGTAACCGTTAAGCTTCAGAACACTGAAGGGGAACAAGTAGGTACTGCCAAGTTAGAGCAGCAGGAAAGCGGCGTTGCAATCAATTTAGAAGCCAGTGACTTACCACCGGGCCAACATGGTTTTCATATTCATGAAACCGGCATGTGTGAAACACCCGATTTTAAATCAGCAGGAGGTCACTTCAACCCAACTAATGCCAGTCACGGAACCGAGCATGAAGACGGGCCACACGCGGGAGACCTCCCGAACATTGAAGTCAATGAAGACGGCACCATTCAAAAAGAAATCACGGCCGATAAAGTGACGCTTACAAGTGGTGAAGATAATTCATTGCTGGGCTCAGACGGGACAGCCCTTGTGATTCACGAAAAGGCTGATGACAAACAATCCCAACCTTCTGGCGCTGCTGGCTCTAGAATCGCTTGCGGAACGATCAGCGAATAGTCAAAGCGCTCCTACATTTCAAAATAGCCATAAACGAATAAAAAGACCTGAAAACGTCAAGGTTTTCAGGTCTTTTCTGTTTTTAAAACGATTATAAATTCACCACAACTCAAGGCTGGCATGGCAGAATCGATCCAGGCCATAGAAACAAAAAGCGTTACTGCATGCATTCATGTTCAGTAACGCTCACGAGTTGCGTATGGTTTTTATAGTATCGCTCTTTTGTTGAGTTCAGCACGCAATAAATTCACGAATTTGTTGTCTAATTTTAAATTCAAAGCCTCAAGGTACGTTTTTAACAATGTGTTGTCATCTAACAATGCCACTATGTTTCAACTCCTTAAAAAGTAAAGCAAACGTTTCGCTTTCCATTTAACAATTCTACCAAAAGATGAGGACATTACATGAGACTTTAGACCTGTTTTAAACAAGCAGTTTATATATATGTTTCCCAACTTATCGATTAATGAACGATTCAGCCTATACAAAAAATAATACGGAACATGAAAATCCCCTTGCTAAACAAGGGGATTTTCATCGATTTACGTCTTAACTCAATTTTTACCTCGTATAAATAGGAGGATCACATCCGGATGTTACCCTTTGCCCAAAAGCATAAGTAACCCTTTGTAAACCAACATGACAGCAAATACGGCTACAGTAATAATTCCAACGACATCGATGGCAGAACTGAAACTCTCCAAGAATGTACCGCCTAAAGGCAATTGCAATAAAAAGTATCCAGCAAGCATCGCTGCGAAATACGTGAAAATCTCCTGCATGCTCCCACCTCCTTCACCGTATTAAGATATGCACATCTATACAGTAAGGTGATGAATGACGTTTAAATGCGTTCAATGCTGCCTATACTAGCATGATACTGGCGGCTTCCTACATATAGATGAACAACGCAGACATATTGCCGTCAGCTTTACCTTTAAGGAGGGAGAAGATGAATCAATTAAGAAAAGCCGTGGAGGATCAGCGTGAATTTTATATTCGTGCGCTGGAACGTTCTGGTTATTATGAGGATATTAATGGGCGTAAACCTTCTGACATGCCGGTCTCCGAACTTAAGATGATTTACGATAACCTCCGCTCGGTTGAACGTCATTGATGGATCGACGCATAATCGAGCGAAACGACTATAACTAACAACAAGTTGCTTACAAATGGAGCAAAGCCAGTTGATAATCGCTACCTAATTACTCATAAACTTACTTCTAACATCTCTAAGATTGATGTAAGAATTGATATCTCGTAAACAATTTACGCAGCCCTAAACGATTCCAATAGGCATTGTTTAGGGTTCTTTGTAGTCTAGGACTACATGAAGTTCTCCATTCAGTGTGGATTTATCTTCCAATCCCCCCCTCGTCATCACAAATAAAAATGCCTGAGTCCCGCTGCTTAGCGGTAGGCTCAGACATCAAAAACGCTTCTTCATTAAGAAAATAGATCATCAATATTTGAAATCTCTTTATCTGACAAGTCAACATCCAGTGTTTTCAAATTGTCAACTACCTGCTGGGTCCGTTTCGCCCCGGGGATGACGGCATCAATCGATGGCTGATTCAAATACCAGGCTAAAACGATATGAGGAACATCGACTCCTTTTTCTTCAGCGATTGGTCTCAACTGATTGACTTTAGCTAGATTCAGCTTAAATTCTTCCCCCTGAAAAAGAGGGTTCTTTGCTCTGAAATCATCGAATGTGGTGTTTTCATCATATTTACCAGCTAATAAGCCTGATGCAAAAGGGAAATAAGGGACGAACGTTATCCCCTTCTCGGCTGTATATGGAAGCATTTCATTCTCTGCTTCACGCTTGAACAAATTATATTCTCCTTGAACTACATCTACATATCCATCTTTATTGGCTTCTTTCAATTGTTGAACAGAAAAATTCGAGACTCCAATCGTGCGTATTTTACCTTCGTCTCTTAATTCTTTCAAAGCACCAACCGCTTCGTCCTTCGATGTCACGTCATCTGGAAAATGGATATAGAATAAATCAATATAATCTGTACCTAAACGCCGAAGACTATCCTCCACAGCCTTCTTCAAGAAAGAAGGGGAATTGTTGATCACCACATCTTCTGCTTCAAATTGGTGAGCACCTTTTGTAGCAAGAACGATGTCATCGCGCATATACTCCTTCACAACTTGACCGACCAGTTCCTCTGATCGTTCCGGACCATAAATAAAGGCCGTATCTAAAAAGTTCACTCCCTGCTCAATGGCTGTTCGGACGACATCTTTACCTGCTTCTTCGTCTAAATTCGGATAAATATTATGACCGCCAACCGCATTGGTTCCGAGCCCTACAGGGTTGACCACTAAATCAGACTTTCCTAGACGTGTCATTTTCTCCATGTTTCCAACTCCTTTTCTATCACTCTATTCAAGTGTTTACCACGTTCAATTTAACGGAAAACAATTCCAAATCCACATGTGAAATGACAGCTTCTTTGATAGATTAATTAAAATCAAAGCTGACGTGTAAGCGGTGGCAATATTCCCCGTCACTATAACGAATACGAAAGCTCTTGAAAGAGTGAGAGCCCAGATAACTCCAGGACATTATAGAAGAAGCCGAGGTGAACGATGCAACCATCCAAATCGGCTTCTTTATTATGATACATAACTCAAACGTTTCAGTTCTTCAGTTGTCTCCCCCTAATACCTAAGGGTGCCTGACTGGTGCTGGGAAACTAAGATTAAAATTCTTCATATGTCGCAGGGTTTTGATCTTGAATTCTGCCATCTGGATGCGTTAATTCAGCTATCCTGCTCATTTCGTTGTCACTTAGAGAAAAATCAAAGATCGAAATGTTTTCCAGCTGACGCTGAGGAGATGACGATTTGGGAATAGGGATCGACCCGAGTTGATAATGCCATCTTAAAATAACTTGGGAAATCGTCTTATTGTGATCCTGAGCAATCGATCCAATGGTTTCATTTTCTATAACCTCACTTGCTCGGGCTAATGGACTCCAGGATTCTGTTTTAATGTTCTTTTCTTCGTGCCATATTCTTTGTTCTTCCTGATTGAAAAATGGATGTAGCTCTACTTGGTTGATGCTTGGCTTCGTACCGGTTTCCTTCTCTAAACGTTCCATATGTTCAGGCAAAAAATTACAGACACCAATCGAACGGATAAGCCCCCATTTTTTAGCGTCAATCAGTGCCTCCCATGCTTCTACATAGATATCTTGTTTTGGGTTGGGCCAATGAATAAGATACAAATCATAATAATCGAGATTTGCACGGTACAAGGATTCTTGGATCGTAGTCACAGCTTTATCATACGAGTGATAACGGCCGGGCAACTTGGAAGCAACTCTTAATTCTTCCCTGGGAACAGACGTTCGCTGAATGGCTTTACCAACCGTGCCTTCATTTTCATAATTATAAGCCGTATCAATGAGTCGATAACCTGTATCAATGGCACTGGTGATGGCATTGGCACCTTCTTGCCCATTCAGTTTATAGGTACCAAAACCGATCGCTGGCAACGTTAGACCATCATTAAGGGTGATTTCTGGAATTGAACTCATAACTACTCACTCCTTCCTATGCTAATTTAAGATTACCACTCAAAGAATTCACTTCAAACTCATTGAACTTTCACTGATTTGTCAGCTATACGTCAAGAGGCTCTTGTGAATATGAGTGCCGTGGTTTTTCTATCTAAAGGTACAGATCATCTGTGCTGTTTCCATAGTCTTTTTTTCATCAAGCCTTTATCACATGGAACCTGGCCATACTCGTCTGTATTTTATTTTTGTGACATATTACTTTGACACACACAGTAATATGTTATACATTATTATCAAGGAGGTGATGTTCCATTGGCAAAGAAAATTTCTACAGACCTCATTCGCGGCCATACAGATTCTATCGTTTTGAACATTCTTCATCAGCACGACAGCTATGGCTATGAAATTTACAAAACGATTCTTGAGCTGAGCGAGGGGCAGTATGAACTGAAGGAAGCAACACTGTACACCGCTTTTCGGCGGTTGGAGAAAGAGGGATTCATAGCTTCCTATTGGGGAGATGAAACTCAAGGAGGGCGGCGCAAGTATTACCGGATTACCGATGAAGGAATCGAACGGTTTGAACAAAATAAGAAAGATTGGGAATTCGCCCAGGACATCTTAAACAAATTGATCGGAGGAGGAATCAATCTAAATGAAACAAAAGAATAAGGCAGATAAACAAATCAGGAATTACCTCGACCGGGAGTTTGCCGGAATCGGAGAAAGCCAGCAATTATTTGAGTTGAAAGAAGAACTGATGATGAATCTTAAAGAGAAAGTAAGAGATTACGAAAAGGCAGGAAAAACCGAGGATGAAGCAGTTAAAACTGCTATCAATTCGATGGGAGATTTGAGCGGACTGAAGGAGGATATGCGGCAAATTGGCGAGGACCATACGAAGAAGGCCGTTTATAAATCGATGGCCTCACGTATTTCCACCGCAGGCTTAATCGTAGGGATTCTCATCGCTGTATTCGGTGCGTTGACGTCGACCATGCTATTTTTCATGCCAATTCCGGGCGAGGCTGTGTTCGGGCCAGCTATTTTCATTGTGGTAGGCGGAGCGCTCATCACCTATAGTGTTTTAACACGAGAAACAGCTGCCAAGTATGCGATGAATAAAATTAGAGCCCTATTATACGCCGTAGCAATAGGAATCCTATTATTCAGCATGTATGTCGGCTTCATTTCCGGTTCGGCTACCGGCGAAGTATTTGTAGCGATCAGCTCATTCATGATGTTTTTCATTATCGGGCTGGGACTGCTCCTAGGCCTGCTCTTTTCTAAAGGAACAGATCGAAAAAAATAAACGACGGGGGTAGCAACCAAATGTTTTTAGCTTTAAAAGAAATGAAGCGGGCTAAGCTTCGGTATATTTTACTGAGTCTGATCATGATTTCGATTTTGTTCTTAGTATTTTTCATGACAGGGCTTGCTAATGGTTTATCGTTTGCTGACAGCTCTTCTTTACAAAAAATCAAGGGCGATTATATAGTGACGAACAAAGAAGCAGAAGGAGCGGTCATCAATTCCGAATTGTCTAAGGAACAGCTCAAAGAGATCAGCAATTCGCTAGAAGAACCTACCTCACCACTTGCGTTGACGATGTCGACCATTGCTGGAAAAACCAATCAAAAGGATACGGATATGATTTATTTTTCCGTCGATCCAGAACACTATGGTGACCTAAACATCACGGAAGGAAAGAACATCAGTGATATAACCGACAAGGAAGTATTAGTGAATAAAAGCTTTAAAGAAGATGGCTATGAATTGAACGATCAACTCGTCGATGAAAGTACTGGAGAGACGATGACGATCGCAGGTTTTATCGAAAATCAAACCTATTCCTTTCTTCCAGTCGTCTATTCCGATATCGATTCCGAATTCCAACCGACACAAGGCAGTGAGATTATGTATAACGCTATTGTCTATAACGGCCCAAAGATGGATATTAAAGGCTACGATACTTCCACAAATGATGAAATTGTCCAGTCCATGCCTGGATATTCTGAAACACAAGGTTCCTTCAATGTGATGAAAGCATTTATGTTCATCATTTCCGCCTTTGTTTCCACGGTATTTTTCTATGTTCTTACCATCCAGAAAACAAATCAGTTCGGCATTTTAAAAGCTATGGGAGCCACAACATCTTATATATCGACGAGCATTGTCACACAGGTGCTGCTTCTTACCCTAATCAGCTTATCTGTCAGTGTCTTAGCGGTTGCAGGAATGGCGCAGGTTCTGCCTGAAGGGATCCCTTTTCAAGCATCCGTCTCTCTGGTACTCGGAACAGGTGCTTTATTCATCATTTTGAACTTAGCAGGATCGCTTCTTTCCTTATATAAAGTAACGAAAATTGATCCATTAGAAGCAATCGGGAGGAGTGAATAAACATGCTTAAAGAAACCCTCACATTACAGCACATTTCGAAGTCCTTTCCAGATGGCGATCGCACCCTCACCGTCTTAGACGATATTTCATTAGCCGTGAAAGAAGGAGAATTCGTGGCCATCATCGGTCCGTCCGGTTCTGGAAAAAGTACGTTGCTATCAGTGATCGGTGCCTTATTAACGCCAACGAATGGAAAAGTTGTCTTAGATGGGGAAGATATCTCGGATTTCAAACCAGCCCAATTAACAGCAACACGCGCCAGTAACATCGGATTCATTTTTCAGTCACCGAATTTGATTCCTTACTTGACGGTTAAGAATCAGCTTCTGTTAGTGGGAAAGTTCAATCATACAAACAAAAGAGCGAACTTAAGTAAAATGAACGAATTAGTCCAGGAGTTAGGATTACAGCATCGATTGAACAACTATCCCAACAGTCTATCAGGAGGAGAAAAGCAGAGGGTTGCGATAGGAAGAGCCTTTATGAATAATCCGAACATCATTCTCGCTGACGAACCGACAGCAAGTCTAGACTACGAACGCGGCAGAACGGTCGTTGAAAAAATAGCCGATGAAGTGAAATCGAGAAGGAAAGCGGCCATTATGGTGACCCATGATGAAAGAATGCTGGATGTATGTGACCGCGTCTTGCATATCGAAGACGGGAAGCTGATTGAAGATAAATCATCACAAATAAAGAACCACCCTACGCCTTGCCAGACATAAGGTGGAAATTGGAAAAAATCACTCTAAAGAAAGTGATAAAGAGAAGTGTTGACGCACTTCTCTTTTTTCAATCATACAATACATTCAGTTATTCATCTAGATTACGGAATCACCATCTATTATTCTTCTAACTCAAAAGCCATATAAATACGCTACTACTTTGTCAAAATCTTCATCAGAGGAACATTCGATTTGTAAATCAATAAAAGCCATGACGACTTCTTCATCTTCAAACGGAAAATGGCTGTTATCCACGTTACTCAAGATTTCCCTATTGGAAAGACCTTTCTTACGTAACACCTCAACGGCTTGCTTCATTGAAGATACTTCTGCCATGTTTTTGCCCCCCCCCCAGTATCGTATAGTTTCGTTTCTAGAATTTCCCGTCCTGATCTTTCAGAAACTGGAATTGAGTGACATCACGACGGAAGACAAAGATCCAGATAAATAGAACTGTGTTGTATTAATTACTACATAATCAGGTGATTCTCCTGCTTGAAATATAAGTGAAATTCTTCATATATGGAGTTTCCTGGATAGATTGTCATCATTTTTTTGGTTCAAAGAAAAAATCCTCAAGGGGTGGCTTGAGGATTAAAATGGGTTTGTAGCCCACTGTGCGGATGATTTAATGAATATGCGTGGATGCAGTTTCAATTGGGAGACCATATATTCGGCCAAATCTTCCGGCTGCATGAACTTTTCTTTGTCTTCCTCTGTTTCGTTTCCGGTCGACGTCAAATCCGTGATCACCTTGCTTGGCGTCAAGGCGGACACACGAATGTTGTGGGTGCGCACTTCCTGGGCGAGCGATTCTGTCAGTCCAAGTAATCCGAACTTGGAGGCACTGTAAGCACTTGAACCTGGAGTGCCACGCAAACCAGACATTGAGGATATGTTGATGATGTCACCGCCATTTTGATCGATCAGCTGAGGCAGCACGGTGCGCGTGACATAAAATACCCCCGTTAAATTGACATCAAGGACCTGCCTCCATTCGTCTGGTTCAAAATCGAGGAATGATTTCGATTTTCCGATGCCCGCGTTATTGATTAAGATGTTTGTGCTGCCCAATTTGCTGTTCAAGTATTCAATGGCTTGTTCCACTTGTTCTAGCGACGACACATCAGCAGCCGCATAAGCGGTCTGGACACCGTAGGCTTCTACTTCAGAAGCAACCTCCTGCACGTGTGATTCTGTCCTGGCAAGCAAACCGACATGGACGCCTTCTTCAGCCAGGGCTAAAGCTGTAGCCCGCCCTATTCCTCTTCCTGCGCCTGTTACAATGGCGACTTTACCTTTCAGTGATTGTCCCATGCTATCGACTCCTTCCTTCTGATATTAAGCTGATTGGCTCTCAGGCTTAGCCTGTTTCAGAGCTTTTTTTCTTTGATTCAAATAATACCCAAAGGCGAGCGCTCCGTATAAACCGCTTAAATCTTTTTCATTAATCGTCTTTTCCCCTATTGAGGTCCGTTTTTTCATCGAACGGGTCGCGTCTGCCAGGGATGATGTCAATTTACGCGACGAGTCGCCGACATCGCCAACGATATAAAAAAGCGGGCTGAGTGCCTGAAGTTTATCATTTACATCGGATAACGTAGATTGACTGGTGTGGAGTATGTCACTCGTTTGCGTCATAACTCCCTCTAAGTGATCGGGAAGTGTGTCCACCGTTTTGTTGACGCCATGAAGGACATTGGCCAAATTGTTCAATGTGCGAATCAGAAAGATAGCGACGACGGCAAACACAATACCGATAATCAAAACGCCGATCCCTAATAAATCCATGGTGGATCTCCTCCTTTTTCCAATCTATTATCAGCCATAGTTTTCTTCAGTACGGGCTTTTTTTGTCTTCCATTTTGCATATAGTTGCAACGCCGCATCGCCCCACTTCATGACTTTAGCAACTTGATCAGCATTCTGGTTCGACTCTTTAGCCACATGTTCTGACATCCCGTGCAAGGATGAATTAACGTGTTCCACGGATGCACCGACATTCTGCAACGAATTCACCACGCCATCGAGAGACTGGCTTTTTTGTTGGACATCATCGGCGATGGCGTTCGTTTTGTTCAACAGATGCTCCGATTCTTGCGAGATTCCTTCCATCTGTCCCTCTACACGCTCAAGTGTGCCTGAGACACTTGTTAACGTACTGGATACAGCTTTCAATGTCTTAATGACATAAATTGAAATGAATGCAAACGAAAGCGCGATGATGAACAGGCTGATGGTTACCAGTGACATACGTAGATTCCTCCTTTTTAATGGGCGTTTCCCTTTTAAAGCGATTCAAAACTATTTTTCCAAATGATTCGATTTCATGAGATTGACGAAGTCGTATAAAGGGGATAAGGAAAAAAGAACGGTGGAAGAGGAGGAATGGGTGCATGAATACGATGAAGTTTTACATCACGCAGCTTAAAGAAGAATTTCAAAACGATGACGTTCCGATACTCGCCTCGGCGCAAGCCTATTATTACTTGCTCGCGATAGTGCCGCTGCTCATATTAGTGTTCTCGATTCTCCCCTACTTGAACATTACATCAGACGAAGCACTGCAGTTCATCGAACAAGTTGCACCTGGCGAGACAGCAGCCTTGCTTGAGGAAAATATCATCAGCCTCATTGAGACCCCACAAGGCGGACTGTTGACTATTGGGATAATTGGCACCCTCTGGTCTGCATCAAATGGAATTAACGCGTTTATAAAAGCAACTAATATAGCTTACAATGTCGAGGAAAGTCGCTCGTTTCTCAAAGTCCGGCTGCTTTCCATTCTCTTGACTCTCGGGATGATTGTCACCTTGATTGTCGCATTGGTTCTGCCCGTGTTCGGCGAAGTCATCATCAGTGCGATCGATAACGCCATCAACCTGCCTGGCGAAATATTAGTTGTCTTTAACCTATTACGGTGGGTTATCAGCATATTTGTCATGGTCGGGGTCCTGATGGCCTTGTACCGCTTCGCCCCCAATAAAAATATTCCGTACGCTTATATCATACCAGGTGCTTTGATCACTGCTGTATTGTGGCAGCTTATTTCATTAGCGTTCTCTTTTTATGTCAGTAATTTCAGCAACTACTCTGCGGTATACGGTAGCCTAGGGGGCATCATCATTCTCATGTTGTGGTTCTTCCTGACTGGCCTGATCCTCATGATCGGGGCCGAAATCAACGTGATTTACCAACGCAGGCAACAAAAAGCATGAACGAAGCAGCCGGAACCAAACAGATATCAACACCTGTTTGGTTCCTGGTTTATACTTTACAGCTTTGAAGCATGCCCAGGCGACAGATTCAACAAGACGATGCCCCCTATAATCAAAATCAACCCGATGAGGCCAACCAGATTGATGTTTTCTTTCCAAATCAATAAACCCACTAATGCGGCGCCCGCTGTCCCGACGCCCGCCCACGTCGCATACGCCACGTTTAATGGAATCGTTTGGAAGGACAGCGCCAAGAAAAACAAAGCAGATGAAAAACCGACCACCCCGCCCAGTACCGGGAACACTCGACTAAGTCCTTCTGACATTTTAAGCATCGTCGTGCCAAACACTTCAGCGACGATACCAAGAAACAAATATACATAAGCCATGTCAGCCCCTCCTTTAAGCTGGATGTCTCGATTTAATGTTACCGTCCAGACGGTTCGTTTGCAACCGAAGCACGTCTGATACAACGCATACTACCCGATGGTTAGGTCAAACTAAACCCATCGAACCAGGATTTGAACGAATGCGACAATACGATTCAAAATTTGGCAATATTCCTGTACTTTTCCTAGTGTTATCGCTGTTTTTTTGGTAATCTTTAAGAAGGATTGATGATAATTGGCGCTTTCTGTGCCAATGGTAGTTGAACGGCTTTATTTTATTCGAAGGTGGTGTTTGATGATGAAGCGATTGGTTATCTTAGGTGGAGGTTATGGCGGTCTCAAAATGCTATTGAATCTGATCGAAAACGACCTTCCTGAGGATCTACATATCACACTCGTTGATCGAAACCCGTATCATTCCTATAAAACGGAATATTATACGATCGCTGCTGGAACGGTGGCGGATAAAGATGTCCGGACGGATTTCCCGAAGCACGATCAAGTGGAGTATGTTTTTAATGACATCGAACAAATCGATACCGAGCAGCAGGAGATTTTATTCAAAGATACGCACGATCGTGTCGCTTACGATTATTTAGTGATCGGCCTTGGGTGCGAGGATAACTATCACGGCATTGAAGGAGCAAGCGAATATACTGAAAGTGTCCAAACATTTTCCAACGCCCGTCACACGGGCCTGTCGGTCTGCAACCTTAAGGCACACGGCAAGGTTTCAATCGTCGGTGCCGGTTTGAGCGGCATTGAAGTAGCGTCAGAAATCAGAGAAAGCCGCCCTGACCTCAATATCAGACTGCTGGATCGCGGCGAAACGGTGCTGACCGCTTTTGATGCAAAAATTCAAGAGTATGTTGAAGATTGGTTCAAGAAGAATGATGTGGAAGTCCTGCATAATGCCAACGTTGAATATGTCGAACGAGACGGTGTGTGCAACAATGGCATTTGCTATGTCAATGACGTAACCGTATGGACAGCTGGCGTTCGGCCGAACTATCTTGTGAGAGCCCTGCCGTTTGAAAAGGACAACCAGGAAAAAGTGCTCGTCAATGACTTTTATCAAGTACCCAGTCACCCGAATGTGTACGTCGTAGGGGATTGCGCTTCTTCCCCACACTCTCCCAGTGCTCAACTCGCTGGTCAGCAAGGCGAACAAATCGCAGATATTCTCACGGCCGTTTTGAAAAATAAACAGCCTCAGAAGCCAAAAGCGATCAAACTGAAAGGCTCCCTTGGCTCCCTCGGTAAATCCGATGGGTTTGGCAACATGCTCCAGCAGCCGGTTACGGGACTCTTGCCTCGCCTTGCCAAATCAGGCGTGCTTTGGATGCATAAACGTCACTAGTCTACATGTTTGATGAAGGAGACCGGAAAAGCGCGTCATGCTTTCCGATCTCCTTCTCTTTATTTCTTAAGACTTGATAAATTAAAAAATAAACGTTAATATAGACAGGAATGAATATTCATTCCGGATAAAAGGAGCGAGTGAAATGGTTGCCACCCATAAGCGAGAGGATATTTTGCAAAGTGCGCTCAAGCTATTTGCCGAGCGTGGTTTTGACGCTACCACCATCCCCATGATCGCTGCCGATGCTAAAGTTGGAGCAGGTACAATTTATCGGTATTTCGACAATAAAGAAGTGCTGGTGAATACGCTGTTTCAGCACTATGTGGAAGCGTTGACGGATATGCTCGTTAAAGACTATCCCGAACACCTATCTATACGTCGTCAATTTCATCATTTGTTCCAGGGCATGGTCCGGTTCACCCACCACCATGAGCATGCTCTCTACTTTATCAAAATGCATAACGACGGCCACTTTTTAGATGACATGAGCAGCCAGTATTTTGACCGTTTGCGCACGATTCTCAGTTCTTTCTTTGACCGCGGGAAAGAGGCGAACGAAATTCGTGACCTCCCTTCTACTGCTTTGATTGCCATTATTTATGGTGCCTTCTTAGAACTGCATCAATTGATTCGTGCCGGCGATATCGAAGCGACTGAAGAGTTACTGGCAGGCGTGGAAGAAAGCTGCTGGGATGCGGTACGCTTGCACACTTGAGGCACTAGGTGTCTCTTCTCGTCTTATCCGGAATGAATATTCATTCCTATATTAAACTAACCCTGCGAGGTGTTGATGAATGCATAATGTAACCGACCTTCCTCAACCGAAGACTTATGGTC
This sequence comes from Thalassobacillus sp. CUG 92003, assembly GCF_013618635.1. Lineage (GTDB taxonomy): Bacteria > Bacillota > Bacilli > Bacillales > Halobacillaceae > CUG-92003. The sequence goes on along the minus strand of NZ_JABLSJ010000002.1, from coordinate 92,499 downwards.
CGTTGAAAAACTTACCAATGATCGACAAAAACAAACCCGTCCAATCGTTTATGAACTTGGCGGATGAATTAGGTCCGATTTACCAATTCCAATTCCCAGGCCGTACGAGCACCTTTGTATCGAGTGCCCAGTTTGCTGCTGAGATTTGTGATGAGTCACGGTTTGATAAAAAGGTCAGCCCGCCTCTGCAAAAAGTGCGTGCCTTTAGTGGTGATGGCTTATTTACGAGTGAAACCGGGGAACCGAATTGGAAAAAAGCACACAATATTTTATTGCCTGGTTTCAGCCAACAGGCTATGAAGAGCTACCACAACAAAATGGTTGATGTAGCCTCCCAATTGGTGCAAAAGTGGGCCAGGCTCAACCCGAATGAAGCGATCGATGTCCCTGAAGACATGACGCGTCTCACGTTGGACACCATCGGGCTTTGCGGGTTTGACTATCGCTTCAACAGTTTCTACCGGGAACAAGCCCATCCCTTCGTCGAGAAGATGGTACGTGCGCTTGATGAATCGATGAATCAATCTCAACGCCTTGGTCTGCAAGAAAAGCTGATGGTACGCTCACACCGCCAATATAAAGAGGATATCGACTATATGTTCAGTTTAGTGGATCAGCTGATCGCCGAGCGCAAAGAAAACGGCGATCAAGGCGAGGATGATTTGCTTGGGCATATGCTGCAAGGAAAAGACCCTGAAACAGGCGAAGCATTAGATGATGAAAACATTCGGTTCCAAATCATCACCTTCCTGATCGCCGGTCATGAAACGACGAGCGGACTCCTTTCATTTGCGCTTTATTTTTTGATGAAACATCCTGATATTTTACAAAAAGCATATGAAGAAGTCGATGATGTTTTAGGGGATCAGACACCTGATTATAAACAGGTCAAACAGCTTAAATACGTCAAGATGATCCTCAACGAGTCCCTTCGGTTATGGCCGACAGCACCTGCTTTTTCCGTTTATGCCAAACACAATACGACCCTTGCAGGCCACTATGAGTTGGAAGAAGGCGACGCAATCACCCTCCTTCTCCCTCAGCTGCATCGTGATTCTGAAGTTTGGGAAGATCCAGAAACGTTCAAGCCGGAACGCTTCGAAGATCCGGCGAGCATTCCGGAACACAGCTTTAAACCATTCGGCAATGGCCAACGTGCCTGCATCGGCCAACAATTTGCCTTGCATGAGGCGACGCTTGTACTCGGCATGGTGCTGCAACATTTTCAGCTCGAGGACCATACCGATTATCAACTCGATATTAAAGAAACGCTGACATTAAAACCAGACGGGCTCACCATGCGCGTCTCATCGCGACGCGATCATCAGGGCAGCCTGGCTCCGGTCGCTTCACCTGAGACAGAAGAGAAAAAGGAAGTCCGAGCTATCAGGAAGGCGATCATCTCGGAATACTGCCGCAGAATAGTCGTGAGCTTGTGAACCGGGTGCTGACGCATTACAACGTAAAGGGTGACGCGTTTGTCGTGCTCAATGAACAAACAGGCAAAGCCTCTCACCTGCCGACTGAGCAACCAATCCGTCTGGACGAACTTTTGACAACCTACGTGGAATGCCAGGAACCGGCCACACGGGCTCAAATCCGTGCTTTAGCAGCTCACAATGATTGTCCGCCTCATAAAGCCGAGCTGGAACGCTTACTTGAAGAGGACACCTACAGGCAGGATATCTTACATTCACGGGTGTCTATGCTTGATTTGCTTGAGGACTATCCATCTTGCGAGCTGCCATTTGCATCATTTATCGCTTTGCTTCCGCCATTAAAGGCGCGCTATTATTCCATATCAAGCTCTTCTAAAGTGGCGGACAATCGTGTGAGCATCACCGTAAGCGTCGTGAAATCACAAGCATGGAGTGGTAAAGGGGAATATCAGGGCGTCGCCTCAACCTATTTAGCTCAGCGTGACCCCGGTGATAAAGCAGCTTGTTTTGTCAGCACACCCCAATCCAATTTTCAGCTTCCGGATGAGCCAGATACACCGATGATTCTTGTGGGACCAGGTACAGGCATAGCACCCTTCCGCGGTTTCATCCAGGCCCGGCGCCACCTGCTGGAACAAGGTGTTTCCCTTGGCGAAGCGCATTTATATTTCGGCTGTCGTCACCCTGAGGAAGATTTTTTATATGAAAACGAATTGAAACAGGCGGAACAAGAGGGGCTAATAAAGCTCCACACTGCCTTTTCACGTAGAAAAGCAGGAGAAAAAACGTACGTGCAGGACCTTATGAAGCACGATGCTGACACGCTTCTCACCTTGCTGGAACAAGGCGGACGCCTTTATATTTGTGGCGATGGCAGTAAAATGGCGCCTGATGTGACGCAAGCACTTATTGAGAGTTATCAGCAGCGCTGCCAAACGGATTACGAAACAGCTGCAACATGGCTTGAGCGCTTAGAAGAGTCGGGCCAACTCGCTAAAGATGTGTGGGCAAGTCATTAAACGGTTTAAGTTGACCCATTCTCTTTTTTCTCCTAGATTGAAAGATGAATCGTAATTAAAATGGGAGGCATGCACAATGAGTAAAAGTAAACAATTTTTGGATTATTTTTTATCCCATCGTCACGTTACAAATGAACTCATCGCTAAGATCGACCGAGAACACGAAGATTATAAACCGACTCCGACATCCATGACGGCCCGCACGCTGGTCACGCATATGCTTACCAGCTTTTATCAATTTGCAGCCGCAGCAGCTAAGCAGGAACCGCAACAGGTGTTTACCGACAACGCCTCGGTCGAGCTCACCGAATTAGCCCAGACGTACACCGATAAGACCATCCAACTCATCGAATCAATGTCCGATGATGATTTCGATCGCCTTATCGATATGACACATGTGCTCGGTGTTGAATTGCCAGCCAATCAAGTGTTGCACGCAGCGTTAGACCATGAAATCAACCATAAAGGCAACCTGTTCATTTACGTGCGTGAAATGGGTTATACAGAGCTTCCAATGTTTGTTAAAACAGGCTGAACGAAAAAACGCTGTTCGAGTAAAAAGACTCGAACAGCGTTTTTTTGACGGCATCTATGGTTTTAGTTCCTTACTTAATTGGCTCCAAAACAGATGGGGGTTGCTCCGTGTCAACGTCTGCTTGTACTTTGTTTTTAGTCATGCTCGTGACACATTTATCAACGAGCGTTAACACCAAAAAAGTGAGCAGAATAGTTAAAGATAAGACATAAAGAGATGTAAGCATACTCACGATCCCCTTTCTTCCCTAAGAGTTCATATATTAGCAAATACCTCTATATGATACCAAATAATATCAAAAAGTAAATACAAATATGATAATTCTTGAATTTACCTGCACATTCTATCTCATTTCCTTCGTTTCTTTGAATTTGCAAGGAAATCAGCGGTCCGTGCATAAAAATGCGAACACTTCCTTGGAAATCGGAAAAAGTTGAAAGAACGAGCGCAAAAGTTGCCAAGAAAACCGGGCAACTCGCTTATAAATCACGCAAACGTCGCGACATTCAAAAACCCGGCCCCTCTCACTGCTCAGAAAGCACGTAAGAGGGCGCCGGGTCGCTTTATTTATCAGGCGATGTCTTCTTATCGACTTGTTGGTAATCTTCAATCATTGAAATGCGCTCCATCATAGTCGGATGACCATAATTCAGCCATTTTACCAGCGCGGGCGGATTCACATCACTCAAGCCATTGACGGTCAGTTGTTGGAACGATCCGACCGCTGCATCATAGTCGCTCGTCATTTCCAATGCATACTGATCAGCATCCTTTTCGGCCCCCCGGGAAACCGCTAATTCCACGGGGCTGGCTGCAAAGGACAGAAGTGAAAAAATCAGCAGCAGCGCGGGCAGTGAGGCGATATCCGAGACATCGGTCACGCCCCATTGCGTGCCCCATTTCCGAACCGAAAGATGAAGCAGACGGTAAACGAGATACAGCCCTACTAAACCGAGGGCAATCGAACCGGCGAGCATGAAATATAAATGGTGCATGACATAATGCCCGATCTCATGGGCCATGATGAATAAAATTTCATTCTCACCTAACCGATTTAACGTGGTATCCCACAAGACGATCCTCAAATTGGAGCCGATCCCATTCACATAAGCGTTCATCGCATTCGTTTCCTCAGACATATTCACTTCATAGACACGTTCGGCTGGAATATCCGCTTGCTCAGCCATCGTTAATATCTTATTTTCCAAATCAGGATCGCTTAAAGGCGAAAAGTCATTATATAACGGGTCAATAAATACAGGCTGTATGTACATCATGAACGCCATATACGGCACAAACAACAGCCAGGCATACAACCACCAGCGCTTCGTTGCCCGTTTCATCAACAGATACAGAACGGTCATAAGTACTGCTGTCAAACCGACATTGATCCAAAAGCTGATCAAATCATCCCGCATCCAGCCGGAAAAACTTTGCGTTGAGATTCCGTATTTAACAGACAGCCAGCGATTGATATAGTGAATCGGGAACGTCAAGAACCATGTGAGTGCTGACAATAACAGCACAAAAACGGGGATTTTCACAGCTGAAAACCGTGAGACCCGTTCGCTAAAATTGGAAAACAGTTTCGATACCCCGAAAAATAATACGCCGAGGTAAATCATCCATTCCAGAGGCAGGCCGACAAAGGAAAGAAATTGCTTGTACCGCGAATATTCCTGACTCAGCTCCAGCTGCCGATCCGTCATGAACGTCGCAGGATCCGCACCCGATCCTTGATAGTCTGACGGAACGCCGAAATCCGCCCACCAAAATAAATACAGCCCCATGAACAGGACATAAACCGCATAGAGACCCAACGTCCAGACTGCAAACCGCTTCTTCACTCCCCCACCTCCACTCTCATCCACTACGTCTATACTACATGTACGAGCTGAATCCTTTTTTCAGAACAACTTTCTAAGGGCTTTGAGCCTTAAAGCGATCTCAAATAATCGCAGACCGTTTCAATCCCTTGAGTAAAGTTATCCAAGTGAAAATGTTCATTAGGCGCATGTAAATTTTCTGAAGGGAGTCCAAAGCCCATGAGCACAACCGGCGCCTGAAGAACCCGTGTGAAATCCTCCACAATCGGAATCGATCCGCCTTCTTTCGGAAACAACGGACGAACGCCATACACACGTTCATAAGCATCAGCAGCGCGCTGAATCATCGGATCTTCCGAGTCCAAGGAAACCGGCTTCGCCTGGATCAACTGGTTCAATGTCGTCGTAGCTCCAACAGGCTTATGTTCCTCAAGATGCGCGTCAATCAATTGATAAATATGGCCTGGATCCTGATCACCGACGAGCCGGCAGCTGATCTTCGCACGCGCTTCACTCGGGACGATCGTTTTAATGCCTTCTCCCTGGAATCCACCTGTAACACCATTGATCTCAAGCGTCGGTCGCACGCCGGTTTGTTCCTTAAATGTAAAACCTTCCTCCCCATGTAAAGCCGTCAGCCCAAGCTCCTGCTTTGTTTTGGCTTCATCGAAAGGAATGGCTGCCACCTCGTGTTTCAAGCTTTCCGTAAGCTCCGGAACGCCTTCATAAAACCCATCTACCGTAATGCGGCCCTGTTCATCATGAAACGAATCAAGCATGTGAACAAGTGCATGAATAGCATTCGGGACACCGCCTCCGTAAAGACCAGAATGTAAATCAGCATCAGCTGTCTTAACGCCAACTTCCAAAGCCAACGCCCCGCGTAGAGAAGTACAAATCGCCGGCTGGCCTTTTTCAATAAACGACGTATCCGAAATCACGACAGCATCAGCAGCAAGCTTCTCCCCATTTGCTTCAATAAAGGGCCCAAGATGAGGGCTCGCAATTTCTTCCTCTCCTTCAATGCAGAACTTCACATTGACGGGAAGCTCTCCGTATTCGGCCATCAGCATCTGAACCGCCTTGATGTGAATGAAAAGTTGACCCTTATCATCTGTAGCCCCTCGCGCAAATAATTTGTCATCTCTGACTGTCGGCTCAAATGGCGGCGTCTCCCACAACTCCAACGGATCAGCCGGCTGGACATCATAATGACCATAAACGAGCACAGTCGGCTTTCCCTTAGCGTGAAGCCAATCCCCATAGACAATTGGATGCTCATCGGTAGGAATGACTTCCACATGTTCCATGCCAACCTCTTCAAGTGCTTCTTTCACCCATTCCGCACCTGCCTGCACATCAGACTGATGGTCTGCCAAAGCCGATATACTAGGAATTTTCAAAAACTCCTGAAGCTCTTTAATAAAATCATCTTTATGTAACGCAATGTTTCTTTTCATCTTCGCACCCTCCTCGAATAAACCTACCTCTCATTATAAACGACGAACGCACAAGCTTCCAATTGAACATAAGTCATTCACCCATACCGATTTTCTGCATAATATAAGTACAAATGGTATTTTTCAAAGGAGCGTGGAGTTATGACGAGTAAGGCTATTCACTATTTTGCCGGCGATCATACAGCGAAAGGTTTTTTTCCATTATACGATTCCAATTTCCAAGGGATGGAGTATATCATCATCATGGAAGGGACCGTCCAGTCCGTTAAATCAACCCTGCTTCAGAAATTAGCTGATGTATGGAGCAAGAAAAACTACGCCCTCGAATACATTCACTGTTCCAGCGATCCCCACTATATCGAAGGCCTGATCTTTCCCGAGCTTAAAGTCGGCATCTTCGGCGGGGACTATGAAGACTTCACCATCGACGGAGCCACGGTCCATTACATGAACACCGATGAAGTTTTTGATCATGTCAATACACAAGACGCCCCCCTAAAAAAACTGAAAAAACACATAACAGAAACATTCGAATCCGCTCACACTGCCTTTAAAACAGGACTGGAACTCCACGACCATCTCGAAGACATCTATATTAACAACATGTACTTCGATAAAGCCAACCAGGCAACAGACGAGCTGAACTCCACCCTATTCGATCACATTCACCCCTCCGGAGAAACCGCCATTACCAAACACCGCTTTTTCGGCGCATCCACACCCGACGGCGTCATCGATTATATCCCCAACTTAACTGAAGGACTGAAGAAACGCTATTTCATTAAAGGGCGAGCCGGCACCGGAAAATCAACCCTCCTCAAAAAAATTGCCGCCTCAGCAGAAGAACTCGGCTACGACACAGAAATCTACCACTGCGGCTTCGACCCAGAAAGCATCGATATGGTAATCGTGCGATCATTAGAGTTCTGCGTATTCGACAGCACCGATCCCCATGAATACTTCCCGGACCGCGACGGCGATGAAATTTTTGACCTCTACAAAAAAGCAGTACGGCCAAGAACCGACCAAAAATACGCAAACGAAATTGCCCTCCTCAACAAAAGCTATAAATCCTACATGAAACAAGGCATCAAGCATTTGAACGATGCAAAACAATTGAAAGAAAAACTTGAGCACTACTACAAAGAAGCACTTGATCTCGCTAAAGTCGATGTCCTCTATGATGAGATCACCTCCGAACTCACAGCCCAGAGCGAGCTTGCAGACGTTAGTAAGTGATGAAATTGATTGGCGGAGTGATGATAAATTGAGGGCGGGCGACGATATTTGGGCGCGGGCCGACGATATTTTGCGGAGCGATGATATTGGCGGGCGGAGCGACGATAAATTCAGTGCGGACGACGATATTTGGATGCGATCCGACGATATTTCGCGAAGTGATGATATTGGTGGGCGGAGCGACGATAAATTCAGTGCGGACGACGATATTTGAATGCGGTCCGATGATATTGTGCGGAATGATGATATTGGCGGGCGGAGTGACGATAAACTGAGCAGGAACGACGACATTTGGCCGCGGGCCGACGATATTTTGCGAAGTGATGATATCGGCGGGCGGAGCGACGATAAATTCAGGGCGTACGACGATATTTGGGCGCGTGCCGACGATATTTCGCGAAGTGATGATATTCCCTAACGGAGTGACGATAAATTCAGCGCGGACGACGATATTTGAATGTGGTCCGACGATATTTCGCGGAGCAAGGAAATAAAACGCAAAATAGTAAAAAATGCCGCTGCATTAGCGGCATTTTGTTATGGGGATCTCGTACGTTCGGTTTTTATTCGCGCCTAGCTTGTTTCCGCCTAAATTAATGAGCAGACGTTTTACAATTTGCGCACATTCCACTCTTAAAAAGGACCTCGCTTCTCGATTTGATATGGTTGGACTGATGAGAAGAGCATAATCTTGCAATGCTTGATGATGGCTGGTCAACCTTCTGGTGCCGCAAGCCTGACAGTGCCAGCGCTTTTTGTACCAACGGACGTTTTGAGCGCAATTCTCACAGTATACACCTGTTACCAGATCGCCAGCCTGGATTTCGTACTGCAGCAAAATATCTTGTTGTAAATCGGAATGGTGAGCAGCCATCTTTCTGGCGATCTTCTCCATTTGCTTGGTGGAAATTATCGGCCGAGAATAGCGGGACATCAGGTTTTTTAATCGATATGCCACACCTTCACTTTTCAGTATTCTGTCATGCGTGAAACCAAGCGTCACTTTGGGATGAGTGAAGAGAACGAATGACTCTACAGGAAGGGAAATTTCACACGTTTCTGCCACCCATTGTTTGAGTTGTTGCTGCTGGCGATCAATTTGGATGACGGGGTCAGCAAAGCCTTCGGTCTGGCGGGTCAGCTGGTGGATATCTCTATCCAACGTCAAGTATCCAGATATATTTTTCACTTCTAATATGACCAGGAACGACCTGGAGACAAGGACGGTATCCAGTTGAAAGAAATGCTTTCCGTCAAATAATCGGAGACCTTTTAATATGAGGTATTGATCGGGTGGGAGAAAATCCAAGTGGAAATCCAGTGACGTTTCACCTTGGTAGCCTGACCATTTACGTGCGGCAGCTTCAGATATCAGGTTAAGCTTGGGATGATGCGAGGGCAGCCTCCTGTGCAGCGCTTCAAGCTGACGGAGCTGGTGAGGGAATTGGCGTTGCTTGATAATCATGCGTGTCCTCCTTTCGTTCTTTACATATTCTCTACTCTTCTGTGATTTCCTTTAATACGGCAAAAAGTTGCGGAGTGACGATATTGATAAGCGCCCCGATGATAAGTGCCAGAGGTCCGACAATAATTAAGCGCGAGGCGATGATAAATTGCGTAACGACGTTATTTACTCGCGGAACGACGATAAACGCCAGAGGTCCGACGATAATTAAGCGCGTTCCGATGATAAATTGCGTAACGATGATATCTGCTCGCGGAACGACGACAAGCGCCTGCGATCCGACGATAAATGAGCGTGGTGCGATGATAAACAGCGTAACAACGATATTTGCTCACGGAACGACGATAAGCGCCAGAGATCCGACGATAATTAAGCGCGAGGCGATGATAAATTGCGTAACGATGATATTTGCTCGCTGAACCACGACAAGCGCCAGAGATCCGACGATAAATGATCGCGGTGCGATGATAAATTGCGTAACGACGTTATTTGCTCACTGACCGACGACAAAGCTAGATGATCCGACGGTAAATGAGCACGAGCCGACTATAAATAGCATTACCACGATTCCGATTTCCCGCATCGATCAATATATTAGCTGGTCCCCCTTCCGCTTCCTCTTTTATGACCGCTTCAGTCATGTCAACACGTACCTCCAGCATATAATTCCATTAAAGGAGGACAAGTCATGAACACTATGAAAACCATTCGCTGTTTAGTTGCCTTCATTTTTATTGTGTCTGGTGTTATGAAACTGACAAGTAATGATTTGATCAACTTTTTCATCAATTTGGGCATTCCTTATCCTGTGAATCTGATGTATGCCTTGGCTATTACAGAAATTGTGTGCGGCATTTTTCTATTGCTTAATAAGTATGTAAGGAAAACTATCATTCTATTAATGGGGATCATGATCGCCGCCATCCTACTAACGAAAGTTCCTACCCTTCATACCGGACTGATTTCCGCCTTTTTTAATGCCAGGTTAGATATTGCCATGATTACGCTTCTATTTATCCTTTATCACCACACCGCACACGCAAAGTAAAACGTAATGTTTCACGTGAAACAATTGCGATGCATCAGCATAAAAAGTATGTGATATTTTCTAACATGTTTGCTGACAACCTCGTTCTAATGCTCTAAGCTTAAATTAACAAATTATAGCAGTTAACGGCCAGGTGTGTTTTGATGCTTTTGGCGCCCATACTCCTGCTTGCTGTCAGCATAAGATAGGAAATACTAATCTATGGAGGTGCTTAAAGATGGCCAATCAATTACGTCAAGCTATAGAGATAATGAAACAATACTACATTAATAAACTGATCGATGCTGGTGTCTTTAACGCTGAAGATTGTGAGCCTTACAACTTGACCGTCAGCGAACTGGAAATGATGGTCCAGCGTCTCCCGAAAGCTTAACAGATGAGAAACCTCCATTCAGGGTGGTTTCTCACCTTTTATTTTATTGTCAGATTTTCTAACATAAAAATTGAGCTTTTCCTCAAAACATAGGATAATAGTAAAAAGGTGGGTCAAGGCAGGCAGAGGAGGATACGATGTCTTCTTATAAGGACAAGAAAGTAATCACGATTGGGATTGTGAATGAATTAACAGGGTTGTCGGTACGGATGATCCGCTATTACGAAGAGCGTGGTTTAATTTTCCCGGAACGCTCTGAACGTGGGACGAGAAAATATTCCTTCGCCGATATCGAGTTGTTGTTAGAAATAGCAAACAAACGGGAAGAAGGCGTGCAAACATACGAGATTAAACAGGATATGCTAAATGAGAAGAAAAACAGCAATGTCCGTGATAAGCTGCGCCGCGGGCAATTCAACGCCCATTTCAATATGAGAAAATAAGCATCACCAAAAAACCTCGCACCGTGAGCCGGTGGAGGTTTCGTTATGCGCTATTCTGTCAATTCGGTCAGATGTTGGGCCGAAGCGGCAACTTGGGTGACCGCACTGTTAATTTCCTGGATGACATTCGCAAAGCTTTCTAATTCCTGTTCGATGCCGGTGTTATACTGCTTGTTTTGAACCATGGCATCGACGATTTCAGTAAAGAAATGATTGATTTGATTCATATTGTCTGTGCCTTCTGTAATTAAGTCATCGATACTCAGCACATTGTTTGATACGTTATGGATTTGAGCATTGGTCGATTCGATCAGCCCCGTTACCTCAGACACGGAATCTTTCGTTTGTTCCGAGAGCTTTCTGACTTCATTGGCTACGACGGTGAAGCCAGCTCCATGCTCTCCTGCTCGTGCCGCTTCAATCGAGGCGTTGAGTGAGAGCAGGTTCGTTTGTTCAGCGATGTTCGAGACAATCGTGACGATTTTACTGATCTCATCCGCTATCCCCTTCAATTGTTCCATTTCATTCGAGATTTGTTTGATGCTTTCCTGGATATGATTCATTTGCTGCTGTTGATATTCCAGCTGCTCTTTGCCTTCAGTGGATTGATTTTCTACGTTTTGAGCAAGCTCAGCTCCCTTTTTGGAATCATCGAGAATTTTATCCGATTGCTCTGTCAATTGTTCCGTTGAGGCGTTTGCTTCTTCTGAGATCGCTGCCAGTTCTCCCGACATCTGGTCAATTTTGTGATACATCTTAGCTTTTTCCTCTGCATCCTGTTCGCGTATACGAGCATGCTCCGCTTCGAACAACTCCAGGACCAGCTGTTGTTCCAGATTCAATATCTTCGTTGTTGCTCGCATGGCTTGACTAAACTGAGTTGTATCGTCAATGGTACGTTCGAAAATCGCTGTTAAAGATAGGAGCATATCCTGGAAGGCGCACATATACCATTTCGGCAACAGACCGATGTTGACATGAACAGCGGCAATCTTCTTCCTTTTTTCTATGAAAGCGGCATCCACCACGCCATTGAACATTTCCTGGATATGTACGTTAAGCGTTTGTTTCAAGCGATCAACCGAGCTATGCTCATTGATGATGGCCAACAGTGACGCTTGATGTTCAAGGTTTTTATAAAATTGATCGACAATCGCTGTAATGTTCTCTTTCACGATAGGCTGGAGTGATTTGAGGACGGCTAAATCGGCCTCCGTCAAATTAATCATATTGATCTGTGTTTCCAGCTCACTGCCTCTTTCCATTTCAATAATTCCAGTAAATCCTTCCCCGAGGCTCGCTTGCTCGGTTGATTTCGATTTGGTCGCAAATATCTGTAACATCATAATCCCCCACTATCTTATTAATAATCCACTCCTTATATCGACCCACCCCCTTGCATAATTAAGGAAATATCTATGTCGTTTTAATGAGGATGAATGGCTGGCCATCTTTACGCGATGCAACTCCAGTTGTATAATTATCCTATCGTTTTTATATAACCTATGCATAAATAAGCTGGATGGGGCTGGTAACATGTACAATATTAAAGCAGCAGCTAAAATGCTCGATATGCCCAAAGTAACGATCCGCTCGTGGGAAACACGCTACCAAGCAATCGAACCAGAACGCTCTCCTTCAGGACATCGGCTTTACACCGAGCAAAACGTCGAGGATTTAAAATGGTTGAAAAAACAAGTGCATGAGCACGGGGTAAAAATCAGCGAAGCCGTCAGGCAATTACATGAGCTGAAACGCGCTCGCCCCCCCTTAACAGAGTCCCGCAGCACGGGGCTTTTGAAAACAGAGCATTACGAGAATGAAATTGAATCGCTTTATCAAGCCGTCGTCCAGGTAGATGCCGAAAGATGCACTTACTTACTGGACTTATACTTCACTCAATTTCACTACCGGGTGGTCTTTTTCGCCATCATTGTTCCGCTAATGAACAAAGTTGGCGAGCAATGGGAACGTGATACATTAGGAGTTGCACAAGAACACATGATCAGTCATATCGTGGAACAGCGCTTCAATCAATTTTTTCGTGTCTTCCCTACTTCTTACACACTGCCTAAAGTACTTGCGCTCTGTCCTTCTGGCGAAAACCATCAGCTCGGCCTTTTATTGTTCACCTTATTTTTGCGGGAAAACGGATTCCCCGTCTTGTACCTTGGTCAAAGTACACCGCTTGATGGATTGGACACCATCATTCTTAATCAAGATATACGCCTGGTCTGTTTCTCGATTTCAAACGAGAGTCAGAAGGACACCTTGCATGACTATATCAACCATCTCAGCCGAACCAAGCAGACGTTGCAATTTGTCGTCGGGGGAAAAGGAGCTGAACCAGACGAATCGATGCCTAACACATGGTATCTTAATTCTGATTATGAAGCGTGGCTGGAATGGCTTGAAACATTCCACAAACATATATGATCCTATTCAAAAGAGAGGGCAGCCCCGTATTGGGACTGCCCTCTCTTCTTTTTGCTTATCCAACTTGTTTAAATAATCGCAGTGAATAAATGGCTGCTATTCCCACAAGAACGTAGACGATACGTGCAATCGCGCTGTCCATACCTCCGAAAATACCGCCGACAAGGTCCCATTGGAACAAACCGACTAACAACCAATTCAAGCCACCTATAATAATTAATAAAAGTGCTACAGTGTTTAGACCTTTCATACTAACTCCACTCCTTTTATAAAAAATGTATAACTTTTATATAGTTTTTATATACCTTCCCTTTTCAAAACTTAAACCTTTAAGCTGAAATTTTTTTGAAGCTGGAAACGTTATAAAATAAAGCTGGGGTATGTTATCTTCATAAGTAAACCTGTAACACGAAGGAGAAGGAGTATGGAGCACCTTTCATTGGATCGTATATTCCATCATTTGCATAGCCATCCGGAAACCAGCTGGAATGAATGGGAGACGACCCAGTATATCGCAGCAACATTGGAACGCTATTCGTGCGACATCACAACATTTGGGGATTGTCCTGGCGTGGTGGCCGAAATCCTCGAGGGAGAACCGGTGGTAGCGGTTCGTGCTGATATGGATGCTTTATGGCAAGAAGTTGAAGAGGCGTTCTGTGCTAATCATTCGTGCGGTCATGACGCCTACATGACGATTGTCATCGGGGTATTTTTTGCATTGGCAGACAAGCAGGAGGAGTTGAATGGCACGGTCCGTTTTATTTTCCAACCTGCTGAGGAACAGGCAACCGGGGCGCTCAAAATGGTGGAAAAAGGGATTGTTGACGATGCGGCTTATTTATTCGGGCTTCATTTACGGCCGTATCAAGAGCTGGGTCATGGCACATTCGCGCCTGCTATCCAACACGGGGCTGCGCGATTTATACGAGGCAGCATCAATGGCGAAGATGCTCACGGGGCACGCCCTCATCTGAATGTCAATGCCATCCAAGTCGGGGCGGAACTTAACCAAATGCTTCATCATATGGAGGTGGACCCTGCCATCTCTCATTCTGCTAAACTCACTTCATTTCACGCGGGAGGCACTACGCCGAATATCATACCGGGGAAAGCGGATTTCACGCTGGACCTCCGAGCCCAACAGAATGCAGCTATGCAGACAATGGCTGACCAACTGAATAACATAACCTCTGCCCTGCAAACGTATCACGGGAACGAGATCTACCTGGACATTGAATCCGATGTAGCCGCGGCTGTGATTGATGAGCAAGCACGTTCCATCATGGCAGAGGCTATCAAATCATCGGTCGGAACAGAACAATTAAAACCCGAGATTATGACTCCCGGAGGCGACGACTTTCATTTTTATACGATTAAACGACCGCACCTCAAAGCGACGATGCTCGGAATCGGCTGTGATTTGAAGCCGGGGCTCCATCATCCGAACATGACGTTTAACCAATCCGTCATACCAGATGCCGTTACCATATTAAAAAGAGCTATCCTGACAGCATTAGCTCAAGAATAGCTCTGTTAAAAAACATTGTTTATTTTTTTTAAAGAAACAAGCCCCATCAAAAAGGGATGAAAGTGGAAAGCGATCTTCACTTACCTCCAAACGCCTAAAATCAGGCCCATGAGCGTAAACGTTAGGATGTGGTAGCCCGCATTAATCCAGAATAACGTGAACGATTTCCGTTCAAATAAATAGGTGATGCCTAACGCCGCAGCTACCCAAAAGAGTCCCACCATAAAGCCGGCAGACGAGCCCATCAACGCAGTTCTTTCCGGCCCCAGAAATAATGCCAACACAAACGCGATCAGCACAGATAATACAAACGCTCCTCCAAATATAGGAACCATCTTACTCTGCTTTAAACGCGCTTCGTCAAACTCATTTTCTCTCATCCAAACGCGGCCAAATAAAACGGAATACCAGAGTCCGCCAATTATAAACGCGGACAAGGCCGCTGCTAATACAGCGAAATAATTGATCGATTGGATTGATTGCTCCAGTCCCATCAAACCCTCCCCTTCCCCTTACTCGAATAGCTTTAGTATAGCGGTAACAGACACGCACGTATTGTAAAAATTGGACATTTTTTCTCCACACTAAAGAAAATTCTCAGCTTCGAATGCGTTTTTCTTATATTCGCGTGGCGTCATACCGGAGAAACGCTTGAATTCTTTGATGAAGTGCGACTGATCATAGAAACCGAGCGAGGGGGTCAAATCAGGAAGATCATCGATGGGATGTTGATACAAACAGGAAAATGACTGCTCGAAACGATAGATTTGAGCTAACAACTTTGGCGGCAGTCCAATATGATCTTTAATCAACCGGTTCATATGACGTTGCGTAAAACCTAAGGCGGCTGCTACCTGTGGTATGGACAAGGTGGGGTCTTGACAAACCTGATTGACAAAATAGCTAATACAACGCTGATGCCTGGTCTTTCGCTCTGAAATTTTGTCCAATAAAAAATAGTCGAACATGTTAAAGATGTGGTGCATATCAGGCGCTGAGCACAACGCTTCGAACATTTCCCCCTGCAATGCGCCCCAGAAATATTCAAGATTCTCCACCTGATTCACTGTTTCATGGATAGGGATATCAAAAAATGGAAAGATGCCATGCGGGCGAAAACGAATGCCATATAATCGTGATTTTCCGCTATATTCAATATGTAGAGGGGTGTGGTGAAGACCTGATAACCAGGCATGCTTCACCCGGGGGCTGTTGCGATTCAGGACGTGGTAGTTCCCCTCCAAAGCAAAGATCAATTCAATTTTTCCGTTGGGGAGAATCGTTTCCGTTTTCTTGACCCCACCCCTATCCAACTCTACATGCCAATAGCATTCAATCCACGGGCGTAACAAACGATGAGGCATTGCAAGTTCA
The DNA here is from genome assembly GCF_013618635.1 of Thalassobacillus sp. CUG 92003. GTDB lineage: Bacteria > Bacillota > Bacilli > Bacillales > Halobacillaceae > CUG-92003. The sequence goes on along the minus strand of NZ_JABLSJ010000002.1, from coordinate 76,311 downwards.
ACATTCATGGTCATCACCTAACCTTCCATTCACACACTGATTATTTAGAAATGGCTTTTAATGTCAGGTACCCTAGCAGACACAAAGCCATACCAAGCAAAAACGTCACATAAATCGGAACGTCAATCGATGGTCCAAAGGTGGGCATGAAGTAAATCAATACGAAAAACACGCTAAAGCTCACGGCACCATGAAGACCAAATATCACGGATTCCAAGACCTTAGAGATCTGTTTGAAACAGGACCAGCGTAAATAACGAATGAGCCCATTTATGAAAAAAAATGCAATCGGCAATGAAAGCATGGTGTTAACAACAGCTGTTCCACTGTTAATGGTTAGGACGTCGTCTCCCACATTAAACAGATAATATCGGATAAGATCAAAGAGACCATAAACAGCCGCACTGACGCCCACGAAATAAAACAGGCTCATCAGGATATACAGGGTTCGTTTCTTGGTCACCATCTTTGGCAGCTCCCCGCAAATTTCATCCGCATAGTGCTTAGGATGATTTCCAAAAACCTCTTCTGCGGTTTTGCCTGCTGCTTGCGCCTCTAGTAAATGGTCCAGCAGTTCCATTAAAATTTCTTCTGACTCTTCATCCGACTTATCATAGGACAGGCGGATGTAAACAAGCATATCCTCATAATAGGACACATTTACTTGATTAAGCATGTCGCGTTTTTGGTTATTCAACTCTACGAGTTCCTCGGCACTCATGTTCATCTCTCCTCTTCCAGTAAAGCATCGACCGGCTTTTTGATGCCTTCCCAATTTGACTTGAATTCTGCTAATGCCGCTTCGCCTTGCTCAGTAAGTTCATAATACTTGCGATTGGGTCCGCTCGGGGACGGCTTCATTTCACCCTGAATCCATTTTTCTTTTTGCAACCGCAATAATACAGGGTAAATCGACCCTTCACTAACAGAAAGCCCATAATCGTGCAGCTTCAATGAGAGTTCATAACCGTACACACTCTGACGGGAGATCACAGACAGAATGCACCCTTCTAAAATCCCTTTTAACAATTGACTGCGCAGGGACACGTTCTCCACCTACCTTGTATAACACCAAGTATCTTGTTATACCATATAGCTTATCAGCAAATCCGAATTCTGGAAACACTTCCGGCCGATATATTTTCAATTAGACCGATATACGTATCGTTCTGACTGATAAACGCCTGAGCTGGACCGATATCTCATGAATTAGACTGATATATGATTGAATAACGGCGCTGAAGTCTGCGCCGGAAAGCAGCCGTTTTTTTATTGTGTTGACAAATCACAGAAATAGCATTATGGTTATATACATAACTATATAACCGTATAAGCTTATACGTAAGGTGGTGGTGACCTGGTGAAGCAATCGTTTGATGAAAGTAAACCGATCTTCTTACAGATTAAAGACAGGATTGAGGACCAAATCGTGAATGATCAGCTGAAAGAAGGTGATCAAGTGCCCTCGACCACTCAATTGGTCAACTTTTATAAAGTCAACCATTTAACCGTGGCCAAAGGGATCAACTTATTGGCCGACGCAGGTATTATTTTCAAAAAGCGGGGTGTTGGGATGTTTGTTGCCGAGGGGGCAAAGAAGAAATTGCTGCAAAAACGGAAGGACGAATTTGCCGATGAATACGTGCTGCCGATGATCCAGGAAGCAGATAAATTGGGTATTACCGAAGAGGAAATGAAGGCCATTATTAAACAAGTAAAAGGACGTGATCCCTATGATGCTTGATATTGATATGCACAATGTCGCCTTGCATTACGGAAGATTTGAAGCCCTCAATGATGTAACGGTTCACATGGAAAGCGGCAAAACGTACGGTGTGATTGGCCGTAACGGCGCAGGAAAGACTACGCTTCTTTCCTTGCTGGCTTCTTTTATGAAGCCTTCCTCGGGCTCGATTCGAGTGGGAGGAGAAGAACCGTTTGAACATGCCGGCATCATGTCGCAAGTAGCCTTTGTATACGAGGTTGATTACAGGGAGGAGCAAGAAAAAGTGAAAGCGTTCATCGAAACAGCCGAACGCTATCGCCCTTATTTTGATACAGATTATGCCCACAGACTTGCCAAACGCTTCAATCTGCCTTTTGACAAACCTGTTAAAAAGCTCTCAAGCGGAATGCAGTCTGCGCTTAATGTGACCATCGGATTAGCCAGCCGCTCCCCTATCACAATTTTCGATGAGGCGTATTTAGGTATGGACGCTCCCACGCGCGAAATCTTTTATCAGGAAGTGTTAGAAGAACAAGCGTCTCATCCGCGCACCATCATCTTGTCCACCCATTTAGTCTCGGAAATGGATTACTTATTTGATCAGGTTGTCATTATTGATAAAGGGCGGCTCGTGCTGCATGAACCTTATGACGAGCTTCTTAACAGAGGCGCAGCCATTACCGGAGGCGCAGATGTGGTAGATGGTTTTGTCCATGATATGAAGAAGCTGAATGAACAGCAGCTAGGCGGCACTAAATCGGTCATGATTTACGGGGAACTGTCGGATGCGAAGCGACAGGAAGCAAGGGAAAAAGGCCTTGAGATCGGCCCCGTGTCGCTTCAGGATTTATTTATTCATTTAACACGGGAGGGGGAATAGAGATGAATACGAAGCAAAACACCTCGAAACTATCGCTCGATTTGTTTCTCGTTCAGGGCAAATGGGCAGCCTGGTTCCTTTCAACAGTATGTATCATCTATGTGGTCTTTCGTATGGTGGTCGATCAAAATCAAATCAGCTTCTTTCCCTTTGCCTTTCAACCGTCTAAAATCTTTATGCTGATCCTTGGCATTATGTCACCTGCCGTATTTCTCACTTTCTACGTCCGGCAAGGGATTACACGACGCGATTATTTTTACGGTTCAGCACTGGCTGCCATTGCCCTGTCTCTAGCTTTAAGTATAATTGCCAGTATCATCTCAGGGTTCCAGCATCTACTCACGGGATCTCAGATCACCGTGCACATGTTAAACGATGAGGCGTCCTTGCCGCTCATCATGTTCTCGTTCTTCTTGAATGTCCTGGTATACTTTGCTGCAGGATGGCTGGTCGGGGCAGGAATCTACCGCTCAGGCTGGCTAATCGGGTTAGGTCACATCGTGCTCGCCATGGTGATCGTTTCACTATCTGATTTATTTTGGGAAGGTGATATGAGCGAGCCGTGGCTCACCTTTTTCAATGTAAACGCCGCGGACATCTCGATCGCTTTTTCCTTTATCGTTACCCTTCTGTTATTAACAGGTACGTTCTGGCTCGTTCGACTGTTGACGAGAAACGTTACCGTCAAAATGAAGTAAAAAAAAGCTTGCTTCGCCGGTGTAATCGACGAAGCAAGCTTTTTCTATCGTTTATTTTACTCTTACCTCTGACCCAATTTGCAGGTTACGAGGATCGATATCTGGATTCAACTCATATAAATCATCAAGCGTTACACCTGCATGAAGATTGGCAATGCTGGTTAAGGTGTTGCCTGGTCTAACGGTATGATAATCTTTACTGGATCCTTCGCCCGGGCTGACTCTGACCTCAGAACCAATTTGTAGATTTCGGGCATCAATGCCAGGGTTCAGTTCGTAGAGATCATCTAATGTCACGCCTGCGTGAAGATTTGCGATGCTAGTGAGCGTGCTGCCCGGTGTGACAGTGTGGAATTCTTCATGTGGTGTGTTGTTGTCATCTGAGTTATCACCCATGTTCACCGTAATTTCCGAACCGACTTGCAACGCATTTGCCTCAATACCAGGGTTCCATTCATATAAATCATTGACCGTTACACCTTCATGCTGCTGGGCGATGCTCCAAAGGGTATCCCCTTTTTCAACAGTGACGGCCGTCTTCTCAGCTGACACGTTGCCAGCGCCTATACCTAACGTCATCCCTAAAGCAATAACCGGTGCAAGATACATTGTTTTTTTCATGATTTTCCCCTCCTTGGTAATGTGAAATATTTTCTCTACGGTTGATTTTCAATGCCGGGTGCTTGCTGATAGCCCTCCTTTCGCTTCATTGTTTCTCAATTATGTTGTTTACTCATTTGACGGGAAGATTTTTCGAATGGTTTCAGATTGAGCGGGAAAAATTAAGCTTCTTGTCGAGTTCCGCATAAAAAGTAGCTTTTGCCTCATAAATTAAGAAAATCGCGCATAAATTTCGAGTTTGCCGCATAAATCCGGATTTCGCCGCATATAATTTAATTTTGCCGCATAAACGCTAGAAGACACTCGCCGTGACAGCTGAATCCAGGAAGGGGGCCCCACTGAAATAACAAGACTGTTCATTTGTTGATTTTTCCAGTATGCTTACTCTATAACGATCTACCCAACCTAAATGACTAGAGGATGAGAAATATGGATGACACGAAACAAACGATGGCAATCGAGGCGAAAGGCCTTGTGAAAGTTTTTGGAAAAGACCGCGCCGTTGATGGTGTGGATTTATCGATAAAAAAAGGATCCGTCTATGGCTTCCTAGGTCCCAATGGGGCAGGGAAAACAACTACGATCCGTATGCTGGCAACCTTGCTGCAGCCGGATGAGGGGCATGCGCAAATTTTTGGACACGATCTTGTGTCAGAAACCGCTGCCATCAAGAGCCGCATCAGTTTGACCGGGCAGTATGCTTCGATTGATGAGGATTTAACGGGGATCGAAAACCTCATCATGATCTCCAGGTTGATGGGCTACTCCCGCAAACAGGCGAAAGCGCGCGCTAACGAATTGCTGCACGCCTTCAGCCTTGCAGATGCAGCAAAAAAGCAAGTGAAGAACTACTCAGGCGGCATGCGCCGCAGAATTGATATCGCTGCCAGTATCGTGGTGACGCCGGATCTGCTTTTCCTGGATGAACCGACCACGGGGCTGGACCCGCGCAGCCGAAATCAAGTGTGGGATATTATTCGTGCCCTCGTCAATGCAGGGACCACTGTATTGCTGACGACGCAGTATTTGGAGGAAGCCGATCAATTGGCCGATCGCATAGCTGTCATCAATCACGGAAAGATCATTGCAGAAGGCACGAGCAGTGAACTGAAGGCCTCTGTCGGAATGAGCACGTTACATGTGTCCCTTTTCGATCAGCAGGACCGTGACAAAGCGATCGAAGTGCTTACACAAAAACTGGACGATTCGGTCCGTCCCGGTTCCGACCCTGCCTCGCTTACCGCGCAAGTCTTAGACCCATCGGTTGTGGCTGAAGCACTCGGAGAGCTGCAGAAGGAAAACATTCGCATGACGACTTTTTCACTCGGCCAGCCCAGTCTTGATGAAGTATTCTTGACGCTGACAGGCCAGCCAGTAGAAGAGAATGCCGCTCATGAAGAGGGGGTAACACGGTGACACAATCATTTGAGACAAATAAACAAGGCGGCGCGAATGGACAATTGATCGACGCGATTGCATCAAGTGAGCGTCCTAGCCGGCCAAATGGGTTGTCCTCGTCTTTCACGTTTGCTTCACGTGCCTTGCTGCGCATTAAGCATGTACCGGAGCAGTTGTTTGATGTGACCGTGTTTCCCATTATTTTCTTACTTATGTTCACGTATCTCTTTGGCGGTGCCATCGCCGGATCCACAAGCGATTATTTGCAATTCCTGCTGCCCGGCATACTCGTCATGACCGTTTCGCAAATCACGATGTACACCGGCATCGATTTGAACAACGACATTCGAAAAGGTATCTTTGATCGCTTCCGCACCTTGCCGATATGGCTCCCTTCAGCGCTAGTCGGAGCGTTGCTTGTCGATACGGTGCGGTATTCGATGGCATCGACCATCATGATTGTGCTCGGACTGATACTCGGATTTCGGCCAGAAGGCGGTTTCCCCGGCGTCATTGGAGCTGTCGCATTAATATTAGTATTCTCGTTCAGTTTATCGTGGGTCTGGACAACACTCGGGCTGATTATGCGCTCAGAAAAATCGCTCATGATGGTGAGTATGATGGTCCTCTTCCCTATTACATTCGTAAGCAATGTGTTTGTGGAACCCGAAACACTGCCATCATGGCTAGAAGGCTTCGTTGATATTAACCCCATTTCCCTTTTGGTGACAGCGGTCCGCGGGTTTATGCATGACGCCGTGACCTTTGAACAAATCGGGTGGGTCCTTCTGGCTTCATTCATTTTCACAATCATCTTTGCGCCGCTTACCATGTATTTATACCGCAACAAAAAATAGACCAAAAAAACCAGGCCCCATTCGGACCTGGTTTTTTCTAACTTTATAGATTCACCGTCACATCTGCATCTTCACGAAGGTTGTCCACGAGCTTTTGGACAGCCTGCGATTCTTTTTGCATCTTCACTTGTTCTTTAATGTTCGGTTTTGCTTCCTCAAAAGACGGCATCTGGTTTTCTCCACCAGATTCTCCCTGCTGCTCTTTCAGCTGATCATACGTTTCTTTCATTTCTTCTTCGGTTGGCTCCAAGTCGCCAGACTCCTTCTCAATCAGCTTATCCACTTTTACCTGTTGTTCAATCTGAGACATGACTTCATCTTCACCCATGCCTTGCTGCTCTTCTAAAGTAGCGAGTAGTTTATCAGTTGATTCAACTTGCTGTTGCTGAGCAAACTCTTCTAACGTCTTATTCTTTTCTTTGTCGGTCACTTCGTAATCACGGCTGTTAGCTTCCTGGATAAGGAGCTCCTGCCCGACCAGACTGTCCGCCACCTGGGTCTTTAATTGCTCCTGGTCCACTTCTTGACCTGACATCTGGGATTGCATAGCCGAGCGCTGCAATTGGCTTTCGAAATTCGTACTGAACTCTTCTTTCGTTATTTCTTCGCCATTGACTTCCGCGACCACGTCAGGAACGTCTTCTAAATCAGCTTCCGGCATCTGAGCTTGTTCAGAACCTTCGCCGCCTTCGCTGCCCTCACTTTGGCCGCTGTCTGCCTGCTCCTCTTGATTTGCTTCTCCATTACTATCTTCACTGGAACTATCGTCACTATTACATGCAGCTAGCATAGATAACGACACGGCCAACATTAAACTTAATAACCATTTATTCCTCATGTTCATTCTCCTTTCCTATTCCTCGTGTGTGCCATTGTAACAGGTTTTATACCTATCAACTATGCCCGACATCACCAGTTCACCTTCTCAATAAATATTCTATGGACTGTCACAAAGGGGTTCAACGATGATAAAATGAACACAGATCATAAATGTGTAAATTTTGTGGAATTTACCTAGCATTGTTCAGTCGTATTAAAAATGGTGGTAGACTTTCCGATCATTTTCTTTCAAAAACAGGCCGTTTCATCTTTAATATCAAATTGAGAGGAGGTGTTCAGATTGCCAGCAGAAAAACATTTAAAGGTATGTGACAAAGGCCACAAGTACTATAAAAGTAGTGATTGTACAAGTTGCCCGATTTGTAATCAGGAAAGTAAGCCTAAAGATGGTTTCCTTTCCAAATTGAGTTCACCTGCGAGAAATGCCTTGCTTCACGAAGAAATCCACACATTACAAGACCTCTCTCACTACAGCGAGAAAGAAATTTTGAAACTTCATGGCGTAGGTCCAGCTTCCATTCCCACATTAAAAACGGCTTTAGAAGCAGAAGGTTTTTCTTTTAGAGATCACTAAAGTCCCGATTATCTTTTTCCATCAACGCCATCTGAATAAAAAGTACCGAACATGAAACTAATTCTTTCGTCATTCGTACACAGTATTGTCTAAGCATAAATATAGTCGTTAGCTTAACAATTGAAGGGAGGCAGGCGAATGATTGATGTCGTCAACATAAGTAAGCAGTATGGGGCCATTCAGGCATTAGACAACATCAGCTTTGAAATCGAAGAAGGGTCATGTTTCGGCGTCGTCGGACCAAACGGCGCAGGGAAATCGACGCTGATGAAAATTTTATCCGGTATTTTACTTGAATTTAAAGGGGATATGCTGCTCAACGACCACTCGGTGGCAAAGGAAAGAATGTACATTAAGAAGCGGATCGGGTATATCCCGCAAGAGATTTGCCTGGAAGAAACGCTGAGCGCACGGGATAATATGATACTTTTCGGAAAGCTTTATGGACTCTCGGGGAAAAAGCTGCAAGACCGAATGGAGAGCGTACTAGAGCAAATCGGGCTGAGCGACCGCAGCAAAGATAAAGTTACGACCTTTTCGGGCGGAATGAAACGCAGGTTGAACATCGGCTGTGCCCTGTTACATGAACCTGACGTGGTGATTATGGATGAGCCTACGGTCGGCATCGATCCGCAATCCCGGAATTCAATTTTCACCATCATCGAACAATTGAAGGCCTCAGGCAGTACGATCATCTATTCCAGTCACTATATGGAAGAAGTCGAAAATTTATGTGACAGCATCGGGCTGATTGATAAGGGGCAGCTCGTGGAGTTTGGCGCCATGAATGAGTTGTTAGAACGGCATGCCGCCCCTTCCTTATTCGTAGCTGGCGGAAGCATCGACCACGACATGCTCGCACCTTTTGGCTCTCCCGTTGAAAAAGGAGACGGATTCGTACTGACCAGCGACAGCCCGTTAGATACGCTGGAACAATTGGTCAGCCGTTTTCGCGAAGATGGCATCGACCCTCGCAGATTGGAGCTTTATCGCCCGAGACTCGAGGATATTTTCTTTCACCTGACCGGAACGCAGCTTCGCGATGCTTAATATAAGGAGTGATTGATCATGTGGGCGATTGCACGCACAGAGTTGAAAAAAAATATTCAAGATATTGGCCTTTGGTTTTGGACGTTCGTCCTACCTATCATCTTTATCGTTGCTTTTGTCGCGATTTTCAAAGGGGATGAGAGTGCCAGTTATCAGGAAGTTGTCACCCAAATCATTCCCGGCTACACGGTGATGTTTGCCTTTTTTATTATGATTTCCATGGTGATCGCCTTCGTTAAAGACCGGGAACGCGGAATGGTTGCGCGGATTGCCAGCACCCCGCTGCCGATCAAGGATTATTTCATTGGCAAGTGGATCCCTTTTATGATGATCGTTTTAATTCAAATTACCGTTTTATTAACCTTTGGCGTCCTTGTGTACGATCTTGCCTTAGGCGACCCGATCGCACTCATTACATTATCGTTAGCCCTTGCTTTTATCGTGACTGGCTTTGGAATGGCGATGGCTGTGCTTGTCAAAACGGAAAACATGGGCATCGCCCTGACTCAAGTTATCGCGCTCGGCGGTGCCTTGTTAGGAGGCTTATGGATGCCCGTGGAAATCATGCCGGATTACGTGCAAACCATCAGCCAGATGCTTCCCCAATATTGGGCGCTTGAAGGCTATAAAGAAATTATCCTTCAGGATGGCGGAGTCTCTGATATTTGGAAGCCCCTTCTGATATTGGTAGGAGCGGGCGCGGCAGGCGGCATTCTTGCTTATGCAGCGTACCCAAGATTCCTACGACAATCAAGAAGTTAACTTCATACTGCGAAAGCGCCTGTTTCCTATAAGGAAAAGGCGCTTTTCTTTTTGCTTTCATTAAGGGGACCCCTCTCCCTCCGGTTCAATACATAGAGCCTCGTAGCATAAATGAGAAAGTCCACGAGTAGGATAATACAGCTGGAGTTCTCGTCCAACGATTAATATGTTCCATGCAGCACAAGCATTTCCCCTTTAATGGTTGGCCCCGTTAAACGTGTTGGTGAGGGATCATATAAGTATTATTCATCTATCAGTCTATTGGTAGATAGGACCTGTTGCTGCATAAGGCGGAGGGGCTTAAATAGAGCATCGACACGGAGATTTACAGGGGCTAATTGTAAAGGGAGTACTTGAAAAGGAGTAGGTAGTATGCCGATCAATATACGCACCCAATTCATTTATACCGTGCAGCCGGGCGATACGCTGTATGCCATTGCCGCACGTTTCGGGAGTGAGGTTGCCTTAATCGAAGAAGCCAACGCCCTCTATCCCCCTATTACAGATCCAGGCTTAATATTTCCGGGACAAGTTCTCGTCGTCCCTTCCACCTCATTCGGAGAAAACCATATCTATCAAACCGTCAACCCCGGGGGCACGCTCTTTCACTATGCCCAGCGTTATAATACCAATGTTGATTTACTCCAAGGCATTAATCCCCAAATCGGAGATCCGAATTATATCTTCGTCAACCAGGCGCTGCTCGTTCCCGCTTTTAGTTATGAGGTTGTGCAAGGCGATACCTTATACGCTATCGCCCGCCGCTTCGACATAAGTTTATCCACTTTACTCGAGGCAAACCGGGAACGCCCCGGGTTATCTGAAGATGTTATTTACCCAGGGTTCCGGGTGATCGTTCCACTCCCATCTTCCATTAACATTGTGGTGTTCCGGCCTTATCCAGGCACGAAAATTCAAGAAGGACAACCGTTGGAAGGCTTCGCACGCGCGTTTGAAGGAACAATATTATACCGGATCGTGGATAGCGCCGACGAAATTGTTTCACGTGAAACATCCATTCAAACTTCAGCCGGTGCCCCAGCTTATGGCACCTTTTCCAAACCGATCGCATTTGACAATTCTCCCACAACATCCAGGGGCGAGCTATGGGTTTATACGCGAAGCGCGAGAGATGGGAGCATTCAAGACCTCGTGCAAATGCCTGTCAGATTTTAAGGAAGTTGGTGCGTTTTAAAAAAAGAGCTTGAAAATGCTTCAAGCTCTTTTCTGCATGATCATTTTTTTATATGAGGTTCAGAGAATGACACTAGAAACATACAAAGCCAAGTACACTCTCCCCCTACTCGAAATGCTTCTTAATACACCGCTTTTTAGTAGCAACGCATACCTTGTCCTGATACGCTCCAAATTCCTTATAGAAATTCGGTTTCCCTACCTCTTCAAAATACTTATTCCATTTAAACATTTTAAAAAATATTCGCAGCGTCGGCTTATAATTAGCCTGTTCCAATCCAAGTTTTTGCCACACGAACCGCTTTATGATCCGATACGTTCGTATTGAATACGTGGGGTCGAGAAAGATGATCAAATCAGCCTTTCGAAAACTATCGGCCACCCAGGCTTCGTTGTGCACCCCTTCGATGATCCAGCGCTCTGACTGGATAATCTCCTGCAAATAATCGTCTCTTTCTTGCTCGGTCCTTCTGATATCGCCTGAGGGATACCTTTTCCATACGATGTTATCGATCTCAAAAAAGGGGATAGTGAACGTTTCGGATAACGCTTTTGCTAAAGTTGTTTTTCCGCTTCCCACAGAACCAATAATATGTATGCGATTCGGCTTCTTATTCAACTAACCCCCACCTCATTCCATGCCGCTTGATTGAATCATCTGAACAAAATAATAGAGTACTCTTGCCGTGAGGCCCCAAATCACGCGATCATCGTAAATATAAAATAATTCTTCTAACTGCTTCGTTTGCCAGCGGTAGTCCCGCCCATTTTCGATTAGGTGGAATGGAAAATCAGCTTGCGGCTTTACTTCCACATTCACATAGTGGATGTGCGGTTTGGTTTCCATGAAATAGCTAAGCGGAACGGTAAACACCTCGTCCACCTCATCCGGGTTGGGTTGAAGACGATTTTCCGCACAACTAAGAAACCCGACATACGTATTCACAATCATACCAAACGGCGACACGATATAATCGAACGGGTAGATATCTGAAATCTCATCGTGGGTGATTCCCAACTCTTCTTCCGCTTCCCGCGTCGCTGTGTCTTGCTTCAACCAGTCTTCAGCATCAACCTTACCTCCCGGGAAGCACACCTCTCCAGGCTGCCTCCTCATCTTTTGGGAACGGACCTCAAATACGAGATGGAGCTCGCCGTCCTTTTCAATGAGTGGTAATAGAATCGAATATTCTGTTAAATTTTGTTTGCCTATAATCGCAGGCGTATGATCCTTCATTTTCTCAACGATTGTTTCGCGTTTCATAGGTTCACCTCATGACTTCAGTGCTTATGTTTATTCTACCATTTTATCAAAAATAAGAAGCTGCCCCCTATTAAATCGTAAGTGTATATGTATGATTAAAAGTAAGAAGAGTAGTAAATGATTGCGATGATGAAACTGCCGATGAGGAATACGATCAGACCAATCACCACAGGTGAAAGTGTAAAGGTGAATGTATACTCTCTGCCGTGATTCCAGTGTTGCCACGGATACTGGCGTTCTCCCTATTTCTAGTTTGAGCTGATTGATAGTGAAAAATCCATAGTACCCCGAAGATAGCTAGGCCGCCTAAAAACGCAATATCAATCCATTTCCAGCTAAACAGCGCAGCGATGATATAAAGAAATAGCGATTCCAAAATCACCGTCAACAGGACGATTAAAGAATTGTTCATATACCCCCCTCCCTTTGATTACCTAATGTATACGGACTGAGATGGGAAATGTTTCACAAGATATATGAAAGGATTTGACATAAGATGAAAAGAAGCAGATAATATGAGTACGTTCATTTATGAGTACGCTCACTTTTTATAAGAGGTGATACCTATGAAAAGCATCCGGAATAAAAAGAAAGAAGCAACGAGAGACGCGATTATAGAGGCGGCAAGAACACTTTTCCTCGAACACGGCTATGAAGGAACGACCACAGATGATATTGCGAACCGAGCCGATGTTGGAACGGGGACCGTGTTTAACTATTTTGATTCGAAGGCTGATATCCTGATTGACGCATTTGCCAATGACTTTATGGAAGAGATGGACCAACAAGAGATCACCCTTCAGGAACAGGATTTAAATAAAGCAGCTTCCGAGCTTGTGTTTCAATTTATCTATAAGCGAATGAATCGCTATTTGCTGGTAAGCAAGAAGATACTCCGGCCGCTGATGAATGTGTCGCTGTATATGTCCAACCCTGAAAGGTTGAAAAAAATGATTGACCTTGATTTCATGTTTGTGGATGAATTGATCCATTACTTGAACCAACTGAAGGAAAAAAGTGTGCTACCTGAGGATTTTGCTGCGAATCAGGCCGCTGAAGTCATTTACAGTTCACTTGCGTTTGAGTTCCTGCTTTATCTTTATCATGATGAAATCGGAAAAGAGGCGTTGTATGATGGGATTAAAGCGAAGCTGAATTTTATCATGCGAGGTTAAAGCAAGGTTCTACAGGAGCCTTGTTTTATTTTTGCTCATGCGTTAAACACGAGCAAATGGCGGCTCCTTAATCCCCTTCCTCATCCGTGTATTCTAAAATATCACCAGGCTGACAGTCTAAAGCCTTACAAATTGCATCCAACGTTGACAGCCGAATCGCTTTCGCCTTGCCATTTTTCAATATAGAAAGGTTCGCCATTGTTATGCCAACCCGTTCAGAAAGTTCCGTGACGCTCATTTTCCTCTTAGCCAGCATGACATCGATATTGATTATTATGGCCATCTTTTAATTCACCTCAGACCGTTAAGTCATTTTCTGATTTAATATCTATGGCATTTTTTAATAGCTTTTGAAGAATGGCAGCAAAAACGCCAATCACAATTGAAGCAAAAATAAAGACCAATCCGATTAAGATAACGCCAGGCGCATCGTCTTTCTCCGCTAGCAGATAAAAGAATGGCATCGCACCCACATACACCACGCTTATAGTGCCTGCACACAATTTTATCAACCTTAACGCTTTTACGGAGGAATCCGAAAATGCTGTATCCTTATCAATATAGTGTAACAGTCTTAATGCTTGATACAGTGCCATGAAAAACGGAATCGCCGCCACATACATCGCGATTAAAATGGAATAAATGATATACGCATACTCTGGGCTAATACCTTCTTGGTTAATCATCCACGGTATGAAACCTATACATAAAGCAAGAACTGCCAATCCAACAAGAATAACCACTGCCTTTAAGAAAATGGTTGCTCCATGTTTCACAAGACCACCTCACCAATTTTAATGTCCATTTAAATTTACCACATTATTTATCGAATTACAATAAATATTTATTCTTTTGGATTGAAAAACAACATCACAAGCAAAAAAAGAACACCCCCTCACGATCAGGGAATGTTCAGATAACAGCGTTTACGGCATAGATCGCGTCGTAACATAGATACATAGCGTCATGACGCAAAGAAATACCATAAAGTAACTCGACGATACAACGAGTTTTTTTACTAACAATTCCGTATTTAACTTTGTTTGGATCATAAACCCGGCAGCCACTGTAATGAGCCAAAACACGATACCAGTGGTTGAGAATAAGGATTCCGCATTCATGATCCAAAGCACTAATATAACGGAATGGATTAATAGTAACATCCATGCAAAAGGTCTCATTTCATATAATCCTCAACTAATTCATAGCATCTTTCTTCAGTGAGATTTGCAAGCACAGCCACGTATTCTAAATGTTCTTGCGTGCCGCCTTCATATTTTTGCGATGCTTCCAATGCACGGTCGTCTCTAAATTCGATCCAATTCCGTTGTTTTTCTCTTAATTGCTCCATTTCTTCTGGTGACAGTCGCTCTTTTAAGACTCCATAAATATCATTCAATAATTCATCCCAAATGTCCCATCTATCATTTTCAACTTTTTTCAACGCGTATGTTGATGAATCTGCGGCTTCCAATCGTTCCGTTTCTTGTTTGGAGTCCACTAACTTTGTCTGATACGCTTCTTTCAGACCTGCCTCAGAGCTCGAGTCTTCATCTTTTAGAGGCACGTTATTTTTTTCACTTGTATCATTTTCGTTTGTATCTGTATCAGTATGTTCCGTGTTTGAACCATTTTCTTTCGATTCCACATGAGTAGAATCGTCACTTGTTGACGCGTCAGGTGCTTGTTCACATGCAGCCAATAACATCACGCATACGACAGTACCCATTATTATTCTATTGTTTTGCATAATAAGACTCCTTCGTCTTCATTTGCTTCCCTTGCCATCTATGTATTTGCCAACCTTCAAAACTATCCCATGGTACTGATATGCTTTTGAAACCATTGATCTACTCGATCGCTGTAGGATTCCAAATGCTGGGTAAGCCCATGGCCTTTTTCATCTTGTTCCAGCTGTTTTTTGTATATATCTGTTACAGTTACGTCGGCTCCTGCTGCAGCAAGCACGGGAGCTTGTTGTCCCCCGCCAGACGCTAAGCAGAGTATTCTCAAACCTTTTAACAATGCAGGAAACTATTGTCTTGGCACAGCCCTTTCGGTCGTCACAGTGATTTCCCATTCAATATTTTTGGCTCTTTTGATGATTTCACGGCTTACAGACGTCGTGTATCTCGAGCCTTCTTCTACTTTTTTGTCCCATGCATTGCTATTTTGTTGTGATGAATCAACTCGTCATGCCCCCTGCCTAAATTATGTAAAATACACTATCATAATAACACATTAATCTAAATGCTTAATATTGGATAACACCCGCTCTTTTACACTTTAAAGCACGTTTACATACAGTCCCTCCTGTATTACAATTTGGAGTGACCTCAATTTCTCACGTTTTTAACCAATTGTGTGAGAAGATGTAGAATATGACCAATCGACGAAGGACTCCACTTGATAGGTGGAGTCCTTCGTCATAATTTAGTTAAACTATGATTCATTGCAGCATAAACCCAGCAGCTCTCTCTGTAGTACCGGATTTTCTTACACCGATCGATTAAAATTTGTTCCTGTGGAGGCACTCTATGAAAAAAGTTACGATTTATACAGCTTGTTTATTTATTTCAAGTGCAATACTAATATTTTTATTTGCAAGCGCATTTGATGACCGTAATGGCGTTCTTTCTGTAGGGTTGGTCATTATCTTATTACTTTCTATAGTTATATCCTTATTGGTGAGAATGTTAAAAATTCTTAAGAGATATAATGAACTTCTTAAATTCAATTCATAACACCGAAATGCTGTCAGTTATTATTAGAACTAAGATTTCAGGAATCGAACTACGATAGAACGTTGGCTGCCTTTTTGCTCACCCACCATAAACAGGATTGCCAAAAAGGACAACTTTATAGTTTTTATGCCACCTTTCGCCACTATTTTCAAGCTATAGCTCAGGCATTGTATCAGAGGTATTTAATATCTATAAACTTTTAAAGGAACTAGCAAATGTTACATTTTTTTATTCTATACTCTACAAACTAGATGGTAAACGGCGGAATATATCTGCCATCAATATCAGTAAACTGATACTCTCTGGCGATATCTCCCGCTTTTAATACATGTCCGCTTTTCTCCATCACATTCGGATCACTGGCCACAGCTGTAATTCCTCGTCCGACATAATGTGGCGTTTCGGTTCTCCTTAAATCTTCTGATTCCTCCCAGTGTTCTTCATCCGATTGATGATGCTTCAACACAAGTTCCGTTCGCATAAACCCTGGGGAAACGGCAAGTACGGCAACATTATCTTGTTTTAATTCGATGGAAAGACCATAAGCCATACGTATTAATGCATTCTTCGCTAAATCATAGTAAAACTGTCCGGTGTATTTGCCATCATCCCAGAAAGTCGTGTGAATAATGACCGATCTTTCATTTTCACGAAGTAATGGAATGGCATAGTGATTCGTGGCCAACTGGGCTCGTACACCAGCAGTGAACATCGTGTCCCAATGTTTCAATGGCAATTCCCAGAAAGGCTTAGCATCAACGCCAAGATCATGCGCCCCCCACACATTATTGACAAGAATATCTAACCTTCCCTGTTCCTGACGAATTTGATTGATGACAGTTTCTGTTTCTAAATCATTCGTATGATCGCAACGAACCGCCACCCCTTTTCCCCCATGGACTTCAATTTCAGCAACCGTGTCATCAATAGTACCAGGCCAATCATTGGTGGAATCACCTTTCATGCTTCGGCCGGTGACATAAACAGTTGCGCCAGCCTTTCCTAATTCAATGGCTATGCCCCGCCCGGCTCCTCTGCTTCCTCCAGTAACAAGTGCAATCTTTCCATGTAAAGCTTTCATATCACCCATCCCTTTCATGACTAAAGTATTACCATTATAACCATCAATTCTTGACACCTTGTGTCATATTTATTTAAATAAATATAATCAATGGAAAATAGGTGATGTGGATGAGAGGGGACCGTTTGGTATCCATTCTTTTATTATTACAGGCACAGGGTAGCATGACCGCCAAAGAATTGGCAGAGAAGCTGGAAGTCTCCGAACGAACCATTTATAGGGATATGGATGCCTTGAGTGGAACAGGGATTCCTGTTATTGGAGAACGTGGAAAAAATGGAGGGTGGTCACTATTAGAAGACTACCAGACAGATTTAACGGGTTTGAAAGAATCTGAAATACGCGCTTTGTTTGTATCGCCTTCCTCGCAGTTGCTCGAAGACCTGGGGATGACACGAACCTCTGATGACGCAAGAAATAAACTAGTCGCTTCCCTTCCATCCATCTACCGTGAAAATGCTAAGGATGTATGGAATCGAATTCATATCGACACAAGTGGCTGGCGAAAGCAAAAAGAAGAAATAGCTTCCTTCGAAGTCCTTAAAACCGCCATATGGAAGGAAAATAAATTAAAAATCAGCTATCAACGTGCAGACGGAAAGAAGGATGATCGTATTGTAGCACCCCTTGGCCTAGTGGCCAAATCGGACCTTTGGTACTTAATTGCGTCTAAAGAAAATGGTGAGCTGCGAACTTATAGAGCCTCACGGATTCAGCATGCTGTTCCTGTTGATGAAACCTTTGAAAGACCCGCCGATTTCAACCTTGCCCAGTATTGGAAATCCTCGGCAAAGGCCTTCGTGAAGAATTTGCCTGCTTTTGAAGTGAGTGTGGAAGTCACCCAGTCTATCTTACCAAGATTAACATTCACTGGTCGTTTTGCCCGTATCATTGAAATTGGAAATAAGAGAAAAGATGACTGGATACCTGTTAAGCTCTCTTTTGATACTGAAGAGGAAGCAATCGGGTATATCTTAGGATTTGCAGACCAAATAAAAGTAGTGACACCGAAAGCGTTACGAAATAAAATCATTCAAATGGCTGCGTCCACTGTGGAGTTTTTAAAGAGGGAAAAATGAAGATAAAGATAAGGCAATTACTCTTATTGAATAATTGCCCCATTTTTGTTTAATACTCGATTTCAAATTAAATAAGCTAAAACGATACAAATCTGAATAAAAGAGCCGTTCTAATTAAATAGTATTGGAAAAGTAAATATAACAAACGCTGCCCAAAGTCCGTAGACCGGCAAATACTTCGTAACAGCATCCTGGATAGTTGAAAGTCCAGATTTGTTTTGTAAAAACTGTATATAGGAGAACATGATCCAAATAAGATTTGCCCATATAAGGATGTTTACACCTAACACAGCGAATCGATTTGGCGTAATGCCAAACGAAGAAAGTCTGAACACAATGGCTGACAAAGCCACACTGTTGATGATGAGCGCAAGGCCAATCAACGACACATTGATATAATCTGAAATGTTCTTTTTCTCTTCTGAATCTCTTTCCGTTATGGAAAATATGGTGACGACTAACACACCAAGCAGAATGCCGTTGAAAGCGATCAGAAAATCGCGGTCCAGAAATGGATTTTTCTCCACCCATATAACCGTTACAAGATAAACCAACAATGTGACCAGGACAAGCGGGCTGAAAATTTTCGCTATATACGGCGTGATATTCTTAGCAAGTTTAAGATTCATTGATACGAGGTGCGTAGCCACAATTGCGAGAGCGGCAGCACCAAACAAAACAATATTACTAAAATAGAAATTTTCTATATCCAGGCCAACAAAGCGGAATAACTGCATGGTTACGGCTGCTAGCACCATTCCACTGACTGCCATGCTGGCGTAGAGAATTCCATATTCCAAATTGAATTTAATATAAGCTATTCTTCGACTCCCTTGTGAAAAACCGTTTCCTGTATAGGCGAGCCCCAACAATACCCATAAGAAAATGGGAAAGTGTAAATAAACAAGGATAATACTGTCACTATTATTTAACGGCAGTACATTAAGATAGACCACGGATATGATGAACAACGCTGAAAGGCAATACATAATACTTCTTTTCGGCCTATTACTGTAAACAAAGTAGGCAGCGATAAAGGGAATGATACCAAAAGCCAGGTTAATCGGAGCGATTGCTTCCTGCTCGACAAAATGGTAAATGATCCTCGTGCTTATCCCGGCCAGAATAGCTAAAAAGCCCATAAATAAGAAACTTTTTTGAAACAAGAAAGGTATATGTGTCTGTGCTGCCTCCTTGAAATGCAACCTTTCATACCAGACATTAAGAACCTGAGAATCAGGATATTGTTCCCATGCGTATAATAATGACTGTTTAAAAGCTGCCGGGTCTTTACGATAAATTCTTTCCAGCTCATGTGGATCAGCCATATTTTTCAAAATCAAATTGTCACTATCCATCGTCATACCTCCTCAATCATGATTAGATTCAGCGATCGCAATCACTGTTTTGCATTTGCTAGCTTCTGCTGTTCTATCCCTTTAGTTGTTCCCAAAAAGCATCACAACTATCGCTCCTTGTATTAATATTAAATAAATATTTATCGTATTACAATAATTTTTTATTCCAAAAGCTATTTTTTTGGTGTGATGCATTAAAAAGCATGTCCCAAATTGCTCGTACAACTGACATGCCCTGCTGCATCGAGAGGCTATTACGCAGATTCTGCATTACGGCTTCTTTTCTGCAAAAAAAAAGAGCTATTCTTCTTGAAGAATAACCCTGCTGGCATTTGGCCTATACCTCTTTTCATTACACCTCGGTGATCATTTGCTTCTGACTTTAACTATACGTTCCACAATAAATCCAACTAACAAGCCGAAAACAAAAGGAAGTATTGCAATATTTGCATCAAAAATCAATCCATTTTTTAACGGTTCATTTAAAACAAATGAAAACCTAAGAAGCGATAAATTAAATATATTGCCAATCCAATATAATAGCGCCATTGTTCCAACAGATGCTAATAACGGCAACCATATTACTCTCATAAAAGAGCCCCCTTTTACCATACACCTTAGCACATTATTCATATCATGAACGTAAAACCATCGATGTCTCCTCATTAGAAATCAGGAATTTAGTACTATTATATGAAAAACGATGGTGATTGGAGTGATGGTTGTCGTCAAACTTTAAGGTTGATTAACGCTACTTTAACATTAATGGAGATACGAGCTTACTGATTGGCACGCTTTCTTAACACTTCCAATTGATGCTCCCATCCCTTGGTGTTCTCTTTGAAGAATTTACGCTGCTTGTCCTCAGAAACAGCAAGACTGGAAAAACCGCTTTCAACTAAACGGAGTCGAGTGCCTTCATCGGTTTCATGCAACAAAAATTCGACTAACGTGGAGTTCCCTTCTCTTGGTTCTTCTCCCGGGAATGAACTTGCCCACCGACACGCCAGATAATGAGGCGAATCTTCTTGTTCAATTAAGACAGGAAATTTCCCATACTTCGTATCTGCCACGATGCGTGATCCCTCTCCCTCTACTTTGTCAGGACCAGGCGCATCGCCAACCCACCACGCTGGTTCGCTAACCAATTCCCATACCGTTTTTACCGATGCATCAATAAAAATCTCTCGCTCTAAATGATCATTATTCACGATAACACCACCTTATTTAAATAAGAACACTTTTCACCTTTGGGTGTACACTTTCTCACCTGAAGATGTTTTAACGTATCTTTCTAATGTCTTTCCATCCGTAAACCACTTCATTCAGCTTCTTTCCAGCAACTTCAGTCTCCACCGTATCTAACTTCTCCGCTCCCATGTTCTCATAAAAAAACCGGGACGCATTATCCCCTAACACTAGGACAAGCATCGAATAGAGGTGCTGCTGCTTCAACTCATGGATGATCGGCTCTAACAGACGTTTCCCTAACCCGTTTTTTTGATGTTCTTCTAATATGTAAATCGCATAAAGTTCACCCGTAAAACCAGGATATTTTCCTGACCGTTCTGGGCCGCCGTTAGAGAAGCCTATGATCTTCCCCTCGTTGGTTACAGCGATATACACGGGCTGCTCAGCAATAATATCTGTCCACTTTTGCTGACGGCTTTCGTACGTCATTCGTCTTAAATAGTCATCAGGCACGATGTGCTTGTAAGTCGAATGCCAGCTGTCAACTTGAACTCTTGCCACACCTTCTGCATCTGCTATAGTTGCCTTTCTGATCTCCACGCTTCACACCCCATCCCTATCATGAATTTTTTATTTTCCACTCCATTCACTCCACACATCGAAGGCATTCCGGTCCAAATCATAGAATACAAAGTTGTTCCCAGGGTGCCCGCGGTCTTCAATCTCGCCTACCGTGACACCGTTATCATTAAGATCTTCATGAAAACGCTTGAGGTTTTCCCATCCATCGACTTCAAAGGTTAAGGAAAAATGTTCATCTCCACGATGATCAATAAATTGCGCCTGCTGTCCTTCTTGAGATTTCACAAGAAAGAAGCTCTGGTCTGCGAAGTCTAAAATCGCCTTATCTTCATTGCGAAAATTTTCAACGGCCCCCAACTTTTCCTGATACCACTCTGAAGCAGCTTCCACATTTGATACGGGGATATAAGTTGTGCCCACTCGTTTCAGATAGGATTGCATCGTTTTCTCTCCTTTAATACTACTGCTATAAGCAATAACGCCAATTAAATAGCCTACCCCAGTTCCTAAAGACACTGCAATGGGGAGGGAACCTGGATTGATCAACATGCCAAAAATAGAACCCAACACACACCCAACCATCATACCCAATGAATGAAGCTATCTGTTAAATTGTTTTTCATCTCCCTGTTCCTTTCATAGAAAAGACAAAACCACCGAACGACATCCATTCGGCGGTCTATCATAACTGGTGATTTCTATCATCTGTGCTGATCGACAAGAATGGGGTTGCCATCCGGATCTTCCATTGTAAAGCTGGCAGGACCTTCGCTTGATTCATCAGCTTCCGTCACCATGGTGACGCCTTTTGCCTTAAGCTCACGCTGCAGGTCACGGATGTCTGTGTAGGACTCAAGGTTTTCGGCATTTTCGTTCCACCCTGGATTAAACGTTAAAATGTTCTTGTCAAACATCCCCTGGAACAACCCGATAATACTGTTTTCGTTCTTCATGATCAGGTAATTGTGGGCCATGTCCCCGCCCAACACTTCGAACCCCAGGTCTTCGTAAAATGCTTTAGAACGCTCAAGATCTTTTACACTTAAACTGATAGAAAATGCACCTAGTTTCATAAAGTCCTCCTATAATTTTATAGAATTTAAAAATATTGCAAAAAATCTGCCACTTCTAATATACCGAATTGCACCAAAAAAATAAAGGAAGTAATCATTATACTTCCGTGACTTTCGTTGATATTGAGTTATCTGGTCTTGTGTTAAAGGAATTTAATTCCACGTATCGAAACAAATTATTACAGATAAAAAATAGAAGCTTACTTAACATGGGCTTTGTCTAATTCCAAATGGTCATCGCGAGATTAAAAGGGGGATAAAGATGAATACGTTTTTTGTTCGATTGTTGCTTTTGGTTCCGGCTTTTATTTTCCTGGCTGGTTGTGCTGGAGAGAAATGGGAGGTAAGCAATATCTTTGAATCAGGAAACTACAAAATGATTGGAGTCGAAGACAAACTCGGATTCATTTATGATGATTCTGAACTGACCCGCTTCTATCCTGATGAAAGACAAAAGTATATGTGGCATCTATGGGGCGATCCAGAGGAGTTAAACGGGGATTTGAAGGTTACGGCTACTCATCATAAATCTAACAACGAGGTTACCGTGATTGAAAGTCTGCCATTAGCAAGTGCCAATAATGGTGCAGATGCCCATGTTCCTTCAATGATGTCACTGCCTAAAAGTGGTATGTGGAAATTGGATGCTTTCGTTGATGAGCAGCTACACGGTTCGGTATTTGTGAAGGTATATGAAGACTAATACAACAGAGGACTTCCATGACATTGGAAGCCCTGCTTTTCCTATCACGATCACTTTAACGGCGTCATATTATTATGTTTCATCTTTTTTTGATTGCTTTTCTTTCACATAGGCTTTTTGCGCTTTGGTGATCGGCGTTTCAAATTCTTCATTGGTGTCGAGCCTGCGCCCTTTCAATGGTTTGGACATCGGGATTGGTTCTCGGCCTGCCACCCGGTCCACAAAGAGTTTGACTCTCTTCTCAATTTTTTTATCAAAATTCAAGCGTATCATCCCCTCTCCCAGTGTATGCATTCCTGTGAAACACTTATCCATGATTTTGCACGTTTCATAATTTATTCTGCCTCTGACATGCCTTACAATCACAATTCAATGCGCGTACACAGAATTGAATAAAAAAATAAAGGAAGTAATCATTATACTTCCTTTACTCTCGCTGTTATTGAATTAGCCCGAGTGGGACATTTTCTGGTCTGGTGTGAGACCGAGTGTCCGATCGGTTGAATCGGTCAGCTCTTGCAGCAGCTCTGGTCTTTCTGCAAGTGATTTGCCGTAAGATGGAATCATTTCTTTTATTTTCGGCTCCCATTCTTTCACATGTTGCGGGAAGCATTTTTCAATGATTTCGAGCATGATAGACACAGCGGTTGATGCACCCGGCGAAGCACCGAGCAAGGCCGCGATTGACCCATCTTCTGAACTGACGACTTCGGTGCCGAATTGAAGGGTGCCTTTGCCGCCCGCGTCCGTGTCTTTGATGACCTGGACGCGTTGGCCGGCTACGACTAAATCCCATTCTTCGTTTTTAGCATTCGGGATGAACGCCCGCAGCTCTTCCATACGTTTTTCCTTCGATTGGATAACCTGTTCAATCAGGTATTTCGTCAAGGACATGTTTTTGACACCGGCTGCTGCCATCGTGACGAGATTATCGCGTTTCACAGATGTGATCAAATCAAGCAGGGATCCGGTTTTCAAAAACTTGGGGGAAAAGCCGGCAAATGGCCCGAACAACAGCGTCTTTTTGTTGTCGATGAACCGGGTATCCAGATGAGGCACGGACATCGGCGGAGCGCCGACCTTCGCTTTGCCGTACACTTTGGCGTGATGCTGGTCCACGACTTCCGGGTTATTGCAGACCATGAACTGCCCGCTTACCGGGAAGCCGCCGAAGTGCTTGGATTCGGGGATACCGGTTTTTTGAAGCAAGTGGAGACTGCCACCTCCACCACCGATGAACACAAAATTGGCGGTGTGGTATTCGATTTTGCCGTTTTGATTATCGTGCACCTTCACTTCCCACGATCCGTCGCTAGCCCGTTTGATATCCTCAACCTCGTGCTCGTAGTTGACCTCGAGGTTGGTATCTTCTAAATAGCCGAACAGTTTGCGCGTCAAATCGCCAAAATTGACGTCTGTGCCGCCGTCGATTTTGGTTGCCGCGATCGGTTCATCCGAGGTCCGGCCGTTGACGACCAGCGGAATCCAATCCTTCAACTGTTCCATATCATCGGAAAATTCCATCGTTTGGAACAAGGGATTCGCGGCCATCGTTTCACAGCGCTTCCGTAAAAATTCTACGTTTTGCGCCCCCTGGACGAAACTCATATGAGGCAATGACATGATAAATTCCTGCGGGTTGCGGATCAAGTTGCTGTTCACGAGGTAAGACCAGTATTGTTTCGACACCTGGAATTGCTCATTCACTTTGATGGCTTTGGAGATGTCGATGGAGCCATCGGACTGTTCGTGCGTATAATTCAATTCGCACAGAGCTGCATGGCCCGTTCCCGCGTTGTTCCATGCGTTCGAGCTCTCCTCTCCGGGACGATCGAGCTTTTCAAACACGCGCACATTCCAATCTGGGGCTAGTTCTTTCAGCAGGGACCCCAGTGTTGCACTCATAATGCCAGAACCAATTAAGATAACGTCTGATTTGGTATATTGTGTACTCATAATTATCGTTCAAACTCCCTAAATTTTGCAGAAAAGATGCAGGCACGCCTGCCGATGCGCTGCACCAACAAGACACGATTCGACCTGCTTTTTCCTATATTTTATATCCAATCATAGTGTATCACTATTGCCCTGAGATTAAAATATGATTCCTTGTTTTGGCCACTTAAATAAAGGGACAGCCCACGTGTTTGAACCCGTGAGCCGTCCCTTTTGCAAAGACCTGCTAGTATGCCTTCGTTGGTAATGGCGCTTGCGGTGATACAAACCCTTTGTCCACTAATTCACGCCAGAACGCATCAGGGATATCTGCGTTGATCATCTCTACGTCTTCCACAATCCGATCCGGGCGTGTCGAACCAGGAATCACGGCTTTGGAAGCTGGGTGAGACGTGGAAAATTGCAAGGCCGCCGCTTTTAAATGAACATTATGACGATCCGCAATGTCTTCGAGCTGATTGACGTGCGTCAAAATGTCCGAACCAGCTTTTGCATAGTTGAAATGATCGCCGCCCAATAGCACACCGGAATTATAAGGACTGCCGACAATGATGCCCACATCCTTCTCCGCAGCAGTCGGCATCATCCGCTGCAACGCACGCTCATGTTGTAACAGCGTGTATTGTGTTGCGGACAAGCACACGTCAGGCTGCGCTTCCTCGAGCTCCATGACGAGTTCAATCGGTTCGGTCGTATTGACGCCAAGCCCCCAGGAATTGATCACACCTTCTTCAAGCAGACGTGACAACACCCGGAAAGCGCCGTTTCGGGCTTCATCAAATTTTGTTATCCACTCATCGCCGTGGAAGTCACGCGACACGTCATGAACAAACACCATATCCAAATGGTCGGTCTTCAACCGCTCCAGGCTCTGTTCAATCGACTTCAGCGTCGCATCCTCCGAATAGTCCGTGATCACTTTATTGCCACGGGCGTCCGCAAATAAGCCTTCCTTCTCTTCTTTTTCATTCGTGACATAACGACCGACTTTCGTGCCGATAAAATAATCATCACGATCATACTTCGATAATACGTTACCCAGGCGCTGCTCCGCTAAGCCTGCTCCATAAAACGGGGCAGTATCAAAATAACGGATACCTTGATCCCAGGCGCTTTGAATCGTTTCCTGTGCTTCTTCTTCTGGTACGTCCCGGAACATATTGCCTAATGGCGCTGTCCCAAGACCGACTTTATGTCTTAAGGCTTGTTCTAAAGATTTCATCAGATTCGCCTCCTTGTATTAAAAAAACTCACAGTTGTCTGATTCCACTTTGAGGCAAAACAAAACGTAGCTGATCGAAAGTAAGCGATTTCCAAAACAATTTTTTTATAAAAGTGTCACACATCCTCACCACTCCTCGTTATGAGGGATGAACAGCACAAAAAAGGAGGTTCACGTATGACACAAACATGGGATGTTGTCATCATAGGCGGCGGTTTAGCAGGTTATGTCGCAGCCAATTATCTCGCTAAAACGCATCTATCTGTCTTACTATTAGAAAGCGGCACCACCATAGGCGGCAGGGCCCGAACCGATCAGATCGATCACAACTATTTCAATTTGGGTCCCCACGCCCTTTATAAAAAAGGTTATGCTGCACCTATCTTCGACGAGTTAGGTGTTAAACTTAATGAAAACGTGCCCAAAGTAGACGGCGTATTAATTGAGAACAACAAAGAATATGCCGCACCGTTCAACCCTTCAGGTATACTGTCATCTAAGCTATTGAGTTGGAAAGAACGTATAGAATGGGGCAAGGTGTTGATGAAAATCAATCAGGTTGATCCCCATCATTTAGCCGAGCAGACTTACGAGGAATGGGTAAGGCGGATAGCCTCATCACACAACGTTCAGGCCTTACTCTATACGCTCGGGAGGCTGGTAATGTATTGCCATACGCCTGAAAAGGTGAGCGCAAAGGTCATGCTGTACCATATGAAGACGGGGATGGCTGGTGTCCTCTATGTCGACGGTGGGTGGCAATCGCTGATGGATCAACTTCATAACCAGGCTGTCATCTCAGGTGTTCACGTGCAAACACGTTCAGCCGTCAAACGCATTGACCTGGATGAGGGTGAAACATTCAAGGTGGATGTCCTCAGGGGTGAAAGCATTCTCGCGAACTATGTACTCAGCACCGCAGGCCCTCATGAACTGAACGACCTGTTAAGTGAGGCGATTACGTTTCCTAATCGGGATGGTTTTGCCGAGACCACGCCCATAAAAGGGGCAACTTTAGACGTCGCTTTGACCCAGCTTCCCCGTCCTGAACGATTGTTTGCCCTAAGTCTGAGAGCACCTTTCTATTTCGCCGTCCATTCCCAATCTGCCCGACTTTCAGATAATGGAGACAATGTCGTGCTTCACGTGTTTAAATATCACCATCCGGACGATAAGATAGATGGCAAGCAAGTCAAAAAAGAACTGGAAGACTACTTAGAGATGATCCAGCCCGGCTGGCAAGCGTACAGGATAACAAGCCGCTGCCTCCCCCAATTGACCGTCAATCAACGCTTACCGCAACCAGGAGAGGAAAACATGTTTCAGCGTTCGGAAACAGGCCTTTCTAACTTATATATAGCGGGAGACTGGGCTCATCCCCGTTCTATACTATCAGAAGGAGCCGTCAGCAGCGGAAAACAAGCCGCTGAAGCTATCATTCAAAAAGAAACGAGGCGATCCCTTGCAAATTAGTAACGATGAGTACCTGCACTTTAAACCGTTACTGTTTTCATTAGGTTACCGGATGCTAGGTTCGATAACTGAAACCGAAGATGCAATGCACGAAACATTTTTAAAAGCCTATCAAATTCCGGAAGAAAAGCTGGAAAATAAAAAAGCCTACCTCTGTAAAATGATGACGAACCGGTGCCTCGATGTCTTAAAATCAGCCCGGTACCGCCGAGAACATTACATGGGGCCATGGAACCCCGAACCGCTTCTACTCGAGAACGAATTTGAGGGCGATCCCTCCCAGGCTCTCCTGCAGAAAGAAGGCTTAAGCATCGCCTATTTACGGATGATGGAGCATTTGAACCCCGATGAACGCGCCGTACTGCTCCTGAGAGACGTGTTCGATTTTTCTTATACAGAAATTGCCGACATCATTGAAAAAAGCCAAGATAACTGCAGAAAAGTTTTCAGCCGGGCCAAGCACAAAATCTCGGGTGTCGAGAACGAAAGCTTACACTATGAGCACAATCAATCCCTAATCAACCACTTTATCCAGGCATTCGAAACACAAAATACCGAAATCCTGTTAGATCTGATCTCGGATCAGGTCACCCTCTATTCGGATGGCGGAGGCAAAGTTAAATCAGCTGTTCGGCCGATTGAATCCGCATCCAACGTACTGGCTTTTCTATACGGTATTGCAAAAAAAGTCCCGGAAGCCACTTTTAGTGACATGACCACTATCAATGGCCAGCCCGCTATTCTGTACTATATGAATGGCGCGCTGTACGGCACGCTCAGTTTTTATATTACGAAAGGCCAAATCGAGGAATTGTATATTACGTTGAATCCGGACAAGCTGCCTCGTAGTTAAGAGCTCATAAAGCCCCTTCCTGCCACGTGGACAGGAAGGGGAGTTTTTAATTAATTCGATTGCGTATATGAGGTGTTAGTGTCCTCGGATGACTGTTTCTTCCTCAATCTCATTTCAAGCTGCTCCAGCGATTTCCCTTTCGTTTCCGGAACAAATTTCCAGACAAACAAACCGGATAAAATGCTCATCACACCGTAAAAGCTGTACGTCAAACCACCGCTGAATTCCATCATCATTGGATACGTGGAAGAAATGAAATAGTTTGCAGCCCACTGAGCGGCTACAGCGATCGCCACCGCTTTTCCTCGGATTTTGTTGGGAAAAATCTCAGAAATCAGCACCCATACAATCGGCCCCCAGGACATCATGAATGAAGCCGTGTAGATGATGATGAAGACCAGCGTCGCTATCCCGATGCTGCCGGCAAAGGCAAGGCTTGCGACCCCGAACATTCCAATGGTCATGCCGATTGAGCCGATGATCAGCAAAGGTTTCCTTCCAAACTTGTCGACCGTGAGAATAGCAATAACCGTGAAAATGACGTTCACAAGCCCCATGATGATCGTTTGGAACATCGACGCGTCCCGGGCCGCTCCCATGCTTTCAAAGATACGCGGGGCGTAATATAAGGCCACGTTAATGCCTACAAATTGTTGGAAAACAGACAGCAAAATGCCGACCACAACGATTGATACACCGAAGGAGAGGAGTTTACCTCGTTTCGTATCGAAGGATTGGTTGATTTCATATAACGTCGCCTTGGCCATCGTCTCATCATAGATCCGCTTCAAAACCTTCAGCGCTTCATTCTGCTTCTGCTGGGAAGCTAAAAAACGCGGTGTTTCTGGAACGGTGAACAAAAGCAGCAGGAATAATAAAGCCGGAATCGCCTCTGAGGCAAACATCAACCGCCAGCCTGTTTCGTTCACCCATGCTTCCGTCTGGCCCCTGGCAATGCCCCAGTTCACAAAATAAACGACCAGCATGCCAAAGATGATAGCGAATTGGTTCAGTGATACCATTCTGCCGCGAATTTCGGACGGCGCCACTTCGCCGATATACATAGGAGCAACAGCGGACGCAAGCCCTACGCCAATTCCCCCTATGATGCGGTAGAGATTAAATGTGAAGAGAAGCCCATATGTAGGTTCCCCTGCAGTAAAAAACAACACTTCAGGATAAGCAGAACCTAAAGCAGAGGCCAAGAATAGAACGGCGGACAAAATCAGGGTGCGTTTACGGCCCACCTTGGAAGCAAAGAACCCGGACAACAAACCACCTATAATACAACCGATCAATGCACTTGAAACCGTTAACCCGTGAACGAGCGAACTTAATTGCCCATCAGCGAAGTACGTTTGCAGCGAACCTTCCGCGCCTGAAATCACAGCCGTATCATACCCGAAGAGCAATCCCCCAAGCGTCGCCACCAATGTGATGAGAACAATGTACACGCCCTTATGCTTGTTCATTTCTGGCAGAGCAGCAGCTAAAACTACTCCTTCCTCCTCTCATTTTCGTAATCGCTTTCATACATAAATTTTACCAACTGTAACTTAGTTTGTATAGTGGACAAACTAAGTTGAGCAGATATTCATAGGCCATGAGTCTTTCCTGCATGTTGGACGAAAATGAGGTAACACTTAGGTAGTATACTCACCCATATTCACTTCGTTTTGCATGCTTTGCCCGGAGTAATCTCTAGCCCCGTAGCGGCACCTTCGCTCTAAATGTTAAAATTACGCCAGCATAAAAAGGAAAAGAAACTTAAATCAAATGAACCCAAAAAAGGAGACTACCACATGACTGTGATCGATATCATCGGCGTTTCCGCAATCATAACTGGCATTCTCGTAATTGAAAAAAAGTTCGTCGACGAAAAGGGAATAAGCGTTAAATGAAAAAAGGACATAGAGCTCTCACTCCATGCCCATTCACCTTAACGCCTGAGGAAACTTAAATACTTGATTCGGATCATACTTCTCATTCACCCGCTCCAACCTCTTCACATTGCCCCCGAAATACTCACACTCATAGTTTTTAAGTTTATCAATGGGAAAATTCACATACGAACCTTCCGTCATGCTTTTGATAAACTCAAAACGCTCGCGGACCCAATCCTCGTTTTCATTTGCATACGTATCGTCGGTCCATACAGACTGGATGCCCATAATGTACGTGGCATCCCTATAGAAGAAAGAAGTTTCCCTTTTGCCGACATTGCGGATTTCTCCTCCCATGGCATAAAAGGAGACGGCCGCATAAACAGAACCGTCGGCTGGGTTCTGTACCAATCCAGCTATATCATCCAGCTCGCCAAGGGAATAGCTCCTGTCAACAAACCTTCCCGTCGATTTGAATTTTTCATGCGGCGGATAGGTAGCTTCCACCTTTTTCACCGCTGCAAGGAAGGAGGATTCCTCAAGCTCCAGACGAAACCCTTCCACCTCCGCAAAAGGTTGTAAAATCTCCCGTGCTTCTTCTGGTGAACCATAAAAGAATCCCGTTGCAAAGATGCCCAACCCTTCCCCTGCTGCATTGTAAAAACTGGCGACCAGCGTCATACGCTTATCCAAGCAGGGCAGCCAGTTTTGCCATATGTTCATCACGTGTGCCTGCTTCGCCTTCGTTGTATCTACATAATAAAGTCTGACGAGCGTGACATCTGGGTTTGTAGGGTTTGGCAGCTGAAAGGACATGCTGACAACGACACCGAAGTTCCCGCCACCCGCACCACGGCATGCCCAGAAAAGATCGGGGTTGCGATATTTATTCGCCGTGATCAGCCTTCCCTTGTCATTCACCATTTCCAGTTCAATCAAGCTGTCACAGCCTAACCCGTACAGTCTGCTGGAGAATCCCCAGCCACCCCCAAGTGTAAAACCGGAGACCCCAACAGTCGGGCAGGTCCCCCCTGGGAAAGCGTAGCCCCTGGAACCAACGAAATCATACACTTCCGAATTCTTAGCGCCTGCCTCCATTTGTAATATGTTACGTTTCTTGTCCAGTTCCACCGCGTTCAAGCGACTGATATCAATGACCAATACACTATTTCCAATCGAATATCCTTCATAATGGTGACCCCCAGACCTGATGCGGATACCAACGCGATGCTTTCGTGCCCAACTAATCGCATTCACCACATCCTGCTTTCGTTCACGATACACGATCACCAACGGAAATTTGTGTATAGCACGATTCCACTCCTCCCGTGCTTCGTCATAAAACGGATCTATCGGAGTCACGATTTCACCTGTCCTTCAAAAAAATACGAGTCGGCCTCCATTTCCTTCACCTCTATCAATACGTGTAGTTTTCCTACTATCGTATTCTTGTGTTAGGAAACGGTGTGGGTTTTAATAGAGGGCTATGTACGCAATGTAATGAGTAAACTAGCAACTCACATATAATAATTATTTTTCAATCTCGTGACAAAAAGCCTCAACCCTAGAAAAATATGTTAGCATTTTTTCTAAATTATACCTTTTAACCCAACCTCTCTACATAAAGGAAGTGTTAGACATGATTAATAAACTCTCAACGTTGCTGATAGCCGTCTTACTTGTAGGTGTGCTTGGGGCTTGTTCCGAACAGGCATCCAAAGAAGCAGAAGACGCTCCTACAAACGCAAGTGAACCGGAACAAAAGGAGCCGGCGCCTCCTTATCAAGCAATAGAGCCTTCTGAAGATGCTGTCCCCCTGAAAGAAAAGCTGTCGGAGGAAGAGCTGAAAAATATGCCAGAGCAAGAGGGTGCCTTCAGCAGTGATCCTTCCCGTGCCGTCCCCGCTGGTGAAACACTCGCCAAGGATATGGAAGATAACACAGACGGCCCGCTGAAGAATCATAGGCTTGTAGCATATTACGGCACCCCGCTATCGGAAAATATGGGCATTCTCGGCACGATGAAGCCGGAGAAGTTTATGAAAGAGCTCAAGGAGCAGGCTCAAGCCTACTCGAATGCTGATCCTGAGCGCCCAGCCATTCCCACAATCGAGTTGATTACAACGATGGCCCAACGCGCGCCTGGCCCTGATAACACATACGTCAGCAAACTTTCAGATGAAAAGACCAAGAAGTATGTCGAACTCGCAGAAAAACATGATGCGCTCGTTCTTCTCGATCTCCAGCTCGGCGCCGATACCGTCATGAATCAAGTGAAGAGCATCAAGAAATGGCTGAAGCACCCGAACGTCCACCTGGCCATCGACACCGAATTCCGAATTGAAGAAGGCCAAGTACCAGGTGAAGACCTCGGCAAGGTCAATGGAAAAGAAGTTCAAAAAGCGGTCGAATATGTATCCCAGCTGACCGAAGAAAATAATCTGCCCGACAAGTTCGTGCTCGTCCACCAGTTTACAGAGCATGTACTGACCAATAAAAAAGCCATCCAGCCGACCGACAACGTTGAAGTGGCCCTTAACTTTGATGGCTGGGGCAACTCTGCAGACAAAATGGCGCTGTATAAAAAATACGTGCGTGATAAGCCGTCCCAGTATGGCGGATTTAAAGTTTTCTATAACAAAGATAAGCCTGTCATGACTCCGGAGCAAGTTGTGAAGCTTGATCCAAGTCCGGCAATTGTGAATTATCAATAAAGAAAAGTGCCTGTTCTATTTATGAAGAACAGGCACTTTTTTTGATAACATCTTATATCCGGCTGTCTAATATAAAGCTTTTCTTAGAGAAGACTGGGTACTCATGAAATGAAGATGTTGAATTTACAAACGCATTCCAATCCTCCCTTAAAAGTTCAACAATTTCATCTGTACGGGATTGGCTTGAGCTGTTCCAATGGCCAGAAAGCTGCTGTTTCTGGATGTTCTCATAACCTTCCATTACTTTTTCGTAGCCCTGTTGAAAGGAAGGACCGTTCTTAACGTCTATTTGTGAATAAAGAGCTTTATATTGTTCTTGTTCTCTTTGAGTAATATGACTGCCCTCTTTAATCTCCTGTATCGCATCTTTCATGCGGTCTGCTATCCTATCGAAGGGGCCACTTTTATTTTTATCTCTGTTATAGATGATTTGATACGTTTCAAGGGATACATTCACCGTTTCTTGTAATTTACGTTCCGTGTATTCCCCTGTTGCCTTATTAAACTTTTCTTTCAGTGAGGACGGCATGAGCTTTTCAGCTATTACATCAAGTTTCATTTGCGTTTGCAAATGATACATACTTTCTTTGTCGCTCGTCCAGTTGCCGCTCTTGTACTCTTGATTTATAGAAACAACATTCTTAACCATTTCTGACAGTTCATACTTTTCTTGTTTAGAAAGATCACCGCTATTTTCAATTAAGGACTTGTAGTAGTCTTCATAATCAGTGTTGACATCTTCCTTTTCTTGAACAATGGACACGGTTATTTCTGGCGAAGATTGTGTCTTTTGAAGATGTTCAAATGCATCCGAGAGTGTTAATTGATCCAATTTAATTGAGTCTGCATTTTTAATCCTGTTCTCATTGGAAAGAAACTTTGAAGGGTTGGTTAAATTAAATGATTTATCATAAATGGTTTTATAGTATTCGTCAACGCTGCCCCCCCTTAAAAAGATTTAATATTATATATATCGAATATTATCTAATATTTTTAAGCGAGAGTGTGACCACTGTCAAAACAAAGCAAGTCATTCCCTTGCACTTTCCGCTTAATGGTATTACAGTATATAATGGTTGAAATCCATCCGAATTGGTAAGGGATAAAAGAGAAGCATTTTCACTTTTTAATTTTGGGAACACGTTTCCCTTAAGGAAAGGGTTCAGATAGATATGAAAGATAATTTTTGGCATGAGCTGCCGCGGCCGTTTTTTGTGCTGGCGCCGATGGAAGCCGTGACGGATGTCGTTTTCCGTCATGTCGTGAGTGAAGCAGCGCGGCCAGACGTGTTTTTTACAGAGTTTACGAATACGGAAAGCTACTGCCATCCGCAAGGTATAGATAGCGTACGGGGGCGTCTGACGTTCACGGAAGATGAACAGCCGATTGTCGCCCACATCTGGGGAGACAAACCCGAACTCTTCCGGGAGATGAGTATCGGCATGGCCGAAATGGGCTATCGCGGTGTGGACATCAACATGGGCTGTCCTGCGCAAAATGTTGCCACTAAAGGGAAAGGCTGCGGCCTGATTCGTCACCCCGATGTTGCAGCAAAGATCATCCAGGAAGCCAAAGCGGGAGGACTGCCCGTCAGCGTGAAGACCCGGCTCGGTTATACGGAAGTCGAGGAATGGCACGACTGGCTGAAGCACCTTCTGGAACAGGATATCGTCAATCTGTCCATCCATCTCCGTACGAAAAAGGAAATGAGCAATGTCGATGCGCACTGGGAACTGATTCCGGAGATCAAAAAACTCCGTGACGAGGTCGCCCCTGATACGCTTCTGACGATCAACGGTGATATTCCCGACCGTCAGACGGGACTTGAACTCGTAGAAAAATATGGCGTGGACGGCGTGATGATCGGACGAGGGATCTTCCATAACCCGTTCGCTTTCGAAACAGAGAAGAAGGAACACACCAGCGAAGAGCTCCTCGATCTCCTGCGCCTGCAGCTCGATCTTCATGATAAGTACTCAGAAGAACTGGAGCCCCGTCTCTTCAGACCGCTCCGCCGCTTTTTCAAGATTTACGTCCGCGGATTCCGGGGAGCGAGTGACTTGCGAAATCGGCTGATGAGTACAGAATCCACCGATGAAGTGCGTGCTCTGCTTGATGCGTTTACAGAGAAAGATGGCGTGAAAGAAGAAGAAGGTTTTTCTGTTTCTTAAATAAGATGACCAGAAAGGGGAGCATTCCAGATTAGGGATGCTCCCCGTTTTTAATTACGATGATTTAATGCGTTCATATGTATTTGATTCTATATGTGGCAGCTATATCGAAACTGAGTCTGCGTTCTATTGAATAAGTAATGGGTGGCTTTTATTAGGCGGTTATTTCTTAATCGTGTAGTTTTGGCAGGTCAAACAGGCTTTCTTGTCGAAATTTAGACATATAAAATTTATTAAATAGGAGGATGAACGATGGCAGAAGTTTTGTTGTTACACCACGTTTTAGGCCGAACGAAGGGGATTGAAGCAATCGCCGATCAACTGAGAGATGCAGGTCATACTGTGCATGTGCCAGATTTATTTGACGGACGCATGTTTTTCTCGCTGGAGGAAGGCTTGGCATTAGTTAAGGAAATCGGATTTGAAGAAGTGACGGCGCGCGGCGTTCGAGCAGCCAACGAGCTTTCGCGCGATGTCGTCTATGCGGGTTTTTCACTCGGTGTCCCAGTAGCACAGCAGCTCGCTCAAACCCGTGAAGGCGCCAGAGGTGCGCTATTTTTTCATGCCTGCCTCCCCACCTCGGCCTTTGAATCTCAGTGGCCGGTCGACTTGCCCGTGCAAATTCACGCTATGAATGCAGATCCTTTTTTCGTTGAAGACGGCGACATCAACGCAGCCCGAGAGCTTGTGGTGTCGACCAATCACGCTGAACTTTTTCTGTACGAAGGCAAGGAACATCTCTTCACCGACAGTAGTTTACCGTCTTACGATGCAGACGCGACGAAACTTGTGATCAAACGGGTTCTCGACTTTCTCGCATAGTTAAGGAGTTGTATAAAATGGATAAAAAAAGAGATACAGAAATAAAACGCTCTTCAACAGCAGAAAACATTCTATCTCAGATCAATAGCAAAACTAAGCTAGGCGACTTACGGAAAATCGCGAAGAACATAAAAAAAGATCACGAACTAGCTATGGAACTTTGGTCAACCGAAGAGTTTTTACCCAGACTATTAGCAATTTTAATTATGGACAAAACACTTCTTACACAAGATGTGCTAAATAAGCTTGATGAGGATATGCAGACTCACACTTTTGATGAGCGAACTAACTTAATGGATTGGTTAATGGCTAATCAGCTCACCAAAGACAAGAAGAAAATTGCATTGATGGAGTCATGGCAAAACAGTCCTTTTGCTCTTCAAAGGCGAGCTTTCTGGTATTATCAAGGGCGATTGAGATGGACTGGACAAACACCGCCTGATAACACCGCAGATTTGCTATCTGCATTAGAAGCTAATATTAAGCAGGAAGAACCGGAAGTTCAATGGGCCATGAATTTCACAGCAGGCTGGATAGGCGTTTATGATGAAAAGAATCGTGCACGTTGTATAAAACTTGGTGAGAAAACGGGTCTTTACAAAGAAGAAAAAGTAGC
The DNA here is from genome assembly GCF_013618635.1 of Thalassobacillus sp. CUG 92003. Classification (GTDB taxonomy): domain Bacteria; phylum Bacillota; class Bacilli; order Bacillales; family Halobacillaceae; genus CUG-92003. The sequence continues at coordinate 39,752 of NZ_JABLSJ010000002.1, read as the reverse complement.
AAAAGGATGTACACCCAGCTATTTGCCGGAATTCATTACGATTGAAGTTAACAAACGACAAAATAATTAGTTACCGCTGAAAAATTAATTAGAGTATAATGCAAAAAATATAGGCATTCAAAGCCTCAAAAACTGGAAGGCATTTTTATGGGTAGCCAAAAAACCGACGATTTCATTAAGAGACGGTCAGTTTTGGGGTTTTCTTATGCTTGAGTATTGTTTTTAGTCAATCGTTTTCCGATGGTTACGATAAGCCCTGCGAGGAAAAGAAGTAATCCATTGCCTACGATAACAAGACCTACGAATGCTCCATACATCGCTCCTCCTGCGCCACTCGACGGTACCAGAATGGCACCTGTTAAAAAACCAAGTATAACACCCGTAATTGCCAGTAGAAGACCGGAGACCCATAAATGTAAACGTCCATTTCTATACCACTTAATGGTGTAAACGTTGACCAGGATTAAAAAAATGAAAAGAAGTATAGTAAGCGCTCCATCCAGATCGTTCATGCAGTCCCTCCTAAAATAAATTCTTATGTTTAATATATGGCATGTTGGAATATTTTACAAAAAATAGTTGTGCTATCCTAAATAATCAGGTACACATGCCGCATAAGAACATTCTTCAGATTTAGAAGGCATTTGTTTGATTCTAAGATGACAGTGATTCCCCCTGGCTTCCTCGCCAAGATTTCCCGTTGACCATACAAGATAAGTAACATAAAGAATAGAGCTAAAAACAAACAGACCAAGGCCTCCCTGTACGGAAGCCCGAGTCTGTTTGTTAAGCGTCCTGTCTCCATAAAAAACAAGCCACCCATAATTCGGATGACTTGAATGATGAATGTTACCCCTCTTACAGAATGCCAATCGTGTTCAACAAAATGACAAAAGCGACAGAGATGACGGGGATCAGGACGGCTACGACGAAAATGTCTTTGTAGCTGTCTTTGTGCGTCATACCTGTAATCGCAAATAGGGTCAGAACCGCTCCGTTGTGCGGCAGAGCATCAAGGCCGCCGGAGGAGAGCGAGGCGATTCTGTGGAAGGCTTCCGGGCTGATGCCTGAGCTTTGGGCGATTTCATAGTATTTGGATCCGAGCGCTTCGAGTGCGATGCCCATCCCGCCCGATGCAGAGCCGGTGGCACCTGCGAGCGCGTTGACGGCGATCGCTTCTGAGATGAGCGGATTCCCCTTGACGCCCATCAACAGTTGGGTCAAATTGGCGAAACCCGGGACTTCGCGGACAACGGTACCGAATCCGACCGCGGCACTCGTGTTGATGATGGCAATGACGGACCCGCTTGCGCCGCTGTTCATGGATGGGATGAATTTCTTGAACATCGTGACGTTAAGCAGCATGATCAGCGCAATGCCTGAGATCAGGGCTGTGACGATATCCCAGTTTAAGAGATTCAAAGTTAGGAGAACAGTCAATAAGGGCAGAAGCGACAGGAAAAAGTTCGGCGTTTCATCTGGTTGCTCCACCCCTTTTTTCTCTTGCGGTTCTGTAAAGACTTCTCCCTGGGAGACGAGCTTCTTCTCGCGCCACCTCAGGTAAAAGTAACCGCCGCCGGCCATAATGATGGCCGCGATGATGCCCATCACAGGCGCTGCGGTCGCAGTGGTCTGGAAGTATTCCATCGGGATCAAGTTCTGAATTTGCGGAGAGCCTGGCAGAGCTGTCATGGTGAAGGTGAAGGCCCCTAAAGCGACGGTAGCCGGAATCAGTTTACGGCTGATGTTCGCTTCACGGAACAACGACAAGGCCAGGGGATAGACAGCGAAAACAACGACAAATAGGCTGACGCCGCCATACGTTAATACGGCCGCTGAGGCGAGTACGCCCAAAATCGCGCGCTGCGTCCCGATCAATTTCGTCAGGGCAACAGCGACCGAGCGGGCCATGCCTGTGTTTTCCATCAGTTTTCCGAAGATGGCCCCGAGCATGAAGACGGGGAACCAGTCCTTCGCGAATGCGACGAAACCGCCCATGTATGTATCTTTATAGGCTTCGAGCAGGTCGAGACCGCCGGTTACGGCGACGACTCCAGCTGCGATGGGCGCCACCCAGATAATGGACCAGCCCAGGTAGGCGAGAAACATCAATACGGCAAGTCCGAGAAAAATTCCGAACATAATTTATCCTCCTTGTTTTTTATTGCGCTTCGACGACCATGGCGATGCCTTGACCGCCGCCGATACAGAGTGATGCGACACCATATTGGCCTTCGCGACGTTGCAATTCTTTGATCATCGTGTACAGTACCCGCGTACCGCTGGCGCCGACGGGATGACCAAGCGCAATCGCGCCGCCGTTGACGTTCACTTTGTCACGGTCGAGGCCGAGTTCTTTTTCGACTGCTAAATACTGCGAGGCAAACGCTTCGTTCACTTCGACGAGATCCATGTCATCAAGGGTGAGTCCGGCTTTTTCCAACGCCTGGCGGATCGCTGGTGCAGGGCCGATGCCCATGTACGCCGGATCGACACCTGTGACAGACCAGGCGATGATTTTCGCTGCCGGCTTTACATTGTGCTCGCTTACAACATGTTCACTGGCTAACACGACGGCACCTGCGCCATCATTGATGCCACTCGCATTTCCGCCGGTCACTGTGCCACCTTTCTTGAAGGCTGGTTTCAGCTTGGCCAGCCCCTCAAGATTGGTGTCTTCACGAATGTGCTCATCCTGATCGACGACGTTGGTTCCTTTGCTTGTTTTAATTTCGACTGGAGCGATTTCGTCTGCGAATCTACCAGAGTTACGCGCTTCGGCCGCGAGCTTATGACTGCGTGTTGCGTACGCATCTTGTTGTTCTCTCGTAATCTCGTACTTATCGGCAAGGTTTTCTCCTGTGACTCCCATGCCGGCACCGATATACTCATCCGTGAGTGCTGCCCAGAGCATGTCATCCACTTTTGGCGCGCCAAGCTTGGTACCGAAACGGCTGCCGCGTAACGCATACGGGGCGAGGCTCATGTTGTCGACACCACCCGCGAGCGCGGTTTCCCCTTCACCGAGCTGGATCGACTGAGCGGCCGATATGACCGATTGCATGCCAGACCCGCACAGGCGATTGACGGCAAGGGCCGGGCTTGAGTTCGGCACGCCTGCTTTCAGCGAAATATGGCGCGCGAGGTAGGGTGCATTTTGCGAAGCATGGATGACATTCCCCATCACCGTCAGATCAATGTGGTCGGCGGAAATACCGCTTCGTTCCAATGCGGCTTGACTTGCTGTCACCCCTAAATCGGTCGGGTCTACGTCTTTCAAGGCACCGCCGAACGTTCCGAACGGGGTGCGTGCTCCTGCTAAGATATAAACGTGTTTCACGTGAAACATCTCCTTTCGTTTATTGCGTCGTGTAGCCACCGTCGATGACGACCGCCTGGCCTGTGACACCTTTTGCCTGGTTGCTTGCGAGGAACATCGTATAGTCCGCGACTTCCTGGACGGCCAGGAGCCGTTTCTGCGGCACTAACGGATAAATGACTTCTTCCAATACTTTTTCTAAAGAAACGCCGCGGTTTTCAGCGAGGTCTTCCAGCTGGTTGCGGACGAGTGGTGTATCGACATAGCCCGGGCACATGGCGTTGACGGTAATGCCCGCTTCCGCGCCCTCCAGTGCGGTCACCTTCGTGAGGCCGATCAAACCGTGTTTGGCACTGTTGTAGGCCGCTTTACCGGAAAAACCGATCAGCCCGTTGATGGATGCCATGTTGATGATGCGGCCGAATCCCTGCTTTTTCATAATCGGAAACACATGCTTCGTCGCCATGAATGGTGCGACAAGCATGACTTTCGTGATCAGTTCGAACTTTTCAGTCGGAAATTCCTCAATCGACGCAACGTGCTGCAAACCGGCATTGTTGACGAGGACGTCGAGACGCCCGAACGTCTCCACCGTTTCGTCGATCGCGCGTTGGATCTGCTCTTCCTTTGTCACATCACACACGAGTCCGACTGCTTTCAGTCCTTCGTCATTCAGGCGCGCTGCTGCTTGTTTCACGTTATCTTCTTGAATATCACTGAGCACAACCTTGGCGCCTTGGCGAGCGAACGCTATCCCGATTTCATAGCCGATGCCACTCGCTGCCCCTGTAATGAATACGACCTTATTGTCTACCATTTGTCTTCCCCCTCATTGACTAATTTCCAAAAGCTCATCACTGATGATCAATTCTGCTTCTGTCGATGCTTTGATTTCCTCAACGGACCAGCCTTCAACGATTTCGACCAGCACCAGACCCGCTTCAGTCACATCCATGACTGCTCGATCGGTGATGATGCGATCGACGACACCCTTTCCGGTCAGCGGCAGTTTACACGCCTTCAAAATCTTCGGGTCGCCATGTTTGTTGACGTGATCCATGATGATGACCACCTTTTTCGATCCGTGAACGATATCCATCGCCCCGCCCATGCCTTTGATCATTTTTCCTGGAATCATCCAGTTGGCAAGGTCTCCGTTTTCCGCCACTTCCATGCCGCCCAAAATCGCAAGGTCGAGATGCTCGCCGCGAATCATCGCGAAGGACTCGGCACTGTCACAGTAAGCTGCCCCGGGGGCTGCGGTCACGGTTTCTTTCCCTGCATTGATTAAGTCCGGATCGACTTCGTCCTCATAAGGCGAACGCCCGATGCCTAAGAGACCGTTTTCCGATTGCAGGACGACGTCTTTCTCCGGCTGGATGTAATTTGCGACCATTGTCGGCATGCCAATGCCCAGGTTGACGTAGAAACCGCTTTCAATTTCCTGCTCGGCTCGTCTCGTAATCAGTTCGCGGGTGGCCGCTTTGTCCATCTTTACCGCCATTGTTCATCTACCTCCTCGTTATGCGTGTGTACTTACCGTATAGCGCTCGATGCGTTTTTCTTGCTTGCCTTCGATCAATCCCTGCACGTAAATGCCCGGCGTATGGATGCCGTCTGCAGGTAACTCACCCGGCTCGGCAAGTTCTTCAACTTCCGCAATGGTCACTGCTCCAGCTGCTGCCATCATCGGATTGAAGTTTCGTGCGGTTTTGTTATAGATGAGGTTGCCGTGACGGTCGCCTTTTAGGGCACGGACGAGGCTGACATCTGCCGTCAATCCTTCTTGTAAAAGGTAGTCTGTTCCGTCAAAGTTGCGCACTTCTTTCCCATCCGCAATCGGTGTTCCAACGCCTGCAGGTGTATAGAAGGCTGGAATGCCCGCCCCGCCTGCCCGGATTTTCTCAGCGAGTGTCCCTTGCGGTGTCAGTTCGACCTCGAGCTCCCCTGCAAGCACCTGGCGTTCGAATTCTTTGTTTTCCCCTACATAGGAGCCGATCATTTTATCGATTTGTTTATGTTTCAACAACAGGCCGAGGCCCCAGTCGTCGACTCCACAGTTGTTGGAGATGACCGTCAAATGCTTGACGTTCGATTCGACGAGCGCGAGAATCAGGTTCTCGGGAATCCCGACAAGGCCGAACCCTCCCACCATAATCGTGGAATGGTCATGAATCTCTTTCACAGCTTCATGACATGATGTATACATGTGTTTCATGAGGCGTCACACTCCCTTCCCCCTTATACATGCAATTTTCATGCCAAGTTTGCGGTATTGCTATCACAAGGTTTGTGAACATTTTATGAACATATTTTCCGTAATGTCGGAATCGTGTGATTGAATAAAATGAAAACCCTTACATAAGCGCATTAAAAAACCATTCCGGAATGTCGGAATGGTTTCTTGAATTCTGGAATGGTCACAGATTGTATTTTTTCACTTTTTCATAAAGGCTCGATTTGCCGATACCGAGCTGCTTGGCAGCAACGCTTTTGTCGCCATCGGCTTCTTCTAATGCTTTCAGGATGGCCCGTTTTTCCGTGTGCTCTACGATTTCTTTCAATGACTCGCCCTCTACCGTCACCGGCCCGTCCGGATGAAGGTGGTGCGGGAGGTCCTCATAATCGATCGTTTCATGATCGGTCATGTGGACAGCGGATTCGATGACATTCTCAAGCTCCCTCACGTTCCCCGGCCAACGGTGCTGTTGAAAAAGCTCCTCCACGGTCTGAGAAAAACCCTGGACGCGTTTGCCTGTGCGCTCCCCCACTTTTTGCAGCAAGTATTTGGAGAGAATCTTGATGTCCCCTGTCCGTTCTCTGAGCGGCGGGATGTCAATTTGAACGACATTGATGCGGTAAAAGAGATCCTCACGAAAGCGCTGCTCTTTGATCATCGTTTCAAGGGACTGATTGGACGCAGCAACGATCCGGACATCCACGTCTTGCGGATGGACGGCTCCGACCGCTTCCACCTCGCCTTCCTGCAGGGCACGCAATATTTTCACTTGCGCATGCAGCGGCATATCCCCGATCTCATCAAGGAAAAGCGTCCCGCCATGAGCGAGCTGGAACTTCCCTGGCTTCCCACCCTTTTTCGCCCCCGTAAATGCACCTTCTTGATACCCGAACAGCTCCGCTTCGATCAAGTGCTCCGGGATGGCAGCACAGTTCACTTTTACGAAGGGCTTCGTGCTGCGTTCACTCAAATGGTGGATGCTATGAGCGAACAGCTCCTTACCCGTCCCACTTTCCCCGCGCAATAAGACGGACACATCACTATGGGCGGTTTTACGGATCGTTTCCTTCAATTGCAGCACCTCAGGAGAGCTGGTAATGATGTCGTGCAGCGCATACTTGGCCCCGTTTTGCTGCTGCATTTGACTGCGGTACGTTTCCAGCTCCAGCAGAAGGTCTTTAATATGGGAATTCATGATTTTCCATTCATCAGTATCGCGGAACAGCACCATGCCAAGGGCGCCGATCACTTCGCCCTCTTCCCATAAGGGGATGCGGTGAGCGACCATATAATCGCCCCGGATCTGCTGCAAGTCGGCCATTTCTTCTTTTCCCGTCTCGACGACGATATGCATCCGCGTGTTTTCAATCACATCCGTTACATGCTGCCCCGTAATGACGTCTTGATCTACAGCCAGAAAGCGGCAGTAGCTTTCATTCATATACGAGACCTTTCCCTCTGCATCGACGACGACGATACAGTGCTCAACATTTCCGAACAATGTTTCCAATACATTGTTACGATAGTCTTCTAATAACGTAAGCATCGGCTCACACTCCTGACCATCCGATTGATTGATAGCGTTTACAGTGTTAATCAAAGTTTATCAAAAGCCATCGCTGCTTACTAGACGATAAGCCTGATGCCATGAAAAAAAGCCGCCACAGTCACTCAATTTTTGAATGACTTGAGGCGGCAGTAACGCTCATAAACCTCTTACACTTTTATGATTTCTGCTTCTTGACAGCTTCGAGCATGTGGGACGTGCTCCCCCAACTCCGCTGCCCTTTATATCTTACTTTATTATTACTAACTATTAGTTCTCTAACCATGTGGCTATTTCATTTTGTGCATCATTGTCATTAATTGGAGCAAAATGCGATAAACCTTCCATAATCATGACTTCTGTATTTGGATGCGTATTAAATACTTTTTCGTATTGATCTGCTTTAAAAGATTTATCTCCACTGCCTGCCAGAACAAGCACTTCTCCATCCATTGATGAAATATCTTTTTCGTAGTCTGGGCGTGGATGCATAGAGGTTTGTAATCGATAACTATACCTTAATGTTTCAGTATTGTCTCGATAGTTATTCGGCATGTTAAAAGAAATAACATTCCTATCATTTAAGTGGGTGATTCCAATTTGATTGAGCATGCTTAACCCAATTATACGTGGAGTGTTTACATTAGCCCATTCATTATTACTCTTATTTGTTGGGGCATTATGATGTATATATGGAGCAATCAGCAAATACCGATTAACTGCATTATGACTAAACTCGCCACCTGCAAAACGGATGACAGTGCCTCCTCCACTTGAATGACCTCCTAATATAATAGGTTGTTCTGGATGACGTTTCCTTATGTAATCAATTAAGTCATTCAAATCCTGTTCAATTTGACCTAAATAATCAACATCGCCACGTTTTTCAGGATTTGGTCCGTGTCCTCGCAAGTTTGGAGTATAAACTGAAGCTACGCCCTCTTGAGATAGATTCGTTGCCAGCGGTTCTAAATATTCACTATGATAACCCGAACCATGAATAAGAATCAAAATGTTCTCAGCAGTTGAATCATAGTAGCGGTAAGTCAAGCTGGAACCATCTCTTGTTTGATATTCCTCCAATTCTTTAGATTGTTGTCCATTCGTTTCCAAATCCTTAAACTTAAGGTTTTGCAAATCACCGGATGGTTCTTATACAGAGTTAAATAGTGTTAATCCATATGCCACTCCTAAATATATTACAATGCTACTCGATACGATAATTAGAAAAATCTTCAAGATTTTCAACAACCCCACCTACTTTTTTAATAATTATACGTTTGAACAATTTACTGCCAATACAATTAAACTTCCTTATTTAACTTTTACAGCCATAGTGAAAGGTATATTTCACTAAAATGAAATTGGTCATATGGGTGGTCGGCTATTATTACTCTTGATTCCGTTGTAATACAATTAATACACTATATTTTTTTAGCGAGAAAACATCACGTATCAATAATCTCTTACTGCGCTTATTTATGATACGGTTCTCCGTAATATATCTAAATGAGGTTTAAATAACAAAGGACCTAAAAAGGTCCCTTTATCTAATCAGTATCCTCTTCCATTATTTCGGACTCTTCCAATATGGAAGGAACAGTAAGTTGTTTCTCCTCAAGTATCTCTTTATACTGCCTACTAAAATCCTCATCTTGTTTAAATAGTTCGGTCATTTGTCTATTAAATGTTCCATAGGATGAAGCAAGAAAGGCGCTATTTAGCTCAGAAACAATAAGAGCATCAAGGGGCATATGGAACAAATAAAATCTAATTAACTTCCACCTTCTATTAGCAAAGTCTATTCCATTAGGTGGTGTTGACATTTTTCTTTCACCAAACAAGAATTTTCTTAATAGGTTAAAATACTCCGTATCTTTAAGGAATTCTATGATGAAATCTTCAGGAATACTTTTTGTTTTTGTTTTCTTGAACAATGTTTTAATAAAATCATCTACTTCATTAGTTGGGATAATTTGATTATCTACCAACCGTTTTACCATCTTCCATCCGTCAGTGTCTTGCCAAATGAATAGTTTCCATATTTCATCTTTCCAGAACTCTCTAATAAAACTATCATCGCTTGAGATTTCATTTAATTTATCTTCAAAAACCACAATGTATTTTCTAAAGATATCCCAATCACTCTTAATGAATTCCAGGAAACCTTCTCTCAATACTTGAGAAGGTGAGTATGCAATATAATTCCAAAATTGATAAGTAATACTATCACCATCAAATACCTCGAAACTAATGGTTTCTTCTTCAAAATAATCATCCACTTCTTTCAGAAACAAAGATATATCCCCATTTGTCATTGCATGAGGAATTTCCCTTACTAGTGGTGAAACATCTGTATTTGGAGGTGTATATTTTGAATCGTAGTGTTTTTTAATCTTTTCTAAAAGTCCACTCTTTCCTCCATTTACTACGAATTTGCTTAAATTAGATTCAATAAACAACCAAAATGATTCAACATGTGGATAACTAATAATATTATTCTTAGCATGAGCACAATCATTTCTAATTGTTTTCCAGTAGGAATATTGAGTTCTAATATCATCATTAATTAAGAACGGATTATCCGGGCTTTGCCTATTTACAAAATCAAAAACTGTACTGTCCCAAATTTTTTCATCCTTTAAATCATTTAATCTATCAGTCCACATCTTTTGAGGGATATTATCGGGTTTGTTTTGAGCGTTAAGTAACCTTTCCCTTAGGATGGTCTGAAGCCCTAAATACCCCATAATGAAAGATGCCCTATATGCAGATATTTTATAGCATAGAACCGATTCGTTGAAAAGGTCTTTAGCGTCTCCTTTAACATTGTTCTCATCTATCCATTTTTCAAATCTTGTTTTCATAAAAATCTCCTCAGTAAAATTTTCATTGTTGGGTTTGGTTTTTCACCCAATTTGAGAGCATTTCAATACCTTCTGTATCAGTATATTTCAAGTATAAATTCCAACCTATTAATCTAATTGGAGAGTTTAGCAGTGTACCTGATATCTTTTCAATATCAGCAGTATAACCCTCCAATTTAAGCATAGATTTTCCCCCTTGAATAGTGTTACGGAGGATTACTTTTTTCGGACTTACTTTCAAGTATTTAAATATTTCTTTAGACGTAGTTTTTCCATTTAAATATAACGTGTGTATGTTCCCATTACTTAATATACTTGCCAACAAATCCTTTGTACTAACTAAGGATTTTTTCTGTTTCGAGGTTAATCTCCCCCACACTTCACTGGTGGCCCACTGACTTAAATCAAGGTGACATGCTGTTCCATCATAATAATCATAACCACTTGACGCTTTTAAGAAGTCAGATACTCTGTCAAACCAATCTTTGTAGACAATTCCTGGTCGTTCGAAATATCTTTCGCAATAGTCTTGTATTTGTAAAGCATGTGATTCTGTAATTTCGTTATGCTCTCTAACCCCTAAGCTTTCTAATGTATGAAACCTTCTTTGACCTCTGACAAGTTCAAATTCACGATGACTAGGATTCAAGCTTATAGTTGCTACTTCTGCATGCTTAAATCTTCCGAAAGCTATTACTGGTGTGCTTCCCGGTACAACAGAACAGCCTTCTGGAGGTTCTTCACGTAAACGATTTAGAATAGATGAGTCTACATTATCTATTGCTAACACCCTTCCTTATTTGAAATTAATTTACTATGCAGTAGCAAAGTTGCACATCTTCAACTTGAAAGACACCGAACCTTAATACAGTAAAATTTGAGAATATAACTTCTTCTTCAAATTCTATATCCTTTTTTTCTGTTAATAATTGGTTTATTTCTGCTTTATAATCCAATATTATCATAGCTTGATAGGTAGGGAGTATAAACTCCCCCAATTTCTCTTCATAACCTAAATACTCATATAAATGAATAAACTCTTTTTCAATATACTTAGCAAACTCACCCGGAAGTACTGAAGTTACCTTTAACAGTTCGCTATAACTATGAATTTTTATCACACTTCTCCCCCTACCCTCTGCTATGAATAACTATCACACATACAGCAATACCAACAGCAGTTCCTATCACGAAATATTGCATAGGTTTCCATCCCTTCTCTTCAATTTATAATTGCTCTTTTACATACACATAGATTGAAATACCAAACATTACTCCTGCTTTAAATAACTCCACAGCTTTCATAAAATCACCTCCTAAAATTGGTTTTTTCCATTAAAAAAGAGAATACGCCTAGGGTGAATTCTCAACGGAACATCTTATAAGGTTTTGATTATGGCATTATGACAAATTGACTGCATCCACCAATTCATCATTCTTTAGTAATCCGATAGCAATATTCTGCTTGCCTTGCTTGTCCTGCAATAAGTAAACTACGTTCTTTGTCCCCCCTTCATAGAAATAGACTATACAATTCACCTCTTTTAGACGGTGTGGAATTAGTTCTCTGACTTCTGCGTTTACTATTTCCTCGACGTTCATAAGTTGACTATCCACCAACCAATCATTAAAAGCTAATTGAGGATGATGCTCATAAATAAATTCCCAAAATACATCTATAACGCTCATTAAAACCCCTCCATTTAGGTATTAAATATCTAAAAACACAGAAAAAGGGGGAGCAAACTCATCGCTAATGGATGAATCTGCTCCCCCTTTAATGGTGAAGTGACTTGCTACTTGCTTATTAAGTTGAATCCTTATTGTTTCAATCTTTCTATCTTCATCAACCGTTATCGTATCAATGAGTAGGTGCAGTAAGTGCTTCCTTTGTTCTCGGGACATAGATTCTTTATATGCCTGCACAAAGTTCTTCATCACTTCCCTTACCATATCAAATGAAATTTCCGGTTGACTATCCTGACTCAATTGCTGTGCGAGTGGTGATAACCTTACCTCTAGGGATTCCTTTTCTTCGTTAATCTTAGTTAATCGACTTGAAAGTTCTGGTCTCGTAATTATATCCTCCTCATATAACCCCAATACTTTATCCTTACGAGCTTCTATAGCTTCTAATTTTTTCTTGAGTGTTTCATATTCATGTTTTTGAGGAGCCAGCCTTTCTAGATTTCCATTATTCATTTTATCAACAATGTCTTTTATCAGCTTGTCTTTCTTAGCAATGTTCGATAGCTTTTCAAGTACATACTTATCCGCATAATCTGTTCTAATACTATTGGAACGACATACAGCTGTACCTTTATTTTTCCAAGCTCCACACACGTAATACTCAAGTATCCTCTTCGTTCCATCTTTATTCGTATTTGTTGTCCTTCCTATGACCATCCCTGCTCCACAGACAGGACACTTTAAAATACCCGTCAAGGGGAACTCACCACTATGAATACGGTTTGGGCGGCCGCCTCGACTTTTCATTATACTTTTTGTTTTCTCCCATGTTTCTTCAGAGATAATTGGCTCATGCCGTCCTCTCTCAATGATGGGGTTAGGGTTAATATTATTTCTTCTCATTTCATTCCAATCCCTACGAACGTTGTACCTAATATAGCCTGCATAAAGGGGATTGGTTAAGATGGTTCTAACTGCGTTTATAGAAAAATCTTTATCTTTTTTAGTCCGATGCCCTTCTTTGTTTAGCTTATTAGCGATTGATTTATATCCAATTCCACTTGTATAGAGACTGAAAATCCTACGGATTGTTTGAGCTTCTAATTCGTTAAGAACAAGTTTAGAAAACTTCCTCTTATAATTATTTTCACTAGGAGTGCTTACTACATCGTAGCCCAACACTTGGCCCCCATTCCAAGACCCTTCTCTGGCTCTCGCCTTCATCCCCATCTTTACATTTTCAGCTATATTAGCTCTTTCAAATTCTGCAACAGCTGCCATCATTTGAAACTGCAAGACTCCTCCTGGAGTTTCAGTTTCATAGTTTTCGGTAGCGGAGCGGAATGCTATGTTATTCTTTTTCAATAAATCAATAACGCTTAAAAGGTCCAAACTCTTTCTGGATAGACGATTTAGCTTCCAAACCAAAACTGTATTAAATGCTTTTTGACTAGCATCCCTGAGTAATTCTTGTAAACCAGGTCTGTTTTTCATAGCCTTGCCACTTATCCCTCTGTCACTATAGACTTTGAAAACCTTGTATCCCTCACGTTCACAAAGCTCTTTCAACGTCCGAACCTGTTCATCAATACTATAACCTTCCTCTGCCTGTTCCTTTGTAGAAACTCTGACATATATAGCGGCTACCTTTGTTGTTACATGTGATGAATTATTCAACGTATTGCTCAATACATTCTTCATGTTCTTCTCCCCCCCACATTTTTCTTGCTATCATCTTCTAAAAACCAACGTGCTACTTGTGACAAAGGGATACTTTGCAACGCTGAAAAATATAGATGGTCAGTATTTAGTAGTTTACACATGCACTCAAACACTTTTTTTCCTTTATGAGTAGATGTATCGAACTCTTCGGTTGATGAACAAATCTCAACTCCATAACTAGTAAGTTCTCTTTCTATTTGTTGGAGCTGTTCTCCATTAGAAGCAAGTGTGAAAACATCCCAAACAAGGACAACATGGAACAAGCCACTAGCTGCATCCTTAATCATTTGCTGTAGAACTGGCCGCTCTTTCTCATATGATGTTAAAAAAGGTTCTAAGTAGATATTACTGATACTATATCCTGCTTGTTCATACATTGCTTTCAATTCTTGGACACTTTGTTTTTGACGTTTCTGTTTTAATGGGTGTGACTTGGAAGAATCTCTAGAGTAAATCACGATGTTTGGCAGATTCTGCTGTGCAATTTCATTTGGATTATTCATTCATACCCTCTCCTTTTGGTTGCTTAGTTAGGTAGGTTGTAACCATTTCTGCCAGCATATCTACTAGGCTTTCGTATTCACATACTGCTTCTTTTTTTTCCATGATAGAGCTCTCCTATTCAATGTAATAATATATATTTTATTTCCGTGTAAGATACAGGGGGGAAGGGTGGTTAGCTTAAACAAAACTTCTTTAGGTGTTTTTTATGTTCGGTTATCTTACCATGTTTTTTTATTTTCCCACGCCCCCTACTCCCCCTTATAACTAAGTGAAGATTCCATTTAGAGAATTGGGCTTATAAACCTCTATATCCCTTACCTTCATACCATCAAAGTAAATGGTTCCTTTAACTTTCTTCTTTACAATGGGAATATCTTCATTGTCTAAAATTACTTTGAAATAACGCCAAAATACCTGACGTGATTTGGTTCCCTTATCGTCAATCCCTTGCACTTGTAACCATTTAGTGTAAATGTTGTAAAAATCCGACTGTTTAGTGCGTGCTCCTTCCTCCAAAGATACATGTGAGTGAAAAAAATCTCTCACCGGATTTTGCTCGTCCATGTAAGTACGTTCGGTTTCTTCAATCGCTTTACATGGGCTAAATCTATAGTTGTTGTTTCTCAACCGCTTTAGGCCAATAAGTGCCCATGTAAATATTCCGGGAAGTTCTTTCAGCAGTTCTTCTTTTAAGTAAACGTTTTGTTCTTTATTTTTAAAGGTCCTAGAGAATGGAACAATCATAACCTTTCGAAAGTAGCCTGCTGTTACATCTGAGGAGTCAGGTAGATTATTGACTAAAAAGACTAGACGACAGTATGGACGATAACTGATAGGAGAACGATATTTGATATTTATATTCATTTTATCTCCGCTTACTATTGCTTTGAAATTCTCTGTTTTGAGTGCTTTACCACCCATCTCGTTCTCAGCGGAAATGTTAAGAGACTTTCCAATTATGTTCTCCAAACCAAAGGGTACATTAAAGTCGGATAGTGGCACATTGCTAACATTCTGTGAACCAACTAATTGGGTTACAACGGAAGCCAACACGCTTTTTCCATTGGCTCCACTTCCGTAATAATAGACCGCTTTTTCCGCTTTCGTTTCTCCAGTAAGCCAGTATCCAATCAATTCTTGATGAACAGCAACTAGTTCTTCGTCATTGAGCGTAATATCACTCATGAATCTCTCAAACTTAGGTGCTATTGCTTCTATATCGTAGTAGATTGGGATTTGAACTGTAGAATTGAAGTCAGGAGAATGTTCCACTAATTTGTAAGTAGAAAGGTCAACCATGCCATTTTTGACATTGATGAAATTACGTTTCGAGTCCATTTCATCAACCATCTGTGCTTCACGTTGCAGAACTTTAAATATTTCTGTTTCATACGTGCTCTTCCAACTGTTACTTATACCTTCATGCATTACTTGCCGTATTATGTTCCCAAGATTCACTTCAGAAAGCTCTTCATATACTCCCTTTTGGTTGTATAGAAAAAGCCTTCCACCTTTTGTTGAACGAACATGACTTCTCTTTAAAAAATGTCTTGCAAAAACATTGGCATTGAAGAAATAGCGGTTCTTTTTCTCGTCATAGAGAAAACCTCTTTCTTCTGCCTTCCCAACGTTTAAGGTTTGTTCCAGTTCTAGTAGTAAATCTCCTGGGACTAACGACTCGCATATAGGTTCAGTTGAGTCAAAAATCTCAATTGACGTACTTCTAGGCAGTTCACGGGCATATTCCATTAAAGCTGAAAAGAGAGCTTTTCTTTCTCCCTCCCTCGCAACCATATTTACAGCCGTTATTAACAAGCTGAGCTTATTTTTATCTTCTAATTCCTGTAGCAAGTTTTTAAGGTAATCTGATGATTTAAGCAATCTGATGTTGCTCAATGAGTATTTACTTAAAAAATCTTTCTTGGAATTAGGTTCATTTGGTCCCTTGGAGTCGTCTTTAGTTACAACATCCATAGACTTCTCTTGCTTATTTTCCAAGCTTCTTTCTTTTCTTCTCCGCTCATTGAATGCTTTTTCACCTTTTAGTTCAGGTCTCTTTACTTTTCTTAGGGCCACTACGCCACCTCCCCATATGCCTTAAATAAACAGCAATTAATTATCTCGATAGGTTCGTTTTCAGGTGCTCCAAAGCACTTGTAATTAAACTCCGGGAAAAAATTAATACTTTCATTACTTACTGTTCTTACCGAGCATTCAGGGTCATCCATGTAACACCCATCTTGTATACTTATTCCAGAGATATTTGACTGATTAAGGAACTCTGCGAACTCTAGTTGCAAACCAGCGTATTGACCTCTAGTCATTACCATTTGAAAACCTTTAGGATAGAAGTCAATCTCTAATACTCCTTCATGAATGTTGATTCGATTCGCAAGCACTCTCTGAACTGAAAGGTCCCTTACTAATCGTTTAATTAGTCTCTGCATTCCATCAGAAGAAGTCCCCTTAGGAATCGGAACCTGAGCTGCTAGACGATAGATTGCGTTGACACCGTCATAATGGTCGTTCCTTGACTTGGTTAAAGATGATACTGCGACTTGGTGGTTATTTCTTTCTCTTGTGACATGCATTTGCTTTACCTCCATTAATTAATTTTTTCTTTGTTAATCACTTCCTGTAATAAATCATATCAAGGGAATAAAAAAACAATTAGTAGGGGAGGAAAAATTTTTTCTCCCCCCCTACTAATTAAAAACAAACAAAAAACCGCCATAGAATATGGCGGCTAATTTTATACATTATTTATGAAGCTCTCTTAGAGCGTTTTCCAACACAATTTTACTATCTTCATAGGTTATACTATTGGGATTTTCATCCTCATCAATAGCTTGGATTACTTTATCTTCAACTTCCTCATGTCGAATTTCACTAAAGGTATCTACCACTTCATCGAATTCAATAAAGCACTGATATATCTTTTTCTCCAAGTAGTCATACAGTTCCATTACATCATTTTCATTAAGTAATCTTGAAACTGCGCTTTCATCAGTTAAACCATCGGGCCCTGTACTATGACCTAAATTTTCAAAGGCTCCATACCTCAATTCTGCCTTCTTTAACAACCAACTAAATTTATCAATTAAACGGTTATGATTTTCAGCTGAAAAATATTGATGCTCTGCAAAAATCCTGTTTCTGATTTTCTCTTTTTGATTTTTATCCGTAATATCTTTCGTGCTATATTCAACCAGCCCATTTATTAACTCCCTCCATTGGGAATGAGGTAAACTTTCTAATCCGTAATCTCTAATTGCTTTTACTGCTGGCGAAGTAAAGTTTAAAAGTAAATATTTTATGTATTTCTTTGAATCAAGTGGTATGGCAAACTCTCTGCCACTCTTTATTGCGTTTTTATCTATCCCTTTAACCTGGAGAAGTACTGTTAATTTTCTCACCTGGTCATTTTTGAAGTTGTCAAACGAATTTCTCCTTTCTTCTATTATTTTCACAAGTCCCTCTTCTTTCATCACAAAGTCTTTATTACTTTCAAATGCAAGTTCTTTCGAAATTTGGTACATTGTAACCGTCTCTTTTAAATTCATATCTTATCTCCTGTCTTAGGTTAGTAGGGAGAAGCAAAAAAAATAC
Source organism: Thalassobacillus sp. CUG 92003 (assembly GCF_013618635.1). Taxonomy (GTDB): domain Bacteria; phylum Bacillota; class Bacilli; order Bacillales; family Halobacillaceae; genus CUG-92003. Next base: position 22,257 of record NZ_JABLSJ010000002.1, on the reverse strand, counting down.
AATCCTAGTCTAGTCAATTATTTTACTACATCTTCCATTCTAATAATATTAATTGATGTCTCAACCTACTATATTAAGCTAGTCGATGGGAGATTTAATAAGAAAAGAAGGGAAATAGATGGTTATTCCCCTTCATTATTACCCCTCACTGATAAATGGTTGGTTCTATAAAATCAACATACCACCAATCCTCGCAACCAATATCTCTTTGGTAGAAGCTACTACTTTCAAGACATACTTTTATTTCTATTTCATTAATTCCGTCTCTGGCTAAAAAGTACGCAAATGAAATGTCCTCCATATCAAACATAACCTCTTGATAAGAACGTTCTTCTAATTCACTAATTGTCCTGTACCATTTTGCATCCATAATAACTTCATGGTTAGTCATTTCTCTATTCCTCCTCACCCCTAGACAGCAGTTCTTCATAAATCTTTTTACCGTCTTTCAAGCAAATTAAAAAGAGTGGATAGTTAGTATCGGCATCTGCAGCCACACTAACTATCCACTCATTTACTTTTGTTTCATAGGAACACGTTTGTACCAATACTAGGTCTGGGGTGAATTCCAACATCTCCTTAGAAACAAGGCCTTCATCTAACTCTTCTTTATACAACAAAATACTTTCTTCTCCAACTTGCTCTTCATCAATATCGATTTCATATTGCTTCCACATAAAAATAGAAAAGTTTTCCGAACCAAAATAACTCATTGTTCTCCTCCTTATCCCTCACACATTAAGAGGGTCAGTAATACATTCTCTTAAATAATATATATTTAATATTTATTTGGTCCAATAGTAGTTACCTAGAAAGACAAATATATATTATTAACTAGAATTGATTATAAAGGAGGGGCATCAAAACCTTGTAAACCACCAAACGTTGCACACTAAATTAAAGCTCTACCGTCAGTACCTTTCTTAATTTGCAAATTCTCGTCATTAGTAAGCTCTCCATGTTCTATCTCGATTACAGCAACAAAACCCTTATCTACCGGATAATCTGCCTTAGACCAAACATCAAAATAAGGACTAAGCTCTCTAAAATTCCCAACTCTGTCTGTTAAATAATTGTACATCTCCCTGGAAGGAAGTATTAGTACTCCACCAATTAATTTTCTATTCAATATACCAGTGAAAATTTTATTCAGTGCCCTGTGAGATGAGCTAATATTCCCCGTCTCCCATTCGACTGCAAAGTATTGATTTTCAACGGGGAACACGGCATCAATTGGACCAGGTCTCTTTGTTGTTACGCCAACATCTAATCTATGTTCCAGAATCCAACCATTGTCCTTTAGTCTAGTCATGAATGAATCTTTTATTGGTTTTACACCGTTCGCCTTTTTACCATTATAAAGCTTGAATACTCCAGTTCCACTTGGGTTTTCCATTAATAAAATTGAATCCTTTATTTCTTGAATGATACTCTCACTAAATTGTTTGTGATTTCCCTTATCCATTAAGATTTCGATATCTTTAATTTTCATTTTTCCCACTCCCTCTTTTGTAATCCCTTTGGATTTAATTTCCATCAGGATTACAAAAAGTGTACCTGAGTGGGCAGAAGTTGTCAAACTTAATCCCCAACCTCATATTGGATGGAAAAAATTCGAATATTTGTTTACCTTAACTTAACTGTGATTAAATGATAAAATTACTATTGTTAAAGCACTTGGAGGTGCACCTATGAATAATCAAAAGCTTTTTTCTGTACTTAATATTACTGATAATAAGACCCTCAAAGAATTTGCAAAGAGAACAAATATCAGAGTACCAAAATTACGATATTACAATGAAAATTCCATATTTCCACACAGTGAAGATTTAGAAAAAATTCTAGAGGAAGCTGACTTGAGTGAAATCGAATTCAGAATCAAGATGGGAGTTATTGACTCCAACATACTTGACTTAATTAGTAATAACTCAAAACAAATAAGTGAAATAATACAGAAAGACTTTAATAATGAAAAGGAACAGAGTCATTCTGCCTTCCAGCCTAAATTCGAGACTAAACTTGGAAAATTGTATCAAGAGGACAGTTTAGAACTTATTAAGTCTTTACCGAAACAATCTGTAGACTTGATATTTGCAGACCCACCATTTAACCTCGATAAAAATTATGAATCCAAAATGAATGATAAATTGTCGAAGGAAGAATATAAAAAATGGACTGAGGAATGGATACTTGGTTGCATTGATTTATTAAAAGAGGGAGGAGCATTCTTCTTATGGAACCTCCCATCTTGGAATACCTATAGTGCAGAAGTACTAAGTAAATACCTCAACTTTAGACACTGGATTGCTGTAGATATAAAGTATAGCTTACCTATTGCGAATAGACTTTATCCCGCACATTACTCGTTGTTATATTATGTTAAAGGAGAAAAACCCAATACATTTAAGCAAGAGCGAATCCCCTTAGAGATTTGCAAAAAATGCGGCGCGGATATTAAAGACTACGGAGGCTACAAAAATAAATTAAATCCAAAGGGACTCTCATTGCCTGACGTTTGGAAAGATGTCTCTCCTGTAAGGCACAAGAAATATAAAACTAGAGATAGTAACCAGTTACCTGTTAACTTGCTTGAAAGGGTAATAAGCATGTCTTCTAAAGAAGGAGATACCGTATTTGACCCATTCGGTGGTAGTGGAACCTCCTATATTGTCAGTGAAATCCTAAATAGAAATTGGATTGGGGGTGAAATTGGCCCTATTGATTCTATTAAAGAGCGCTTTAAAGATATTGATTTCCATAGGGAACAAATTTATAAAATACAAAGTAAAAAAAATACCTTGTTCACTGATGAAATGAGACAAATAAGAGAAAAAAACGAACACTGGCTACCTGTTGATGAAGAAGTGGATGACAAAGATAAAGAAGAAAAAAATAGTAGTACACAGGTCGATATCTTTTCTATATCCTGATTTCTTAAAAAACCCCGAACTATCTCGAAACCCATGAGGGAAATTCGAATGATAGTTCGGGGTTTTATGCATTGTGATGAAACTTTTATTCTATCTTTTTTTTATATGAATTCCTTTATTTCCTGAAAGAACTTCAAATCTTCTTCTGATTTAATAGATAAGAGGTTATCATCTGTTTTTCTAGTCAACCATTCCTGGAAATTTTCCTTTTCAAATAGAAGACTAGTATAGTTGATACCATAGCTATTATGGGTAAACTCAATAGTTAATTCTTTTCCGTACTTTATCCTAAACAAAAATCTCTGATTTCTGTCAGATTCACCTTTAAGATAGAAATGTATATTTGACACAATTCCTATTTCATGAGAATTAGGGTCATAGATATTCTCCAACCAATAACTAAATCCCCTAACAGCCAGTTCGTCACCACTAACTTTATTATCGAAATTATATAACCTGGCTTTCACCCTATTTTTACCTTGAAATTTTGTTTCAATAACGCTGTCTATACTTACATCTGCAACGGCAGGTGAAACATCTACGTCTGAGGAACTGTGTTGTACTCTCTCAAAAATATCTTTAGAATGAGCAAAGTTCTTGAATATATTGGAAATATTGTTCCCATATTCATCTATAATATCAATTATTGCTGCTAATTTAGACTGAACAAGTTTGTCTAAGTTTACAGAGGAAAAGAATTCAGATGTATCTATGTTGTATTTCCCTATTTTACTTGTCCCGATGTGATTAAAAATTGAACACGCTATTAGTTCTTCACCATAAGTGAGTATTGCTTCCTGTTCATTTTCTACTTCTTCTTTAAGATTGTGAATAGAGGCAGAAATCTCCCTATATATTTTAACCGTATTCCATACATAGAAACTCGTAACACTAGGGTTAAACAACTTCTTATAACGACTGTGGTTCAAGTCGCTCCATATTTTCCCTGTTTCTCTATGTGCTAATGTTGCAGCATCTATATCACTCGCACAAGACAAAGCAACTGTACTCTCTTCTAAATCAAAATTGATATCATCGGTTGTGACTTCATCAGACCTCATAACGTGATAGTATATACCTTCTACAGCTAGTTCACTCGCAATGCGTTTTTGTTGTTCATCTAACGATACAAAATCTCTATTTTGTATTTTATTTTGTCTATTATTGTTTTTTGTTACATTCTCAGCAAACTTTTTATCAACACCTGTACTGTCTTCACCTGTGTCTTTTAGTGAGATTATTCTTACAAATACTTTCACATTGTCCAGGGTGTCCATTTCATCTTCTAATACCGAATATTTACCTATAGTCCCCACCGTCTGAGCACCATTGACAATAAATGCGTCTTCACAATCAAATACTCCAAAGTCTCTATTGTCACCATTAACTCTTCGTTTGGATATATCATCACATATAATTGTAATTCCGTTATTGTAGTACCAGAAGTTTTCGGGGTCCACATCTATTGTGTTCCTTATTTCTTCATTGATGGTAGAATCTCCGAGTAGCTTCCTTATATTCTTTGTGAAAAGTCTATTCCCATACATTTTCCACCAATCAGAAATTTGCTTAGCATCTACTTGTCCATAGTATGCAAGCTTCGGTTCTGTTCTTTTTCCCCATTCAGTTAAATACAGCTCTTGAATATTTATAGGTTCACTACTAGATGAATCAATAAGTGATGCATGTAACCGTGACTGATTCATTATTTCTAGAAAGGTTCCTTCACTTGAATCATTTTGTCTTTGTAATAATTCATCAAAACAATTTTTTGAATCATCTGATAAATTGTTTGCGGTATATGCTAAAACCACTTTTAATTTTGTTTTAGGATTTAACAGATAGCCTTTGATTTCTTCTTTTCTTTCATTTACCTTTTCATTGAACTTATGGAACTTTAAGCTTATTAAGTCTTCTACACCATCTACAAATTTTTTTATTTCCCCTAAATCTGGTTCAGAATCACCTTTATGATTCCACTTAGATTGTACAATGAATAACTCTTCATAATCCTTATCAAAATAAATGGCGTCTATTCCGTTATCTCTTGACCCATCAGTGATAGATTTTGCAAATTCCTCTTTTTCTCCTTCGCAAAGACACTGTATGGCATAAGAAGCGAGTGCCCTTGTTAAAAAAAAGTTTTCTTTGTTTCTATCATGTGCATCTTCTAAATCTATAAGTCCTGTGTACTCTTCAAATAAGCGATTTCTTATTTGGTTGACTTGCATTATACCCATAATTATCCCCCAAAAGATTATTAAATGTAGCACAATTTTACCATATATTACTTTTTCTGAGTATTCATTTTATGCTTTCAAAAAAAAAACAAAGTTTTTATAAAAACCTCATTTACTTATGGTACGGTTCCCCCCTCAAAATCTTAAACGACCGATAAACCTGCTCCACAAGCATCAAACGCATCAGCTGGTGCGGGAACGTCAGCTTTGAGAAGGACAGGGCGAAGTCGCTGCGGCTGAGGACGGCTTCGCTTAGGCCGAGGGAGCCGCCTATGATGAAGGTGATGTGGCTGTTGCCGTAGGTGGCGAGGTCGTCGAATTTTTTGGCGAGTTTGTCGGAGGTGAGTTGTTTGCCTTCGATTTCTAGGGTGATGACGTAGCTGTCTTTATTGATTTTGTTGAGGAGGCGTTGGCCTTCTTTTTGTTTGACTTCGAGTTTGTCGGCTTCGCTCAGGTTTTCGGGTGCTTTTTCGTCGGGGACTTCGGTGATGGTGACTTTGGCGTAGGGGTTGAGCCGCTTGACGTATTCGTCGATGCCCTGGATGAGATATTTTTCCTTCAGTTTGCCGACACTCAGGATGGTGATGTTCATAAACGGTCCCTCCGTTCGTTGAATTTGTTTCTATTTTACACGATGAGCGGGTATAAAAACATCCAGCCAGTGCGATTGCCGGCTGGATGGTCTTTATTGGGTCTGAGGTACGGCTGCGACGTGTTCGATGACGCTGTTGATGTTCATGCGGCTGATGCCGTAATGGGTGACGAATCGCACGGTGTGCGGGCCGAACGGGGCGGCCAGGATGTCGTTTTCCTTCAGCATGGTGAGGAATTGCTCGGATGTATACCCGAGGTTTTTGACGTTGACGAGGACGATGTTGGTTTCGACTTCGTTTTCGATTTCCACACCGTCGATTTTTCCTAATTCGCGGGCCAGGATTTCCGCGTGCTTCTGGTCTTCAGCCAGGCGATTAACCATATCCGTTAGTGCGACCAGCCCGGGCGCAGCAAGGACACCAGCCTGACGAAGCCCGCCGCCGAGGCGCTTGCGCCATTTGCGGGCGCGGGCGATGAAGGCTTCCGATCCGGCAATCACTGAACCGACGGGAGCGCCTAATCCTTTGGACAGACAGACCTGGACGGTGTCGGTCAGCTCCGCGTATTTTTGCACGGGGAAGCCGGATGAGATCGAGGCGTTGAACAGCCGGGCGCCGTCTAAATGGATGGGGATATGGTGCTCGCTTGCGATTTGATAGATGGTTTTCATATTTTCGATTGGGAGGAGTGCGCCGCCTGCGCGATTATGGGTGTTCTCCAGACAAATCAAACCGGTTTCCGGGAAGTGGATGTCGTGAGGTCGGATGGCTGCGGCCACATCGGATGGATCCATGGCGCCGCGTGTGCCGTTCAAAGTGCGGGGCTGCACACCGGCTAATGCTGATACGGAAGCCGCTTCGTACATAAAGATATGGGAGTTCGCCTCCATGATGGCTTCATCGCCGCGATTACAATGGGTGAGCACGGCAATCTGGTTGCCTTGGGTGCCGCTTGTCACAAACAGGGCATCTTCTTTGCCGAGCAGTTCGGCAGCTTTATGTTCGAGCTGGTGGATCGTAGGGTCTTCTTCGTACACATCATCTCCGACTTCGGCGTCGTAGGCTGCTTGTCTCATTGCTTCTGTCGGTTTGGTTACGGTATCGCTTCGTAGATCAATCACGTCATTCGCCTCCGTCTTTTATATGGTTATCCCCATTGTAAGGGAAATGCAATTAAAATGAAAAATTAATGCCCACACAGGCCTCATGGGTGTGGATAACGTCACTAAAAAAACAATCCACAGGTAAGTTTTACAAGTAACGGATTTAGTTACCCACATTATCCACAAAGTTATGCACAGGCTCTGTTTACAGCCCGCTATGCACAGGTTATGCACGTCTTTACACAGGTTTTCCACACATTTCATCCACATTCACACATGGGATTTCAGCTATTTAGTATTAGAATTGGTGTTCGCTACTAAATATGCTGATTTATCCTCATGTCTATGCACAGGCTGTGGATAAACATAAGTGTTATCCCCATTAAAAAATGCCGCAGCGATTAACTGCGGCATTTCATTTACCTGTTTAGAAATTTTGTGTGCCTAATGTGACGGTCGTCGTGTTTTGTTCACCATCACGGTAGTACGTGATCTCCAGTTCGTCGCCTGGATTTTTTTCGTTGTACAGATATTTGCGCAACTCGAGAATGTTATTCACCTTTTGATCATCAAGCTGTACGATGACATCTAACGGTTTTAAACCTGCTTTCGCTGCGGGTGACATCTGCTCTAAGCTGCGAATGTACAAGCCGCCTTCGACATCATCAGGAAGATTCAAGGTTTCATCCCATTCTGAGCTCGGCACATCGCTTAAGGAGTACGCTTCGATGCCGATGTAAGGACGATCGACCTGGCCGGTTTGTTCGAGTTCATCAATGATCGGCTTGGCTGTGTTGATCGGAATCGCAAACCCGATGCCTTCGACAGCGGCCCGGGCTACTTTCATGGAGTTGATGCCGATCAGCTGCCCGTTCATGTTGATCAGGGCGCCGCCGCTGTTACCGGGGTTGATGGCGGCATCGGTCTGGATCACTTCCGCCTGCCACTCTGGCTGCCCGTCTCCGTTCAAGTCCTGCGGGATGGCGCGTTGTTTGCCGCTGATAATGCCTTTGGTGACCGATCCGGAGAACCGGAGGCCGAGGGGGTTCCCGATCGCGATCGCCGGCTCGCCGACGTTGATGTCATCGGAATTTCCCAGTTTGATGGGTTCGCCCACTTCTTCGGCTGACATTTCCAATACGGCGAGATCCGTGAATTCATCATTTCCGATCATCTTGGCGCTGACGCGCGTTTCATCGGATAGCACAACTTCGAGTTCATCGGCGCCCTGGACGACATGATAATTGGTGACGACATATGCGGTGCCGTCGGCTTTTTTATAAATGACACCGGAGCCTTCACCGGCTGTGTTATCGCCTTCGTCCTGCCAGAACTCGGCCCGCTCCTGGATATTGACAACACCGACGACAGCGGGGGAGACGTTCTCAACCACGTCTGTCACTTGCGTCGTGATGTCCACTTCTATGTTTTCCGTTGTGCCGGTCAATCCTTGATCATCTTCCACCAATCCGCTTTCATCATCGGGGATGGTCATATCATAGGGGATCAAGTTGGTCTGAACCAATGCTGGGAGCGCAAGCAAGATGAGCACAGCACCCAGGATGATGCCGACAATGGTCGGCATGACCCACCGACGGCGATTATGCTTCCGCTGGGTAGCGGGGGAATGGTCGTCATAGTATCCCAAAGCTTTCACCTTTCCTTTCTGATTCTGTTTAAGCCATACCTCTATTTATTTCCTTGTGGCTGCACGCCTTAAACGCGCTTTAGACGACTTCGTAAAGCGGCGTTGCCTGCGCTGGGTCGGTATGATGAAGCTGGATGCGGGAGCCGATTTCAAATCCGCGCTCCTTCAAAATGTTTTCAACTGACATGCGAGCCAAATCCTTCATGTTATTATCTTGGCTCAAATGGGCCAAATAAATCCGTTTTGTGCGATCAGAAATTATATCATTTAATGCAAGTCCGCAATCTTCATTGGACACATGGCCCGAATCCCCGAGAATACGCCGCTTCGTATTCCACGGATAGCGGCCCATCCGGAGCATATCGACGTCATGATTCGCTTCGAAGATTAAGGCATCCGCATCTTCCACGGTTTTTTTAATGCGTTCTGACACGTAGCCTAAATCGGTGACCAGTGATACCTTCTTGCCGTGACTGCGGAAGGTGTAGAACATCGGGTCTGCCGCGTCATGTGAGACGGCGAAGGATTCAATGTCCAGATTCCCGAACGTGCGGGTTTCCTCCATGTTGAAAGGGAATTTCTGGTCCAGCGAGATCTTCCCGATGTGCCGTTCCATCGCGTGCCACGTTTTCTCGTTGGCGTAAATCGGTAAGTTGTAGCGTCTTGCCATAATGCCGAGTCCTTTAATGTGGTCACTATGCTCATGCGTCACCAGAATTTTGGTGAGCTCGTGCGGCGTCACATCGATCTGGCCGAGCAATCCTTCGATCTTTTTTCCACTGAGACCGGCATCCACTAGAATCTTTTCCTCTCCTGACTCAATATAAAAAGCGTTCCCCGTACTGCCTGAAGCGAGTACACTAAAGCGTAACGTCATCTATCTACACTCCATTTAGTTAGTCGACTCATCGTCGGCCTCAGACGTATTTTCCGCTTCGCCGCCTGAGGCATCGTTCTCCCCGTCGTTATTGCTTTGACCGCTCGTGTCTTCATCCGGATTTTCTTCGTCGGGATTGATGATGACATCATTTTCCCCACTAATCAAACTGCTCATATTATCAAGCGTGCTCGTAATGAAGTCACTTTCGGTAATTTCTAAAATAACCCCGTCCGCTGCATTGACGAAATAGTCGTCTTCGTCGTTGACGGTCACCTTCCATGTTGGCGCCAGCACCTGCAGCGTATTGTTGTCATCGGGGTCAAGGTTGGCTTTGGAATGATACCCAATGGATATATTCGTGATTTCATCCCCCGAACTTATGTTGCCTTCATTCAATAATAACTCCACAGTGTTCAACGGTGCAATCAACGACTTATCTTCGTCCAACGTCTCGACGTCACCGAGCCGTGTCTGCGCATAGCGTGTAATCTGGCCATCTTCCACAAACAGGACAATCAGGCCTCCTTCATTGTAATAGACGGTCTGATTGTTCGCTTTTTGAAAGAACAAAACGGTGTCCTGCTCTTCGTTCATCCCCCAATACGAATACTGGCTGCTGAACGGGACATTCTCCTGCACCGCGTCTATGATGGTATCCGAATCACTCGTATCCACATCCACCGGCTCCTGGAATTCCGAGACGAGCAAGTCCTCATCGACCAGCGTATAATTCTGGTTCTCCAGCTCCTCCAATTGCTCTTGGTCCTCTTCGCTATACGTCGAGCGGCTGGCACTGATAAAGGAGGGACTGCTGTATTCCTCTGGTACTTCCGAGATTCCGATATTCTGCTCATTCAAGCGGTCTTCCACGGTATCCTCTTCCAGCGTGCCGCCCTGCTGACTTTGCTTGTCCATAAACTGTTGCAGAAGGAACAGGTCAAGCACCAGGAAGCTGATGATAAATAACGTTTTAATCTGTCCCCATTGCATGGCCCGTTCCTCCTTTAACTTTTCTCATCTGTATCGACTTGCTGCCAGCTGCCATTCACTTTGACGAACCAGGAAGGGGACAATTCATATACCACGTCCAAACCTTCTTCCCGGGGCGTAAGCGTGTAGCCGACGTTGATATCTTCAATATTATCCGTACTGAACCGGCGCGATTGCTGTATGAAGAATTCCAGATCTTCACCGGAAGCGAGTGTGTCCATCTCTCGCTCATCCGCAGGGAATTGCGATTCCAATTCCACAAGCGGGCGATTGTAGCCGGCCACCTGTTCCTCTGCGTAGCGAATGTCGATGGATGCAAGTCCAGCTCCGTTATAAATCGGCAGCTGATTATAGTACATTTGATAGGTGATCGTGTTCTCGGACCCAGACAGGTCCATAATATTGTAAGTGTCCGTCCAGCCCCTGTGATCGTTCACGAAATTAATGCTGTCTGTCAGGACCTCGTAGGTGTTCATCGTACTGTATCCGTCGATCGGATTGACAAATTCCATCAGTTTGCCGTCTTTGGAAATGTTGACCGAGCGAAATGAATCGGACAAACGCTGAGAACCGCTTGAGGTTTGGCTTTCACGCACTACAAACGGGTCGGGAAAGAGAACGTTTTTTAACGGAAGAAACGGAAAACGATTGAGTGACACGACTTCGATTGGAACCTCCACATTATCAAACGGCAGGAAAATGCGACGTTCCCAATCCTGCTGGAATAAGTACATGGGTTGTTTATTTGCTTGATTATCGAATTCATCCGTCAATTTTTCTATATCACTTTCATTACGTAAAAACCCGCTCATAACACGATCGCCGCTCGTGGAGATGAATCGGACTTCTATTTCTGAGTTTGCATCATCTATGATGAAAAACAACCGATCGAACCGGGCGGAGGTGGTGTAGCTGCCTTCCCCTTCCAGGCTGAAAATATCAGAGATCACCTGGGCGGGCAAAGGGGTGGAAAAGGCAAGTTCGACCATTTCATTCGCCTCGGGGTATGCCGGGGCATCGTCGTCCTCTTCCTCGGTATTTTGCTGTGATTGCGGCGTCTGAAGATCATAGATCGTCCAATCCCGCATCAGTTCATAGACACCGGCATCCTCATTATTTTCCTCATAAGCCGTATAACTGCTGCTGTCGTGAAAAATGATTTGGCTCGGCTCAATGATATCAGAGAGTTGAGCCTCCGCTCCTGCTAGTTCGGAGTCCTCTACATAGTTATCATCTTCGATCCGTTCCGATTCCGGCTGATAATTCCAAAGCGCGACGGTCAGAAGCAAACTGAACATGATTAAAATGACGAGGATGACCGATTTCAATGTTTCAAAATTCATCGATTACCCCTCCGCTTCTTACTGATGAGCGGAAGCGTAAAGAACACGGTCGTGCCTTTACCTTCTTGACTCTCAGCCCATATTTCACCGTGGTGGGCTTCAATGATCTCCCGCGCGATGGCTAAGCCGAGACCTGTGCCACCGACCTGGCGGGACCGGGCTTTATCCACACGATAGAAGCGGTCGAAAATTTTATCAACGGTATCGGCCGGAACGCCCATCCCCTGGTCGGAAATGCTGACTTGGAGACGGTTCTTCGCCTTCTTGACCTGGAATTCGATCTCGCCGCCTTCAGGGGAGTACTTAATCGCATTGGAAATGACGTTATCGAGCACCTGGGTGACTTTATCTTTATCGATCCATACGATAAACGCTTCATCCGGAAGATTCCGCTTGAACGTAATCACCTCTTGCTTATTCATTTCAAACCGATCGATGACGTTATGGAAAAAGTCGATATACTCGACGCGCTCTTTTTGCAGATTGGCTTCTTTATTGTCCATGCGCGATAGCTGAAGCAAATCATTGACGAGCCGGATCATCCGGTCCGTTTCATTTTGGGTAACATCAAGAAACCGCGGCGCGATCTCCTGATCCTGCCAGGCGCCATCTGTCAGCGCTTCAAGGTAGCTGCGCATCGTGGTCAAAGGCGTCCGAAGCTCGTGCGACACATTCGAGACAAATTCGCGGCGCTCTTGCTCGATCCGTTCTTGTTCGGTGACGTCACTGATCACCGTAATAAAACCATCTTTCTCTTCATACTCATCCTGCACGACAGAAAAATTGGCTTTCAGCAATAACGGCTGCTCATCTGTGCTCATATCAATAATAATCGAGCCGGCATCTTCCACTTCGGATATGTTTGCAATTTCATCATTCAGGTTAAGTACATCAATAAGAAACTGACCCTGGACTTCTTCGAATGATTGACCGACTAAATAGGATGCCGGCGCATTCATGAGAATGATCGCACCGAGACGATCCGTCGCAATAACACCATCCGACATATTCGAGAGAACAGAGCTCAGTTTGCGCCGTTCCCCTTCCGTCGTGGCCTGGGAAAGCTTGAGCTTATCATTCAAGTCATTGAACGTTTCACCCAGCTGGCCAATCTCGTCATTACCATGGATGTTGACTTTTTGCGAAAAGTCGCCGGTGGCCATGACTTGAGCCTGCTTACGCATTTCCGTCAATGGTTTCGTAATGGTCCGGGCCACTAAAATACCGAGCAACACGGTGATCGTTAACGAAATCAAGGTTCCATTGGCAAAAATCCGGTTGATTTGCCGGAGCTGCGAATAGATATCCTTCATATCAGCTTGATAATAAATCGCCCCGACGACTTCTTCTTCGGGTCCGACCCGGATCGGCTCGGCTCCGATCCACAGCCGATTCTGCTGCGGATCGGTATATTCCTCAGGATTATTCTGACCGAATAACAACGCCTCGGATACTTTAGGAGCGGTCACCTTTTTGCCGACACTCGAAGGGTCCCCCAAGGAAGCAAGCACGCGGCTATTGCTATCAACGACTTGAAGTTTCACGATATCGTTCGGATTGAAATCGTCGATGATGCTTGAGACTTCCGCTTGCAAAGAAGGCTCGTCTTCTGAGCGATCATCATTTTCAAACGCTTGTCTCAAGCTGTATTTGATGACATCAAGATTCGTATTAATGGACGACTCGAAATTCTCGTGCATGTTTTCTTCCAGTTTATCCGCAAAATAAGCGCCAATCACCTGGATGCCCAATAACAGAAGCATGATATAGACGAGGATGATTTTCAGTCGGACAGACTGAAAAAAACCGACTTTCTTCATACAAACTACTCCTGTTCAGGGTTTCGTAAATAATAACCGACGCCGCGACGCGTCACGATCCACGTTGGGTTACTTGGGTTTTCCTCGATTTTTTCACGCAAACGTCGTACCGTAACGTCAACGGTACGCACATCGCCATAGTAATCATAACCCCAGACGGTTTCGAGCAAATGTTCACGCGTCATGACTTGTCCGATATGACGGGCTAAGTAATGAAGCAGCTCGAACTCACGGTGGGTCAGTTCAATGTAATCGCCGTCACGGGTTACCGTGTAAGCATCCGGATGGATCGCTAAACGGCCGATTTTGATGTCTTTCGCAGGCGTAACCCCATCGTCCGGCTCTGTCTGATGACGGCGCAGATTCGCTTTGACCCTTGCAATCAGTTCCCGATTGCTGAACGGCTTGGTCACGTAATCATCGGCCCCCATCTCGAGCCCGAGCACCTTATCAATTTCGGAATCTTTTGCCGTCAGCATGATGATCGGCATGTTATGGTTTTTGCGAATTTCACGGCACACTTCATTGCCGTCCTTGTTCGGCAACATGATGTCAAGCAGGATCAGCTCAGGATTTTCCTGGTCCGATTTCTCAACCGCTTCGTCTCCATCAAATGCACAAACGACTTCATAGCCTTCCTTTTCTAAATTGAACTTCAATATATCGGAAATAGGCTTCTCATCTTCGACTACTAAAATCTTTTGAGCCATTACATCCACATCCTTTTCTGCATCTTCATAGCTACTCCCTATTTTAACGCATTTCCAGCTAAATGTCTTATATCGTCTAATGTACATAAAAAAAAGCCGCGCTGCAACTAGGGTGAGCGCGGCGTAGATCGTATTCAGTAAAATGTCATCGGGTTGACTAACGATCCATTCTTATACACTTCAAAATGAAGATGGATCCCGGTAGAATCGCCTGTCGACCCCATCGTACCAATTGAGCTGCCCCGGCTGACGGTCTCGCCAGTGCTGACATCCGTCGAAGCAAGGTGAGCATAAACGGTTTTGTAGCCGTTATTATGGTTGATCACAATCTTGTTGCCATAACCGCCTCCGCTTTCCACGGACTTGACGACCCCGTTATCGGCTGCTTTAATGGTGCGGTCCGACACACCGGCGATATCGATTCCTTTGTGAAGTGCTCCCCAGCGTTCACCTTGCTTACTAGTCACTGAGCCACCTTCTGCCGGCCAGCCCAAATCGCCGGATCCGCGCGAGGGCTTTTCCTTCGTCCCTTTACGGATAATCTCTTTGACCGGTTCGTCAATTGTCATCTTCTTCATGGTGCCCTGACCATCCTGCTTCCCATTAACGGTACGCACGTAAGAATGGATTTCCTTCTTGCCATCTTTTCCTGCTTGCTTGACTTCTTGTTCCCCTTTATACAGCGAATCCGATTCAACGACCTTCTTATCATGCTCGACCGTCTTGGTTTCCGAGGTTACTTCTTTTACCGTTACCTCTAACACCGGCTCCTCGGTCGTCACTGTCAAACTCTGACCCGCTTTCAGCTTCTTCTCGCCATCAAGCGACTCATTCAAGTCCTCAAGCTTTGTCTGGGATAAATCATATTGCTCCAGCACCTTATCCATCGTGTCGTCTTTTTTCACTTTATGCGTCGTTTTAACTTCCTTATCGTCATCGAGCCGATTGACGCCATCTTTAACGGAGATGATCTTACCCGGATGCACCGTGGTGCCGGAAATGGTCACCTCTTCAGATAAGCTGACATCCGCCACAATTGTGCTGCCTGTTTTCGGTGTGCGCGCTTCGTTCTCAGCTTGTTCATACGCGCGCAGCTTATCAGCATCGGCAAATGTCGCCTTGTACTTAAACAACGCTTTTTTTGCTTGCTTCCGATCTTTAAAATAGCCGAGCGTCTCGTCGCCCACCATAAGTTCAGCGGCGTTCGCTTCTATAGCTAATGTGTCATCCAAATTTTTCAGGGTCTGCTTATTATCAAAAGACGGCGCAAACATTTTTTCTTCAACAAAGGAAACCTTTTCTTCTATGTTAAGCTCGTAATCCCTATATTTTTTCTCTGCTTCAGCCATCTGGTCATCGATGTATGTCTCAACTTGTTCTTTATCATCGACAGAACCGATATGTTTATCGCCCACATACACGTGGTAAACCGTGGATACCGTATCCTCCGCATACGCGGAACCAACGGTTAAACTCGTACCAATGACGAGGATAGCTGCTACGATTTTCAAGAAGCTGCTTGCCCAGGACGGCTTGGTTGATTGCTTAGACTTCCACACGACATCTTTCCTCCTATTTCCTTGAACCCTAATATATTCCTCTATTACGATTGTAATCGCTTATATTTCTTACACCTCAACAATCTATCATAGTTTATGAGACTTACGAAACAGGTATGGAAGAATGTAAAATAGATATAAAATACCAGCCAAATTATGGTTGAAATAGAGTTTCTTATGTAATAAATAGTGTAAAATGTAAAGGTTTTATCTGAGTCGAACGTATATCTTTACAGTTCTGTTACATAAGAGCAAAGGCGCAAGCGCCCCGGGAGCTCCGACACGCATAAGCAAAACACCAGGAGGAAGGTGGTCTCTCCTTCCGCAAGGTGGGTTGCTTATGTCGCGAGGAGCTGGGCGCTGGAGCCGGACGTGGCTTATTAGATATGTGGTATCCACAGGGCACAAATTTTATTATTTCTTAGATAACGATAAAAAGAGAACTGGAAGGTTTCCAGTTCTCTTTCTTAGTGGCTCGGGACGGAATCGAACCGCCGACACACGGATTTTCAGTCCGTTGCTCTACCGACTGAGCTACCGAGCCGTTAATATAGAGTTAAACGATATAAGTTCCTCGCTCATTATCTTGTTTCGAAGCAAATTCAGGGATGTTCTGTGCTCGTCTCGTTGCAAGGGAATTCGGTGATGCCTACGCTCCTCGCAAAGCCTCGCGCTGATGCTCTTTCAGGGAGGTTCTTCGGCTTCTCTACCGACTGAGCTACCGAGCCGTAGTTTAAGGATATTTCGGGATGAGTCGCTCGCTCATCATCTTGTTTCGATGTGTCTTCAGGGACGTCTCGTTTCACGTTAATGTATGTACGTCATGCAAATCCAGCTCCTGAACATTAAAATAATCATGTGCGCCACTGTAATTTTGCATAAAATGAAGCTGGCTATTCAAACGAGAATTGCACCTCAGTTCTTTCCTTGAACATGCTGCAACGAGATTCATACTATCACACCACAGTTGTTTGCGCAATAGCGAGTTGCGACCTCCCCTCCCTTATTATTCACGATGATAGGCATTCATTTCCCGCAGAAGTTGATCAGGGTCCTCCACCGGAAGAAAGAGTGATAGATTCGCTTGCTGCACAAACCCAGCTTCTACGGCATGCTCCACCATATTAATAAAAGGCGTGTAGTAACCGGCCACGTTGAACAATCCGATTGGCTTGGTGTGCAGACCGATCTGTGCCCAGCTTAAGGCTTCAAATAACTCTTCCAATGTGCCGAACCCGCCGGGAAGGGCGATGTATCCGTCCGAAAGTTCGCTCATCTTGGCTTTTCGTTCATGCATGGTGTCGACCTCAATCAATTCTGTGAGGCCTTGATGGCTCGCCTCTTGATGCGCAAGCACACTTGGCATGATGCCTGTTACGTGTCCGCCGTGCTCTAGAATCGTGTCGGCGATCACGCCCATCAATCCGCTCGTGGCACCGCCGTATACTAATTCAATGCCTTCTCGGGCAAATGCTTTCCCAAGCTCAGCTGCTTGTTCCTGGTAAAGCGGGTTTGTTCCAGAATTGGAACCTGCAAATACACAAATTTTTTTCATGCTCTGCCTCCATTCAAAAATGCTGTGCCATTATCGTATATCGTACAAAAAAGCCTGGCCGTTGACCAGCCAGACCTCTTTACGTTATTCACTATAGACACTGCGGACGATATTCGTTTGCGTCCGGTCAGGTCCTACCGAGAAAACGGACAGGGGAATCTTCGTCAACTGCGAAATCCGTTCCACATAATGACGCGCATTCTCAGGCAGTTCGTGCAGACTTTTGACGCCCGTGATATCTTCCGTCCATCCCGGCATTTCTTCATAGACAGGCTCACATTCTGCCAGCACGTTCAAGCTGGCCGGAAATTCATGCATCAGTTCACCGCGGTACCGATAAGCGGTGCAGATTTTCAACGTTTCAATGCCGGTCAGCACATCGATAGAATTCAAGGAAAGATCGGTGATGCCGCTGACTCGTCTGGCATGCCTTACCACCACGCTGTCAAACCAGCCGACGCGGCGTGGCCTCCCTGTCGTCGTGCCATATTCGCGGCCCACTTCACGGATTTGTTCGCCGGTGGCATCGTCCAATTCTGTCGGAAACGGCCCGTCGCCGACGCGTGTAGTATAGGCTTTAGAGACGCCGACCACGTGCTTGATTTTTGAAGGACCGACGCCCGAACCGATCGTGACCCCGCCAGCAATCGGGTTGGAGGACGTTACGAAAGGATACGTCCCTTGATCTATATCAAGCATGACGCCCTGCGCCCCTTCAAACAAAATACGGCGTCCTTCATCAAGATTTTCATTGAGCACGACCGATGTATCGCACACGTACTTTTTAAACTGCTGACCGTATTCGTAATACTCCTCCACAATCTCCTCGACCGACATCGGACCGATTTCATACACTTTTTCAAACAATCGGTTCTTTTCCTTCAGATTCTGTTCCACTTTTTCCCGGAAGCTCTCTTTGTCTAACAAATCAGCAATACGAATGCCGACACGCGCCGCTTTATCCATATAAGCCGGTCCGATGCCTTTTTTCGTCGTGCCGATCTTGTTCAGCCCTTTTTGTTCTTCCTGCAAAATATCCAGCTTCAGGTGATAAGGGAGAATAACATGCGCACGGTTGCTGATGCGCAGGTTATCCGTGGAAACCCCTTTATCATGTAAGTATTCCAGCTCTTCCATTAAGGCCTTCGGATCGATGACCATCCCGTTCCCAAGCACACAAAGCTTATCATCAAAAAAGATCCCCGATGGAATCAAATGCAATTTATACGTCATATTATCAAATTTAATCGTGTGTCCCGCATTATTCCCACCTTGATAACGCGCTACAACTTCAGCGTTCTGGGAAAGAAAATCCGTTATTTTACCTTTACCTTCGTCGCCCCACTGGGTTCCGACAACAACTACTGAAGACATAAGGCACCTCCGCCATGGTAATTTGTCTTTTGTTTATTTTCATGGTCAGTCTATCAATATTCCATCCATGCGTCAATCCGAAATCCGAACGATATTGAAATAGAAACCATTTTTGTTCGTTAAAAAGGCTGGCTGAAAGGTGCTGTTAAACGCATTTGCTCAAACAGTTATGCTAATCATAGTAAAACAAATAATCCAACTATCGAAGCTAAGATCCCACCTACCCTATTTACAATTAATGCAAGTTCACTAGGCTCAGCATCACGTAGTTTCCAACCAATTTCTAGATACCAGGCTGCATGCGGAAATATCGCACCTAATAAACCGAATAAGATCATTACTATACCAAATGGATCCCCCGTTGAAATGTTCTTAGATGTAGTAGCGTCCCCATTCAACTTCTCATATTTATCAATAGCCTCTTCTGCTAAATCCATCTCTTTATTTGTTAATTCCTCAGAGCCTCCGCCACTCCCAGTATTTCCTGTTTGTTCATAAAAATATGTTTGACCGTTTTCGAATTCAACTTCATATCTGTAACCGTTAGAATACTCTTCAAAGTATACCTTCACTATTTCTCCATTCGATAATTCAACTTCTTCTGAAGAATCTGCCAATACATTAATGGTTGTAATAAGGCATAAAAATATCATTACAATCACTTGTATGGTGAGTCTCATCAAGCCAGCCTCCTTAGTAGGCGCAAACCTTTGCCACAATATTTTCATCTATCTTTATTTACGGAGACTATCAATAAAAGTTACAGTGTTAAACTTTTCTGTCGATTAATAGATTTACGCTTTAAGGAGTTGTCTATTCAATAGGACAAAATTAAGAAAAACGCTCAACTTATTAGTTAGCATAGTGCAGTCCTAAATTATACGCTCTAGTCAACCAAGCTTCCATATAGCCGGGTTGTACACTTATCGTTTCATATAAAAGTTCGAATTGTGAATGTTGGATGCCGCAATAATTTGCTAATCCCACGTTGAAATATCGGGACATCATCTCATCATACTGCCTCTTCTCAAAACGCTCAATTGGGGCGCCGGCCAGGCTGAGCCACAATACTTTTTCATGATCAAGCTTTCCTGGCCCATAAGCAAAGCCCCAGTTCCAAACGCGGTCTATATACCCTTTTAACATTGCAGGCATGCTCCACCACCAAAGCGGAAAAACAAAAGCCAAAGCATCGTGTCTTTTCATGCGTTCCATTTCCATTTCGACCTCAGCAGAATAGGTTTGATGTTCTGCAGACCATTCAGGCTCATCCTCTTCCCAAAGTACCGGATTAAAACCACTCTGATAAAGATCTAATACTTCCGTTTCGTGACCTGCGTCCCTAAGGCCTTTTACGAAATGATCGGCAACTTTAAAAGTCAAAGAATCCTCTCTTGGATGAGTAACAACTGTCAGCACCTTCATTAGTAATTCCCTTCTTTCTTATATTTTTAGAAATAACTCTTATATATATTTATATATCGGGAAATGTCGATATATTCATTAAAAAAAAACCGATTATAGTTTTTCTTTAATGAATGTGGATACATCTTGAATCGTTTTTTCATTTCTTCGGTAGTAGGTCCATTTTCCATGGCGTTCGGATTTTAACAGACCAGCCTTTTGCATCATAGCTAGATATTGAGATGTCGTTGATTGTGACAATTGAGCCTTCTTTTGAATAACTCCTACACAAACACCGCCTTTCTCATCAATATTTTTCGGATCTTTGTCTGGAGGATTGTCAAAGTGTTGTTCTGGTTCTTTCAACCATCTCAATATATCGAGGCGTGTTTCATTTGATAGAGCTTTAAAAATATCGATATGTTTCATACTCTTAAATTAATCGGTTTTTTTCGATATGTCAATATAAATAGTTCGACAGTTATTCCTTATAACAGCCAAAGGAGTAACTCGAAACAAAGTTTTTGTCGGTCGTCATCCTTCTCTCTACTTATATTATACTCCAAATAATAAATTATTTGTAGACTACTCTTTGTGTAGTCCCTGTCATATACTGTTATATACAAATCTAAATATAAGAGGTGTATTAGTATGAATGACAAAAAAGATGTCTTAGATAAAGGCCCTTTCTTTCATGGTACTAAAGCCGACCTTAAACTTGGCGATCTGTTAAAGCCGCAACACTTATCCAATTACCAAGACAAAAAATCAAACTATATCTATTTCACAGCGTCATTAGATGCTGCAAAATGGGGTGCTGAACTAGCAACAGCTAACTCAAAAGAAAGAATTTACCTTGTAGAACCATTAGGTGATTTTGAAAATGATCCGAACTTAACTCACAAAAGATTCCCAGGAAACCCAACACGTTCTTATCGCTCTAAATTCCCTTTGAAAATTGTAGCTGAATTAAGTAAATGGGAAAGGCATTCTGATGAAGACATCAATCATATGCTGACATCTTTAAAAAAGCTACGTGAAGAAGGAAAAAATGTCATATACGATTAAGAATAAATGCAGATACAAAGGTGACAAAAATAGCCCCCCATCTTATCCCCCAACGTGACAGTTAATTAAAAGAGGGGGCTACTGATGTATATTATATTTGGCATTTGATCCATGTATGAAATGGCAAAATTTTTGTTCTTGAAGTCTGTTAAAGTAAAGCCCCCGTTTCTTTAAGAATCAGTTTCGAGATAAACATCAATTAGTTGCACAATATTCGATGATTACTAAATTTCTTCACAGCCCCTTTAAAAAGATTTAAGAGGCTTCTTTTACAAATGCTGGGTTAATTTAAGAATTGACTTTAATTTTTCAGAGTAATTGTAGTAACCCGTACTAAACTCAAACAAAGTACTCTGCTTATATATTTCTATATGCTTTAGGTCCATGGATATGGATTTCAGATAACTCTTTAAATCCTTATTTTCTATTAGCTGACTGGCTTGATCAATTAACAATGTCTTCTGAAGAATATTTGTTTCTAGTTTAGTGTTATTACTGTTTGTCAATTTTGTTATTTGTTGATCGGTAGGGGTAAAAAATTCCTCAAAGTTCTGCAATGTTGGAGTGTTTACCTCTTCATTAACATTCACTGATTCCCTTGCTTTCAATAAAAGAGTAGCTGCAACTGTTTTTCTCTCTTCATTAGGTATTTCATCTACATGAATTGAACCCCGGTCCTATCTTTGAAAAAATCATCTATAGGGGTAACATCTTCAAAGTATTCTCGAAACAATTCTTCCGTTGATTTTTCACTCCCTAGCTCATCTTCCGAATTTCGGTTTTCGTCCTTTGGTTGATCACTGGGGGAGGATAATTCATTCGTAGAATCGATGTTCACTTCCTCGCTATTGGGTTCAAAAATGAAGAACAGGACGAGCATACATAAAAGGGCGATTATTGATAAATATACTTTATTCATACATGCCTCCTAACAAATATTCAATTCATTATAAACATAAAAAAACTCTTCTTTATTTCAGAAAAGCCCCCTCGTATAATACTTATAAGAGCTCTTCCTAGAGGAATTTCCAGTTGGATCC
>NZ_JABLSJ010000029.1 GCF_013618635.1 Thalassobacillus sp. CUG 92003 | reverse complement strand
GAGGTGGCTAACCTCCATCCCTCTCACACCACCGTACGTACGGTTCCGTATACGGCGGTTTCAATCATGTCTGACGAATAAATTTGTATCTTGAGACAATACTCTTAAGCCCTAGGCGCCACCAGTAGGTGATGCCTAGGGTTTTGTGTAAGATGGGACTTCTCGCAATTCGCCAGTAAGCTTTCCGTGAGTTTCCCCATTCGTGGGCTTTCTGCGGAGAGATCCCCAGTTTGATCAGTTTTCTGATTTTCGTCTTGGGAAGTCTCCATTCTTTCCAGCGAATCATTCGAAGTCTTCGATGAATCCATGATTCCAGCTCTTTCAATACACTTAGTGTGTCAATTAGGCTGTAATAATTCACCCACCCTTGTAGGAATAGGTTAAGCTTCCTCACTCGATTTTCCATCGATATTCGTTCTTTTCGTGAAGTAAGACTTCGGACTCGGTTCTTAAAACGTTCGATTGAACGCTTAGCTAATCGAATCTTAGGGATTCGATTAGAAGTGAAGCTGAACCCCAGAAGTTTTCTCTTCCAAGGTCGGTCCACGGCACTCTTCTCACGGTTTACCTTCAGTCGTAACTTCTTCTCGATGAAAGATGTGATGGACGCCATCACCCTTTCCCCTGCGCGCATTGACTTCACATAAATATGAAAGTCATCCGCATACCTAACGAACTTGTGACCACGCTTTTCCAGCTCTTTATCCAGCTCGTCTAATACGATGTTGGAAAGCAGCGGACTAAGAGGGCCTCCTTGAGGAGTCCCTTCCGTATTTGGGCTTACAATCCCCTGTTCCATAATACCTGCTTGAAGGTATTGTCGGATAAGGTAGAGAACGTTCTTATCCTGGATACGGTTGGATAAGGTTGCCATAAGTCGGTCATGGTTGACTTTATCGAAGAACTTCTCCAAATCCATGTCCACGACCCAGCGGTATCCTTCTTGGATGTACTCCTTTGCCTGACGGACAGCTTGGTGGGCATCTCGATTTGGACGGAACCCATAGCTGTATTCCGAAAAGGTCGGGTCATACATTCCGGATAGTTGTTGGGCAATTGCCTGTTGGATAAATCGGTCTGTCACCGTGGGGATGCCCAGCTTCCTCTTTCCGTCGTCTGGTTTCGGGATTTCGACTCGACGTATCGGCTGAGGTTGATAGGTGCCCGACCGGAGGTTTTCCACTAATAATGTCCATTCTTCTTTTAAGTGCTTACGTAGGGATTTTACGGGCATTTGATCGACACCGTGGCTTCCTTTATTCTTTTCTACACGCTTGAGTGCTTGAAGTAAATTCGGTCGTGACAGTATCCGATTTATCATAAGATACATTCCTCCGTGAATGACGTTTCCTCTTGTGCCATCCTCGCCTCTCCGCCCTGTTTCAGGTCCCCCACGGACTTCACCGTTTCCTCCCTGAGAAGGTGTTTCGTTTTCTGCTTCAACGAGGGGATGAACGCCTGGACGTCATTCTCCATAATTGATTCAGTCCTTCTTTGGCATCTTAAGCTACCAAATACTACGACTTCGGCTGACTTCTGCCGGTTCAGCTCCTCATCACTGAGAAGGTTACGAAGAGTCCTTCGCTTTACCGACAGACCTCCCCGGGTAAGGGCATAAACTTCCCTTCCATATCCCCGCCTCATTTACTGTCTACCCCTTTGGTCGTTGGGACTTTATCTTGTTATGCAGACTCACCCCAGATAGACAGCCTTATATGAGATTTGTGTTCCTCGGGGCAGAATTTTGCCTCCGGCTTCCTTCAGGTTCCAGGTCGCCCTGGACCCCCTTGCCTTTAGCTAACGGCTACAACGACCTTCGCCGTTCGGGACTTGAACCCTATAGTTTATGCCCATGCCGGGCACACA
>NZ_JABLSJ010000028.1 GCF_013618635.1 Thalassobacillus sp. CUG 92003 | reverse complement strand
TAGCCTAGTGGTGTAATGTCAACTGTAAATTGATATGGAATTGGAAATTATTTTGCTAGGGACGTAAGAGAAATCTAGAAAACCCATCACTAAAGAAGCTTCCTTTCTTCTGTTAAAAAAAGGAAGTGGGTGAACCCGTGGATGGCTCTCTAAAATTAAGAGTTCCTCCTTTCGGGTGGAAGATAGAGTTGGTTGGTTTTCCGTAGCGAGTAAACCAACCGGACCAATTTTCTTGCGGTTAAGACGAGGGCTCGTTTGTGTTGGTGCTTTGGTACTTCATGAAACTTCTTCTGATAGAAGGCTCGATACTCCGAATCATGCTTTCGAATCGTATCGGCAGCTTGAATCAGATAGTATCGCAGATACTTATTTCCGGTTCGCATACGAGAAGTGCTTTCCGACTCATACTCGCCTGATTGATGTTGACTCCATACCAATCCCGTATATTTGGCGAGGGCATGGTGATCTTTAAATCGTTGAATATCTCCGATTTCTGCGATTAGACCACCGGAAAACACGGGACCAATACCTTTAATAGAAGTCAACGTTTCCGGAATGGCTTTGATCACCTTTTGAATCTCTTTATCTAAGCGTTTCACTTGGGAAGTCAAGTGTAGAATCGTGCTGGACATGATACTTAGCGAAACATTCACGGCGTCTTCCATGTTTGGATGAAGCCGGAAGGAATCACGAGCGATCTTTTTAAGGAATTTGGCAGCTTCTTCAGGTTCTCGAAATTGATTGTTTCCTTTCTCCTGAATAAAATCCATGAGTTCTTCCAGCGACATTTGAGCGATGACCTCCGGTTCGAGTTCTTGAATCACCGCCATACTGGTCACGCCAAAGGTATTGGAGAACGGGGACTCTTGAGTGATCCCGCTAAATTTTAAGAAGACCTGGTTCATGACATAGGTCTTATGGCGAGCGATGTCTTTCACGAGGTGAAAACGTGTCCTCGTTAATCGCTGGAGGGCTTCATACTGAGCAGCTTCTTTCATGGCGTGGGGCAGACGTCCGAATCGCAAGTGGTCCGCGATGACCCAGGCATCGACTCGGTCGTTCTTGGGCAGCGTATCATAGCCCTTTTTGAAACGACTGACTTTTCGCGCGTTAAGAACGTAAATGGCTGGAGAAAGGGATTCATCGGCAGATGAACATAAGTGGTCATGGAGGAAATGGGCGAGATGCCAACCGTAATTGGATGTGGCTTCGAGCCCAATCTTCACATCTTTCACCTTTGCCTTTTCTCGGTAGGTCATGACCCTCTGAAGTAAGAGTCTCGCTCCTTCTTGATTATTTGGGATTGAGAATTCTTGGAGCGAAGCTCCATCCTCTTTCATGAAATGGACATGATGAGATTTTAAGCTTACGTCTATACCGACAAGCAATTGAGACATACCAATCACCTCCTCATCATCAGTAATCAAGATTCTTTCAGACCTGGGTGCCCACCGGAATCATCGACGTCTTCCTCGTCATCAGCACTCGTTATCGAAAAGGTCCCTTCATCGCTACATTCCTTCTTCGATACGGCGCAACTAGTGGTTAGACCTTTCGTGATGAACGATGGGTAGCAGGCTAAACAAGCAGTCCATAACGGCCGCAAGGGGGCGTAGCTATCTCCTGAAAAAAACTTGTCCCCTTTATTGTCCGGCAGGCAGGTCTGAAAATCTAGAAAAAATAAATGCCGGAGGAACACTATGGATCATCACCCATCCTCCGACATTTCTCTATATAAAGTTTTAGGCATTATTAATAAGCTGGAGGAAGGCCACTTCCTCCGAGAAAGCATTAAGATTCATTGAATTTGAGAGGCTTCGCTTCCTCATCCACGAGGGCAAACAGCCAAAGTTTTATAACAGGTGTGAATGAGGAAGCAAAAGCCAACTCAGGGTCACCATCTACATGCATGGATCAAACATACAAAGAGGCTTTCTTGGGATCCGGATCCAACTGGAAATTCCTCTAGGAAGAGCTCTTATAAGTATTATACGAGGGGG
>NZ_JABLSJ010000027.1 GCF_013618635.1 Thalassobacillus sp. CUG 92003 | reverse complement strand
ACTGAATACATAGGTTCAGGAAGGCACACCCGGGGAACTGAAACATCTCAGTACCCGGAGGAAACGAAAGCAACAGCGATTTCCCGAGTAGCGGCGAGCGAAACGGAAGCAGCCCAAACCAGAAAGCTTGCTTTCTGGGGTTGTAGGACACGCCATTGGAGTGATCAAGTCCTTTGGTAGGCGAAGCGATCTGGAACGATCCGCCAGAGCAGGTAACAGCCCTGTAGCCGAAACCGGAGGACCTCCGGCGTGGATCCTGAGTACGGCGGAACACGTGACATTCCGTCGGAATCCGGGAGGACCATCTCCCAAGGCTAAATACGTCCTCGTGACCGATAGTGAACCAGTACCGTGAGGGAAAGGTGAAAAGCACCCCGGAAGGGGAGTGAAAGAGAACCTGAAACCGTGTGCCTACAAGTAGTCGGAGCCCGTTAATGGGTGACGGCGTGCCTTTTGTAGAATGAACCGGCGAGTTACGCATCCATGCAAGGTTAAGCGATCAAACGCGGAGCCGCAGCGAAAGCGAGTCTGAACAGGGCGATGCAGTATGGGGGCGTAGACCCGAAACCGTGTGATCTACCCATGTCCAGGGTGAAGGTCAGGTAACACTGACTGGAGGCCCGAACCCACGTATGTTGAAAAATGCGGGGATGAGGTGTGGGTAGGGGTGAAATGCCAATCGAACACGGAGATAGCTGGTTCTCTCCGAAATAGCTTTAGGGCTAGCCTCAGAGTATGGAGTCCTGGAGGTAGAGCACTGATTGGACGAGGGGCCCCTATCGGGTTACCGAATTCAGTCAAACTCCGAATGCCAGCGACTTCGCTCTGGGAGTCAGACCGTGGGTGATAAGGTTCATGGTCGAGAGGGGAACAGCCCAGACCGCCAGCTAAGGTCCCTAAGTATGTGTTAAGTGGAAAAGGATGTGGCGTTGCTTAGACAACCAGGATGTTGGCTTAGAAGCAGCCATCATTGAAAGAGTGCGTAATAGCTCACTGGTCGAGTGACGCTGCGCCGAAAATATACCGGGGCTAAACACATCACCGAAGCTGCGGATTGATCCAATGGATCAGTGGTAGGAGAGCGTTCTAAGGGCCGTGAAGTCAGACCGTGAGGACTGGTGGAGCGCTTAGAAGTGAGAATGCCGGTATAAGTAGCGAAAAAAGAGTGAGAATCTCTTTCACCGAAAGTCTAAGGTTTCCTGAGGAAGGCTCGTCCTCTCAGGGTTAGTCGGGACCTAAGCCGAGGCCGAACGGCGTAGGCGATGGATAACAGGTTGATAGTCCTGTACCACCTTCGTATCCGTTTGAACGACGGGGGGACGCAGGAGGATAAGGAGAGCGCGCTGATGGATAGGCGCGTCCAAGCAGTGAGACGGCCGGATAGGCAAATCCGTCCGGCGGACGTCAAGCTGTGACGGGGAGGGAAATCAAGTACCGAAGCTCCTGAGTTCACACTGCCAAGAAAAGCCTCTAGTGAGGATACAGGTGCCCGTACCGCAAACCGACACAGGTAGACGAGGAGAGGATCCTAAGGTGAGCGGGAGAACTCTCGTTAAGGAACTCGGCAAAATGACCCCGTAACTTCGGGAGAAGGGGTGCTCCTCTGCCGAGGAGCCGCAGTGAAAAGGCCCAAGCGACTGTTTAGCAAAAACACAGGTCTCTGCGAAGCCGTAAGGCGAAGTATAGGGGCTGACACCTGCCCGGTGCTGGAAGGTTAAGGGGATGCGTTAGCCCGCAAGGGCGAAGCGTTGAACCGAAGCCCCAGTAAACGGCGGCCGTAACTATAACGGTCCTAAGGTAGCGAAATTCCTTGTCGGGTAAGTTCCGACCCGCACGAAAGGTGCAACGACTTGGGCACTGTCTCAACGAGAGACCCGGTGAAATTATACGATGTGTGAAGATGCACATTACCCGCGACAGGACGGAAAGACCCCGTGGAGCTTTACTGTAGCCTGATATTGAATGTTGGTACAGCTTGTACAGGATAGGTGGGAGCCATAGAAGCCGGAGCGCTAGCTTCGGTGGAGGCGCCGGTGGGATACCACCCTGGCTGTACGGACATTCTAACCCAGGACCGTGATCCGGTCCGGAGACAGTGTCAGGTGGGCAGTTTGACTGGGGCGGTCGCCTCCTAAAAGGTAACGGAGGCGCCCAAAGGTTCCCTCAGAATGGTTGGAAATCATTCGCAGAGTGTAAAGGCAGAAGGGAGCTTGACTGCGAGACTTACAAGTCGAGCAGGGACGAAAGTCGGGCTTAGTGATCCGGCGGTTCCGCATGGAAGGGCCGTCGCTCAACGGATAAAAGCTACCCCGGGGATAACAGGCTTATCTCCCCCAAGAGTCCACATCGACGGGGAGGTTTGGCACCTCGATGTCGGCTCATCGCATCCTGGGGCTGTAGTCGGTCCCAAGGGTTGGGCTGTTCGCCCATTAAAGCGGTACGCGAGCTGGGTTCAGAACGTCGTGAGACAGTTCGGTCCCTATCCGTCGTGGGCGTTGGAAATTTGTAAGGAGCTGTCCTTAGTACGAGAGGACCGGGATGGACGCACCGCTGGTGTACCAGTTGTTCCGCCAGGAGCACTGCTGGGTAGCTACGTGCGGTCGGGATAAGTGCTGAAAGCATCTAAGCATGAAGCCCCCCTTGAGATGAGATTTCCCATTACGTCAAGTAAGTAAGATCCCTCAGAGACGATGAGGTTGATAGGTCCGGTGTGGAAGCGTGGCGACA
>NZ_JABLSJ010000026.1 GCF_013618635.1 Thalassobacillus sp. CUG 92003 | reverse complement strand
TATAAAGCTGTTTATTCTTAGCCTTAAATACACGTGTTGAACACTAATTAATTCCATTATTTAGTACTAAATTAATACTTCTTGTATTTCAGGTTTAAAAAATCTGAGAATTTAATATTGTTTGAATGTATTCGAAACCATTTGCCTGAAAGTAAAATTCCTTACTACTTTATGATGGGCTGCATAAATAATTCTCTTCCTTAATTCCCAGTCAGATTTCAAAGAGAAGATTTTATACGAATTCTTTTCCTCCTTTAAGCTTTAATTCATGGGGGGTTATTTTATAAAAAAACAACCATTTCTCATTGTTGCATTTTTACTTTCAACCGGGGGTTACACTGCTATGCCAATGTTTCCAAAGCTAACTGATATTCATGATATTTCGCTTTTTCAATTGATTTTGTTTCATTGCTATAGGTCTATTTAATACATTTATTGCTTTAATTGCTGGCGTTTTTGCCCTAACCTTTGGACAAATGTTAATACCCCAATTATTGATATATCCATAGCAAATTTGGCTATTAAGGATGGAAATATGGGCCTTCACTTTGGAATTAGTAAGATTTCCTGGAGCCCTGGATTTCTACTACAGAACATTTCAAATACACTAAGCTGGTATATTTTCTCAATTTTAGGTTGGTATGCCCTTTTCAGCTGCTACCAGGGCTAAAGTACAACATTCTGGATAACGGGTCGAAGGAACGACAATACATGTAACAGGGAAACTTTCCAGTAGATTAGTAGCTTCTTCCATACGATTAACAATCTTGGATAATTGTTTTAAAAACTTTTTTAAAGTTTCCTTGGTTTTTTAAAAAGGAACTTCTAAGGTTTTTTGGCGTGCATAGAAAAAGCAGTTTGATTAGGTTTATATCCATTTCTTTATTCTGTTTTCCTCATACTTTTGACAGTTCCTCATCACCCCTTCTTTAACTGCCTAAACCATCTCCTGTGCCTTTTTTTATCTGATACTACTTAACTAGTCCAACCTATTTTGTCTTCCTACTCATATAATGAAGCATAGTCTTGAAAGGAGGCTGATAAAGTGAAAACAATAATCATTGACCCTGGACATGGAGGAAATGACCCTGGGGCAACTTATCAAGGGTACCAGGAGAAGCATTTCAACCTTTCAATCGCTTTAAAGGTGCGAGATTACCTACTCAAAAACTACGAAGTGGATATAATAATGACAAGAACAAGTGATATAACGGTCTCACTAGAGCAACGGACCCAATTAGCTAATTCTGAAAATGCTGATTTCTTTTTATCCATTCACAACAATGCCGCTGGGGGAACAGGTTTTGAAAGTTATATTTTTAATGGTACTGTACCTCCAGCCACCATAACCCATCAAAATATTATTCATGATAAAATACTAGACTTTGTAAAAGCTAAATATAACATTAATGATAGAGGGAAAAAGCGGGCCAATTTTCATGTACTAAGGGAAACAAAGATGTCTGCATTATTGTTAGAGGTGCTGTTTCTGGATAACCCTGACGATCTTGAACTTTTAACTGACCCTGATTTTATTCAGGATGTCTCTAACGCAATTGCGAAAGGGGTGAAGGATGCCTTTGATTTATCTGCTAAACCAGTACCAAGTATTCTTTATAAGGTAATAGCTGGTTCCTTCAGAAACCGTACCAATGCGGAAAACCGAGTCCAGTACCTTGCGACTCATAATATTCCTTCTTTTATTTTGCCCACTACCATATCGGGTGAGCAATATTACAGAGTTCAAACCGGAGCTTATTCCCAAAGAAAAAACGCGGAACAGCAAGTGCAAAAGTTGAAGGGAATCGGTATTATAGACGCTTTTATTCTGACAGAAGGAGAAGTGCCTTCACCACCTCCGTCAACTCCTGAAGAACGTTTTACCATCCAAGGAGATATTCACTTAAACCCTTGTCAGTTAGGTGAATTTGTGAAAACAATTAACCCAGAGGCCCCAAATCTGGGAGCGTACTATATGGAATATGGTAAAGTGTATGGAATAAGAGCGGATGTGGCGTATGCACAAGCTATTCACGAAACAGATTATTTCCGTTTTACAGGTGTGGTAGATGAAAAACAAAACAACTTTGCCGGTATTGGAGCCACCGGCCCGGATAATTCAGGAGCAAGCTTCGTTACACCTGAAGAAGGTGTTCATGCTCATATACAACACTTATATGCTTATGCATCCACAAACCCAATTCCAAGTGGATTTCCTAAAGTCGATCCAAGATTTGATCTTGTCAGCAGAGGAAGCGCAACTACCTGGACACAGCTTAACGGAAAATGGGCAGTTCCAGGGACCAATTATGGCCAAAGTATTATAAGTATATTTAAAAGGAATATAAACCACGCACTTGAACAAATTGACGTAAAGCAAGCAGAATTGCAAGACTTATTAAATGAGTTTTAAAATGAATTGAATTTAAAGGAAAGGCTAGAACTTTTTAATTCTGGCCTTTCCTGTTAATTAATGAAACACTATTAATTTACATATTTCAATAACAGAATACTAATGAGCAACTTTAGTTTTTGCCAAATGTGAACCATAAAAAATTGAACTCATAACTAGTACTGTAAAAGAAATTGTACATAAAGCTGCAGCTAATACTACAAGGAAGATCAACTCCCTTATCTTGTAGTTTTGCGCTACTCCCAATTCTAAAGTTTTAGTATATAGTGGGAATTCACTTTATATAGATATAGAAGTCATTCCTTTGTTAAGCAACTGTTAGCAGTAGGTAAGCGTTTGAAGTTATCTCCGGCTTTTGTCGGGTAGGTCAGGAATATTACTATCCCCTAAGAACCGTATGTGTGCCTTTCAGCACATACGGCTCAAGCATGTCTTTATCCTTGTCTAGACTAAATTAATCCTATTATTCTCTTTATATATTTCCTAACGCTACTAAATTGAGCTATATGGAATGTCACCCTTTACAGGGAATACCTTGGTATTCCAGATGGCAAGATATGTGATTTAATCCTATGTTCTTGTATTCATTACTTCGCCTTTGGTTCTAGGGATTTTATAATGTATTTCTACACCTTCAACCCTATCTGCAATTGATTGACTACACAAAGCATTTTCGCTAGCTTTTGCTTATACGCTATGTTGTTTCTATCAAACTCTTTAACATCACGTTTTTCAAAATAATCTTTGAGATTTTTATTGAAGGGACTATTATCATATTTAATAAGTACCTGTCGTTTAATTGGCATCCAAGACACCTTTTTTAATTGAATATTAATTATCGGGGCAGTTAGAATCCAATTGTTAACGTTGATCAGTTTTATCTGGCTTGAAGTGCCTTTTTCTAATCCATTGCCAACTCTTTTTCGTGTGAAGCCTTCGCAGAAACTGGTATTGAACTTTCCAAATATGTTCATCCATTTCAGAAAAGACTTTTTTAGCGACTGTTGGACTTCAGTAATTCGCTGTACCTAAGGTAATAGGGTTAAGCGTATCAATTAGTTTGTACGTATTTCCCGTATAATTGCTGTCGAAACCTAAGAAATCAAGCCCTTCTTCAATCCTCATCAACTCATAGGTAGAAGTTATTTTGCGCTTAAGTATAAATTGTTCTATGTTGAAAATCTTTTATCCCT
>NZ_JABLSJ010000025.1 GCF_013618635.1 Thalassobacillus sp. CUG 92003 | reverse complement strand
CATACTAAACTGTAATAACTTTCAGATTTTATATTGGGCTTATTAAACTAAAGCCTCCTATTATGGAAGACTCGAAATCGAGATTTCTTAATGTATTTTACTAACGGATCCATTAGCACCGCATCACCCTATTCCCTTTCAAATATCATCTTTGTATCAGCAGATAAAGTATTTGCTTGTTTTAATAGTTCTTTATCATTTATGCTAATCCAATAAATTTGTATATCACCGTCAAAGTTTACTTCTACTTTCCAAGAAGCAACGAAATCCACCCCGCACTTCTTCCCAAACTCTTTTGACACAACTCTTATACCAACATTTATTACTTTTTCTTTACCAGGATGAAAAGCAAAAAGATTAGTTCTATACCCTAGATGTAAGGGTAATACTCGAATAACCATCTCAATAGAATGATTTTCAAATAGTTGGTTTTCTATTTTTATATTATTTTCTGAATCACCTTGGATAAGTCGTATGAACGAATCAAAATTCTCCACTTTTTTTTTAGAATTTTTTGTGCAAATTTTATGTTTGTATGGTTTAAATGTATCTTTTGAAATTATTGATATTGCTTCTATATCACCTAACAAATCAGATTTCAAAGTTTGAATCCTTTTTATCAATTTTTGGGATTCATACACTTCTTCAGTAACTTGTTCAGTAGTAAAGCCGACTTGTTTTCTTAAGTTATTTCTTGAATTATTACTACCTTCCTATCCATTATATTCTCGAAAGAAGACCACGGAATAGAAGGGTCTCCTGTTAAAATAAGCGACATTTCCCTCCCCCTTAAGGTAAGTTACTACTTCTTCACATTGTTACTCCGTTAGAAAAATAAGTGATAGCCGTTATACAACTATGGCTCCCATTACTTGAAGACTCTGCACTGAGATATCCCACACTTTATTGAAGCCTACGTTCTTTCTTAACCAAAAACCCTCCAAACAACATGCTTAGAGGGTTATAATTAATAAATGCTATAAATATTCCACTTTTCTCTCATGTGTTCTTCTAGCTATGTATTAAGTGATTGTTTATAGTGTAAACGTTAGCAGGAACAAAGAATTAGATCCTTCACCAATTGTAAGTTACTTTGTTAGGCCAAATCCCAAAATATGATCAGTATAGAGAGCATAACTTTCATACTCTATTACATTGTCAGGGTTAGCAAACGGGATAATTTTAACATTGCTCAAAACAATCATGCCAAACACATTTGTTACATTATTTCATTATAGGGAATAATGTATCTTCTGATTCTAATAACGCTTTATCTAATAAAGTCATCTTACTATCGTCTGGCTCTTCCGTATTGATCTTATCTGCAATGATTAAGGAGTTAGATGTGGTAATTTGAATCTTCCTTGGATCCTCAACTCCATCTTGCATTTCCTCTACTATGGCTTGTGCGGTCACTATTGATAGTTTTTTCATATCATGAGCTGGGTTTAATTCATGACCTTTAAATTCAATTTCCAACGTACATTCCTCCAATTAATTTATTTTATCAATAACAATTATTCCAAATTAATGCAGAAAGTTCAATAAATGAATTATAAAGATAGGGAACCTAGCAATTAATAAATATATGCCCCCATTTCTGTAAGACTCGAAATCGAGATATATTCAATATTTAACCTTTATATTCACTTTCTAACTAAACATTTATAAGCTATCCTTACCTAAAGGTGTCAGCTACTATGTTGCTAAATTCTTTTAGATAGTAAAGATAGTTTTCATTCCCGTAGTTATATCTCTTGTTATACATTTTGGCGACTACTACATTGTATTTTGGGATGACTAATAAAGTTGGTCCAGTGATTCCTAAGATTTGAAAAGAATCGCTTGGTACTCGATCACCTAATTCACTTAATTCTCTAGGAATGTCCTGCACAAACCAAAACATTCCGTTACGTGGAAACTTCTTTGCAAGGTTTTTGGGTGTATGTATGCTAATCGCTAGTTCAATTACCTCCTTAGGAACAATTTGCTTGCCGTTCATTTCCCCTTTATTTAGGAAGAGGTTTCCCCAAAGAGCAAATTCACGAGAAGAAACAAACAGGTTGGATTCCATTCCATCTCCAGTAGATCCTGTTGAATCTTCTGCACTCTTATTAGGATCAATAATTACTTTTACTAAATTATCACTGTCTTTAGATTCCCACCATGTTTCCTTCAATCCCATTGGTAAGAACACTTTTTGATACATAAGTTCTGGAAAGGGTAGACCGTAAATGTTATGAATTAGTTGCGTTATTAGTTTGATATTGATTCCTCTGTAGGTCCATTTTTCTCCAGGATTAAACTCTCTGATAATCTCTCCTTCTGAATTTTCATCCAAACCATGTGTATGAGTAACCAGATGGCGAATTGTAGTGTCTCTAAGTATGTATGGATCTAGGTCTTTAAAATACTCACTAGCATAATCATCAAGGTTCTGTATTTTCCCTTCATATAAAGCAAAGGCGATGGACAATCCTAAATAACTCTTTCTAGCAGAAGCCACATTGAATCTAGACTTATCATTTACAGGTTGTGAGTTGCTCGTATTAGAATGGAACCCGCTATAATGTTCTAAAACAATCTCATTGTCTTTAATTACAGTTAGTGCTGCAGCAGAACTTTTATTTTTCTCTTTTATGTCTTCTACCCATGATAGCATATTATCGTAAGTTGAAATCATTTTAAGTCCCTCCCTCAAATCATTTCTTACAACTAATTATCACACACATTTCAGAATTATTTTCATTGCATAAAGATAGCTTATCCTTATTTTGGATAAGCCCCCGTTTCTATAAGACTTGATTTCGAGATATATTGAATCTGATTCTCCACTAACTCCCCCGTTTGTGAAAGATTCAATTTCGAAATAAATGAAGATATACACTTAAACATAACTTATTGGTTATTATCTGGGTTAGTACCAAAATTCCGTAAAACTTACGCTAACCTTTAAAACTCTATACGCTAACGCATAATGTCTTTGCTTCTTAAACGTTTATAGGAGAGCACAAAAATATATGTATAATTTTAAAGAAGTACTGAAAGCTAAAAAAGTTAAAGGAAACTCAGTAAATTAAAATTAATAAGAGTAAGGGAGGCTCTAAAATGAAACGCATATTCGTTTATTTAGGGTTGATTTCTTTTTTTCTGACAAATGCTTCACTTGTAGAGCCATCTGCTGAAAAGAACATTGAATGCTATCCGGTAACTTTTTTTGAGACACTTGAAAATGCTGTGGCTAAGTTTAAGGAATTGGACAAAAATCAAACAAATCCTATTTTATTGCCGACTTGAGTGTCTGGTGAACCAAATGTAGAAAGTGTTCGTATTGCAGGATGCGGTGAAAGTTTAAAAGTGCAATATGTAAGTGACAATCGGATGACTCATGTTCATGTTTCTCCTGAAGTTGATAACCCCAAATTTAATTCGAACACTAATGTTACGCTAAAGAGTGGAATTAATGCAAAGTACAAGGAACACGATATGCTTCAGGCTCTACGCTTTATTAAAAAAGAAAGAACCTACATGATATATATTGAAAATAACAACGGTAAAATGGAAAAAAGTGAAGCAATCGAATATCTATCTAAAGTTGCAAATTCTTTAGTTCCAGTGTAAGAAAGTAAAAGGTATGGTTATTAAAATACCCCATTATCTCGAAAGCCTTCCACAAACCTACCCAATCTTAATTAAAAGGCTAAAGACCATTAGAACGATCTTTAGCTATCGCCTCCATTAATTAAATAAATTTAATGAAACAATTTAAATACCCAAACAATTAGGCATATTAAAACGGCAACAATTATCGTTCCTGCAAGAAGTTTGTGTAATTAGGGCGAGCACTCTATTGAGCAATCGCCCCCAATTGTTTAAGACTCGATTTCAAGATAATCTGTTTTAGAAAAGTCACCTTATCCCTTTCGCTGTAAGTGATTTAGTATTCTCGTACTTAATTAATTTCTTATTATGCATAATATATTTATGATCCATACAAAGTGTATTCTCTAAAAGGACCGGTAAGAAATGAGGGATCATTTCACCTACTCCCAAGTTTTCACCTGTTAAAAGCCAAGATACCTTTTTCCAATCGAGGATTCCTTCTTTAACCCTTTTAGGAGTAGAATAGGCAAAGTTCATAGGAAGATTAACCAAAAAAGCATACATACCTCCATAATACTTTTCATCCACTTCCCAAGATATAATACCTTTATAAATTGCACGATTTGATGAGATTACAATACCTGTTTCTTCTTCTACTTCCCGTATAACACAATCTAATGGAGTTTCGTCACCCTCCATCTTGCCACCTACACCATTCCAAAGCCCTTGTGTTGGTGATGCATCTCTATTTAGCATTAATATCTCATCATTTCTTTTTAAAAAACATAAAGTTTGTTGGTACAATAAATCTCACTCCCCTATAACAACTTCTACTTTTTTATTCTTCTTCAGTTAATGCAATAAAAGCAATTGCTATATTGAGTAAACGCCCCCGTTTGTTTAATTAGCTACCATTATCTTAGAATAAACAAAAGTAAGTAGTAGAGTTAATAAACCAAGAAGAACGATTCCCC
>NZ_JABLSJ010000024.1 GCF_013618635.1 Thalassobacillus sp. CUG 92003 | reverse complement strand
CATACTAAACTGTAATAACTTTCAGATTTTATATTGGGCTTATTAAACTAAAGCCCCCTATAACAGAAGACTTGATCTCGAGGTATACACGAGTTGATCTTCCACTAACGCATCCGGTTTTTATTTAATAAGATCCTAAAAATTCTGTCTCCATTTCAACCTCTTTTACAGTCTTATCTTCATACACCTTATAAGCCCTGGCATTAGGTCTGTAACTAACTATCTTACTTAATTCTTGATCAATATAGTGAAGAGCAACTCCATCATCAGTGGCAAAACCAGAATCAATTTTACCCTTTGCTACAAGTTCCTGATAGGAAGCTCTTCTATTTGCTTCTCCATCATAATGAGGGCAATTACTTCCTTTGAGGAATCCTAAACACTTTATTGGCTCGAGTTTATCACCAAAAGAGTCAGTAACTCCTTCTTCAAACCAACAAATTGAACCGGCACTGATGCCAGCTAATACAACCCCTTGCTCCCAAGCCTTATTCAATATAGAATCTATTCCCCATTCTTTCCATAAGACTAATAAATTCTTGGTATTTCCACCGCCAACATATATAATGTCTTTTTCTAGCAAAAAGCTCTCTAAATCTCTTGTGGGTGGTTTAAATAATGATAAGTGGGACGGATGACATTGATGTTTTTCGAAGAAGTCATAAAATCTTGAAATATAATTATCAGAATCTACACTTGCAGTTGGAATAAAGCAAATCTTTGGAGTTGTTTTATCAGATTGATTAAGAATGTAACTGTCTAGCAACGGATTCTCAGGCTCCATAGAGAAACCTCCCCCACCAAAAGCAACTATTTGATTCATCACGGCACCTCCCTTTCAATTTTTTATATGTTATTTACCCTGAAATAGAGGCGAATACATTATTAAGCATTGGCCCCCGTTTCTGTAAGACTCAGATTCGAGATAAATCCTCGCGACGAGGGGAGTTAGCCCTGACATGCTGTATGGCTTCGCTATATAAATTTTGATCCATTGTTAACACCTATACTTTCAATTGAATACTAAGAGTTGTGGCGGTTGCTACTACTTATTACTGGATAGACCCCATTTGTTAAAAGCCCGAAACTGAGAGAACCCAAATTAGATCTTGCCACCAAATAAACACTCTTGTTAAAGTACATCCTAATATTATATTGTTAACTCTTCTATTCCTAGATTCTTGAACTGCTGATGAATGTATTGATGTCCAAATTTATTTTCCACTTCT
The DNA here is from genome assembly GCF_013618635.1 of Thalassobacillus sp. CUG 92003. Taxonomy (GTDB): domain Bacteria; phylum Bacillota; class Bacilli; order Bacillales; family Halobacillaceae; genus CUG-92003. Next base: position 7,022 of record NZ_JABLSJ010000024.1, on the reverse strand, counting down.
TTTGTAACCAGTATAGTTAAATTCCTTTTCGACCTTGTAAGTCCTACATAAAGATAGTTCATCATTTTGTTTTGGTCAAAAACTTCCTTAAATAAGTACGGGGCGAGTTGGGAAGAAACAATGAATAAGCAGTTATAACCTTCTAAACCTTTGATACCGTCAATTGAATTTACTAAAACACCAGGTTCATCTGAGATCATACTTTTATATTCACCTACAGCAGATCCAATTTTCCCTTTATCTCTCTTATCCATAACTATTGCAAGATCACCTTCAAGTTCATTAAAAATTTCACTAGTGCTTTTTCTAATTTTAATCGCATTTATTGTCTTCCTTAAAAGAATATATGCCTGTTGGTCTATGTTCCTCTCTTTCATATAGGACGACTTCCTTGTAAGGATTTTCAACTCGTAAAATAAATGATTTGCTATTCTTCTTTTGTCTTCTTTATGAGTTTTAAATCGAGCATTCTTTTGATAAATGTAAGCTAAATCAAACAAATCACTTTCAATTCCTTTTTTAATTTCACATTTGGACTCCAATGCGTAATGTAATGTTCCCTCTTCTTTTGTTGAAACTTGATGTTCTTCTGATGCAATAAAGCTGTTTGAAAAATCAACGTGCTTAATTGGACAACGGTGGTTTTCTGGCTTGTATTCGACAGGTATATCCCCTGATATAATTTGTCTGAAAGCACCTCTATTTCTTAGGTCTTGTTTAGGATCACCTATTAACACTAATATTGTAATGATTTAGCATAGACAATACCTTAGAAAACTCATTGTCCATATCTTGTGATTCGTCCACAAATATTGAATCTAGGTACCTAGATATCATTCTCAAAGCATTCTTACGCCTTAATTTAATCTTTTTGGTATCATTGCTTTTACCATATAGAAGATATTTAGCAGTCTTTGTTACGTCTTCTACATGTATTATATTTCCCTCTCTTAATTCCTTTTTCTTTATTGATTTAAATATATGATTTGATGAAAGGGGGATCTGTGATGCAGATTTATAAATGTAACCGTAAATTAAATGATTAAAAGGATAAATTATCTCTCGTAACAAAAAAGAATGAATAGTTTCAACTTTTACCTGCTTAGGAATGCTTCCCTCATTTTCTATTATTTTTTCCCTTATCCTTTCTCTAGCAGAATTAGTGTAACTAATGACGTATATAATCTTACCGTTAGTAAACTCTTTTTTAAGTCTTGAAATTACCACTTCAGCCATGGAGGTGGTTTTCCCAGCACCAGCACCAGCAACTACAATGTTCATTATTTTTCACCTGTTTTCAAGAAATGAATTACTTTACTTATGTGAGGGGGCAATTCAATATCCTTTAAAGCATCGGTACCAATATCTTTGCAAAAGCGTAACATTGTATCAGTTTTTGCCTGTTTCCACTTCTCGGATAGCTTGTCTTCCGTATCAATCTCTTTCCAAGAATGTTCAGTAGAAAAGTAAGTTTTCAGTTTAACGAAATTATCACCGGTTTTTACGAATTCAGGTTCTAGAGTGTATTCTTGGGTAGTTGCAACGCAAACATTGGAATGATGATTATATTCTTCATGATGCTGTTGGGCTTTCGGCTGGTTGTCATAGTCTCTGATTACACCAATTCTGTGATTGGACCCTTCATTCACTTTAAGCCATATATCCATCATACCCCTGAAACCTTTGTGTAAAGAAATCACTTCAATGTCATGCAACTGGTCGGTTTGTGTACTTAAATATGATTTGATAAGCATTTCTTCTGTGGGACCTTCTACTAAAATGCACTTTCTTGAATATAGGAACTTAAGAAAATCTAAGTTTGGTTTTTTCGCCGAGTAATCTAACTGATTTTCTTCTAACTGCTTCTTTAAAGCATAAGTTTTTCCTTCTGCTACTACAGCCACGTTATTTAAATCTAACTTATTAAGAAATTCTGGACTGTGTGTTGAGATAAAAAGTTGCAGTTGATTGTTGTTACTCATTGTTGTGTTGATAAAGCTAGCTAAAAGGTGTTCATTGCTTACACTTAGATGAGCCTCTGGCTCTTCTATTGTCAAGATATTTAAAGCTACATCACTCTCTATACTTAGGGAATTCAACATAACAAATAAATATATCAAGTTTCGATATCCAAGCCCTTGAGCATTTAAATATTCGTCTCCATAACCCAAGCGGACATTATTTAATAAAGAATTCATGCTAGGGATGTTCGGAAGTAAAGTAATTTGTTCAAAGAAATCTCTAGCATTCTCTAAGTCGGATGTGTCCTGCCAATTAAATACTTCTTCTATACTGCTAATATCCTTTAAATCATTAAAAAATGTCTCATATGATTGTTCTACTTTCTTTTTATCAGCGGGAGCCATCCTACTATGCAAAAGAGATACTAATGATTTAGAACCTAAATGAGAAGCTTTATTTGAGAAATCATCCCTTTCAGCAGCTAAAGAACTGTATTTGAAATAAGAAAGTTCTGCAAACGAAACCTTTTCATTTGTTGTAGGTATAATTATTTGGTATTTATAGAACTCGATTGGTAGTAGATTCATCTTTAGATTTTCTATAGATCCTACATCCTGCAAGATCCCAGAGACATGATCAAGCAAATCTTGAGGTTCTTCAACTTTAAATTCATATCTAATCGAGAACGAAGGCGGATTTGCTTCTAAATCATTTGTCCAATTACGAACATAGTACTCCTCCGATAAATCTTGAGGAGTGAAGGAAACTTCAACGATTACTGAAGGTATGTAACTAAGAAAATCTTCTAGTTGACACTCTTTACGTTTGATTGAGTCTAAGTTACTTTCTAAAAATGAGTAATACTCTTTTTTTGCATCACTATTTAAATCTTGCCAACCCAAATTCTTATTAAGCGATCCAATTTCATGATTGATAAAAGGAAGGGTTATTGCCCTAAGAAGATTACTTTTTCCACTATTATTATCGCCTATAAAGACAACAACATTATTAATATCAATATCAACTTTTCTTAGGTTTCGGTAATTATCAACCTTTATATTAGAGATATTCAAAATTAAACTCCTTTACAAGCTGTAATGGTCCAATTATACTACTTTACCTAATTATGGAACAACACATTGATAGTGAGTTACTCAGGTAAAATAACATTTATCTCGAAACTGAGTCTTCCACCATCCTGCCCAAACACTAAAAAGAGGGCAATTCTTTTGCTGCAGAATTGCCCTCGTTTCTATAAGACTTGAATTCAAGATAATCACTGCCAGGGGTGGTTTTTTTACCTTTGTCGGAAGCGCTAGAACCGTCCTCTCGCTTCATATTCATTCGTTTGCATGTCAGCCGTTATTATTGAGACTACCCTGGTACAAAACACAGAGGAAAAACAAAAGCCCCTAGAAGGTGTTTTTGTTTTTCCTCTGTGTTTTCTTGAGTATTACCAATGAACATATTCTTCCTCATGCAGTCCAAAGAATTCGATAAATATATCGAAGATTTCTTGTGCTGTTTGGTGACCTCCGCAATGTTCAGGGGAAATGCATACGGTTATAAGATCCCAATCTCCTTCGTCATCATACTGTTTAAATCGTCCCAACTGATTTTTTATGTACTCATCGCTGTAGCGAAAAGGATTCCCATTAAGATTGTTTTCAATGTTGTTATAAGCATGCAGATTAAAAAAATCTAAGTCCAAGTCCAAAATAAAACTTTGATTTACAGGACGAAAAAATTCCATTCGGTGTTCATTTTCAAATTGATGATACGTATAAGAATGTATCACGTCTTCGGGAGGGTTATCATAATCACCTATCATATATACTTCTTTAATGGTATTAGTGGCTTCAGCTGCTTTTATAAATTCAAAGATTTCTAGTTTTTCTCCTAGAATGAGAGCCTCTCTCTCATTCTTGACCTCTGGCACTCTCCAATTTGGTTCTAGATAATCATCATGAAAGTCAACGTGAAGCAATCTTGCTCCTGGTTTTATTTCTCTATTCTTCCGGCCGAATTCCCACGCCGAAAAAGCACAATTATGGTCTCGCATAACATAAATATTTCGATTAGGATATTTAATTTTCCATGTACTATTCATGTGCTTTACTTTTTTCATTGACTTCCTTCCTCCTAAAAAAACTTAATCCACCATTCATTTTATCCTCAAATGAATCTAATTTAAAAGAACCTTTTCCCAAAATAAAGAGGCTTACCTTTGCTACAGATAAGCCCCCGATACAGGAAGACTTGATTTCAAGATAATTACCAAAATCGCTATTAATCACCGATGCCCATCTATTCGAGCTTGTATGTACCCATAGTAAGCGCAAGTTCCATTTTGAGATATATCTTTAACCTCAAAACCACATTTTTTGTAAAAACTAAAGTTATTAGCAGACGTATGGGCAAACCAGTCACCATGTGGTAGTTTTTGTACACATAGTTCAACAAGTTTCTGTCCAATCCCTTTACCTCGATAATTAGAAGAAACAACTAAATCCATGATATTACCTGCCATGATTTGGTCAGAAATTACTCTTACCATTGCAATCATTCTATCGTCATCCCAAACAGTAAATGCCCAAGTTGAATTCTCAAACATGAGAGTAAATTTTTCCTTTTGCCAACTTGGGTTTTCTCTTACCCATCCTGCATCCTTAAATAGTTCTTCAACAAATTCACCAGGAACACCTTTTACCCCTTCTCTAATTACAAGTCCATTATAGTATTGATACATAAGCTTCCCCCTAACTTATTGATTGAAAGTCTTTAAGCTTTATTATAGAAACGCCCCCGTTTCTATAAAACTTGAATCCGAGATAACTTTGTTGTTTGCACCTCAATTTATATAATGAAAGAAACAGTAAATCAAAGTGGTAGATGCATTTCCCTTGTTGGGTTATAAACTTTAAGCCAATTTTCTGTTTCCGCCTTAATCCAACCTCCAAAGTGATCCAAGAATTTCAATATTTCTTCTGAACTTGATAAGGGGTTGATTGCGTACCAAAGCGCTGTTTTCATCTCTTGCTCTTTTTCAGGATAATGCTTCGAAAATAGTTCATAGGCTGGGAACAGATCCCTTGTGTACGACTTTTCTTGAACAATAACAAGCGCACCACCAGCCCTCACAATTATTCTCATGATCCATGAACAGCAGTCCTTAATGTCCTCAATGTCGTCATTTCCCGTTAAATCATGCTTGGCTTTATCAATTAGAGATGTTAAGTGAATGAGGTGTTCATTCGCCAAGGAGCTGTCGGGTTTATAATCAGGGAGCTTACTTATTAGGTTTTCGCCATAAACACAGATACCATAGGTTTTTAGAATAAAAGGAATCATAGAGCAATATTTAGACTCCTCAACCTCACTTAAAGGGCTGAATCCTAATTCTACACCGTTTATAAAAGAGAATTTCTGATCAATAAATTGTTCCGTCTCCTCCACCCAATCCAGGTCAAGTTCTTCAGGATTGGAATAGGTTACGATTATTACGTCCACATCCGATACACCTTCAATGTCTAACCCTCTTGGCACAGAACCTCTTATGTAAATGCTGTGAATTTCCTTTGGTAAAGCTGAAAGACAGCTTTCATTTATAAATCGGATGACTTCTCGAAATTTATTATTAATTTTTTTGTGATCAGACTGGTTTATGATATAGCCTTTGTCGTCTAAAGTACATAAAGATCCTATTTCTTTAATTTCCGTCATACTTAAAAGTCCCCATTTCTTTTCAGAATGTATTTATTCAATAAAATGACCTTTTCACATACAAGGAGTGCATATTCAAGATTTGCCCCCTATTCTTTAATACTTGAATTCGAGATATTTTGATGATGTTCATTTTAAACTAGCGCACCCGTTAGTTGAATTTCTTTTTATGGCATAGAAGTTACTGCCAACTCTATTAAACCTGTTACAACAAGCAAAAACACCATAAAGGAACTTGAATACAATACAAGTTTCCTTATAGTGTTTTTTTCTTTTATTTGTTTATAAGCGATAAACCCTAGCACAATCGAAATTAACCATATAATTACACCCAACGTTGAAAATAAATAAGCTGAATTCGCTATCCACAATACGGTAACTAACAAATAAAAAAGCATCAAAGCCCAAGCTAACCCTTTCATACCATCTCTCCCTCTTTAATCAATACAGACTAAATTCCATCATAAATAAATTAACATTCTTATTAAGTTAGCCTGCTCCATTAGCACAAAAAGAGCAGCCTCGAAAAGTAGTCAGAGCATTAAAGTATTGCACCCGTTACTGAATAAAAGAGGTATTTACATTTTCGATATTCCGTTAATGAAAATGCTAAATAATAAACTGATTGTTGTTAAGCCAGCAACTGGGAGGGCAAACCCTTTGTTGTTTTTAAATTCATATATAACTGTGACCAATCCTGCTACACATAACACTAACCAAACAGGCATAAAAATGGCATCTGCAATATTCGTTGGTAATAAAGCGTAACCGCTAGTTAAGAAAAATGCCCAATGCAAAACCAACAGCCCTAATATTACATAAGAAATTTTTCGAGGTGGTTTTCCTTTCCCTTTTTTTCTAACAACTATAATTGGAGTAACGATTGAAGTTATTGCAATAATGCTTATAACCAGTAAAAATATTATTGATAATCCAATGATGATCACTCCTTTTCAAAATATTTTTTGAGAAACCTACATTTTGTTCATAAAAATGCACCTCACTAAGTTAGCTTTATTGTAAAATACTATTTATTGTTTTTCAATAAATAATTACCCTTAATCATTATATGATTGTTGTTTTTTAAGTTTACTTTTTTGAATAAGAATTAAAAAGCATCTCTAATTAGAAAGAGATACTTCTTAAATCATATAGTGTTGTTCAACTAACCTGCCTCGTCAGTTAAAAAGCTAAATGTCCCGATATTTCTTGCTCTTATGTAATAAAGGGCAAGTACTCTATTGAGCAATCGCCCCCGTTTGTTTAATTAGCTACCATTATTTTAGAATAAACAAAAGTAAGTAGTAGAGTTAATAAACCAAGAAGAACGATTCCCC
>NZ_JABLSJ010000023.1 GCF_013618635.1 Thalassobacillus sp. CUG 92003 | reverse complement strand
TTCGCCGTTCGGGACTTGAACCCTATAGTTTATGCCCATGCCGGGCACACATAAAGAGCAGACCAAGTCGTATGCGATTTGGTCTGCTCTTCAATTAAAAATCACGACTTCCGGGCACGCGGACTGTGCAAAATCCGGTTAGCGCGATGCGTCCCGTATTTATTTTTGAGGTCTAGCCGTTCAACTTCCCGGAGCATTTTTTGATAGTTTTTTAACCGTTCAGACGTAAGTTCGCCTGCTTCAATGGCTGCGATAACCGCGCAACCGGGTTCCTGGTGATGCTGGCAATCACGGAATTTACACTGTTCACTCAACTCGTCAATATCTGAGAAGGTGGTGTCCACGTGAGTGGCGTCGCCCCATAGCTGCAGCTCCCGCATGCCCGGCGTATCAATGACGTATGTGCCATTGGGAAGGGCAAACAGCTCACGATGCGTGGTGGTATGAAGGCCGCGTTCGTCTTTTTCTCTCACCTCGTTGGTGACCTGAATGTCCTCTCCTATCAGCCGATTCATGAGGGTCGATTTCCCAACGCCTGAAGATCCGATCAAGGATATTGTGTCCCTTTCATGCAGTTCGTTCTGCAATTCTTCAATGCCACTGCCGTCCATGTTATTGACGAGATAAATAGGGACACCGGGAGCATGCCTTTCAATTTGCGCTTGTTTATCCATGACATCCTCGCATAAATCCCGCTTTGTACATACAATTACCGGCTTCGCCCCGCTTTCATACACTTGCATGACGTAGCGCTCGATGCGCTGAACGTTGAACTCTTTCGTCAGTGTACTCACGATGAATACCGTATCGACGTTAGCGGCTATCACTTGTTCGTCAATGCCTGGTCCAGCTGCCCTGCGTGATAAAACGGTGCGCCGTTGCAAAACCCGCTGGATTTGAGCTTTATCCCCATCATGAGGTTGATAGACGACCCAATCTCCAACAGCAGGCCATATACTTGTGGACGCTGCCTCATGACGAAGTTTACCTGATACTGTCGCTTGATAACTAGCTGTATCTGTCTGAATGGTGTAGATTTCCTGGGCTGCCCGAGTAATGCGCCCGATAAGCTCTGTTTCATTGACTTGCTCGTTAAAAAAATCCTGACTGTTAAATCCGTTCACCGAATTCCTCCTCTTAGTCGGAGGACATCTTTACGAGTTAATGTGCCCTCCATTTGATGATTGGAATTGCTTATTGAAGGATCGAAATAGATTTGCCATAACACATCAACTCCTCTTGAATTAGTATGTTTATTATACCAGAAAACGCCAGTCCGCGTTCTTTTTTTAAACCATTTTTAATGACGCATGCAAATATATGACGGAGGCAGCCGTCGCTATACTTCCTCCAATCATAATAGTCGCTGACGTTCCAATATACTCCGCCAGTATCCCTGACACGAAGGCAGCTACAGGCATGAGCAGCCACGTCATAAACCGGCTGGTCGCTTGCACGCGTCCCAGTAAATGCGCAGGACTTAAGTTTTGACGAATCGTAACAATACACGGACTCATGACAGCAGCAGCTATCGTGCCTACAGCATTCATCGCCACTAGCCATATATATGTATCCGACATGCTGAAGAGTATGATGGAGATGCCACCTGTAACGCCTGCTGAGAAGAGGATCATACGGTACGAAACATATTTTTTCAACAAATTCGTCGTTAACGAGCCGCCAATAGCCCCAACGCCTCCCACCGATAACAGCCATCCAATTTGGGCAGCATCCAACTCAACAGCTGTCTTAAGATGCACAATCATCATCGTGAGAAACAGAGTTGTGCCAAAAATAGAAAAAAGCATCGCAATATTCGTAAACAGAATTGGCTTATGCTTGATGACAAAATCAAATCCCTCTTTAATCTCACGCCCCATTTTCATGCCTTTACGCGTTGATCGTTTGTGATCAACATTCAAGCTTAAGACGGTTATAAATCCGATCAGGAAAGTGACACTATTGATGACGAGTGCCCACCCTGGATTGTAGAAACTGATCAATATGCCTCCAAGGCCAGGGCCGATAAAAACAGCCAAATTTAGCATGCCACTATTAATAGAGTTCACCAGCTGAAAATCCTGTTTCTGCACCAATTGCGGAATAGAAGCGAATTGGGAGGTGTTATACACTTGGGTCAACATACCGGCTATAAACGCAGCAATGTAAATTTCCCAGATTACTAGAGCATCGAGCAAATAGAGTAATCCCGTTCCTCCAATCACGATCCCCCGCCCAGCATCGCATATCAAAAGGATTCTCTTACGGTTAAACCGATCGGCCAACACCCCTGTGAACGGTTGAATCAGAATAGGCAGTCTTTCTAGCGCAGCCACAATCCCCATACTTAGCGGAGACCCGGTTAGAGCTAAAACAATCAACGGAATGGCTAATAGATACAATTGATCTCCGAAAAAGGACACCAAATTGCCGCCCATGAAACGAAAAGCAGGGTAGTTTCGTTGGAATGCCGGCAGTTTGTCCTCCTGTTCAACGCGGGTAGCTTCTGCTCTCATAACTCACCCCCATTAACGCCTAAATAATGGTCAAGCTCTGACGTCAATGAACGTAAAGCCGCCCCGTTCACGATATACTTGGCTCCATCAGACGTGACGAGTCGGGCAGATTTCAACAGCTTCAAATGATGATGGACAGTCGTCTTGCCCATTTCCATTTTCTGCGTCAATTCTTGGAGCGAAAGGCTGCGTTCTTTAAGCATTTTCAACATGATTAACCGGTTCTCATCACCGAGCGCTTTATATTTTTGAACGAGCATTGCATCAGGCATATACCGGTTTTCCGGATGAATACTTTCATTTGCTACAGGATAATAAAATACTTTCACACCTTCTAAATCAGCCTCAACATTCCAAGGCCGGTAAATTGATTGTGGAATAAGCAAAACCTGGTGAACGCTGGGTTCTGGCCGGTATTGAATGCCGTTCGTCGCCCACTCGACAAATTGTTCAGGTGTAAGTTTCTGTTTCATTGCTGCTTTAGCTTCAACATCTCTTGTGAGAATCGATTGTAGCATCGATTGCTCAGGTTCGATAACCGCCGTCAGCCAGCCCGCCATCACCTCAATAAGATGACCTTTTAACCATTTAATCTCAACATCACTGACGAACTCGATATACGCGGGAAAGAAAGGGTTATCCTTCGTATAGAGCTGCAATTGTTTAACGGCCTCTTTTGATCCTTGCGCTGCCTGATGACGGAGCTCTTCATTATGACGCCCAAGATAAGGAATCGCGATGTGCCGTAGTTCACTAGCGGAGAGCTTCTTCACATATGACGTAAAAGAAGCAAGATCTTCAAAATCTTCCTGATGTAATAGTTGCAGCAATGTTTTCCACGTATTGTACGTGTGCACGTCATCAAGATGCTTCAGCATATCCTGAGACATTGACTGCATCATACCCTCGCGCCGTTGTTTGGACAGTTCAAGCGTATCGATGAGCGCACTGTTTGTCAGGGCCGCGATCCCGAGAGCCGCTTCCCATAATAGAGAATGCTTTAATTCCACGCTATACGTTTCTCTTGCTTTATGACTTGTTGAAAATACATCCATACTAACACCTCCTATCTTTATTCTATATTTATAGGATTTAATATTCAATTAATTTAGAATTAATATTCAAAAAAATCAGCCTTTCTTATAAAGAAAGGCAGAACAGAGGAGTTAAAACAATACTACCTGGCGTGCAGCTATAATATAAAGTATCCGTTCTATTAGATATTTAAAAGACCTTTAATATCTATAATTATGCAATAAAATTTCGACTTACACGTGTTTTTGAGCAATTAAAACATAAACCGATTCAGTGGGGTAAAGCTTTTTTGTAACATTAAATCCTGCATCATTTAATACCTGCTCCATATGTGCTGCGGATATTCTAGGATGATTAGGATCTTCATCTTCCATAGCTTCTAATTCAATACATGCAAAGTATCCATTTACTTTAAGAACTTCGTGAATCATTTGTATGGTCTCGGATAATGCGTTGATTTCATGTAGAACTAATGATGCCAATACAATATCAATTGAATTGTTATCTACAGAGAGGTCCTTCAATTCTCTTTCAATGGTCTGGACATTCTCAAGCTGTTCATTCTGGGCCTTGGATTTAGTCATTTCCAGTATATTGGGGTCGATATCTAAGGCATAAACCATCCCGTCTGTTTTCTTAGCGGCCGGTATAGTTAAAAAACCTGTTCCTGCACCTACATCTAAAATAGTGTCCGTACGTTCAATTGGAAATAACGATAAAAGACTTTCAGGTGAAAACTGCGCTCTTCTCTCAGCACTGTCCAAGTATTCGACCTTTTTTCTATGGTTATGTGCGTGATGGTGATGATTATTTTTTTCCATTCCAACTCTCCTTTTCGTTTATAGAGACTTTTTTATGCGCTTTATTCAACTAAAGCTGCATTGACTCCTATTGCTGCTTTGCTTCCTTCCGCGGCAGCCATGTGATTTATTGGTTACTGCATTTCTAGGTTTATCATCATCAAATAAAATTGTATTTCTTCTAGATCTGCCAAGCACTAAAGAAGCATTCAGGCCAGCAGGTCCTCCTCCAATTACAGCACAATCCACCATCATATTCGGTCATCTCCCTTAATTTGCTTTTCCTTTTATGAGACTTCTACTGTTTTCATCTACCTGATCCGCAAGATCGATGAGAAACGTGTTAGCAAGTTCTTCTTTCATGTTCTCCTCAGCTTGAATCATAACGTTTTCAATCATGCACCCTTTATTTTGATTATGTTCAATGGAGCAATGAAATAAGTTGGTCTCCCCTTCCACTGTTTTGATGACATCTAAAAATGAAATGTCATCTCTCGATTTAGAAACCTTATAACCTCCTTTGACCCCTGGAGTTGATTCAATTAACCCACCTTTAGCAAGCTTTGTTAATATCTTGGATAGATAGGTTGGAGAAAGGTCTTGTATTTCTGCCAAGCTTTGCATCCCAATGGTACGTCCTTTTGGCAATGTAATTAAATATACCATTGTGTGTAATGCGTAGTTAGTGGCTTTTGAGTATTTCATGGTTGCCCTCCTTCAATTTTAATATAGATATTATAGACTTTTATTATCTGTAATTAATTACTATTTTAGCCTGCCGCTTTAATTCCGTCAATGTAGATGCTCTACTGTAACTTTTTGAACTGGTAGTAGACCTAGGCCAAAGGTCAATGAAAACTCGGTAGACCCTAAATCTCGAGACATTTACTACATTAACGGTTACCCTCTATTACTTTAATTATAAATAGTTGCAAAAAGATCTCACAAATTTACAATCTCTAATACTTTCATCCCGATCATTGAAATGTATTGATCTATTGATCCTTTTTACTCGAAAGCTAAGTGAAAATATTTTAAGGAGGAGATTTACCATGTTAAAAACTCTAGCAGCTACAGGAATGGCCATATCGATTGGAATGGCAGGTGTAGGAAGTGTTTCTGCAGCCGAAGATGCAAACACCAGTGTCGATCTCCAAACAAAAGTAGAGACGGCCATTGATGAAGGAGAAACCGTTACAAAAGCTAACCTTCAAGCCTGGGCAGAAACGAATGATTGGGAAGTGGAAGATCTACAAGCATTTGCAAAAACTAATGGTACCTCACATTCATCCAGATTCTCCATTGATTCTGCTGCCTCTAACAAAATATCTACCATTGTGTCACGTTCGCCTTCTTGTACCGTAAACTTATTAAACAAACTGAATTTGCTCAAAAAAAGTCCTCCTTGATTTTCTATTCAGTTATATGCTTCTACAATTTTACTCCGTTAACCTGCTACGTGTTCTCATTCCACATCGTTTGCATTACAGAGTGAACTATTAAGTTGCGCTGCCCCTCAGTACAATGAATGATGCTATGACACCGCTCCAACAATATCCTTTTTTCTGTACACACTTAGAACCAGACCAAACAACACCGCATGTAAAACCATAGGATGAAATCCGTAACTTAAGAATGGCAGAGAAAATGCCATAAATGGCAGCAAGCCAAAGGACATGAATAAATGATAGAGTAATGGAACCGAATAAAAAACTACTCCCCCCGTAATGAGCAATTTTCCAAACCTGTCGTTTATCTTTAGATTCACAACTACCAGTCGCGCCATCAATAATAAGAGAAAAATGATGGTGATGATGGAAATGACCCAGCCATAGTTGTATGTTAAGCTAACCAACACAAAATCTGTATGCCCTGATGGAAGATTTTCAAGGTTCCCCGATTGGCCGAACCATTGTGTTTCAGAAAGCATTTTTTGAACCCGCAGATAGATGTACCCTTGAGAATCAGGATAGTCTTTAGGGCGCAAGAATGAAAATAGCCTAGCGAGCTGATAATCTTTAATTGGCGCAGTCCATAAATATAAAGCTATAGCAGCACTACTTCCCCCTATGAGACCCACTAATCCTTTTAAGTTTAGGTTAATAGACCAGGCCATTGAAAAAAACATTACGATAAGAATCCCCATCGAAATAAAATCGCCCGTGTTTAAATAAAGATAAAAAGGGGCCGATAACATTAATAGACCAATCCATAGCTTTGCTTTTGGGCTAGAAAAGAAAGAGGAAAATCCAAGAAGAAAAAGTGGTATAAAGTAAATCCCTCTAATGGAAAACGGCCCGAACTGTAAGACCGGTTGCCCCACCACGTACGAAAAGGGACTATGGATGAGATAATACAATCCTAACAACCCTGCTCCATAAAAGACCCCGCCCCATTTCTGTAACTTTCGATAATCCAAGAAGAAGAAAGCTGCAGCTATGCCAATTCCCATGAAGGTGTACACGAATTTATTTTCGAGAAGATAACCCATCTCCTGATTGAAAACAAGGACCGGGAGAAAACTGATCCCCACACTCATCAATAAAAGGATGATCATCCACCAGTCTGTTTTGGGGCGGTACAACTGATTAAAATGCTTTCCTACTTCAATGGGGTTTCCCATCCGTTTGACTGCTTCTTCTTCAACTTTTTCCTCAGAGGATGATCCATTTTGAGCAAGTCTTTGTTTCTCCTGTTCGATATGAAAGTTCAATTCCTTAGAAACCACTTGTTTAACTTCTTTATTCTTAATAAACTGCTTTACATGCTCAATATAATGGTTTTGATCCATTCTCATGATTCCAGCACCTCGGTTAAAGGGCGTAGGCCAGACAGATTTTTGGGGGAGAGTTCATACTTCTTTAATAGCCTGTGACCTTTTTTCGTCAGACTATAATACTTCCCTCCGTCATCTTTCCACTGGGAAAGAGTATATCCCTTTTGCTCCAAACGATGAAGTGTGGTATACAAATGCCCTTCGCAATCGTCAAACCTCACAATTCCCCTTGATCTCAAATGTTTAGACAAAGTGAAGCCTGTTTTCTCCTGGACCAATAGCTGGAAGATAGACAGCAAGACATCTTCTTCTCCCTCATTTTCATGTTCGAGGTTTTTCTGTATGTTCTGCCTAAGGTTTTCGTCAAATTTAAGGTTGTGAAATTCAAGCTTGTCCATAGATCGTTTTAATTTCTTCAGCCTATTTTCCATTACAGACTCCCTCCTAATTGTTCTTTTAAAATAGCTTTCGCCCTTTTCAAACGGCTTTTTATCGTATTCTCATTCATTTTTAAGATCTTGGCCATCTCTTTTGTCGTCATTTCTTCGTAATAGTAAAGGTAGATCACCTCTCGATATTTCTCAGGCAAATCCATAATGGACGCCACCAGCTATTTGTCTACGTAATCTTGCATAACTTCTTCCTCTGTACTCAAATGATTGTGTTTAACACGCATAACCTTTTCTTCAGAAAGAACAACTTTACGGTTATACCAGCTCCTCAGATAGTCTTTGCTATGGTTAATCGCAATGGTCCATATCCATGTCCTAATTTTCGACTTGCCATTATATTTATGTAAGTTCTTAAAGCACTTCATGAAAATTTCCTGAGTTAGATCCTCTGCGACCGCTTTATTCTTCACATATGAATAGACCAGTTGGAGAACAGACTGGCCATAAGTATCCATGATCTCTTGAATCGCTCCTTCTTTATCTTGAACTTCCATAAACTTCTCGATCGACTCTTCCATTTTCAACCCTCCTGCTTTATTTAACGATTCTAAACGGGAATTCGTTTTAGGAAATATAAAAAAAGATCGATTACTCGTATTGAATAATCGAAGAACCAAAAACAAGGTACGTAATTTTTTATTTTCTTGCTCTCTGTGGAAATAAGCCTATAGCTTCGATTGAAGACACCAAAGTTGTTAGTGCTAAAAATATACAATACTATAATTTGGCTGGCAATGACCAAACCAAAGGGCACTAGTCAATTTCATACCCTTTACCAGCTATGAATATATGATTATGACTAAAATGGCCACTAGTGTATTCCATAATCCATGAGCGACCATAGATGCGGTTAATCTTTTAGTGTATAAATAAAGTACAGTATAAGCGGTGCTTGGAACAATTAGATCAATCCATTCTACAAGATCCCTAGGTAAATGCCCCGCTGCAAAAAATATTATAGAAAAACGGAAGCTATATAAAGGGCGAATTTGGAGTCGTTAAAAATACCCGCCAATGCGCCAATAAGAAAACCACGGTTGTACAACTCTTCAACTATTCCTCCTCCGATAATCCCCAAAGGTAAATACCACAATATATTCTCCCAATTAGAATCAAGCATAATTAGTACCTCAGATATATCTTCTCGGGAAGCCCCGCCTGTACTTGGGATGATCCAAATAAATTGCACCATTGCCCATCCAATTGCTACAGCTGCCCCCAATAAACTATCACTTTTCCATTTCTTTGTTGTTAAACCTATTTTTTTAAAGCTCATCCTTAAATAGCTTAAACCAAGGTATAATAATGGGATCACCATTAAAGCTTGTAGCACTCCTATAATAGTTAAACCAGCACCATCATACCCACCCCATAAACCCATTTGAAAAGGAATTTGCGTAATTATGAAAAGAATAAACCCACCTATTATAATGGAAAACCATATTGCTAGACGCATAATCATGGTATGCACCTCACTATTATTGTAAGTTAGTAAAATTGATCTATGTCCCCTAATTAATTTAGATCAACGCCCCCAATATGGAATAACTGTAAAGCTAATGAAGCATTTTTAAAAGCTACGTTTCTTTGGCCAAGCTCCTTGCATTTTACAAAGGAATACAATTTGCCCAATATGGTATGCATCGTGCATTGCTAAACTCTTCATTTCAAGCACCAATGGATACTCTTCTTTCGGGATCTGTCTATATAAGTCCTCATGATCTGATTCTGCTAGTATTTTTTCAAGTTCACGATGAACATAAAAGTACTCTTGTTTTGTTTCCTTCCAATTATCTACCGTTTCAGTTGGTAATCGAAATGTAGATTCGTTATTTTCTGCCTGGGGTTCATCCGCTGTTTCACCAAGAAAACGCATCAGATATCTCTTTTCATAGAAAAGCAAATGACAAACTAATTCCCAAATTGAATTCATTTGCCCATCAGCTGGTTTCCAAATTGCCTGTTCAAAAGTGATGTCCTCTAGTACTTTTTCAAGTGGTGGGAACCAGTCTTGTTCATCTAAGCAGCTTGCCCATTGTTGTAACAAAAGTGTCTTTTCATCCATTTTCTATTCCCTCCAATTTCATTCCATTTAATAGATTACCCCAGTGGTAAGTACTTCCATAAAAAAAGCATTTCTCCTTCTTGGAGAAATGCCGTTCATAAATATATGTAGCCCCGAAAATGAGTTAAATGAATATGGAATATGTAAGAATTCTTTAAAATCTCCAAAAATATATTCCATTTATTTCATCATATTGATCAATTCCGTGATCCCTAAATACCCAAAAACTAACACACATCCAGCCAGCACCGTATTCGCGATCCAGCCATTTCTCAGTGGCTTATCGACACGATTAGAATTCAACAGCCACATCAATGCAAGGGCGAGAAAAGGCATAAACAAGGCACCGAGAGCCCCGTACAAAATCACGAGAAACACAGGCTTACCTGTAAACAGCAAAATCATTGGCGGGAACGTCAGCCAGAGAAGATAGGCTCTGTAAAATGGATCCTTGTCTGTGACCACATGATCCTTCTTCTTTCGTACCATCCGTACAAAATCAGCAAATAAATAAGGGACACCGTTCCATACTCCTAAAAGGGAAGAAAAGGCAGCACACCAGGCACCGATCAAAAACATCCAGCGAGCGACTTCTCCAAACTGATCACTAAACATATTTGAAAGCGTGACAAGCCCTTCCTCGCCATTAATTTCAATGCCCGTCCCATATAAAAATTCTGCCCCGATGACTAAGAGAGAAACCGTAAAAATAGCTGTAATGATATAGCCGACTGCAGAATCCAGTTTCATCATCGGCAGCCATTTTCGTCCTTCCCACTGATTTTCACGAATCCAGTAGCCATAAGAAGCCATGGTGATCGTACCACCTACGCCGCCTAAAAGTCCCAGAACTAGTAAAAGAGAGCCGTCGCCCGTTCGAGGCACAAATCCACTCAGAATGTTTCCGATATTAGGAAAAAGGATGATAGCTGATCCAACGACCGTAATAAACATGACACCAATCATCACCGTCATGACGCGCTCAAATAGTTTGTATCTTCCTGTTAAGACAAGCAAGAGTCCTGCAAGACCATGAACGATCGCCCAGGCCCAAAGCGGCATAATCGGAAACATCGTCACCATCATAATTGCACTCGTCGACATTGCGGCCGCTCCGTAACTCAACCCCCAGAGAATCGAATAAACGCCAAAATAACCTGTCGCCCACTTCCCTAAAGAATGAAACCCTTCAAGGATCGTCCGGCCAGTCGCTAACTGCCAGCGGCCCATCCCTTCTGTGAAAAAGAATTTAAAAACAGCACCAATAATGATTGCCCATATCAATGTCGTCCCAAAACTAACCCCTGCAACTAAGGCAGCAATTAAATCGCCTGTCCCTACACCTGTTGCAGCGGTTACAAATCCAGGACCAACAGTTTTCAGTTTTCCGGTGAACGTCGTGGGTGGTGTTTTTACAGCTGGATGCTGTCCTTGAAAGTCTTGCTCTGTTGCTTTTACTCCCATCCAAAAGCACCTCCTTATAAATAGTAAATTATGTATATTTTTGCATATTCATTATAGAATGGTTTTCAATTCCATTACAATGCTTTTCGAAAAATTCCGACTTTAGCATCGAATAATGGGAACGATTGCAGAAAATCCACTAAAAAAGTACCTCCCCTCATCGATTCAAAGGCAGGTACTTTTCATAAAATTTTTTTAGCATTGTCTTTCCATATAATTCCAAATATCTTCTGTCAGGCATTCCTCAAAATGATAGATATATTCTAATATCTCTCTATCTAACGGACCCGTAGTTGAAAAATAAAATAA
>NZ_JABLSJ010000022.1 GCF_013618635.1 Thalassobacillus sp. CUG 92003 | reverse complement strand
AACTCTGGATGTGAACGGCGAAGTGACAGGTGGAGCCGCATATGATCTAAATGGACCTGTATATAGACACCGGGTTATATTTGCTGTAATACTCAAGTGATGGTCAGTTTTAATGGGCTGGCAAGCAGGAGTAATTAATTCCAAAAGGATTCTCCACAATCGGGGCGGCCAACTGAGCCAAACGCTATTTCAAAACAAGTGTAAAAAACGAGCATTTAAAACAATATGCTCGTTTTGTTTTTTTTTAATCAAGCCAGCTCGGTCGACGACAGCCTTCTCCCATCATTCCCATGTTATTAAAGTTGGTACCACCCACATGGGGGTTAGGCCAACCTAGGTTTGGGCCTTGTGTTGCCATGTTACCCCATGGTGGCCCCATAAATCCCATTTCTCCTTGCGGTCCCATGCCCCCATTAAATTGGGCACCTGCTACTTGATTTTGAGGTCCCATAAAGTTATTTTCTTCACTGAATGTGTCTACGACAGATTGTGTCTGCGGAAAGTGGTGGTTATTTTTGGTTAAATGGTGATTATAGACCGTTGTGTGCGTTGGGTGGATATAATCCACTTCACTCAGATAATAATTATGGTGGACACACTTATTCGTTGGACAGACTACCTGTTTAGCTGGACCAAATTGACCTGGTCCATTGCAATTTCTGTAATGCATTTCAGTTTCCCCTTTCATTGATTAATCTCTTCATTAACTAACCTATGGCTCGAGCAGGGGCCATGTACTAAGACAAATGACTATTTTAATGGATAAAAGTGTATTCAGGTCGATACAATATGAAGCTATGAAATGAGAAGTGATGGGTCTCTTTTTAGTTCATAAAAAAAGAGATTGCGACAAAAGAGCTTGTTATCACAGCTTTGAAAAGAGCCATGATAACTCAACGCCCACCTCCGGTCTCATTCACCATTCAGATCTAAGAAGTCAATATGCCTCAAACAATTACCAGGCAATACTGAGAGAGCATGACATGAGAACAAGTATGAGTCGTAAAAGCGGCTTCCCATGACCCAACCAATAACTCGGCGAGAAAAGAGATCCATGACAGAAGCTAAGTAAAACCAGCCTTCTTGTCCATATATACGTGATGTCGGAAACCCAGACTTGTTCAGGTTGCTCAACTTAAATTTACGCTTGATTCAATACGTTTGGGTAAACTGGAAAATGGGGCTTAGCATTCGTTGTCGCTTTATTTTTTTACGGTTTTAGGTTGTATACCACGTTCCTTCATAAGTAGGTAAACCGTTCTCTCAGATATCTCTCCAGTAAAACTCCATCTCGTACCAACAACGTTTGCTTTTTATTGACATACTTCATGACATACTTTTATTCAATACCACACATATAAGCATGAATATAATTTTTAATACGAACGTATAATAAGCGCTCATTTATAGTTTATACGTACATTATTTACTCAACTCTCGCAGGCTGAAATAGGCAGGTAAGCCTTGATATAGTTGGGCAATCCTACGATCCATTGTTGTAGTTGACTTTTGATTAGTTTTTGTACTTTTTTGTTACTCGCTTTCAAGGCATCTTCAAGAAGAACGATAAGTTGTTGAAGAGCTACAGCCCAATCGAGGTCATTGATTTCATCACTAAGTTCATAAAACATACCGCCTAATGTACGATCGTCGGTGCTACATCTATTCTGCCAAGACAACACAATATACCTTGTGAACACAATGGTTGTATGGCTGATCAGGGCATCGTAAGAACGACCTTGGAACTCCTTCTGAAGGCGAAGAAATGACTTTGTCGTTTTGAAGAAGACTTCAATATCCCAGCGTATGCCAAAAATACGGATAATTTCGTTATTGCTTAACGTACAGTCTGTACTTAAGATGGCAAGCCAGTCGCTCTTTTTATTCCGATTACGGACCAACACGACTTTTACAGATACACCATTTGCTTGAACGGTGTGAATAGAACGGAGAAGATCTTTTTTGCCTGTTGCTGGTGTAGCGAAACGATAGAGCTCTTTTAAACTCACACGTTCTCCATTCACGACGTAGCGTTGTTTTAGGTTTTTAACCATACCAATGATATCAAGTCCCTGGTCCGTTATGGCTTTAATTAAAGGTAGTTGGGTGAACCATGTGTCCATCAATATATAGGAAGCATCAATCCCAGAATCAAGCGCACGTTGAATCATGGGTGGGATCACCTCAGGGGAAGGTTTCAAAGCCTCGACACGTCGTCGATATCCAGAGCTGCGTTTGTCGATGTGGTCCGAAATACCATTAAGACGGTTCTTGGAACTTAATAAGGCAAAGTCAATCGGCATAAAGGTAGCCCCATCCGACCAACCTAATGTAAGCATACGGAACCCCTTGTAGAAACGCATTTTTCTGAGAGGCGTGGTCAAAACAACGAGATAGAAGCTCAACACGTTTACTTCGATTCCTTTCAAAAGCTGAATCATCAAGGATTAAGACCTTTGGACGACTATGATGAGTGAATTTAGTGACTTTTTGAATCGTATGGGCACTTAAAAGGGTTAGGAATCGTCGCCAATTAAAAGTAGATTGATTGAGAAAGCGATAAACGGTGTCTTTTCCTGGTAAATCAAAAGCTTTCTTGTCTTCTAAGGTCTGAAACCAGTTTTTGTGTTCAAAGATTAAACTGAAAATAAGGTGAAATATATACGCGCAAGAGAAACCAAGATATATCGTGATGCCAGCTCTTCGTAGGTGTTTGAGTACATTTAGTTCTTTAAATGTGGATTTTATTTCATTTGGTAGTTGCTTAGATTGGTCAGAATTCGCTATCATAAAGGGAGCACCTCTTTTGTTTTAGTGATTTCTCGTCAATCTCACTATATCAAACAAAGGGTGCTTTTTTTATATTAATTTTAAATGGCAAGCTTCTATCTTTATAGACGAAAGGCATAGAGCTGGCTGTTCACATTAGATATTTTCAAGTGCGAAAGTTGAGTTATTTATATAGGTGAATCCATTAGCGGCATGATTTAATAACTTTCTAAAAACCCTTAATTTCAAGGGCTTTAGAGAGCGTCAGCTTACCCATAATTTCAAAAATGTAACGAAAAAGTAACAATTTAATTTAAATTGATCTTTTCGAGGGCGTTTCCGTACAAATTTCTAACTTTGTCGGAAGTGTCCTCTCTCATATTGTTAGTGATATGACTGTATATTTTCATCATTGTATTTAT
The DNA here is from genome assembly GCF_013618635.1 of Thalassobacillus sp. CUG 92003. Classification (GTDB taxonomy): domain Bacteria; phylum Bacillota; class Bacilli; order Bacillales; family Halobacillaceae; genus CUG-92003. The sequence goes on along the minus strand of NZ_JABLSJ010000022.1, from coordinate 20,173 downwards.
ATCCTCGTGAGTCTAAGACAAAGAAAATGTAACTTTACAGTGAGAGCTTCACTATTGAATTTCAAGTTGTTGAAAGTTTTACAGGAATGTTCCTACTGGGGTGTTTCAATGTGCGGTAGATACAGCACGTAGAGCTGATATAGGATGTCTTAGTGGGTTTGGAATTACTAGCTGCAATTTTAGAAGGACTAGCTGATGGCATGTTAGGTTCTGCAGTATCTTACTTCTCGGAAAAACTATAAGACTACGAAAAATTGGGATAAATCTTGAAAAGTGAAAGACCACAATCAGAGTAAATAGAAAATCAACTGCGACTCGGTTATAAACTTAAGATGAAGTCACTACATCTCTATATGGAACCAATGTTTTTTTGGTTGCTTGATAGAGTCACTCTTAAGACATTCTATCTGACAATCGAGAACTAAAAACGTTCCAAATAAAGTCGCTCAACAGACATTAATGATAGTCTTTTTTATTAATAGTGACAGAGTGGCATCTTCACTCTACAATAAAAATAGATTTCATAAACAATTTGACGGCGTTACAAGATTTCCTAGGCATGGCTCAATATTTTTTAAAACTGAGATCAACCGCATGATGAGGGATAATTCATGAACGATTTGGAGCGAAAACTACAAAATGCATTAAAGGAAATCACCCGGCTAAAAGATGAAAATCAAAAGTTGAAAGAACTGCTGAAAAAGCATCAAATCCCTGTCTCTAACTATCAAGACAAACATGTTCAACCCAGTGCGAGAACTGAAATCCTACAGAAGCGCATCACTATCTTCAGAGGCCTGTTTAAAGGGCGGACAGATGTATATGCGGTGTATTGGGACTCCAATGGAGAGTCAAACTATGCGCCGGCACGTAAATATGAACCCAATAAAAAATATAAAGAGCGTGAGTTGTTGCCGCTAACGGACAATGTCATTGAGAATCACTTGCGTGGCAACAAAACGATTGGTATCTATCCTTTATTAAAAGATGAAACGTGCTGGTTTTTGGCTGTTGATTTTGATAAACAGGACTGGCAAAAGGATGCTCTCACGTTCAAGGGGGGTTGTAATAATGTAGTTGTACCTGCGAGCATGGAGGTCTCAAGATCCGGAAATGGTTGCCATGTGTGGATTTTTTTCAGTGAGCAATTGACAGCGAAGACTGGTCGTAGATTAGGGAATTTTCTTATGAACCGGACCCTGGAAAAGCGTTACGAAACTGGTGTAGATTCGTTTGACCGGTTTTTTCCCAATCAGGATACAATGCCAAAAGGTGGTTTTGGAAACCTGATAGCATTACCTCTGCAGCACTACGCAGGAAAAATGGCTATAGTGTCTTTGTTAATGACAAATTTGAACCATATAGTGATCAATGGGCGTATCTGGAGTCTGTGAAAAAAATCAGCAATAAAACGGTTGAATCAATTCTAGGAAAGCACAATGATTCCAGCAGTTACACTGTGAAGAGTAAACCGACTTCATATGATGTAAATATCCCTTCTGAAATAACTATCCTAAGAAAAAACGGCATCCATATTCCCAAAAATAAGCTTCCATCAAATATTTTGAACGAGTTAATAAAGCTCGATGTCATCAATAACCCCGAAGTTATCACGGTTTTGTGAACGAGAGAATTACGATAAAATAACAAAAAAGGCATAAGAAAGGAAATCATTTATGGTATCCATTTCTATAGACTCGTATGTAAAGAAGCATTGTAAGAATTATCCTGGCGAAGAATCAAACAAGTTAAGGGAAAGGCTTAAACAGGCAATTAATGATAAGAAAAATGGGGCAATCTGCATCAATTGCGGTCAGGTGATTTGGGCTATTGGCAGTGCAGTTGCTTACAGGGATGTTTTTCTTGTATAACTGGGAAGGTGGATTCCTCGGAAGATTATGAGATCGACGAAGTGTGTTGGTCCTAAAATAAAGTTCTTATAAAAAAATATTTTAAAGCCTATTCAAACTTGCACAATTCAAAAGTATTGAAATGTGTCTGTTATTCCACTATAGATGACTGGATTACAACTGGATACTGCTTATAAAGTATTAAAAGTTATTGTAGTTTATTAAATAACAGTTCGCGATGGAAACCTTAGTATAACAAGGTTCTGTGGGTCATATTATTGTCAGTGAATGGGCGGCGTCCCTTAATCATGAATCTTTAGAGGTTCATGGTTTTTATTTCCGATAATGACTGCAATTATTTACAGATCTATTCATTGATTTTCGTACTCTGCTAAATAGTTCAAATAATTTATACTTACCCATAAAAATTCTCGGATTAGTTTAATAAAGAGACTATTAGAAATGAACTTCCAAGGATATGGAAGTTCATTTTTCTACTTCAACATTGAACTTTAACTAACTTTTTTTCTAATAGCAGCAGGTTTATTCTTCGCTTTCAGAACCAGAATCGCCTTCCATGGTTCTGTTTTCACCAGAGTCTTGTTCTTCTGTTTGGTCCCCTTTCTCCTTGTCTTCCCCATCATCACCGCCACCGCAAGCTGCCAATGTAAGTACTGAAGTCAAACCTAGAGCTAACATCCATTTTTTCAACATATAAAAAGACTCCTTTCAAAATAGGGTACACTGCATATATACCTTGTACATGTAAAGGAGGGATAAATAGAAAATAAATAATTGGTAAATTAATGAAAATAAGGATTTCATACTGTATCCTCTTTGTGCTGAAATGGTTTATACAGATCCTCCAGAGCTTATTAAAACTAAGAAAGAGATAGGGATATTCTAATAAGTTACCTAGCCAAAAAGTAGCGTCCGTTGAGGACGTTTCTTTTTTTAAGCCAAGATATTTTCGGTTCTTCAACCAATTAGCAGAGCAAGAACAAAAAAATGACGTGCATAAGACGCCATTTTTTTATAGGTTAACTCTATTTCGCTGTCCATTATCAATAATTTGGTTGCCTGAAACAGAAGGGATATAAAGTGTGGTATCCATACTATTAGCGGTTAGTTCAATCACAGGGGTGGAGGGTACATCCCAAGCCATTCCATGGATATAGTTGAATTGACCACTAACTTTAAGAATCTTCGTTGTTATAGACGTGGGCTGAATTTGGAGATTTTGAAATTGATTCCCACTGATTTCATTAGGGATCGTGGAACTGCTAGTCATCATTATCATTTCAATGCAATCATCAAGAGATAAATTGAGGAAACGGTTTGCATTTATCCAAGCGAACCCGGTTGACGGGTGATTGGCAACCAATTTTAAGCCGGTTTTTAAACCGGCAATTTTTATATTCTCAAAATCAACGAACGAAATTTCGTGTCCAGGTCCTCCGGAAAAGAGAGATAAGCCGGTACCCTTGTGACTGCTGTGCCAGTGGACAATATTAATATTTCTGATTTGTGTTCGATTCCATACGTTATAATATTTGTATTTCCCGTTTAAGTAAATAACTTCTGAAGCAAATGCTGGATCATCAATGGCAATGTAGGCACCCTCAAGGGAACCGTTATTCTGAACTTCCAATACTCGAAAGTTTCCATTCACAATGAATTGACTTCCATAATTGAACAGTAATTTGATTCCTTGTCTAATGACTATTGGCGCTGTGATTAGATAATTTTTATTTCCCAAGACAACAGTCTTCCCTTTATTATTACTAGCAAAATCAATGGCAGACTGTATTTTTAGGGAGTCATTCGCACCAGTAAAGTCTTCAACATAGATGTCTTCGATCATATTTTGTTCCTACTTTCATATAATTAACATTACTCCTTTATTCAAATAGATAAAATTGGTATTAGCAGTTCTAATGTACGAAGAACAGGTAAAGGGAATGCTTATATTCTATAATATTATAGTTAATTACAATGAGTACCAAAAATGGACGATAAACACGTATCCGTATTTATTCCTCATTACTCGAAAAGTTCATTTCCCTTAATTTATGAGTGTAGTTAGATTATTAGAGATAGTGTTACGTACTGAAGATCAGTCTAACCCCGTATAAATATAGGTTTCTCCACTTCCAGTGTGGAAAAAAGCAAAATAATCAACAAAAGTTCTTTATAAAGAACGTAAAATCTGTTAATATGCATTAAAGGGTTTGTTCTTCATAAAGAACGTGGTTGGGTGGGTTGGGAAAATGAAATTTTATGGAGGTGCGGGTTTTGACAGTGAAGATGCAGAAAAGAAGGGAAATCAAAAGAGTTGCCGCTGACGCCAATTTGTTCCTTATTGAAGACAAAACTTTATCATCTGCTCCATATACTTTTGCCCGAAGGTTAGTTGACATTGTTCTAGCGATCGCTGGTTTTGCCATATTCATACCTCTTTTAATTATTTTAACTATTACTATTAAAATGGATTCAAAAGGCTCAGTGTTTTACCCGCAAGAAAGAGTGGGGAGGATGGGGAAACCCTTTCAGTTGCTTAAACTCAGGACGATGAAGATGGATGCGGAGAAAGAAGGACCAAGATGGGCAGAGACCAATGACCCGCGAGTGACTAGGGTAGGAAAGTTTCTCCGAAAAACCAGAATCGATGAGCTTCCACAACTTATTAACGTGTTAAAGGGAGAGATGAGCATCATTGGCCCAAGACCTGAACGCCCTGTTTTCACTGAGATATTCAACCAGGATACACCAGGATTTATTAACCGTCTGGTTGTCAAACCGGGATTGACAGGATGGGCTCAAGTAAACGGGGGATATGATATCTCCCCCGAAGAAAAGTTAGCTTACGATTTAGAGTATATTCGCACCAGAAATTTCCTCCTTGATGTAAAAATACTTATACTGACTTTCAAAATTGTCCTATCTGGAGAAGGTGCTAGATAAAAGGAGGGAGCAACATGAACGTATTATATATGTCGGTGAGACCGCCCTATCCACCGCATAAAGGAGACCAGCTAATTGCATGGGAGCAGATTAAACAATTGAAAGCTAGCGGACATCATGTCCACCTGCTTACTTTTGTAAAAACGAAAGAAGAAGAGGAGTTCATTCATAAGAAGCTCTCTCCATACTGTAAAGAGGTGATGGTCTTTCGGATTCATCCAATGCAAAAGCTGCTTAGGTCATTTAAGACGCTTTATAACTTTAAACCGATTCAAGTCAACCTGTTTTTTGATCCTAAAATAAAGAAGCGTGTAATGGATATTTATAGAAGGCTAAAGCCGGATATGATCCATGTGCAGACGGTGAGGATCGCTGAATATGTTATCGATACCAACAGCCCAAAGTGTATGGATATGATTGATGCGTTGTCACTGAATATGGAACGCCGGGCCAAAAAGGAGAAAAAATGGCTAAGGCCCTTATTCCTTCTAGAGTCACGCTTATTGAAGCGATATGAAGAAGTTATTTTAAACAGATTTGACCGTACTATGATTGTTTCTGAAATTGATAAAAGTCATTTAAACAACTCGCAAATCGTCGTTAATCCAAATGGAACATTCATTACGAAACAGCATCTTGCTCGCTATCCATCGGTGAAGAAGGAAAAAATCATCCTTTTTCACGGAAATATGCAGTATTATCCGAATGTCGAAGCTGTACTTGATTTTGTGAAAGAGGTTTGGCCGCATATTCATCAGGCCAATCCGGACTATAAATTCTACATCGTAGGGAAGGACCCTGTGAAGAGAGTTAAAGCTTTAAACGGCAAAGCGAATGTGGTGGTGACGGGATTTGTCAGAGATATATGCCTTCCTTTGAGGAAGGCCCAAATTGGTATTTATCCAATGAAGTCGGGGACAGGGATGCAGAACAAAATATTGGAAGCGATGGCATGTGGATTGCCGACCATTGCTTCTCCTACAGCTTTACAGGGAATTGCAGAAAGGTGTGGAAATGAAGTGATCTGCACAGAAAATAAGGATGAAATGTTTTCAGCAGTTAATCATTTGATTAAAAAAACTGAATTACAAGAACGTTATGCAAGTAGGGGGCAAGCCTTTGTACAAAGCCATTATTCCTGGGAGAAAAACTGTAACAGGTTAATAAAAACTTGGCAGGAGGCTGCTATGCATAGAAGTTCTGAACTCTCAGAAAAATCGGTACCTGAGATCGTTCAATCATGAAAGGAGGTGGGGTACATGCGGATCGTACTATTATCAGGAGGATCGGGCAAGCGATTATGGCCGCTTTCCAATGGTGCAAGGGCTAAACAATTCCTTAAAGTGCTTAAAGATGAAAACGGAAAGATGGAGTCCATGGTTCAGCGTGTCTGGCGACAGCTCGGGAAATATAACCTGGAAGATAAAACTATTGTTGCAACAAATAGCTCTCAAGTAGAAATGCTTCATAACCAGCTTGGTCAAAGTACTCCTGTGTTGGTTGAGCCGGAACGGAAGGATACTTTTCCTGCCATCGCGTTAGCAGCCGTATACCTTTATTCCGTAGAAGGTTGCAGCGTAGATGAGGTCGTAGGAGTCCTCCCTGTAGATCCATTTGTGGAAGATCACTTTTTTGAGACGATCAAGAAACTCGAGTGGGGACTAAATGAGACCGATGCTGAATTAGCTCTCCTGGGGGTCAAACCAACCTACCCCTCTGAAAAGTATGGATATATCATTCCGAACGGTAGAACAAAAAGTGATTTTGTTAAAGTGAACAAGTTTTGTGAAAAACCAAATGAGTCATTAGCAAAAAGATTAATTCATCAACAGGCTCTTTGGAATTGTGGTGTATTTGGTTTCAAGCTGGGATATATCATTCAGCTGCTCAAACGTTGGAATGTCCCTGTTGAGTACGATGCTTTACTGAAGTATTATGGTCAGCTCCCATCAAACAGCTTTGATTATGAAGTAGTCGAAAAGGCAAGCAACATTATCGCCCTGCCTTATGCAGGTTACTGGAAAGATCTTGGAACGTGGAACACATTGACTGATGAAATGGATTCCCACGTCATTGGTAATGGATTCATAAGTGACGATGTAATGGAAGCTTGTATCGTGAATGAACTGGATATCCCGATTGTCCTGATGGGGGTAGAGAATGTTGTCGTAGCTGCAAGCCCCGACGGCCTGTTGGTGACGGATAAGAAGAGCAGCCACAAAATTAAACAGTACGTTTCCCATTTTCAGGATTGTCCAAGATATGAGGAATACGCGTGGGGATGGAGAAGAGTGCTGGAGTATAAACAAAAGGAAAATGACGCAGAAACAATGACGGAAAAAGTCCACTTGACTGCTGGAAGTATCTTGAATGATCATAAAAATCCGAATCAGGAAGTATGGACCGTAACAGAAGGGGAAGGCGTCCTGGTCTTGAATGGTGAATTTTTAGACATCTCTTCTGGATTTAGCATTACGATTCCTGCTGCAGAAGCTTACACTTTGAAGGCGGTTGGTGATATGGAGTTCGTCGTCATCCAGAACGGAAAACAGTTAATGGAAAACCGCAGGGAAAAAGACAAGACCGTGCTGCATCTTGAAAATCCTGCGTTTTCGCATAACTTATAGTCAGGATATGATTAAGAATGTTCAGTGGGTCTATATAGGAGTAATCGTTTTGTTAACAGTGATGGTGTTGGGTGGGACGTTTAACAAGGAATCGGGGCAAGAGATTGGCAGGATAAGCGTGGAGGCATTTGGGGCGAGGGGGGATGACAGGAAGGACGATTCCTCAGCCATTCAAGCAGCCATTAATTCCAGTTATGAAAGTGAGAAGCTTCCTGTCCAGTTGCTGGGTAAGACTTACATTTTGAAACAAGGGTTGCGGTTAAAAGAAGGCGTTGCTCTGGAGATGGGGATGGGCACTAAGCTTTTAGTGGAGGGAGATTTCAATGTTTTGGAGTTAGAACGAAAAACTTCGATCAGCAATGGCACGATTGAAATAACCACTCCCCAATTTCAAGGTGTAGTACTACACGTAAGTGGTAAAGAACGAATCTGGACGACCGAACGCATTCATATTGAAAATGTGACCTTGTACAATTCCAGCGGTACCAATCGTGGAAAAGGAATTTCTTTCACAGCCGGTACATCCGGAGAATTTATCAGTTTTGTAAATGTATCAGGAGTAAATGTGAGCGGGTTTAATACCGCCCTGCATTTACAAACAGCGCCTCCCCAGAAAGAAGAGGAACACAATTTTGTAAATGGAAATAGGTTCGTAAATATGACTTTGGATGACTGTGTTGTCTGTATACACTTGGATAGTGAAGTGACCATCCCTAATGAGGTCTCCGGGAATATGTTTGATAACCTTCAGATCCAACTGACAGAGCGTACAGATAAAGCGGTGATTTTATCAGGGACCAATAACACCATAGAAGGTATGATTTGGGACGCTTCGATCATAGAAGGCCCATTAATAGTAGTAAACGAACAGTCCTATGGGAATTTCATAAGAGTGAATTTACCTAAAGGTAGGTTGATAGATAAAGGACAAGGCAACAACTTTTCTACCTTGGAAGAATGACATTTAGGGTGTCGGACGTTCTTTTTTACTTAAATTTCGGAAGGAAGGTTGCCATGAAGGTATTAGTAACTGGCGGGGCAGGCTTTATCGGATCTCATATCGTGGAAGAATTAATAGATTCCCACTACGAGGTAGTCGTGGTAGATAATTTAGTAACAGGACATATGAAAAATCTTCTCCCACAGGTGAAATTCTACAACCAGGATATTCGAAAAAATTTGGATGATCTTTTTGCCAAAGAGAAGCCGGATTATGTCATCCATCAGGCTGCTCAGGTTTCTGTTAGCCAATCGTTTACAGACCCTTTATATGACTGCGAAGAAAATATTGTTGCGACACTTAACATCTTACAGTCAAGCGCGAAGCATAAAGTCAAGAAAGTCGTGTTTGCCTCTACGGCAGCTGTATATGGAAATCCGAGCTATCTTCCTATTGATGAAGCCCATCATGTGCAGCCGATCTCCTTTTATGGTCTAACAAAAGCGCATGCAGAGAAGTATATTAAGCTTTTTGCACATACTCATAACCTTGAATTCTCTATTTTACGGTATGCCAACGTATTTGGACCAAGACAAGATGCTCATGGAGAAGCCGGGGTCGTCGCTCTCTTTATCGAAAAATTAATTCGCGGAGAACCTCCTGTTATTTTTGGGGATGGAAAGCAGACGAGGGATTTCGTTTTCGTCAAAGACGTGGCTCGTGCAAACGTTGCTGCGTTGGAAAACGGTAAAAACGAAATTTTTAATATAGGAACAGGTCAGGAAACTTCGATTAACGAAATCATTGACCAGCTAGCGATTACTCTAGGAAGACCTATTCAGGCTACTTTACATGAAGCACGAGAAGGAGATATTCGCTCGAGTGTATTACAAAACTATCGGGCACAATCCATGTTGCGCTGGGAACCTTGTTATTCTCTGCGAGAAGGACTGCTACAGACTGTCCAGTTTTATAAGCAGGAGAATCCTTACGGCTTCCAAGAGGTGATTTCATGAGAGAACCAATGGATATCAAAACCTTTTTTCGTATTATTAAAAGGAGAATGGCTACCATTTTGATCACTGCCATCTGTGTTTCACTCCTAAGTGGAGTTGCTGTTTTTTACTTCTTAAAACCTACTTATGAAGCAACAGAATATATTCTGGTAGGAAACCTGGGGCATCAGGAGGAGGTTTACGTTGAACCGCAAACAATTAACAGGCTCATTGCTTCAACCGTTGATTTTATAACAAGTCCGATCGTATTAGAATCCGTGCAGGGGGATATGAACCTTCCTCAGGAAGAGTTGGAAGAAAAAATTACGATAAAAAATAAGGAAAATTCCCAAATTATTTCGGTTGTGATCAGAGATACGGATGCGGAGCGGGCCAGTGAACTAGCTAACCTTCTTGCTGCCACTTCAGTGGAAGAGGTGAAAGACTCCATGCAAATGGAAAATATAGCTCTCCTAAGTAAAAAGGATGGAATAAACAAAGTGGAAGAAGTTGGGGGTTCAACCGTGAATATCTTGATAGGAATGATGGTGGGATTATTTTGTGGAATCGGATTGGCTATGTTAAAAGACCACTGGGATGATTCTGTACAAAGCTTAAAGCAAATTGAAAATGAACTAGGCTTACCAGTACTTGGAGAAGTAGAAGCGACTTCTGACAGTTTACCGAAATATTACAGAAAACAGTATACAAGTGCAAAAGGGAAAGTGAAAAAAGGAGGCAAGATGCATGCAGAGTCCCATTGAGGATCTGATTCACGGCGGGAACAAGAAAAAGAAGGGGGTTGTCAGCTTTGATCAGATGAAGGTAATCAGCAGCAAAGTTGAGAAGCATAGCCCATCTATCCTGATGGTGACTTCGGTTCCAGCAGGAAAATCGGTAGCTATGATAGCTGCAGAACTAGCGGCCGCCATTGCTCTTCAGGAGAGAAAAGTCCTGCTTGTTGAAGGAGATATGAACAAACCAATGCTCCATGAGTGGTTCCATATGGAGCAGCCTGCTGAGAAACATCAGGATCCGTTAACAACTGTTTTTTCGACCTTTGTTCCGCGTTTAGATGTACTATTGTCACCCCATTCTATCGACCAAAAACCATTGGATATCTGGCTTTCACCCTCTTTTAAGCAGCATGTGGAATCGTGGAACAAGATATATGATCGAGTGATTTTTTCGGCTCCTTCCTTATCCTCTGGCGTTGAAGCAGAATTAATCGCGGAAGGTTGCAAGGAAGCATTGCTCGTCGTGAGAAGAAACAAGGATAAGCTTGAAGAAATTAAGAAAGCGAGTGCCAAACTTGAAATGGCCGGGTGTAGAGTAATCGGTGTGGTTTATCAACAGTAAGTATTAGCAAGTGAGTTAAAGGGGCGAGAATGTATGAGGCAGATTAGAAATTCCATTGGAAAGAATATCTTTCATTTATTTTACAGTACGGTACTTTCCAGCATTTTAAATGCAGCATCATTAATTGTTCTTGCCTCATTTACCTCCACAGGTGATTATGGGAAATTTAGTGTGGTACTCGCCTTTGCTATGATTATGGCTTATCTAACGGAAGCCGGATTAAACCAGATTGTGCTTCGTGAAGGTGCCAAAAAAGATGCTCCTATCTCGTTGATCATGGCATCGTTTATAAAACTGCGTCTAGGGCTGACACTTGCAACGCTGGTGATTGGATTTCTTCTTATTCATTTGATTTACGCCGGTGATGCGGAATTAATATTACTTTCCTATGCACTGATTTTTCCACTTGTCGTAGGGATAGTCATGCAGAGTGTTAGTATCACCTATTTTCAAATGTTGGAGAAAATGCAATATTCCGGGATGATACGCATCGTTTCTGCAGGCCTTTTGATCACCGTTATTTTGGTTGGGAAAGGGTTTTATTTAGATCCCCTGCTGGTATTTTTCTTGTATGGATCCGCTTATTTTTTGGCCGGTTGTTTTGGCATCTTTTTAACTACTAAGACTCTGAGACTTTTCATAAAGTCTCCTTTTTATAAAGGACTATGGAAACACTGGTTCCCATTCTTAGTGACTGGATTATTATTTATCCTCTTACCGCAGATAGGTCCGATAGTTTTAGAACAGACCATGACATGGAAAGAAGTTGGTTATTTTGCCGTGGCTTACCGAATTCCCCAAGCTTTGCAGCAATTGCCCTTTATTATCGCCGGCGCCTTCTTTCCAGCATTGTTCCGTTTATTCCAGGCGGGCGACTACGAGCAGCATGTTAGAAAGAGTATCACACAGGTGAAGTTGATGTTATGGGCGGGCATGCTCGCTGCTATACCTTTTTACCATCTTTCTGATTTAGTGATAGGAGTATTATTTGGGGAGAGATGGATGGAAGCAGCCTTCTTACTGAAAATCTTAGCATTAGTTATGGTTTTTCAGGGAGGAAGTATCTCTCTGGGGGATGGGCTGACAACAAGAGCGCTTCAGTCCCGAAGAATGACGATCCTGGCTGTAGGTGTTACATCGGGTGTGCTTTTTTATACCTTTTTCAGTAAATTATATGGATTGACAGGGGCAGTAACAGCTGGAGTTCTCATTGAGGTGATCCTTTTATTCGGATTTTTGTTCTGTCACCCCGACAGAATTGTCCTCGGAAAACGAGCCGTAATTCCTTATTTGATTTACTTTTTCATCACTCTTTTAGGTGTGGAATTATTTTTATCTTCCATTCCGTTTCTTGCTGCTTGTGTCCACTTTGTTCTTATTATTTCCCTTGCCATAATGGATAAGGAATGGAGAGAAAAAGCTCCAGTCCTTTTGAAAAAGGTAGGTCTGGATAAAGAAGCTAAGTTGAAATTCAGGAAGGAGGCACATGATGGAGGCTCTTAGTACCTCTCAAGGACCGCGTAGCAGTCTGCTGCTGTTTCTCTTGCTATTTTCGGTCATGCTTGGTAAATATCATATTTACCTTGGTTTTGCCTTCAAACCACATATGATGTACTTGGCAATTCTTGTCATCATACTGGCGGCTTCCTTCCGATTTCAAAAGCTGCAAAGTTTTGAAGTAATGCTGCTTTTTTTTTATCTGGCGTATGTCTTCTCTGGAGCTTTTTCCTTGTATGCATCATCAAGTCTTAGGGTCATGCTTGGAATCTTTCTATATATTGTTTTTTATGTCTTAATGAAAGGGATTCTCCAGTTGTTTCAGAAGAGCGAATTGGAGAATGGGATTGCCAATGCAGGGATTTTATTTAATATCGGAAGTCTTTTCCTCTACGTATGGGGATTGAAAAGCAACGGATTTTCCTTATTAGGAGACGGAGTTATACGCTATGGTGTTTGGTTTGATCGCGATTACCCCAGGTTGATCGGCTTGATGGAAGACCCGAACTATTTTGTATTTTATAATACGATTTTTTTTACTTTCTTTTTATGTAATCGTGACTCGTTGAAAAATAAGATTGGTCTCACCCTATGTTTAATGACAAGTGTTCTCTCTTTTTCTAGAGGGGGGTTGTTAATACTTCTCGTTATTTTTATCGTTTACTTTTTATTGAACAAACCAACTAACCAATGGCGCTTATTCCTATCTGCCTCTTCTATGATAGTCATAGTCTGGGCGGTGAGTCTAGCGATGAATTTCCGCGTTCTTGATATTCTGCAACATAGATTTCAAGACTTCTCATCTGACGGTGGAAGCGGAAGGTTTGAACTATGGGGAAGGGCATGGGAGTTATTTTTATCCAACCCTTTGTTCGGGATTGGTGCAAGTAACTTCGCTGATTACAACGCGTTTGAATATGGTGATAACCTTGTTGTTCACAACACATTCCTTGAGGTATTGACTGAATCAGGAGTGATCGGACTGTTTGTGTATGGTTTATTTGTACTTACGGTACTCTATCAAATCTTCCAGGCTAAATTTCACCTGAAGTACCCCTTTTTGTTTTTAACATTCCTTGGTTTTATGTTTCAGATGATGTTTTTGTCTCTGATTGTAAATGACATGTTCTTATTATATTTAGCCATCCTGTCCACTTACTTTTCCTATGAGGATGAAAAAGGTCAGGCTAAGGAAAACGATTGTATTGAAAGGGAGGCCGTATAGAATGAATGTATTGATGCTGACAGACAAATTGACCATGGGTGGAGCTGAAAATTATTTTATCAAGCTTGAAAACAAAATGAAAACAGGTCTAGGATTTCAACTCTATACCGCTGCCGGTAGAGGAGAACTTACGGATTACCTTGTTAATAAAAAAAATTATAAGGAATTATCCAGGAGAAACCACCTCTTAAATTTATGTAACCTTACTCGGCTTATCCATAAGTGTGACATTGATGTCATTCATGCGAACAGCCTGCGGATGGTCTTGTATGCAAGCTGTGTGAGAAAGCTTGTTTGGAAACGGAAGATTAAAGTCATTTATACGAAGCACAATGTTACGGCTCTTGAAAAGTTTCCGAGAGTATTTTCCCTTTTAATGAATAAGGCTGTTACCGGGATCATTACGGTAAGTGAGTACGAGAAAAAAGTTTTAATGAATTATGGAGTCAACAAAGATAGGATCACCACCGTTTACAACGGGGTTGATCTAGAAAAATTTCCTTTTGCTGATGAAAAGACTCAGCCTGAAGTATTTAAGGTTGGTATTCTGGCTCGATTGTCTCCAGAAAAGAACCATAGACTGTTTGTAGATATCGCTGCTTCTATGATGGCTGAAAAAGATGTAAAGTTTTATATTGCCGGTGACGGACCTGAGCGGGAAGCCATCCGGGCAAAAATCCAAAAACTAGGACTGAACGAGCGTGTCAGTTTGCTTGGGGAAGTGCAAGAACCCCATGCGTTTCTCCAAACAATGGATGTGCTCCTGCTTACATCTGAGAGAGAAGTGTTTCCGATGGTAATCGTTGAGGCTATGGCGACAGGGACTCCTGTGATATCCATTAATAGAGGTGGAATACCGGAAGTAATCGTAGACGAGAAGACAGGAATGTTGGCCCAGAATCATTGCCCAGAAGCTTATCGCGACAAAATCCTCTCTTTGAGAGCCGATTTACAATTAAGAAATAAAATCATCTATGCTGCTCGAGGGAAAGTGATAAGGGAGTTTACTTCTAATAATATGGTGGAGGAAACCTTTAAACAATATATTATTCCTTATTCAAACCCTAAACAACAGTTTAAAGTAAAAGGAAAAAGCATCTAGACCTTTTTAACAATAAAGAAGAAGCGTCCTGAATTGGATGCTCCTAAATACAATGAGGGGATAAATTTGCACGAAACATCAATCAATCTTTAAATATATCGAATTCGAGTCTTCACGGGGCTATTCCGGAGTAGTTAATTGCCCAGGCTTAATTATTAAGGGGAAAAAGGGTTTAAAGGACGTATATTGAATATCTAAAGGAGGGAAAATAATGAAACCCAAAATCGATATTGTTACAATTCCTGGCGAGAATTTAGATCTTTCTGCGACGTTTTTAAAGAAGTATTCGATCTTCCTGAAGATAAAATGTCATCAGGGGAAGATCATATGCCTAGAAGGAAAAATGTCTTTGGTTTTATATGAGCGTTCAGGCTTCGCTCAGCTGACTAAACAGCAAGAAGAGAATTTAAATACGGATAGTGTTATATTTAGTCACACAGCTAAAGATCGTAATGAGGTAAAGGTTATTCTTTCACGAGTAGGCAAGGCTGGAGGCACGATTGCGAAAGAAGGCAATGCAGATGAGTGGGGATATACAGGTCTTTTTAAAGACATAGATGATTACACGTGAGAAGTAATGTCTTGGAACGAATTTTAAAAAGCTGTGATGACAAGCTCTTTTGTCATACGACTTCCCATGTCCCAACCAATAACTCGGCGAGAAAAGAGGTCCATGACAGAAGCTAGTAAAGCCAGCCTTGACTTGTCCAGGTTGATCAACTTGAAACGCTTGGTTCAGTAAGTTTGGATAAATAGGGAAATTGTGCTTAGAATTGGTTGTTGCTTTATATTTTTTTACGGTTTTAGATTGTATACCCCTTTCATTCATAAGTCGGGTAAACCGTTCTTCAGATACCCGGACCTCTTCGGCTTGAAGGACTTTCGTGATCTTGGGGCTCCCGTAATTCTCACGCGATTCTAAATGGACCCTTTTAATCTTGGCTGTAAGGTTCTCACGTCGTTTCTTTTGGGCACTCTTAGGACGAGCTAGCCAAGCATAATAGCCACTTTTTGAAACAACTAATACATGGCACATCTTCGTCACACGGAATTCGTGTCGGTGTTGATAAATGAAGTCATTAATTACTTCCGGTCTTTTGCGAAGATGCCCATAGCCTTTTTTAAAATAGCATTTTCTTCTTCTAAGTCACTCACGCGTTTTTTCAATTCCTTTTCGCTCTTATTTTCGGGGCTGGGGTTGGATCAATGTCACCAGACAGAACATTAAACTCAGAAAATATCTTAGAGTTCATCGAGACTCAACCCAATGTTTCTAGAGTAGTTTTAAAGGAAAGCAGCTCATTTCTATCGGATTTGGAGAAGAGGGATCAAGCAAGAGATGAATGGACACATGCGTTAGTTGAGATTAATGCTCTTCTCGGTTAAATGTTTTGTTATAACATTTTTCATTTAACGGTCCTATCAAATGATACCTTGAATTCACGTCATAAAGTAAAGAGGGCAATTCTGAAATAAAGGAATTGCCCTCTTTTAACGTGGGGCAGGATTGTGTAAGACTCCGTTTCGAGATATTGAATTAGTCAACTATATACCATATTTCTGAATGTGATCCTAAATTCTCGTTCAATACCGAGAATTTAGGCAATTTTTATTTTCCTAAAGGTTTAACCCCGTGTTCACCTGCTATTCTTTCCTTTATAAGGATACCTAAAAATTGGGTGGGGAAGAGAAACAATCAGCTTTCTGGAAAAAAGAGAATATAACCCTTCCCTAAAGCTCGCAATTAAAATTGCCCGTAATTTTCAGGTAAATATCGAGTAAATATTTATTTTTGAGGATAGTGACTTTGACTAAAAGGAGGTGATGAAATGTTTGTATATTTGTATCATAAAATGAGTAAACCTCAACAAAATGCTACGATTGTAACAACGATTACTTTATTGGTAGCTGGTGTTACTTTACTTTTTGTATAATGCCGCCAGATAGGGGTTCGGCGATGCAGCCCCTATACTTTAAGAGATGTTCCGCCATAGTTATGGGAATGAACAAGCAAAGTAAACAGGGTATTCGGTATATGGCCCTCTTGGCTTTATACCGAATACCCTCTAAGCACGTAAAACCGAGAGGAGCCCCCTATTGAGATTTACACAACATTTTTGACACTACCGATGCGGGATGAGCTAAAGATGTATGAAGGTAAATTAGAGCGTTTTCTAACTACTGAATTATAAAGAAAGGCGTTAAATTCCGCTACAAGAAAAAATTGCTTAAAAGTTGGTAAACAAAAGGTTTGTTACATCGAACCATTTAAAATAACAGATATGAGAACCTTTGATGGTGGTATTTATCAATTAGAAGTAATGGCATGTGTTCAACAAGTAATTGACAATAAATCGAAAAAGAAGCAAAGCAATCTCGAATAACATTTCAACACAATTATCAGTCAGGATTTGTTGTTACAGAATACAAAAGTTAATAGGAGAAAATAAAAAAATTAAAAAGGCGTAGAAAATTCTCTGCGTTTTTAGCTATCACTTAGTAAAGAAAAGAGTAAAAGACCTAAGATATATCTCGATTTCCCTACTCCCTTCATATTCCCAAACTCATTTCCTTAGTGATTTTAGATTTTCTTTCTGAAGCTCGTTCCCTCGATGGCCATCCTTAAATCCTGTCTTATTCATATTGTATTCCTCCTCGGAATTGAAATAATTGTACTCCTCTGACCAGTTACAAAGCACTTCATTCCCTGACTATTCTAGACTTCCTTTATATTCACCAATACGCAATATATCTTTAAACGATGTAAACCCGGATTGCTCGTTTCGAAAACGCAACTTGTGTTTTAGTTCATAATCATCTAAATCTACCTTTCTTTTATTAACAGACAAGCCTTCCTCTTTAAACTTGCCTCACTATGAGCAACTTATCCTTGTAATGGTTCAGACCTTTAAGCTTCTTAGGAACAGAGGTATGTTCATACTTCATACCTTAAAAAAGAGCCCAGTATTTTGGCTGTATCTTTATGTTCTTGGAAATCCACAGTCCAAGGCTTACATCCTAGCAAGATAATAATTAAACACCAAAACAGCCTCTTTCATTTATTTCATATGCTGTTCGTATCCCTGACTCAATGGCTCCTTCGATCCATCCATGAAAGGAAGAAGTGTGTTCTCCTGCAAAATGCAACCTGCCTTCAGGTTGACGGACGATTTCGGAAAACTTTTTGCCTTGGCCCGGGAGGAAGAGGGTAAAAGCCCCACCAGAATATTGATTTAAGGTCCAATTGTATGACAACGCCTGCATGTATTCTTCATATACAATATCCCCATAGATTTTGGCCAAGTCGTCCAGCAATTCACGTACCATCTCCTTATGGGGTAAACCAGCCCAAAGGATCGCATCTTGTCCCCAACTATAACTCGCCAGTAAAACCGCTGGACCACCGGAACCTATTCCGTGACTTGGAATATAAGAAAACCTTGTAGGAAGGTCCGTGACAGCATTTCCTACCCCTGCCTTCTCCCAAAAGCGATGTCGAAATTCTATGCCAATTTTAACGGCTGGAAGATTTACAAGTTCTCGGATGATCTGCCATTTCTCAAAAGAGATAGAGCTATAAGGGAAGACATTTATATATTGAAATACGGGGAAGGGGACGGTGACGATTGAATAATCTCCCTCGTACTGGTGCCACCTGCCAGTTATAAGATCTATTGCTTGGATTATTACACCTTTTTCCATCTGATAAATTTTATTCACTTTTTGGTTCAATCGAATGTTATGCTGCACCTCTTTCATAAAGGATAAGGGTAATTGATCATTCCCTCCGTCAATCTCGAAAAACTTCACTGTTTTACTAAAAATGGGGTAAATAATATCTGTTAAAATATCCACAAAAGAAAACTCTGGAAACCCTTCAAGACCTAGCATGACACCTATACTCCTTATTGCGGAAGTCGACAAAGGTCTACCAATTGGATTAAACTCAAGGAAATCCCCCATGGAATACTCTGAATATTGGGATTTAAGCTTCTCTTGTTCCTCCGGGGTACTATTTGAATAAAGTTCTAGAAATGGTTGAGTAGCCTCCAAAAAAAGCTCTGTGGCCGTTTTACCTTTTTCGCTTTCATTAACTGGGAAGTTTAAAATATCAGGGTTTTCCTCGTACATTTTCCTAGCAGTTAAAACATCATTTACATAAATCAAATCGACAGGCGAGGAATTTATGAAAGGGTTGACAGGCAATTGAAAGCGTTTAATATATTCAAACACCAATTCATGATTATCAGGGATCCTCATGGCTCCTACATCTAAATAGTTCCCTGAAGTAAACAGATGCCTTACGGTATAAACCCTCCCCCCGATACGATTATTACCTTCTAATATGGACACATGATGACCGGATTCTTTAAGCAAAGAAGCCGCAACAAGACCGGCCATCCCCCCTCCTATAATAAGTACTTTTTTGGGACGGGATTTTTTTGCTAACCCCTTTTTTATAATTTGAAGCATATCATTTGGGTAACTTAATTTGCCGTATTCAAACTCACTCATTAAAAACCCCCCTTTTTACATATATATGTAAAAAGGGGGGACAGTATTTTTGTTCAGGAAAGAAAAAGAGATCCGTTACAATCTTCTAATGCTCCCTTCTCTAGGAGACTCTTATGGAAACAACATTTACAACATGGTGCTCTTCTTGTTCTCGTATAACAAGCTAAGAAATGAAACAACAAAATGTAGAGGATTTATTCTTTATGCTCTTCTCAGGTTTGCCTGTATTCTTTGGAATTTTATATACAGTGAAATTGTATCAGAAGAGCCAAAAAAATTCTCTTGATTAAGGAAGGCGCCTTCTCGTGGGTGTCATTGTTTGGTTTCCATTTTAATGATACTTTCTCAGGTCATCCAATATAGAAATTTACTTGAGTGTGATCATAGACAATCAAGGTATAAAAGTTATTAAAAGAACTGATCTATTTATGTACCTGACGAAGGACTTGAGGGTCAGGTTCTTTTTCTGTAACGTTTAAAAAAAGCAGAACATACTTGATTGTATGTTCTGCTCTCTGCTTTTTACTAACTGATGGACTCTTTATTTTTTTTTTCAGAATAGGGGTAATGACTGAGATTCACAGAGTTTATTCCATAGTAGGCTTTGAGTGAAATAGCGATCCCCCCCAGCGCGCAGGCTTTTTTCCCTAGTGCAGAAATGACGATTTCTTTGTAATTATTCATCCTTGAATTAAGCCTTTGTTTCAAGGATTGAACCATGTGTTGGTTATGGCGCATGACTTCACTGTTAATAATAAGAACTTGTGGGTTGAAAATGTTGATGATGTTATTTATTCCTACGGCTATATAATCTAAGTATTCCTGAATGATAGGAGTATCCAGGTTGTCAGAGAGATCTATGCTTTCTTTTTGATCCTTTTTTGTCTGTAAACGTGGACTTTTGCGGACGAATCTTATCTATTTAAAAGATAGTAAATATTTGGGGAATGGGTGATTATCTTGAATTCAAGTCTTCAACAAACGGGCAGGTTTGTGGAAGACTCAGTTTCGAGATAATTACAAAAATGATTACTTTGATCGATCATGGAATTAATTGGATGGATAATGGTATAGTTAAATAAAGATCATCAACGCAAGA
>NZ_JABLSJ010000021.1 GCF_013618635.1 Thalassobacillus sp. CUG 92003 | reverse complement strand
AAAATCGCTCTTTTTTTATTCAGACCAAAAAACAGGACAGTATTTCAGTGGCCTCATTCCTATCCGGATGGGTTCGGGTTTTTTAGGTATCTTTTTTATCAACCCTTACTCCGAATCTCCAAATGCAGCTGAAATCTCTTTTCCTTTTTCAATTAAATATAGGCTTTTTTCGTCGCGGGAGTTTTTGGGAATAGCATCTTCAAACCCTACCACAATGACGCTTCCTAACAAATCGTGATTATAATTGAAAACGGGAATAGCTACAGATGCCACAGATCTGGCTAATGCTTCCTCAGCGAAAGCTATTTCTTCGTCACGTATTTTTTTGAGTGCGGCTTCTAATTCATTGATCTCCCTGTCATTAAGTCTGTTGTATTCTGTCTCTTTCCATTTTTTAATACTGGAATCATCCAATAATGCAGCAAAGATTTTTCCTGCAGCTGAATTGATCGGAAGTACTGTCCCTACTTGACCTCCCAAGTTTAATCCCTTGCTGCTATGGATCATATTCATAATCATGGGTCCATCATGGGTCCATACCGTTAATAGAGTAGTTTCTTTCATTTGTAAATTGATTTCATTTAGGTATGGTTTCATTTTACTTGCGACATCTTCTTTATTCAGGGCTGACATCCC
This sequence comes from Thalassobacillus sp. CUG 92003, assembly GCF_013618635.1. Lineage (GTDB taxonomy): Bacteria > Bacillota > Bacilli > Bacillales > Halobacillaceae > CUG-92003. Next base: position 23,313 of record NZ_JABLSJ010000021.1, on the reverse strand, counting down.
GTATTGAATCAGGGTGCTTCCTAAAGTATATAACCCGTTTTCTTTATCTCTGTGCAGTATTCCAAGAGAAGTAAGCGTATTTAAGTATTTATATAAATTACTTTTTGTTATTTTTGTTTTTTCATGAATTTCATTGAATTTTAGCGGATGATTATATTTTGATATGAATTCGATAATCTTAAATCCAACTAAAAGAGATTGGACGTTTTTCGTTTTGTCTGTTTCTGCCATGTCCTTGACCACCTTTTAACTACATCGCTTATTGTTAATATTAGCATTTTTAAGCACATTTATCTAATTTTTGGACTAAGTGAAAAGTTAGTGGGGATAGAGGACCACGGGCAGCGTGTATTCATCAAAGCTGCTTGTTCTGGGAGTCCGTTTCGCGTCGTGGGATTTTCCATATTCTGATCCGCATACCAAGTTCCATATAGAAGAATTAATTGCTATATCAGCCGATAAAGTTACTTTATACTTTGTTTATCGTGAAAATTTTAAATAATCTAAAAAAAGGAGCTTTGTCATATGAGTGAACAATCAACGAAACGTACCGCGATAGTAGTAGGGGCTGGGCCGGTTGGAATGACGGCAGCTTTAGCATTGCAATCGCGTGGGATTTCCTGCGCAGTAATAGAAGCGCAGCAAAAAAACAGTCCTCGTGCTGGGAGCAGAGCAATATTTCTTCACAATGCATCTTTAAAATTGCTGGAATCTCAGTATGAAGGTTTAGGATTTACACTTGCTCGTAATGGTATTGTATGGCCAGTGAAAAGAACGTTGTATAAAGGTAAAGAGGTATACAAAAAAGATTATGGGATAACCAACACCAATGATCCTGATAAATTGCCGCCTTTTACCGCATTGCATCAGGTAGAGATAGAAGGCCATATTTATGATGCCTGCATAGAGGAAGGAGTTGAATTTATCTGGGGCACATCTGTAGCCGATTGTCAAAGCAGCTCTGATGGAGTCAAAGTGATTACAGAATCAGGCGAAGAGTGGGAAGCAGATTACGTTATCGGGGCAGATGGCGGCCGCTCTGTCGTTCGTCAATCAGTAGGCTTGAAATTTGAAGGTCCTCGAACACAGGATACTTTCCTTGTCGTAGACATAAAGGAAGATGAAGAGAATCCCCTTCCGCTTGAGCGGATTTTCCACTATCAACATCCAGCGATGGGAGGACGTAATGTCATGCATGTCCCGTTCAAAGGCGGTTGGCGAGTGGATTTGCAATTATTAGAAGATGATGATCCTGAAGAGTTCAAAGATGTAGAAGGTGTTAAAAAATGGCTGCCGAAAGTCATGGATCCAAAATATACAGAAAGGATTACCTGGGTCTCTTCGTACCGTTTCCATCAAGTGGTAGCAAATTCCTTTACGGATAATAACCGCAGGGTACTGTTAGCAGGCGAAGCGGCACATCTTTTCGCCCCGTTTGGTGCGAGAGGGCTGAATTCCGGCGTTCCAGATGCCATTATTGCAGTTAATGGCATTGAAAAAGCGCTTCAATGTAACAAGGAAGAAGACAGAAAATCAGCAATTGATGCCTCCGCTCATGAGCGGAGAGTAGCTGCGAAATGGAATAGAGACGGTTCTACTACAGCATTACATCATTTGCAAGGAAATGCTCTAGAAATGAATATGAAACGTGAGGTAGCAGCGTCACTCACTGCCATCGCTCCTAAGCTGGGACGCTGGCTGGATGAAGGACCTTATGGACCTAAATTTGGACCGCCTGAATTAACGACAAAATATTAAGAAAGGAGGAGAAGTAAATGGGCGTAACAATTAAGGGCAAGGATAAAGAATTGTACGGTGCAAATAGCAAGCAAGTAACTGCTTTGATCAATCGGCTGGAAAAACTGCCATGGTATAAGGAAATCGGAGATGAAAAATATGATGTCAAAGAGCAATTAGATCGATTTATGACAGCCCTGGAAGTTGATACCTTTCAAAAAGAATGGCTGGCAACAGCGGAGGTGCCAGAAAAAATCAGCCAGTTAGATTTGGATAATAGCCTCGCCTGGAAGAGACTTAAAGATATACCGGATGAAATTGCAGTAATAGTTGAAGAAACTGGTCGGAGAGCTATTCTGGACAAAATAGTGAATGACATACCTGAACTGGTTTATCATGGTTCTTTTAAAGGTGCATTCCAACGATATGACGACCAAAAAACAGTGTCTTTTCTGGTGGGCCATGCCATGTATATCAGTGTGTTAGCCTGCTCTTGGGAAATTGTTGCCGATCAGTCGGGATGGGAAGATAACCCATTCCTCTATATTATAGATATTCTTGAACAAGGGCATTTGCCTTTAGGACCGCAACTAAATACCTTTTATCTCTCGTAGCATTACGAAAAGGGAGACTGATCATATAAATGTTTGTCAGCTGAAAAGACCAACGGATAACTAACACGGTACCTGCAAAAAAAGGAAGACCGGAACCGATTCATCCGAATCGGTTCCGGTCTTCCTTTGGTTCATAACATTTTGATCTTTCTTGTTTTCATGCTTCCCCATAGTATCCCAACTCTTGTGAAATATCACTGGCTGCGCGTTTTAACGCTTCTATATAATAAGAATAGTTACCTTCATTTATTCGCTCAGTTGGTCCGATGATAGCTAAAGAGGAAACAACATTTGACGAATAATCCCTGATGGGTACAGCTATTCCAACGAAATTTCTAAAATAATGTTCTTTTGAAATCGCATATCCCTTTTGTCTGATAGTTTCAAGGGTAGATCTTAGAGCCTCAGGGTCTGTAATAGTATAAGGGGTATACTGCTTCAATTCCTTGCTAAATATATATTCTGTAAAGGATTTATCTTGATAAGCAAGCAGTATCAGCCCTTCACCTGTGCAATGCATCGGACTTTTTTTCCCGATGTCTGTCACCAACATCTCCGGATTCTTTCTTTCGCTTCGATAGAAGTAGACAACCCTTTCTTTTTCCAACAAGCATAAATGACAAGTCTCATTCACTTTTCTTACTAGCGTTTCCAGAAGTGGAAATGCTTCTTGATAGATCTCTTTATGAACAGATATGACGCCACCTAACGTCAATAATGAAAGTCCGAGCCGATATTTTCCGGTCCTGGGATTTTGTGATAGGAACCCTTCATTAGTAAGGGTGGAAATTAGGCGATGTGCTGTACTTTTGGGTAAATCAGCTGCATGGGAGATCTCCGCCATACTTAAGTCATGTTTGTCATTTTTGAAAAGCTGCAGTACTTGCATGGCATTAAGAACGGAAGACAGCAAATATTTATCCTTATGTGCTGGACTCTTCATAGATTCACTTCCTTTTATGTCTTTCTGTGATAATTGCTGAGATTTGTCTGCTAGCTTCGATAACCTTTTCTGTATAGAAATTTTTTCTTGGTTTTACGCGTTTGGCAGGCCCGGCAATATTGATGGAAGCGATGACTTCCTGGGGTGATTTATAGATAGGCGCGCCTATGGCATAAATATCATCGCGGAACTCACGATCAGTTCTTACATATCCTTGTTTTCGAATTTGAGAAAGTCTTTTCTTCAGTTGATCATTATTAGTGATGGTATAACTGGTATATGCCTTTAGCGGGCCTGTGAGACGTTTTTCAATGAATGCTGGTGATTTGAAAGCAAGATATGCTAAACCGGAGCTTGTACAATGAATAGGATTGCGTTTGCCAAGGTGGGAATCCAGTTTAACAGGGTGAATACCGTTCACTTTCTGCAGGTAAATGACGGCATCACCATCTATGATCCCTATATGCGAACTTTCCCCTGTTTCCTGTGTAAGTTCTTTTAATAGGAAAGAGGAGTCTTTTATGATTTTTATTTGTTCTGTTACCGTATTGGTCAGCTGCAGAACAGCAAGACCTAAAGTGTATTTATTAGAAGCAGGGTCTTTTACGACAAATCCCTCTTCAGCAAGTGAAGACAAGATCCGGTGTGCCGTACTAGTGCCGATCCTCAGTTTAGCAGCTATTTCATTTACTCCCAATTCAGGTTCATCTTCAGAGAAACTTTTAAGCAGACGAAGCGCGTTTTCAAGCGTGGTATATCTCCTTTTTTTAGAATCAGCCATGCCTTTTCTCCTTTTAAAATCATTTGTAAGCTCATTATATCGAAAAGTCAAAAAATTCAGCAAGCAGCAAAAAAATATTCCGTATATAAGAATTACACACTTTTTCATCATTCCAGTCAACTTTATAATTAGCATTAACATGACCTAAAACAATAACGAAAGGAGCTTTATATGGAAGCGGCAGCTCTATATCCATTATATGAAACAAAAATGGATCTCAAATCCTACCAGTTTCAGCGGCTGAACCAGATGCTAGTGTTTACTTTGCAAAATAACAAATTTTATCAGGAAAAAATTAAAGATATCCGGTTACCGGTAAGGGGATATGAAGATTTGGCTGAATTACCGTTTACCTTCAAGCGAGAACTATCGGAGGATCAAGAGAATAATAAACCAGTCGGAAATAATTATTCCTATCAGTTATCTAGCTATGTAGAATTCCACCAAACATCAGGAACGACAGGAAAACCGATTCGTGTTATGGATACAAAGGAAAGCTGGGAATGGTGGAGTAAATGCTGGCAGGAAGTATATAAAAGCAGTGGTGTTACAGAAGAAGATACGATTTTCATTGCGTTTTCCTTCGGCCCTTTTGTCGGATTCTGGGGCGGTTATCAAGCCGGAAAAGAAGTGGGGTGCCTCGTGATACCAGGTGGAGGTCAAACCACTAAGCAAAGACTTTACAATATTATTGAAAATCATGCGACCGTACTGCTATGTACTCCGAGTTATGCCCTGCACCTTGCAGAAGTGGCCGAAAAAAATAATATCGCCATATACAATTCCTCCATTGAAAAAATCATTACCGCAGGCGAGCCGGGGGGATCGATACCTTCTGTCCGAGGGAAAATGGAAGCAAGCTGGAACGCAAAAGTGTTTGACCATGTAGGCATGACAGAGATGGGAGCTTACGGGTTTTCTTGTTCAGAACAAAAAGGTCTCCATGTAAATGAATCGGAATTCATTGCAGAAGTGATAGATCCTGAGACTGGACAGCATGTTCAGGAGGGGGAAAGAGGAGAGCTCGTACTAACCAATTTAGGAAGATACGGTTATCCTCTAATCAGATATCGCACAGGAGATGTAGTGGTTCACTCTATGGGGAGATGCGGCTGCGGGAATCCCTATCGTTTTCTTCCGGGAGGGATTGTAGGCAGACAAGACGATATGGTAGTCATTCGCGGTATCAATATTTTCCCGCAATCGATTGAGTCTATTGTAAGAGAGTTTAAAAATGTGAAAGAGTTCAGGATTGTTTATTACCAAGAAAATGGGATGGATCAAGTGAAAGTCCAGTATGAAGGTGATCACTTTATCTTCGAAGAATTGAAAGCGCTTTTAAGAGAAAGGCTCGGTCTGAGAGTGGATTTAGAGTTAGTGGAAGATAATGTACTTCCGCGCTTTGAATTGAAGTCAAGAAGAGTTGAGGATTTAAGGTATCAAGAGAATAAACCATTATTTTAACTACAAAAAACCATAATTGAATGGTATTACATTTTGAGGTGGAGAGAAAATATGAAACTAGTTAATTATGTGGCAGACAAACAGGGAAAAAGAACAGGTGTCTATGAAGATGGAGTAGTCATCGATTTAAACAGGGCTTATGAGAAGTATCAAGCATTTAAGGGAAGCCAGATGGCAAAAAAAAATTGCTGATGTCTACGTTCCCTCTGACATGAGTTCATTGTTAGAAGGAGGAGAAGAATCACTTAAGGAAGCTGAAGATGCTGTGAACCATGTTATATCTAATGGTCTGGAAGTAGAAGGAACAGTGGTTTTTGCCACAGGGGCTGTCAAATTGGAAGCGCCCGTCGGGAAACCGAACAAGATCATTTGTGTTGGGCATAACTATCGAGAACACATTTTAGAAATGAAGCGGGAGCTGCCAGAAAACCCTGTATTGTTTGCTAAGTTCAGCAACACAATTTCTGGTCCTGAAGCCCCAATTGTGAAAAAAAATAGATCTGATCAGTATGATTTCGAAGCGGAATTTGCCTTCGTCATTGGCAGACAGGCTAAGGACGTCAAGGAAGAAGATGCCCTGGATCATGTGGCAGGATACACCATAGCTAACGATGTGAGCGTCCGTGACCTTCAAAAACGCACCCTGCAATGGCTGCAAGGAAAAAGCGTGGATGGGACACTGCCGCTAGGACCATGGCTCGTAACGAAAGATGAGGTTCCGGATCCGCATAACCTCGAATATTTTCACAATGTTTTACCGCTATTTCCTTTCCCTTTGGTCTTCCCCAAAGCCGATGTACAACGGTGCGTCGTACATAAAGTGCGCAATGCGCTCAATGGCGTACGTAAGAAAGATATTAAAGGGCTGGCTAACCGTTATAGTATTAGGCTCAATTTTCTTGAAGTGTAATCTTATGTAATGTTTTGGTGAATGGATTATGACTGAAAACTGTTCATAAAGTATTAAAACTTATTGTGGATTATAATTTTATTGGGTTCAGTAATTTTTCTTCCTAATATGGCCAAATTTTATACTTGTACGCAAGGTAGGGTAACTCCTCTCTGTTAGAGCTTTCCTTCCCTCCTACATAGAAGCCAAGAATTTCCCGATAACCTGCTTCCGTGACGCCGACAACGAGATAGACAACTTCACTTTCCACATCATCTCGACGGCGTTTTAAGTACGTTCCATCGAGATAGAGGACAGAATAACGACGTTGGAGAGCTCACTCTTTCCAAGCCTCTATATCCTCTTTGACGACATCAGTGATGTTACTTGCGGTGCTGGAAGAATAAGAATCACCTAACATCTTTTCGATAAAGTTACCAATTTCACGCGTGCTCATGCCTTTTTGATACATGGCTACGATGGTTTCCCCGAGCCACTGATCGCGTCGCTTATATCGTCCAAACAATTCCGTCTGGAAGTGGTTGTGCCCATCACGACTGACGAACCATGTTATCTAGTTGATTCTCGATGGCATAGGTCCTTTCTTGACTTAATACTAACATCCGATAAAGCAAGAACTTAGATATCATTATCTGGAACTTATAAGCTTACGAAGGCTGCTGGATGTCTTGAGCCTGATCTCAAATTAGAAGCAAACACCAAAAGACGCATGGCTTCGTAAGGTGTTACCTCAATATAGGGGCAATAATCTTCTTGTTAGTAATCTTTAAAAATGTATGAGCATCATAGGCAGTCCCAATCTCTTCAATTAGTCCCCAGTAGCTGAGGACCTGAAGCCCATCTATAAAGCGAATAGTCTAGAGGAAGCTAAAGAACGTTTTGAAGACTTTCGAACCAACTGGGAGAAGAAGTATCCCAAAGTGATCAAGTCTTGGAAGGAGGATTTAGATGTGCTTCTAACCTTCTTGAAGTACCCATCTTCCATCCAGCCCATGATTTATACGACGAACATCATTGAACGTACGATGAAAGAAATTAAGAAACGAACCAAAATCATGAACAGCTTGCCTGGTGAGCAAGCAGCTGAAAAGATCGTTTATCTTCAAGCGAAGGAATACAATGAGCAATGGTCGAACCGAAAGCTAAGAGGATTCGGCGATGCAGCCCCTATACTTCAAGAGATGTTCCAATATCGTTATGGGAATGAACGAGCTAAGTAAACAGGGTATTCGGTATATGGCCCGCGGGGCCATATACCGAATACCCTCTAAAAAACATAAAACCGAGGGGCGCCCCCTATTGAGATTTACACAACATTTTCGACACTACCTCTTGGTTAAGAGAATACTTTTAAAAAATGGTGTAATTCAAAATATTTTGGAGTGCGCTTGTTATTCCAAACATAGGGGTAGAATATTTGGAATAGAACTCAACTTTTTTCTTTCACTAAAACTCAGTTTAATTGAACAAGCCATTTAAAAGTCGATTTCTAAATACAAGAAATCGACTTTTATGTTGAAATTTATCCTTTGGCATTTTCCTCAAGTTTCCTCTATCCTATCAGGCATACTTACATCTTAAAGCAGGTACGTCTATATAGGAATGAGATTTCGTACACTTATTATTTCATAACCTCGTACTCCAGCTTTATTGCACCGCTATTATCATCAATTTTCGTATTTAAGAGTTTTAAATCGTTCTTAATTATTATGTTGATTGCCACTCCCAAGTATAAAGTAATCTAAGCCCTCCTGTTCCCTTCCAAAAGATACGTTTTCTTGCGTATGCAATAAATTATATACCCCCCCGTCTTGTATTTCACGGACACTAGAGAGTTGCTGTGTTGGCCTCAACCAATTCGTTTGTGTGACTGTCACATTTTTATTAAGTGAAAGGAATTTTGCTTCCCGCCCAAGAAAGTGTTAGGGAGACCAAAAAAATTAAAAATTATTGTCTATTCAGTAAAGGTTAGTTCGTCGTATATATAGAAGCGGAATTACCCGAATGGATGATACATGGGTTAAGGAAGCTTCAAAAGATAAAGGAGGTAAACACATATGAGATTTATGATCATTGTCAAGGCTACAACGGATTCAGAAGAGAGGGTTATGCCGAGTGAGGAGCTTTATAGTGCCATGCAAAAGTATCATGAAGAATTGGCGAAAGCTGGTGTTTTGCTCGATAGGGCCGGGCTGCAGCCCAGCTCAAGCGGAATACGGATTTCCTATCCGGTACCTGGAGGGAAACCTAAAGTCATTGATGGGCCGTTTACGGAAGCTAAAGAATTAATTGCAGGATATACTCTAATTGAAGTGAAATCGAAAGAAGAAGCAATTGAATGGGCATATCGATATCCGGATCCCCATGGATTTGGGCAAGGTGAGATTGAACTCAGGCCGTTATATGAAGCGGGGGATCTTACGATTAATTCAGAATTGCTTGCAAAAGATGCAAAGCTCGATAAGCAGGTAGAGGAGCAGAAAAAAACGTGAGTTTAATCGATACACATCGAACCACTGATGCCATATGGAGAATGGAGTCGGCAAAGCTAATTGCGAGTTTAACCCGAATGCTACGGGACGTGGATATTGCAGAGGATATTGCCCACGATGCATTAGTGGTTGCTCTTGAACAATGGCCAGAGATCGGAATCCCTGACAACCCAGGTGCCTGGCTGATGACAACCGCGAAACGGCGTGCGGTCGATTTTATGAGAAGGGCAAAGCTGCGTGATCACAAGTATGGAGAGATTGCTCACGGTATGGATTTATATAAAGAGGAAGATGTGGATTATGTTTTGGACGGGGAGATCGGTGATGATCTCCTTCGTCTGATTTTTATGACCTGCCATCCAGTTTTATCCCCAAATGCAAGAGTCGCCCTAACGCTTCGCCTGTTATGCGGACTTACTACAAAGGAAATTGCACGTTCTTTCCTTATTGCCGAATCGACGATTGCCCAGAGAATCGTCCGTGCCAAGAGAACCCTCAGAGCCAAAAAAGTATCTTTTGATGTGCCAACAGGGGAAGCACTCAAAGACCGTCTGTCTGTCGTACTTGAAGTGATTTACCTAATGTTCAATGAAGGTTATTCAGCAACATCAGGTAATGATTGGATCCGCCCATTACTATGTCAGGAGGCATTGAGACTGGGACGTATACTAGCCGAGATCGTGCCTAATGAATCGGAAGTTCACGGCCTCGTTTCCCTTATGGAGATTCAAGCTTCCCGGCTTAAAGCTCGGGTTAATCCCGAAAGAGAACCGGTTCGTCTGTTAGATCAAAATCGAACGCAGTGGGATCAATTGTTGATCCGCCGGGGTCTGGCAGCATTGGAGCGCAGTCAGAAGCTTGGAAGTACACTCGGTCCGTACGCGCTGCAAGCTGCGATTTCTGCTTGTCATGCGAAAGCCCCTACGCCAGCTGAGACTGATTGGATACGAATCTCTGCCCTTTACGAAGCATTGGCCAGGGTAACTCCATCGCCGATAGTAGAATTAAACCGGGCGGTTGCCATATCAATGGCATTTGGACCTTCTTATGGACTACAGATTGTCGACGAGCTTTGTGCCGAACCTTCCCTTAAGGGATATCATCTACTGCCTAGCGTTCGTGGCGATCTACTGGTCAAACTGGGGCGTTTTGATGAAGCCCGTACAGAATTTGAACGAGCGGCGACGATGACCCGGAATAACCGTGAGAAGGAGCTATTATTGAACCGGGCAAATGAATGTCAGTCCTAGCATTCGGCGTCCTGGTCAGTTATTTAAGGGTTGGCGACAAGGTCTAGGGGATATTGGACTACCATTCGCGGCAATGAATTGATGGCGCTGTAGCACGGGCTGATGAACCAGCGATCATGTTCAAAATAATGTTTCTGGAAATATTCTATGTTTTGAGCAGTTCGGCGTTAGCTACTGGATAGGAAAAGAATATTGGAGCAAAGGAATCGCTACCAATGCCAAATGCGATGTGCCGGAGAAATCGATATTTCTAAAAGCGTTGGAGTGAAAAACCAATTACACTGGTCCCATGATTCTGGGTAACATCAAAGCCTTTGAGCCCAATGCCGGCTATGGAAAAGAACAAGAGTTATTAGCTCGATTATTCCAATTGCTGAATGGTGAAGAAACGCTTGGATTTCAAATATCCAAGCGTTTCTGTTTCCTATTTACCTTTACAGCCTAGATCTATACCCAAAAGGTTCTTTAACTGAGTTCTGCTAATACAATGCATCGAACCCGCTCAATAAAACGGACAGTTAATTTATGTGCTGAAAAAGCAAGTAATGATATAAGAGGGAGTAAAACCGTTAAGTTGAGTAAACAAAAAGGTATTAGGGTCAGATTGTTTTATCTTGGACTTGAATGAGTTATATCATGGGGGCGCTCGGTGAAACAGAATAAGGAGGAAAATAAAATCACAGCAGGTTTATTAATTCTAATAAGCATTTTTTCCCTAGGTTCTGTTGTGTTCACACTGACCAAAACGAAACGTCTTAAATATATATTCACACTTCTAATTAGTCCATTATATGTTTTTTTGCTATTTTTTATTGGTATGAGTGTTTCGGGTGCTGTTTTTTATTTTTGCGACATTACCTATAATTATTGGACTAATACTAATAATTAGAAAAATATTCCTATTCTAAAGGGTCGCATTAATCGAATTTTCATTGCTTTAAATATAAATTAGGAGCTGAGTGAACATGACAAAAAAACTTACTCCATTTCTATTAATGGGAGGAAACGCAAAAAGAAGCTATTCATTTTTTATAAAATGATGTATGTTAAAGGACTTTTGTCATGAACTTTATTAAAGTAAAGACCCCGATGATTGAAGACACAGCTTCAAGATATTATTAGAACTCCATTATAAAATGGGGTCTTAATTTTTTATGTAACTGCTGTATAACCTAAGTAGTACTATCACATAATATCTTTGTAAATTTACTTAAACAGGAGTGAAATCAAATGGGAATCTTGAGTGGCAGTCAACCAAAAGAACCGTTGCATTACGGTGAGGTATTTAGTCTTTGGAGTTACTTAACAACAATTAAGGGAACTTCCGCAACATATCAAACCCTTTACAATCATGCTGGTGACAAAGAATTGAAAAGACTTTTAGACGAACTTGTACAAGGGATTAAGCAAGAAACTAGAGATATTGAAGAAATTCTTAAAGCTAATGGAATTGTATTACCCCCTACCCCACCAGAACGTTCGGTGGCAGATTTAGAAGATATCCCATCCGGTGCAAGGATGAACGACCCAGAAATAAGTGCAGCTATTTCTATGAACATTGCTCAGGGGCTTGTTGCATGTAGCCAAGCCATTGGTCAGTCAACTCGGGAAGATATTGCTATGTTATTTGGTCAGTTGCATATGAATAAAGCACAAGCAGGAGCAAAAACTCTCCGATTAAATAAAGAGAAGGGATGGCTCTTACTCCCCCCTATGCATAAAGGATAAAGTGGGAATTAGAAAAAGAAAGGACCTTTAGCGGTCCTTTCTTTCATTTTAAGCTTTATCTGGATCTTTTCTTCGTAATCCTAATAACCCTGCTAAACCAAGTAACCCAACCCATTCCCAATTCATGCCATCGTCTGCAGCGTTATTTGCAGCTGTATCTCTGACATCATAGTTTTGGTTTACATCTTGTTCATTGTAGTTATTATTGTTCTCCGCAGAAACTGAATTAGTGAATACCATAGCTGTAAATACTAAGGTACATAAAATAGTCGAAAGCTTTTTAAGCATCCTCACCCCTCCTTCCTAAATTTTTATTCAGAAATAGGTTTTACAGGATGAGAAAACTTATGCATTAAGGTCATGTACCAGAATAAGGGTTGGTGTCGAGTTTGTGTAAAGTGTGTATGTATCCCCCAGTACTTAACTGGGGTTTTAAACGTATATCGTTCAATTATTTTAACAAATCAACCTTTTTTTAGAGGTGTTCAAAGTACTCAGTTAAGATTCATAAAACATTACAGAATATCTAGTCGAGCGACTAGAGCTACTAATATCTGTAGTAGGACCTGGGCGTTAATAGCGATATCAGTGTCAGTAGTGGTAACTGTTACTCCGCGGGAGTTCTCGACGTAAGTTTGTTGTCTATTGATCTGACTGGATTTTATCTTTGAAGTCAATTCTTGAGTAATTTGATCTGCCTTAGTGCTATCTGCAATTGAAATACTAAGAACGAGAGCAATAGCGGCCTGGAGAGCTATTTGAAGGTTTACTGCAGCTTGTGTGTCTGTTGTAGTTACTTCTACCTCACTAGAGTCTTTAACAACAATCGATTCAAAAGACTGTTGCACAGATTTAATAACTTGGTCTGCTTCTTGAGCAACTGTTTCATTGTCCAACGGGTGAGACATTGTCGGGTCTAAAGCATTCCATTCTTTATTACCACAGCCTTGTTCCGACTTGCTATTTCCTCGAAGTGCTTCAAGTTCCTGTTCCAGTAGACAAATCTTACGGTAACTATCATAACTTGCCATGTGATGTCACCTCCTTTTCTTTATTATCCTACGCGAGGTAGATTAAAGAGGAAGGGTGATTGTACTAGCATGTATCCCCATTTTTTAATAGACCATCCAAATGTAGCGAAAAGTCTATTCTTCTTTCTCTGTTTTGCTTAGGGAGTTAACATTATTCTTGAGTTCTTCCACCATCTTCTTCAATTCTTCTTTATTTTTTTGATCAATTTTGTTCTTGTCTAGTTTAACCCCGTGCCGATTCAGGGTGGTATTTACCAACATATCTATAACTTTGTCGTAAACCTCTTTATGATCGTTTTTCTTTTTTTTGCTCATATTGCACCTCCTAACTATCACTCTTATTATATGAGTGGTGATAAAAGGCGTGCTAGAGAAAGTGACTATATATCATGCAATCTATTTGAAGATTATGCGTGTAACTATCGTGTTAGTTTTGTCTCTTGGTGTCATGAAATTGTAAAAAAATTTTAGTGTTTTTGATAAATTATGGAGGTATTTGTAAATTAATCTAGAAAATGACAATAACGCTTCTTTGAAGGGAGGGCAGATGGATATATACTAACGAAAAATTAGGAGGTAATTGCTTGAAGAAAAACATGAAGATTGTTGTCGCTATGTTATTCAGCTTTTCACTAATGTTAGTAGGTTTTGGAGCATCAAGTGTGTCGGCAGAGTCTGAGTCGGGTAGTGTTAACTCGCCAGATGATTACATTAATTATTTAGAAGAGAAAATGGCTCAAAAATCTAACCTATTAAGTTCTGATTCAGAATTACAATCGGGACAAGCCCTCGAAGATTTTAAAAAATTGCCTAAGAAAAAACAAGAAAAATTTGTAGATTATTTAAATGATGCGGATCTCTTTGAAGAGGCGCTTGGCCGATTGAAAACTATTAATCAAGGTGAAAGTGTAACCCTTCAAAATGGAGATGTTGTTGTATCTGAAACAGGCAGTCTAGGTAATGATGATGTGAGACTTGCTTCAACTCGTTGGAATATGTGGAGCGAGTACACTATAGAAATGTTTGGCTTGGATGTAGTGATTACAAGAGCCGAAGGATCTTATGATGCAAACAGCTATCGGGTTTTAGATACGGTAAGTGGTGGGGGATATGTTGTAAGACAACTGAATCCCACTGTAAACATGGATAAACTAAATGAAACACATTATATGTCAAGTGGCTATGCATATGGTGAGGTGAGCTTTTCATATGAGATAGGCACACCTTGGGAAGGCGTGCAAATTGGTACAATCACGCATTATGTGTATGGAGATGAAGATGGTTATGTTGATGGTCACGCATATAGAAACCCATAAATAAAGGGTAGTTCTCTGATCCGCAAGTTATTTACTTGCGGATCAGAGTTTTTAATGTCATTCAACTCGTGCCCCTTAATAACTAATCATTAAGCCTGAAACCATCATTTAAAACATATAGAAAGTCCAAACCCCAGCGATTAAAAATAGCTGAATAATAACGCCTATAATACTGCATATAAGACCTGCCTTTGCTGTCTTATATCCTTTTTCGTCGATGTTTTTTAATGTTCTTATTGTTTTATTGGATGTTACTATACCGACGATACCAAATATTAAACCTAAAAATGGGATAATAATTGCTAATATTCCCATCGTAAAAGACGTAGCTGCGTAGTTAAATCTTGGGTTCTCTATTTTCGTATTACTCATGTTCTCACTCCATTATTATAGATTTTATTCAATCAAGCCTTAACCAAAAGAGTACCCTCAAGCCCCCGTCTTCTATAGAATTATTGATTCCAATTCCATAAACGCGACTCTCCCACCGAAACATCAGATACCCAACCTTCATCTTGAAGATTAAGAATTTCTTTCGTAGGTCCAGTGATTACAGCGCCGTAAATATTAACACCATTTTCTTCAATAAATCTAATAGTATTATCCAGGTTAAATGACGGGTCTGCTATTATTTCTTCTGATATATGTTCATAATCTCTCATTAAACGCAGTGTTTGAATGAATTTATCGTTACGATTCTCAGGGGAGTTAATTACTTGTTGAGATGATATACTCCCATTTCCGCTTTCTGAAGTGCTAGATTGGTTAACAGGAATCAAAGGCATACCAATAGTACTGTTGTGTATGTTATTACTGTTTTCATTTTCCTTATTTTGTCCGGATTCTACAGCAAACCAGACAGGTCTATAATTTTGTCCTTGTAATCTATTAAATACTTGGGAAGTTGTATAAAATTGATCGAATGAAATATAAGCTTCCACTACTGTTCCTTCAGGTAAATTTTCTAACTTATCCCAATCGTTCTTAGGGTTGTCGTTATGGTTAGGGCTGATAAAATAATCACTTTGCTTGTTCTTTAACTGATTATCCATACTCCAAGGAGAATGAAATAAAAAATTCATATTATACTTATTAGAAGTTTCAATATCATCTCCAATTTCTTTAGATAATTCTCCACTCCAATTCATTGTAAAGAAGGTGTTAGGAGAAAAACTTTCACTTATTACTTTGGAGTTTGGTTTAGTAAAAGCTATAGTTGATTTAATAACATCATTGTAAACCTCCCCCCGGTTCCCCAGTGCATAGAATGCAGTAGTTAGAAAGCTGCATAGAAGTGTTACAATGATGAGAATACCTATTGCCGTTAAACCGTTTTGAAAACGAGCTTTCCATTTCCCTCTTTTCAATATCTTTTGTTGTTTTTTGTTGTAATGTTCAAAGTCTATATTTTTTTTATTTGGCCCCATTTGTTCATCTAAATGAGCTTGGTATTGTTCCATTTTTTCTAGCTCTTTATTTAATTCCATTTCCTCTTCTGATGACAATTTTCCTTCTGCGTAATCATCCAATCTTTTTTTAAAGTCATCACTCATCAAACTCACTCCTTTCACTTTGCTGACGAATAGCTTGGCGAGCACGAAATAATAATATTTTTAAATGAGATAGGTTCACACTTATAACAGATGCTGCTTCTTTATAAGACAATTGGTTGAAATCGACCAACAATATCGCTTGCCTTTGTTTCTCATCCATATGGTAAATGATTTGCTCTACCTCTCTAAGTTGTTCGTTTAATATTACTTTCTTTTCCAATGAATCAGTTTCTGCTATCTTTTGAAAAAAGGACTCCTCTTTGATAGTACTGTGCTTTTCTTTACGCTTTATATCAATAAATGCGTGATAAGCAACACTGAACAACCATGGTTTTATCTTTTTTTCATCAATATCTTCTATGTGAAGGTAAGCACGGAAGAAGGTTTCTTGGACAAGATCTTCTGTAAGGTATGGATCACGACAAAGAGATAACAAATAGCGATAAATATCTAACATATAAGACTGGTAAATAGCATCCAAGCTTTGGTTATCCATTTGCTTCCCCTTTCAATACATCCACGTATGATGCAGGCAAAAGTTACAAGTTATTTATAAAAAATGAAGAAAATTTGAGGTTGATTATACACATGTTTCAAAGTAATTAGGTACATGAGTAGGTAGTACACATTTGAATTAGTTACGTTCACTAAGAGGTCTCAATTGATGCTGTTAATTACAAACTGGTCATCTAAGGAAATTATTTATAATGTCAGAGTTTGTGCAAAGTTACCATAATTGTAAAATCAGGACCATTACAAAAAATTACAAGTAAATAATTTGCTTCATAAATACTGAGGGATAAAAATGTTGTTAGTATTGAAACTAATCTCTAATAATATATGGGAGGATGCTACATTTCAAAATGTAACTCAGAATGTAATGAGGAAAAACATCTTTGCAAAATTAAACGAAGATTTTTTATTGCAGAAGTAAACGAAGCGTCTGTTTATCAGTCTGAACGAAGTTACACAGAAGAGGGGAAATAATTTGACTGGATATTGAATGGTTTTTAGATCGTATACTAAATCTAATATGCCTCTTAAGAGTCTATAAACTCTTAAGAGGCTTTTCTTTTAAATACTTAACCGGACATCTCCTATGGAAGATAAATCAGATAAGCTAGAAGTGAAACAAAATAATCAATTAGGATGGGTGGCAGTGGCCTCCTCTTTTACTAACTACTAACTTTTTTATAGAAATAAACTCGTCAAATAAGCTGAAAATATAATATATCTTGAGTTCGAGTCTTATAAAAACGGGGCGATAATTAAGTTATAGAGGAATGGAGTATGTAACCCGCATTCAGGAAGAAAAGTCTGTCTGAATGCGGCTTCCCTTATATATTTTAGGATTGGAAAAAAGGATTTTGACCTGTTCTGACGTCTTTTGGTGTAGTTCCATGCATATATGGAGGTCCTGGTTTGAGGTCAGGTACTTGACCCATTGGCTTAGGATCCTCGATGTATTCAAAAGAGCCTTTACCGTCCAAGGTCGGGCCACCTGCCCATCTTCCTTGTTGGCTTTCCGTACCTTTAGAGAAGTTGTAGAACGAGTAGGAAACTTCCTGTTTTTCGTATTCTGGGTTAAACGTACTTGGGACGACGGCTCCCTGTGTTTGCTCCAGCTCTTCGATGGCAGCCATCCATTGATTCTGGTGCATCGTATCACGGGCAATAAGGAAAGAGAGCATGTCTCTAACTCCAGGGTCTGTCGTCATTTCGTAAAGCCGGCATACTTGGAGCCGTCCCTGGGATTCCGCATTGAGGTTCGCACGGAAGTCGGCAAGCAGGTTTCCACTTGCAACCGTGTAGCGGGCGGTCCAAGGGAAGCCGACGCTGTCATTAGGCTGTGCTCCCAATCCGTTGACAATGGCGTGTTGGGGATTCATTCCACCAAGCACAGCCTCAATGGCAGGGTCTTTAGACGCTTGGTCCTGAGCATGCGCTGGTGCTCCGTCTAGAAGCTGTGCGATCATGGTAGCGATCATTTCTACGTGTGCGATTTCCTCTGTCGCAATGTCTAGAATCATGTCTTTGTATTTATTTTCAGCACGGCAGTTCCAGCCTTGAAAAAGATACTGCATCATCACAGACATTTCTCCGTACTGCCCGCCTAGGATTTCCTGCAGCTTTTTCGCATACACGGGGTCAGGCTGGGAGGGTTTTGCATTATATTGAAGTTCCTTGATGTGATAGAACATGAACTCACTCCTCTTTTGATTTTGGGTGATGTAACCTTCTTATTGTTCGGATAAGTGCAAAATATATGAATGGAAAAACCAAGGGGCATTGGAATGTTTTCCCTTGGTTTTTGCTTTTATTTCCCTTTATTTTCTTGATCATACGGAAAAAGTTCTTCCGAAGCTTCCGTTTGCAGTTGACCATTAGAACTTACCTCGTGATTTTTTTTCTTTTCTTGGTTGAAGCTTCTTGCCACAGATTGATGAAAGAAGTATTCACAAAACGCTAAGGATACAGCTGAGATCAGTGTGGCTTCAAATACACCGACACCGACCGTCAGTGCATCCGTCATAAAGTATATGACGGCGAAGTAAAGGACAAAATCCCCGGATGTGGTCATGGTATTGTTTGTTTTCGATAAAATCGCCACGTCTCCCAAATAACCGAGAGCACTAACAACAAGGGAAATGAGAAACACGTTTCTGAAAGAGACGTCAAACCCTAAACCTAAAATGATAAACAGTATCCCTAAAGTGAAGGCAAACTTCAGCGCCAGCAACTTTAAATGTGTCATTTATGCTACCTCCTCAAGATTTAAGATGCGCCATTGTATTGAACCTATACCCTTATCCATCTTCACTCATAAAATTCCTATGAAGATAGGGGAGGGTGAATTAGAAATGGACAAGATGAAAATAGCACATACTCATAAGGTAGAAATTTTCTTAATACTTTCCTCTAGGTGTGTCCTAGAAGTCATTTCTGATATCTTCACGAGTAGATTGACCAATAGCTTGGCTACATGCAACCTGGCCTTGGCCGATACTCAAGGAAATAGCTGCACTGATTTCAGGATCATTAAATTTTGCCCCTGCAGGGATATTTTCTGAATTTGCGACAGATCGCTTAGGAGGGGACACCATTCATTTGTAATATTTCTTCAATTTCTTGTTTAATCCCTAGAACAAGCTCTTCTAAAAGCATTTTTAAATCATGATCTCCCGCATGATTGTACATGGTCTGATAACTTGCACATTTTGAAGCTGTCAGGTTTCGCAATAATGAAAGGGCTATTTCTGTTGATTTCCACTTGAAATACCCATAACACTAACCACGCCTCATTAATTTGTTGTTCCTTATTTGAAAGAAAACCCGGATCATTTTAAAAGTCAACATCTTCCTATAAAACTTATGAGGATGCATCGTCCTTTTTATCAACATATAACGCTGCGTTTGGAAGTACTTCTGCGTAAAAAACTTGATCAATATTGTGGATTCCTTTATTTTGAAGTTGTTGGTTAAGCCAGTCTTTATTCTTTCCTAACCTATGCAAGTTTTCCGTGTTTATTAAACCGTCCGATATTACTTCAGTAGCTAAAGGATAAATATTATCTTTGGGAATAATGTTCAAGTCTTTTTTCGTTGCAGGCTGATTGCTTTCATATTTCATTACTGACAGTCGGCCGCTTGTCTCAAAAATAGCAAATTGCACATCTTTTAAAGTGAAAATACTTTTTTGCCGAAGCAAGGCTCGGAGAGAATCGATATCAAGCTGTGTAGACCTAAGTGAATTTTCCATTATCCTCCCTTCTCTAATGACAATAACAGGCTCTCCAGTGGTGAATTTGCGTGCATTTTTTGACTTGATATCAATAAAAGCAATGAGTAGAGTGAAAGCAGTCCATATGACGAGAGCAATCACTCCATTTCTAATACTCAAGTTTCCGTTAACAGCTAAGTTGGCAGTAATTGATCCAATGGCAATAGCGGAAACGAAGTTAAAAAAAGTCATCTGACTAATCTCTTTTCTCCCCATAATCCTAGTCAGTACGAAAAGCACAATAAAAGATAATGAAACTCTCCATAAAACTTCAGTCAGGCTCATTAAAATTAACTCCTTTGAAAAGATTTTAAAATGAGATTATTACGGAATACTCTTTCCAGCTACATGAGTCTGCCCTTAGGTTCTCATTAAAATTATTTCCCATTCACGCAACGATGAAAAGGCTGCCCCTAAAGTGTATCTTTCTGAAAAATCTCATTTTTAAGGGCTTCTTTTTTAAATGATTCTTTTGCACGTAAAAAGAATCTGGGCATATGTTGAATTTGAAGTGAAGGGGGGAATAAAATGTTTTTTCATGTAAAAGAATTGCAGTATGAAGCAAAAGTTTCTCAACCTGATCCTATTTTTGCTAAGCAGTTGCAGGAAGTATTAGGAGGTCAATGGGGGGAAATTTCTGTCATGATGCAGTATTTATTCCAAGGCATGAATGTCCGTGGTGGAAATAAGAAGTACCGTGACTTATTGATGGATATAGGGACAGAAGAGATTGCTCACGTGGAAATCCTTGCGACCTTAATTGCTCGTTTATTAGATAATACATCACTGGAACAACAAGAAAGTGCTTATCAATCAGATCCTGCTATTGCTGCAATTATGGGTGGGATGAACCCACAACATGCTATTGTTTCAGGGCTAGGGGCGATACCTGCAGATAGTGTTGGGAACCGATGGACCGCAGATTACATTATATCCAGTGGAAACTTATTAGCTGATTTCAGGGCAAATTTAACAGCTGAATCACAGGGAAGACTTCAGGTGGCACGCTTATTTGAGTTAACGGATGACCCTTGCGTTAAAGATACATTAAGCTTTTTACTAGCAAGAGACACAGCTCACCAAAACCAATGGATTCAGGCTATCAGGGAGATTGAGGCAAAATCGGGAGACGTGGTGGTACCTACAACCTTCCCGAGAGAGAACGAGAAGCAGGCAGTCGCCTATGACTTCTACAATACTTCTAGGGGAGAAGCAGATGCCAGTGGGCCTTGGGCTCAAGGTATAGCTCCTGATGGCAGAGGACAGTTCAGATACGTATCTCGCCCTGGCCCATACGGAGCCCCTGCAAAACTTTTACCTGCACCGGAGGACGTGTATGATACTCCTCCAATTAAAAATAATAAATTTAAATGATGTTAGGAGGATTGGCTTAACAAAAATACTTTTTAAGGGAACAGGGTAGCTTAAGTAATATACCTATGTCTCCTAGTATAGGACAAAAATAATTTAGGAAATTAATTTGAATCAAATGTTGCGGAATTTTGTGAAAGGGAAGCTTGAAACGATCATGAAATGGAAATCTTCTTTGAAGACGAATAACCCTGACCTAATAAAGCTGAAAAATAGGAGTTAATCTCGTCAACTTGGTACGAAAGAGGGCATCAAGGGACTTCAGATTATCGTTACCATTATGCAGTATTTTTTTCTTATTTATAATAAATAAAACCGCATTTTCTTTAAAACCTTTGGCCGGGAATCGGTAGGCAGAAGAAAATAACAAAGGAGCATTCCTGTTAGGAAAAATGTGAGAGGAAATCGGAGAAAACGACAAATGTATAAAAAAGTCCCCTTGGTACGATAGAGAGTGTCATGCATGATCTACCGATGGAGGACTTTACACAAAATCAGCGCTTAGCACAAATGAATGAACGAATACTAATCATCGGCATCGATGTGGCTAAACACAAACATGTCGCACGAGTCGTTGATGACCAGGGATGGGATCTCGCCAGTCTTCGCCAATTCGATGGAAGGATTTTAGCATCTTCTTTCCTGGGCGAGATACCTTTCCGAGGAACATAGCCGCCCGGATATCGTGATCGGAATGGAGCCTACCGGCCATAACTGGCTGGACCTGGCTTACCATCTGAAAGCGCGTGGTATTCATACCGTAGTCGTCAATCCGATGAAGGTAAAACGGTTCAACTAAATGGACGGCGACTCCCCGACGAAGAACGACCCGAAAGATGCGAAAGTCATCGCTCAAATTGTCAAGGACGGACGGTTCAATGAACCAATCCTACCCGAGAATGTGTATCAAAGTGCAGATTCAGAATGCTCTGAACCGTTACTCCTCGGAGTCTCTCCAGGTGTTCAAAGACTGGACCGGGAAAGCAGCGTTGCTCCTTTTGGAGAAAGGCTTTCTCCCGGAAGATATCCGTCAAACGTCGGAAGAAGATTTACTGACTGCGCTAGAATACAGTCACCCTTATTGTATTAACTGGTGATCGATCAAGTGAAAGGCTCCGCTAGGTATATCTCAAACATGAATCTTACGGTGGGGTGATTATTAAATAAGAGTAATCGCCCTTTACTTATTCAAGAATTGGGGAGGCGGGGGCTGCTAACCCAGGTTTAGATAAAAAGAGTGCTGGATTTAACTATAAATTAGTTTTGAGTTTCAGTGATAATAGTGAAGGTTACCCCGAACTTGTCCATTACATACCCTTGAGCAGGGGTGAAGGAGGTTTCCTCCATTGGGCCGATAACCTTCCCATCTTGTTTTAAATCTTCAAAAAATTGTTTTGTTTTCTCTACTTCGTTCGTTGTTACATAAATAGCTGCCTGATTTCCTATTTGACGGGGGAATCCCGGCGAATCGAAAAGGATCATTTCCGTTTCACCAACTTGTAATCTTGCATGTGCCACAAAGTCCAAGATTTTTTCAGGAAAAGACATGCCAGGAAATGACGGAATCTCTCCGTACGTTTGGACCGTGAGAACTTTAGCATCCAATATGTTTTTGTAATATTGGATTGCTTCCTTTGCATTTCCGCCGAACATTAAATGGGGGAATGCTCGTAAGGTCATGAAGAGTCAACTCCTTTATTTACCATTTAGTTCCATCTTAGCATATGAACTTGCTATTTTGAACAAAATACAGTGAAAAGCGGCCTACGGTAGTTCCGTAGTTTATGTTTGTTGGTGAGCAATGTGGCAAAGGAGAAGAAATGATTCAATTCTATTTGTCCGTATTTAAAAACCGCTTACTGGTTGCATGAAATTTTCGAGTTAAACGAAAAACTTAGTTGTGGGAGCTGTTCTTGTTCTACTAATATGACGTAGTTTAATGGGACAAGCAGTTTTAAAAGTCAATCTTTGCCCCTCGTACCTCATGGTTTGGGCCAATATTCGTCTATATTCATGGTACGGTCCTTGCAGAGCCAGATGAGCAAATAAGAAGTAATCTGTTGGATGCTTATAAGGCAAAGAGTATTAATCATATTACCGTATTTAGAGATTCTTTACATAAAGAAAAACTAAAATTATTAGAGGGCCGTTTGAATTAAAAGACAGTTTGGAGTGCTTGTTTTTCAGAGAGTATATTCTGAGATATAACTACAACCTCCGAATGGTTAGAGGTATTTCCTTCACTAAAATCTATGATGTGAAATTATCTAATTCTAAACATTTTAACCATTTATGCTACCTGTCTAAAGCAAATCAATCTTCTTTGCATATATTATAGTAAT
>NZ_JABLSJ010000020.1 GCF_013618635.1 Thalassobacillus sp. CUG 92003 | reverse complement strand
AACTCTGGATGTGAACGGCGAAGTGACAGGTGGAGCCGCATATGATCTAAATGGATCTGTATATAGACACCGGGTTATATTTGCTGTAAAACTCAAGTGTTAAAAATAATCTGCTTCATCTAGCTCGACCTCCTAGGTGTCCGTTGTTCAGTTTTAATGATCTGGCAAGCACGAGTAATTATTTCCAAAAGGATTCTCCTCAATCGGGGCGGCCAACTGAGCCAATCGCTATTTCAAAACAAATATAAAAAACGAGCATTTAAAACAAAATGCCCGTTTTGTTTTTTTTAATCAAGCCAGCTCGGTCGATGACAGCCTTTTCCCATCATTCCCATGTTATTAAAGTGGGCCCCGCCCACATGCGGGTTAGCCCATCCTAGGTTTAATCCTTGTGTTGCCATGTTACCCCATTGTGGCCCCATCGGTCCCATTTCTCCTTGCGGTCCCATGCCCCCATTATATTGGGCACCTGCCACTTGATTTTGAGGTCCCATGAAGTTATTTTCTTCACTGAATGTGTCTACGACAGATTGTGTTTGCGGAAAGTGGTGGTTATTTTTGGTTAAATGGTGATTATAGACTGTTGTGTGTGTTGGGTGGATATAATCCACTTCACTCTGGTAAAAATTATGGTGGACACACTCATTCGTCGGACAGACTACCTGTTTGGCTGGACCAAATTGCCCTGGCCCATTGCAATTGCAGTTTCTGTAGTGCATTTCAGTTTCCCCTTTCAATGATTAATCTCTTCATTAACTAACCTATGGCTCGAGCAGGGGACATGTACTAAGACACATGACTATTTTAAAAGAAAAAGTAACAAAGGAAGCAGTCACAATTTTCAAATTTGTGGGAGCCTTATGCAAAACAAAATGAAGCGGTTTACGCTATGAAGGCAAGTAGTGGTGGTCTCCTATCCGCGGCAACTGGTTTTGGTAAAACTGTTGTGGCGGCCGCGCTAATTGCAGAGAGAAATATCAACACGTTAATCATCGTGCACACCAAACAACTGCTTATCCAGTGGAAAGAAAGGTTGCTGGCTTTTATTAATTTGGATGGAACAAGATTGGTCAAATCGGTAGAGGTAAAAAGCAATCAAGTGGAACGAGATGCAGCAATTCAACGATTTAAATTCTCTTTCGAGGCAAGTTGGAAAGCGGCTAAGGAATATTTATATGACATAGAAGGGGTGGATGCCGGTTCTCCGAAGAGCGTCATCCGCAGTTGCAAGGAGGTCCACTTGTTGGAGGATGAAGGCTTTGGAATTGTTGAATGATCGGAATTTGACCGTTCATACCTATAATGAGGAAGTGGCCATTAAAATACAGAAAAATTTGGACCGTTATAATAACCTTCTCCATCAATGGGTTGAACGGATGAATGGTAAAGTGATGGAATAGTCATAAAAAGATAAAGCTCAAGACGTTAACAACCCAATATTTTAAAAATACATTAGCCCCCACGATTAAAGGGCAATTTCTTTTTAGTCTGAAATCTAGTTGCTTAGTGACTGGATTATGACTGGATACTGTTGATAAAGTATTAAAACTTATTTTGGTTAATACATTTATTTGCTAAAGGAAACCTTGAGATAATAAGGTTCTGTGGGTCTTATTATTTATCTATTAATTAGACGAGTGAATGGGCGGCATGATGAACCTGCAGTAGATAATAAACACAATCATTCTAAAGAGCCTCTCATAAGTTCTCTGAACTTCTGGGAGGCTTTTTTCAGGCTCTACACTATTTGTTGAGATCTTAGAAAAATTGGCATAAAAAATACACACAAACTCTTTGATCTACTATACTTGAATTGTCGAGAAACAAGAAGCAGATAGGAGTTGAGAGTACCTTAAAATCCCTGAGAAAGCACTAATTACTTAAATTTTATTTTATCTGTCTGGATCATACTCTGCTTCTTTATATTTCTTGAGTAGAGAAAAGCGGAAAATATTTTACTCGCTAGGAGCATACACGATATAGTTTTCCTGGATGGAGGTAGTGCCTTATTTAACCAAATACGGCTCTTGTTATCAAAAATAAAACAGACGGAGCTAGTAAGCATCCAAGACCGGTATAAAAAGTAGCTGTCATTGCTCCATAAGGTACTAGTTTTGGATCTGTTGCTGCCAGCCCACCTGCAACACCACTGGTGGTTCCCATAAGACCTCCATAAACGATAGCTGAGCGGGGATTGTTCAAACCAATGTACTTAGCGATGAAAGGGGTTCCGATCATGGTCAATATTGACTTTACAAGACCCGCTGCGACACTTAGTGTAATTACTGCAGAACTTGCATCAAGAGCGGAGCCAGTAACTGGGCCGACAATGTAAGTTGTGGCTCCAGCTCCGATGGTTGTCAGGCTAACGGCATCCGTGTAGCCGAATGCGAAAGCGATGACCACTCCTACAACAAATGACACTATCACACCGAAAAACAGGGATATGATGCCTGGCAGGCCTGCCTTTTTCATTTCCTTGAAGTCCGCGCCAAAGGCTGTGGCAACGATAGCGAAATCTCGCAGCATTCCACCACCCATAATTCCGATACCGGCAAAAATACCAATATCTGATAAACCGTTTTCTCCTCCAGTGGTAAAGCCACCGATATAGGCAAGGATAAGCCCGATAATAATCGCAACTGCAGACCCGTGTAATTTTCCATTGGTAAGCTTATCAGCTAAAAAGTAGGACATGAACATGGTAACCCCTATAACTGCAAAAGATACAATCAGTCCGTTCTCAACAAATACGTTACTTAGCATTTCGAACATTCGTTTCTCCTCCAATCATTTCCTGATCAAAATCCTCCGACTTGTCCTTTCCGATTTTACTTAGTAATGGAACCATTGCCCAGCTCACGCCTACCACAGTGACACCAGCTAAAATAGCCACAGGACCACCATCTACGGCAGCAACAACGTTTTGTTTGGCAGCCATTGCAATTACTATAGGAATATACATCGCGCTCCAAAAAGCTACACCTTCCTGGGATTTCACCTTCAGTTTGCCTTTCCTTTTAAGGTAGTCCACTAATAATACAAGCATCAGCATGGCAATACCTACACCGCCTACGTTCGCGTCAACTCCGACTAATACCCCTACCACTTCTCCTAGGAATGTTCCTGCTAACAAACATATTGCTAATAGTGTAACTCCATAAATAACCAAACTAACTCCCACCTCTCTATATTTCTTTTGAAATCCCCATGGCAAGTTACCGAATGTTCCACCTTTAATTAAAATAGAAATATTATCGTATGTAAGCTCATCTTTGGATGTATTCATGAAGTGTATAACTACTTTTTAGTATGTTTGAATTTCACACCTCCCTACTAGTAAGCGTTTTCATTTCAACAGACGCCAATCAACTGTCGACTATAATTCACTATAAAGGTGAAGAAAACATAAATCAATGAATTTTTGAAATTTTCTAAATTTGTTGAGTGTTGCGCTATTAAAGTGTTATAATTAAATCGACAGTCGACCAAATAGTTTAAGGGGGATCAAGCATGGGGTCAATTGATTTAAGCAATAACGCGTTATCCAATCATATTGCAGAACATATTACCAACCAGATTATTACGGGGAAACTTCAGCCCGGGGAAAAGTTGGTAGAAAATAATTATGCAGAAGAGTACGGGACAAGCCGTGCACCAGTAAGGGAAGCTATATTTACTTTAACTGTTGAAGGATTGGTAGAACGTGTTCCCAGAAGAGGTGCCATTGTAAAAGAATATACAGAGTCGGAGATTTATGATTTGCTGGAAATACGTATTATGCTTGAATCGTTAGCCATAAAACGTATTAATGAAAATGGCGTCGATGAAGAATTTTTGAAAGAAATGGAAGCTATCTTAAGAAAGATGCAAGACCAAAAGGAAGCTGGTCAATATGCGGAAATGAACCATGACTTTCATATGTGTATTATCAAGATGAGTAAAAGTGATGTTATTAAGAAAAAATATGATCATCTAAAACTGCCGTTGTTGAGGATTCAAAGTCTTTCCTTTGCGAAAGAAGGGAATATTCCAAAATCTATCAATGATCATGCTATGATTGTACAACTCCTAAAAGAGAAAGAAGTAATGAAAGCTGCAAATGCATTAAACCAACATAACCAGGACGTCATTTCCAATATACAAAATCGGTTATACAAGGATAATCGAGCGTTACAAAAATTTTAACCCCCTGGTTTTACGTAGAAGAGATTATATCTCTTCTAGTTTCTTTTTTTATAAACAGTCGACAAACGACTGATATCCAAAAGAGGAGGAGAAACGATGAGTGTTGCTTACCTTTTTCCGGGGCAAGGTTCTCAGCAAATTAATATGCTTCACCATTTACCTGACCATCCCGTGGTTACAAGGACACTGGATGAAGCGAGCGAAGTTATTGATGAAAGCGTTTTCTCATTAGATTCTGAAGCCAGACTCCAATCTAGCAAAGCTGTACAAATTTGTTTATTGATAGCTGGTGTGTCAACGGCGAGGGTGCTTGAAGCAGATGGATTAAAACCCGATATGGTAGTCGGGCATTCTGTTGGTGCTTTTGGAGCTGCTGTAACTGCAGGAGTAATAGATTTTCAGGAAGCTGTTTCCATCGTAAAGCAAAGAGGAGAATGGATGGAAAGCATATATCCAACCGGTTACGGTATGGGGGTTATTGCAGGACTTCCACAAAAAAAAATAGAAGAAATATTAGAAAATTATAAGACTGAGGAAGAAGCTGCTTATTTAGCGAACCTTAATGCACCTGATCAATTGACGGTTTCCGGGGCCGTATCAGTTATTAGAAGAGTGTTGGATTTATGCAAAGAGGCAGGAGCCAGGAAAACAGAAATGTTGAATGTCAGTGTTCCTTCCCACTGTCCATTGCTGAAAAATGTTTCAGAGAAACTATCTTCTGCTTTACAACATATCCCCTTCCATAATCCCACTGTCCCTTATGGAGGAAACAGGACAGCCAGAGCATTTCGCGACCCTGAAGCGATTAAAGAGGATCTTGTCCTCAGTATTTCTAATTCTGTCAAATGGCATGAAGCTACTTCATTATTTTATGAACTAGGGACTAGGTTATTTATAGAACTTCCTCCGGGTAGGGTCTTGACTGATCTTAGTTGTCGCGCTTTTCCTTCAGCTAGGTCTATTTCTATTTCAGAAAATGGTTTGAACACAGCTAGGGTTTTAATAAACCGAGATAACAGGCAGAGTGAGTTATGAATAAAATATGAAAGGATTGATTAATGTGGAAGATGTAAAACAAACAAATTCCTTGAAAAAATCATGGACCAAAAAACGTGATGCAAAGGCTGAAAAATTGAATAGTTTGGGAAGTATTGCCTCGGGAAAAGTCATTCCGACAGAAAGGATTGTCGAATCATTTGAAGTTTTGATTTCGCCTGGTGATCGAGTTTCATTAGAGGGGAACAACCAGAAGCAAGCCTCATTTCTGTCGGGCGCTTTAAATCAAGTGAGTCCTGAACAAATATATGACTTACATATGATTATGTCCAGCATATCGCGTCCGGAACACCTTGATATTTTTGAAAAAGGAATAGCTAGAAAAGTAGATTTTGCTTATGCGGGACCACAAAGTTTGAGGATTGCTCAAATGCTAGAAGATGATGAGGTGGAAATGGGTGAGATTCATACTTATTTAGAATTATATAGTCGATTACTCGTTGATTTAACCCCTTCTGTTGCATTGGTTGCTGCAGATAAAGCAGACACAGAAGGAAATTTATACACTGGGCCGAATACCGAAGAAACCCCTACGCTTGTGGAAGCAACTGCCTTCAGTGATGGTATTGTTATTGCCCAAGTCAATGAGTTAACCGATGAACTGCCACGTGTGGATATCCCGGGATCCTGGATAGACTTTGTCAGTGTAGCAGATAAGCCGTACGAACTGGAACCGTTATTTACGAGAGACCCTCGTCATATAACCGACCTTCAAATATTGCTTGGTATGATGGTCATTAGAGGGATATATGAACGTCATGAAGTACAGTCACTTAACCATGGAATTGGTTATAATACTGCAGCGATTGAATTACTATTACCCACTTATGGGGAACAACTCGGATTGAGAGGTAAAATATGTAAATATTGGGTATCTAATCCCCACCCTACATTAATCCCAGCAATTGAAAGTGGCTGGGTGGAGAGTATTCATTGTTTTGGTGGTGAAGTTGGTATGGAAGGCTATGTAAAGGAAAGACCCGATGTATTTTTCACCGGAAATGATGGAAGCATGCGGTCAAACCGTACGTTGTCTCAGCTGGCTGGACAGTATGCAGTAGATCTTTTTGTTGGGTCGACTCTTCAAATGGATCAATTCGGCAACTCTTCCACCGTTACATCTGGAAGGCTGGCAGGATTTGGAGGAGCTCCGAATATGGGGCATGATCCCCGTGGAAGAAGGCATTCAACACCAGCATGGTTGAATATGATGACGTCTGATGAACCTCTTGCGCGCGGGAGAAAATTGGTTGTGCAAGTGGTTGAGACATTTCAATCAGGTAATACCCCTGTCATCGTAGAATCGCTTGATGCGATTGATGTTGGCCGGAATGCTGATTTAGCTACCACTCCAGTCATGATATATGGTGATGACGTAACTCATGTAGTAACAGAGGAAGGTATTGCTTATCTATATAAAACTACAAGTATGGAAAAACGAAGGGAAGCGGTTGCTGCAGTAGCTGGTGTTACGCCAATAGGTTTGAACCATAATCCTGGCCGCACAGCTGATTTAAGAGAAAAAGGAATCATTGCTATCCCGGAGGACCTAGGGATTCGTCGGACAGATGCTAAACGTTCCTTGTTAGCAGCAAAAAGTGTAGAAGAACTTGTTGAATGGTCTGAAGGTTTATACAACCCTCCTGCTAAATTTAGGAGCTGGTAAATAATGGGTAGAACGCAGTGGAATAATGCGGAAGTATGTGGGGAAATGCTTGCAGAATTAGCTGTCAACGCGCTGATTGAAGAAGTAGAATTGACACCCAAGCCTGGTTTGGTGGATAGAAAAAATTCTGGCGCTCATCAAGACTTGAATATCTCTCTTATGATCCGCTCTGCCAATTCTTTGAAAACAACCTTTGCAGCTATCGGATCTGCAGCTTTTCAACAGGATCCAAATCATGAATTGCGGGAAAAAATTGCTTATATTGGTCGGATCGGAGAAAAGAAGATGTTTGAGGCAGTAGCCACCAATACACACAAAGGGGCGATTTGGGCATTAGGATTGCTGATAGCAAGCGCTGCCGTCCACTTTCCAGGTAGTGGAGCAAAAAAAGTTGCTGACACGGCAGGAAAAATTGCCAGTTTCAAGGATAGGAAAGCACCAAATGCTTCGACGAACGGCACGAATGTGTATCGTCGTTATGGAATAAAAGGTGCCAGAGAAGAGGCTGAAAAGGGGTTCCCCCACGTAATGGATATAGCTCTGCCTGCATTAATTAGGGCGAGACAAAAAGGATTATCAGAAACGGAAGCTAGATTGGAAGCTTTGATTCAATTGATAGCTCATATCGATGACACCTGTATTTTGCATCGAGGAGGTATGGCGGCATTGAATGCGGCCAAGCATAAATCGAAATTGATCATTCAATTGGGGGGCGTTTCTACAGCGAATGGCTGGCAGGCCTTAAGTCAGCTTGAACAAACATTGTTGTATTATAATGTCTCACCTGGTGGTAGTGCCGATTTATTAGCAGCAGCGTTATTTCTTGATAGTTGGAAAAGGAGAGAAGTGAAGTACCATACTCAGCCATTAAACAAATATCATGAGGTTTGAATTTAAAATATTGGAGGTGCTTGAATTGGAAACTTTAAGGTTTGATTATCCTGCTAAGAAAATATTAAACTGTCATGCTCATGTAGGTGTAGTGGGCTCAGGGGACTTGGAGATACTACTTACGCCATCTAATGAGTCAAATGCCAAAGTGATCGTCAGGACAGGAAGTAGAGGTTTTGAAAAAACCTGGGGCGAAGTGCTGGCGCGCTTTTTTACACTTAACGATATTGCTGCAACAATTAAAATTAATGATTTCGGAGCTACCCCCGGGGTAGTATCTTTGCGATTAGCTCAGGCGTTGGAGGTGAGTCAGAATGAAAGTTAACATGCTGAAGGATAGTCTTGTCGAATTAGATGCTCGAAGAAGAGCTAAAGCTATATTAGATGAAGGAACATACCGGGAATTACTTGACCCATTCGCTGAAATGGAGTCTCCACATCTAGAAAAGCAAGGAATTGTACCGGAAAGTGATGATGGTGTAGTGATAGCAAAAGGCAGAATTAATTGCGAGGCAGCAGTGGTCATATCGATAGAAGCAAACTTTCAAGGGGGTGGGATTGGAGAAGTATCTGGGGCGAAAATTGCTGGAACGTTAGAGCTCGCTTTACGAAACAACATGAATGGTGAACGAGTGTATCCTGTTCTTTTGTTTGATACGGGTGGTGTCCGTCTTCAGGAAGCTAATTATGGATTGCTTTCGATTGCGGAAATAAGTTCTGCTATCGTTGCGTTAAGACAGTATGTTCCGGTAGTCGGATTAGTCCCAGGCAAAATCGGTGTATTTGGAGGGATGTCCATTACAGCCGGGTTATGTACCAGCTTGCTTATGACAAAAGAGGGAAGGATTGGGTTAAATGGACCGGAAGTGATAGAGCAGGAAGCTGGGATAGAAGAACTAGATGCTCAGGATAGGCGGAAGATATGGAATACTATCGGTGGAGAACAAAGAGTTGCAACGGGGTTAGCAGAACGATTAGTAAAAGATGATATACCTTCTATAAAAGAAGCTGTTCATAACACTTTTAAAACTGATCTTCATGAGGCTCCAAGAAGCGCCCAAGTTGAGGGTTTTAGCAGTTTGATAAATTCGTTTGATCCTGCTGATGATATCCAACCTTATAATGTAAGAGGAAAGTGGGGCCGTATTATCAAGGGAGAAACATTTAGTTATAATAACAACAGGAAACCTAGCCAACAACATGATCAATACGGAAGAGGATATACATGGTTTAAAGCACTTGCTGATTTAGAAGAAGTTACACAAAAGAGTGCCGTCCCCTCTGTATTGTGCTCAGATAATCAAATAGGCGATTCGAACACTCGTATTATTACCATTGTTCCTGATGCTTATAGTAAATTTTATCGTGCCCGTAACGGAGAGGTTGGATTAGAACAAGGATGGTCAATTGCCAGATATATTCATCAGGCGATCGATGAAGATAAGTATAGAGAAAAAAGGGCAATTGTTGCTATCATTGATGTGCCTAGCCAGGCTTATGGATATAAAGAAGAATTGCTCGGACTGCACCAGGCGTGCGCTGCAGCTGTAGATGCTTATGCAACTGCTCGTATGGCAGGACATCCCGTTGTCAGTTTGATTGTAGGTAACGCTATATCGGGGGCATTTTTATCACATGGATTGCAGTCGAATCGATTATTGGCTTTCGATGATGAAAAGGTTAATGTTCATGTTATGTCAAAATCATCTGCTGCTAGAATCACACGTCGAACAATCGATGAATTAGAAGTAGCTACAAAGAGGGTGCCTGCTATGGCTTATGACATAAAGTCGTTTGAAAAGCTGGGGGCTTTGGATGATTTAATATCTGGATTGGACTTTGACAACCCGACAAGTAAAGATGTTGAGATTGTATTAGATAAGTTGCAGGAGTCTATCCAAGATATTCAAGCCAGCGGAAGTGATTTAAGCAAGCGACTTACATCAAATAAGTCTGATGAACATGGCAGAACGGCCTCACTCAAAGTCAGGGAGATGTTGAGAGAATTATGGTAATCCAGCCTCACGATTTATTATTATTAAAGGAGCCACTAAGTCAGCTGAGGACTGAATCTGTAATACCTGATTGGGTTAATAATTCTTTGAATAGAACACCTTTTGTAGTGGTGCGTCGTGCCCCCTTAGTAAATGGATGCGTCCCTATCGGAGTAAGGGGTGCTGAGCGAAATCAGCGGTTTGCAGCTTTTGTTGCCATTGATGCTATTGTGAACCATATCCTTCCCGAACAATTAGTAGAAAAGAAAGTCTGGAAAAAAAACAAAAGAGCTACGAACTTTAAGGCTTTTCATGCACTAGAGTTGACAGCGGATGTATTACGAGATTTCAGATGGGGGCCAGTAGGAAGTGTAGGCTTTGAACTTGCAAGCGGACAGCCGACGATTCATGAAGAAAGTGACTTGGATATTGTGATACGTGGAAATGAAAACTTGACAGTCACAAGAGCTCAAGAAATTATTACCGAATTAGAAAAGGCCCCTGTTAGGATCGATTCACAATTTGAAACAGGCAAGGGGGGATTTTCTTTAATTGAGTATTCTCGCGGCACCTCTTCTCTTATGCTTAGAACAATTGAGGGACCGAAACTAGTAAAGTCCCCTTTTTAATTAAAAATCGTCATCTTAGATAGCCCTCTATTCACTTGGAACAGGGATAAAACCCTTTTTAGGCTGCTATGAAGCCCAATAATTTTGATTGTGGTAGCCTAATTTTTCTTGAATCTCTATGAATTACTTGAAGAGCAATAGATACTTCTTTTTTGACTGGATAATGCTCATTTTTGCGAGTACGAAGGAAAAGATAAATGTTGTTTCGAGTGTGCTCATGATTTATGAGTTCTTGAATTCGAGGGTGGGCCAACTTTTGTTTAGGCTGGGATTGCCAGTTTAAAATGCCATTATCTTCGATGCTTTCTTTGAATTCGTGGTTCCCTTCACTGTGTCCAAAAGTAACAAAAAAAACAAAGTTATCAGTGTTGGGGATTTTTACTATACCTTGCAAGCCCCACGCCCCTCTACTAGGTATAAAATTGGATAAGGGGTCAAAAAATATCATGGACTTCTTTTCTTGTGGATGAATGATATAACTCTAAACCTTCCATAGTTAACCTCCTATATAATTGTTATTAACAATTAATAGAAGTATATAAGTTGCGGTACATTGTGTCTATGGAAATGATATTAAAAATTGTTCTTGTTACACTTCAAGATGTAACTGAAAATGTAACGACAAAAAACATTTTTACAAAATTAAACGAAGATATCTTTGGTAAAAGTAAATGAAATAGCTGTTTATCAGCCTGACATACTTTCTGTCATCCGTAAACTAATATAATATCCTGAAATTTGTCTCTCACCTTAAATGTGAGAGACTTTTTATTTGTGTGCATGGGGATAAACTTTAGGGTTCAAGTTTCGAGCGGCAAAGGTCGTAGTTGCGGTTAGTCAAAGGCAAGGGTTTCCGGGTGGCCTGGAATCCGAAGGAAGGCGGATACAAATTTCCCCCTATGGAATACGAATCTCATAGAAGGCTGTCTGTTCTTATTATCAAAAACGAATATTATTGACACTCGAAACTGTCCCTTCAGCTTTATAAACTAATTCTGAAGCTTGTCGAACCTTTTAGTTTGACAATTCAGAAAAAATTAGTGTACTATGTGTAATGTATACATAATACACAAAACTAAATGTGAGGTTTGTTTATGGCTAAATTAAATGTGAAACCAATCGAAAAGAAAAAGACGACAAAAGAAATCATATATGATCAGTTGAAGCGGGCAATTCTCAATGGGGATATCGAGCCTGGTGAGACATTGACAGAAACGATGTTGGCTGAAACATTCCAAACTTCAAGAACTCCAATTAGGGAAACAGTAGCTGACCTGACTAAGGAAGGTTTGCTTGTTCATATACCTAGAAAGGGCTTCAAGATTCGAGAAATTACAGAGAGTGAAAAAGAGCAGATAATGTTCCTTCGTAAGTCGATTGAAACGGAAGGTCTGCAGAAGCTTGCACCTGTGGTGACCGAGCAGCAGATTTCTGAACTAAAGGAGATTATCCATGACCAAAAAGAAGTGATGAAAGAGGATAACCGTGTCCGCTACATTGAACTGGATCAATTTTTCCATCAGAAAATTCTTGAATTCGCAGGACAGAACTTGTTAAAGGGGATTGTTCAGGAATTATACAATCTGACCCGTTTAATCGGACATGCAGCTCTTATGAAGGAAGGGCGGATGCAGGAAGTTATCCAGGAGCACCGTGGTGTGTTGATGGCTCTACAAGCGGGTGACGGGGAGCAAGCATTCGCACTGATGCAAGATCACTTGGATACGACGAGGAATACAGTTAAAGCCGTGAAAAAAAAATGAATGAATATCTTTGAATATTTCATCCATTTTTCCAAATTTAATGTAAGCGCTACAAAAGGAGAGAAAACGATGAATAAAAGGAATAGTTACATGATTGAAGTAGACGGAAAACAGATAGAAC
This sequence comes from Thalassobacillus sp. CUG 92003, assembly GCF_013618635.1. Taxonomy (GTDB): domain Bacteria; phylum Bacillota; class Bacilli; order Bacillales; family Halobacillaceae; genus CUG-92003. The sequence goes on along the minus strand of NZ_JABLSJ010000020.1, from coordinate 21,078 downwards.
TAACTATAGATCGAGCTTATTGCATTGGGTACACCGGACGAAATAAAGAAAAGACTCTGGAACACGTTAAGGAACTCGCCGCTATTGGAGTTCCGGAGCCAGAGGAAATCCCTGCTCTCTATCCTATAAGTAAAAGCAATCTTAACCAGCAAGGCGAGATAGAAGTGGTCGGCCATCAGACAAGTGGGGAAGCAGAAGTCGTTCTGATTTTCGGTGAAAATGATAAGGAAATTTTCCTGACTGTCGGAAGTGATCATACCGACCGATCGCTCGAGACAGTCGACATCAACAAATCAAAACAGGTTTGCGACAAACCTTTCGCCAAGGAAGCTTGGAAGCTATCTGCTGTGATAAACCATTGGGATGAGCTGGAGCTTGCCTCTGATATTTTCATAGACGGGAAATGGGAGCCATACCAAAAGGAAAAAATTTCTAAAATTATTGCTTTTGAAGAAATACTGGAATACTTAAAGAAAAAGCGTGTATCGATGAAAAATAGTATTGTTTTTGCTGGTACAGTCCCTTTAAAAGAGGGATTCAAATATGGAGAAGAATTCAGACTCTCTTTCATTGATCCTATCCGTAATAAGGCCATTGAGACGTCATACATAATCAATAACTTAGCGTAAGGAGGCTAATTATGAAATTTTCTATGTATCAGATGGATATCCACCCAGGGAACCCAGTTGAGAACAGAAAGAGGGTAGCTGGCTGGATTGACATGGAAGTTGAGCGCGCTAACCCAGATACGATAGTTCTCCCGGAAATGTGGACCACAGCATATACGCTCAGTGCGTTAAACGAGTTGGCTGACAAGGAAGGCGAGCCCACCAAGAGCTTCCTGCAGGAGTTGGCGGTGAAGCATAATATCAATATTATCGGTGGTTCTGTCGCAAATAAGGTGGAAGGGAAAATCTATAATTCTGCCATCATTGTTAATCGTGACGGAAGGATTGTCTACCAATACGATAAGGTGCATCTTGTTCCGATGCTGGATGAACCTAAATATTTATCTGGAGGTGTAAAACCGGCAGAAATATTTGAATTGGATGGTATCAAAGTTGGCCTCATCATCTGTTACGACCTCAGGTTTCCAGAGCTGATACGTTGGTTGGCGCTTGAAGGCGCGCAGGCGCTAATCATCGTTGCTGAATGGCCACTGGCTCGGGTGGGCCACTGGCGGACTCTTCAAATGGCGAGAGCTATTGAAAATCAGATGTACGTACTCTCGTGTAACCGTGTTGGTAGCTATAATGACGTAAGGTTTGCGGGGACTTCCATGGTTACAGACCCATGGGGGGAGGTGTATGTTGAAGGTACACAGGACGAGGAGGAAACTTTCAGTTTTGAACTTGATTTAGAAAAAGTGAAAAAAGCGAGAAGAGATGTACCTATTTTTTCCAGTCGAGTACCTGAATTATATAAACAAAAGTAAAGAAGGGTGGATATCAAGATGAAGATTAAAAAAATTTTATTGTCCAGTCTATTATTGGTGTTGTTAGTCATAGCTTCAGCCTGTGGTTCAGAAGGCGCTAGTGGCTCAGGAGACAGTGTGACGTTGAAGCTTGCACATTCTGGTTCTGACAAGCACCAGTATAATATTGCTGCTAAGAAATTTAAAAAGTTGGTAGAGAAAAAGACAGATGAATCGGTCAAAATCGAAATTCATGGAAATGGAACTCTAGGCAGTGAAGCGGACGTCATAGAACAGGTGATGGACGGTTCTGTCGATATGACAACGGTTTCTGCAGATAGCTCTTTTGCTAATACTATTCCAGAGATGAATGTTTTTGGGATCCCTTACTTGTTCCGTGATGCTGAACATGTGTATAACACACTTGATGGTGAAGTTGGTCAAGAGTTGTTGAGTCTAGCAGAAGAAAAGAATATGAAAGGTTTGGGCTATTGGGAAGTAGGGTTCCGTCACCTTACAAATAGCAAGCGTGAAATCCATACACCTGAAGATGTCGAAGGACTGAAAATCCGTGTCCAGCCAGCACCTGTATGGGAAACACACATGAAAGCATTAGGTGCAAGTCCAACTCCAGTTGATTTCAATGAATTGTATTCTGCGCTTGACCAAGGTGTAGTAGACGGTCAGGAAAACCCGCTTCCGACAATAGACTCTATGAAGTTCTATGAAGTTCAAAAGCATGTTGCACTGACTGCTCATACATATTCTCCGGCTATCGTCGTGATGAACCAAGGTGTGTGGGATAAGTTGAATGGGGATCAGCAAAAGGCTATTCAAAGTGCATCTGAAGAAACCACGACTTATATCAGAGAGACATTAGCTGAAAAAGCTGAAAAAATCAAAAGTAAATTGAAGGAAAACGGCGTAACCATAACAGAGCCAGATCGAGACAAATTCCGTGAGGCTACGAAAGATGTGAAAGATGCTGTTAGCGAGGAAGTTCCACAAGAGTTGATAGATCGTATCAAAGATCAATAATTTAATATTGAATTTAGCCTCTCCATCATTCTATGAGTGGGGAGGCTGAACACATATTATACATAACTCATAAGAAAGGGGCGTGCTATTGGTGGTATTAGCTAAGATGGATTACTTAATTGGAAAAATGCTGGAACTTACTACTGCCATTTTTCTTGCAATAAGTGTTATCATCACGTTCGTCCAAGTTGTATTCCGATATGTATTAGAACAACCGTTAAGCTGGTCACAAGAAGCACTTATGATCAGTTTTTTATACAGTATCCTGTTTGGTTCAGCGCTTGCTATCAAAAATAGGGAACATCTTTCAGTGGATTTATTTGAAAACATGTCAAAGGAATTGGATAGAATTTTGAAGGCAGTGGAATTTATCGTAGTTGGGGTAGTGATCGTTACTCTTTTTTATTACGGATATGAACTTGTGAGGGACAACTTTCGTTCAGGGCAAATCATCGGCATCCTTCCCATCAATAAAGGATATGTTTATCTTGCGGTACCGCTCAGTGCTTTGTTCATGTTTTATTATCATGTGAAGAAGGTGTTCCGATGATTTGGTTAGTTGTATTTTTGTTTTTGCTAATTTTGTTACGTGTACCAATTGCTTTTGCATTGGGGTTTGTGTCAATAGTAGGTATTTTTATTTCCGATCCCGGGTTATTGACAAACGTAGCTAGAAAAGTTTTTACCGGTATTGATAATTTTACCCTTGTTGCAGTTCCACTCTTTATCCTTGCTGGCGAAATCATGACTAAAGGTGGAATTTCCAAGCGACTAATCGATTTCTCTAAAACAGTTGTCGGACCGTTACCTGGCGGTCTAGCTATGGTAGTTGTGTTGGCAAGTGTGTTTTTCTCAGCACTGACTGGAACAGCTATAGCAGCTGCTGCAGCAATTGGGGGGATGATGATACCAGCTATGGATAAGGAAGGGTATGATAAGCGATTTTCTGCCAGTCTAGTAGCTACTTCTGCTACAATTGGACCAATCATACCTCCTAGCATCGTTCTGATTTTATTCGGCGTCATAGCAGGTGTCTCAATCGGAGATTTATTTATTGCGGGTGTCATCCCGGGTCTGTTAATGGGAATCGGCTTGATGGGATACAGCTTCTATGTTGGTAAAAAGGAAGGCTATCGCTCGAGTGACCGCCGTGCAACACTCAAGGAAGTTGTAATTGGTGCAAAAGACGCGATTCTTGCGTTAATAATGCCTGTCATTATTATAGGTGGTATAGTGTCCGGAATCTTTACTCCGACAGAGTCAGGTGTAATTGCAGTTGTTTATGCATTAATTATTGGGATGTTCGTCTATCGTGAGATTTCTATCAAAGATCTTTGGCCAATTATTTTAGATACGGCACGTACTACTTCGGCAATCGTTTTTTTAATTGGAACAGCATCTCTATTTATATGGTTTCTATCATATAACAGAATCCCTAACCAGTTGATTGAATTAATGGGTAGTGCCTCTGAAAACACTTTAATTTTGTTACTGATCATTAATATTGTCTTGTTGATTGCCGGGACTTTCATTGATACGATTAGTGCTGTATCGATATTCACTCCACTCTTCCTGCCATTGGTATTGGGTGCAGGTATAGACCCGATCCACTTCGGAATAATACTTGCTGTCAACTTGACGATTGGGATGGTTACACCACCTTTAGGTGTATGTTTGTTTGTAACATCTTCAATAGCCAAAATTACAGTGCCCAAAATGTTCAAGTATCTGATTCCGCAGGTGATCATATTAATTTTTGTATTATTGATCATTACTTATGTACCGCAAATTGTACTTTATCCAGTAAGTCTTTTTCAATAAGGGTTAAGAAAGCTTTCTATTAAACTTATGTACTGCCTTTTACTTTTTTAATCATATTGCCAGTAATTGAACGATTTAAACTTTCTTTCGAGGCCAGTTGGAAAGCGGCTAAGCAATATTTATAAGACATAGTAGGGGTGGATGCAGGCTCTCCGAAGAGCGTTATTCGCAGTTGCAGAGAGGTCCACTTGTTGAAGAATGAAGATTTAAAAGTGTATTAGTACATACGATTAAAGAATCCATTTCTTTTTAGTCTGAAATCTGACTGGATAATTTCTGGATACTGTTGATAAAGTATTAAAACTTATTGTATTTAATCAATTTACTTGCTAACAAAAACCTTGTAATGAAAGCTTGGGGATACCCCAAGTTTTCTTTAATGTGAAAATATTTTCATTAACAAAAAAATAACTAATAAGATCGGAAGAAGAAACACAGCTAGAGCCCACACATTATTGGCAAAAGCGACCACTCCGATAAACATTACAATAGAAATTAGAACAAGGAATATCACTAACACTTTTAATAATAAATTCATTTCGTTCCCCCAGATTACAATTTAACATTTTACAGTTTGATATGACGTTATTCCTCCACAATTTGAACCTATTATTTAACAGCTATTATCCATTAAATTCTAAAGTTTCACAATACCTTTTTCATGGTTGGTAACAAGGAGAAAAGGTTCACCAATATGCAGGCGGCAGGTTTGGGTTAGGTTCTTGTGATGATGTCTCCTATGATCCTTAACATCTTAGTGGACGCTATGAAGTGGATGGGTTGGAGGGAAAATAAAAGAAGGGGTGACGGAACTCCTGGCAGAGTATATCGCCGTATCCTCTCTTTATAGGTGTATCAATTGGAGTATATCCGTTATTAAAAATGTTTAGAAAATAATGTTAAAGGTCGTGGAGTGATTGATTAGACGATCTAGAATGGCCGTTGCTAAAACTTCATCTCCAAAGATCATTCCCCCTTTCGTGGAAAACCTCAAAAACGCAAAAGAGTTTGGAAGTGAGCGAAAGTGAGTTCGGTATATTTAAATCATGTTCATGAATTATTAACTTACAAAAGCTGTAAGTTGGTTCGGAAATTCAGCACATGATATTTGTAACACTATCTATTTTAAATGGATATCCTTGAAGCAAAGGCCATATTCAAAAAGTTCTAAACATCTTTATAATGAAACCTCACAGAAATTTCACAAAATAAATTAGTGTTGAATTTTATGGTAAAATTTAAGTGACATTTTGTTACTACTGTACCAATAATTATATATGGGGAGAGATTAGGTGTTTAAAGAGGAATTCAGCAATTTGCTTCCGACTGGATATTGACTGGATTTTATTTTTTAATACTGATATCTTATTTAACCTCATATTAATACTGAAAGGTTGGAAAATTGAGTATATAGGTTTTTTTTACATCTTATCCTTTATTATTTATTTAATACAGTGAATGAGCGGCATGATGTGATAGCGCCCAAAATCTTTTCACTATAGGGTTTGAGAATAATTTGACTGGATTTTGACTGGTTTTAAAATCGTTTACTAAGTATACAAGCCTCTCAAGAGTTTATAACTTTTGGGAGGCTTTTCTTTTATTCTTTAATAAGAGCCGAAAGGATACCCCTCCGATTTAATAAACTAAATTATCTCCTTTAGGAATTAAATCTAATTATGAAGCTTATCAAAATTTAAGGTGACGCTCTTGTATATTTTTAGCCAACTATACCGGCCATCTTAAATGCCACTACTCTTCACTTGGATTAACAACAGTATATGTATAATCTTATGCCTATTATTACTAGCAAAATAGAAAGCATCTGAATTATAATTTTACCGGGGATACGTTGAGATAAAATAACTTGTGCGCCTATGATTACTCCACCACCACCCCAAAATTCAGATTCCCAGTCTATGCTCCCATAGAAAAATTGTGACAGGACTCCTACAGATGAGAAGAGACATAATGAAAAGATGGAAGTTGCCGTTGCGTGATGAGTCGATATCTTGAAAATACCTTCTTTTAGTACCGGTTTGTCAAGACTTTACTCGTTCTTTATAATGAATATAAAATTAGAAATTTCTAAAATGAATGGGATGGAAGGTGAATGAAAACAAGCGAGAAAGGTTAATAAAAAAAGTAGAAAACCATTTAAGGATGACAGCCCTGCAATTAGTCAAATTTGATACAGAGGAGGAAGCTTTACAATATTTGACGGATTCCTTCCAATCTCAGTTAGGTTGTGATTTTGTAGGGGTGAACTTGAAAGAAAGGGATTATATCGCCCCAAAAGTTTGGAGCGGAGCGTTATAAAATTTAAAAAAGGCATTTCCGATTAGAATGGATGAATCTGATTCCTTACTTTTTCATCAAAGCCTTACCTTTGAAGAAGAGGTGGTGGATGAATCATGTCCATTCCTTAACCTGCTAAAAATGAAACGGTTAAAACGTGGTTTACGGTGCCGTTACAAGATGAAAGTAACAATTACGGGTTTTTGTACAGTCGGCTACATAGAATTTACACCATTGCTCGAAATGGAGGCGATCTTTGAAGAGTTTGGCCGCGATGTTGCTGTAGTTGACAGTAGCCAAAAGAAAAGAGAGCGAACAAAAAAGAATCACAGGAATGAAATGGCTGAGTCAAAACCTTTCTTTTAATGAGTCAATTGAAAATCTTGTATCTAAAATTGTAGAACAGGCTGGAAAAGATTGAAGATATCCTGGAGATTAGTTTAAATGATTCTGAACTCCGGTTTGACTTAATGCTCGCTTATAAACTCTATGATCTGTACCAAAAGTAGATGACAAACCGCGCCTGCGGTTTATTTTTTTGCCTATACTCTGTTAAATTCTAGTGTTGTTTTAACGAGGTGATTTTCATCCTAATGGCCATTCATCCATCTGGCAATGGGCTCGAAATTTCGATTTCGAGCTTTTCGTGTGAGCTCAGATGCCTTGGGCAGGAGTCTTGAAGCTTACAGGTCATTCGGCAAATTAAGGCATTAAGCGTGGTCATTACAGTTTTTTCTATATGAAATTATCTGACTATTGACATTTTTAACAATATTAAGTTAACATTACCTAATATAGAACTAAGTTATCTATTTTGGGAATTTAAAAGAAATTGTTATTGGTTAGAAATATTTTTGAAAACGATAACATTTTGATGTGGAGGGGTTGGTATGGTTTTGAACAATCTTTCAGAGAGTATTATGATCAGTGATTTGGTTGACACATCCGCAAAAACTTATAAAGATCGGACGGCATTTATATATGAAAATGAAAGTTATACCTTTGAAGAAATCCATCAAATGTCCTTCAATATGGCAAAAAACCTATTATCAATAGGGCTGAAAAAAGGAGACGTAATAGCTGTACAGCTTCCGAATTCATTGGAGTTTGTCATTACTCACCTTGCTGCTGCCAGAGTTGGACTTATATTCAATCCTTTAAGCCCTACCTACCGCAAGAAGGAATTGACGTATATGCTTGGTCATTGCGATACAAAGTCTTTTATCACCATTGATTCATGGAAAGGGTTTTCCCATGGAGATTTAGCCATTGATTTAAAAGATGATCTTGAAAACCTTGAACATGTCATCATTACTGGCGATGACAATGGAAGCGGCATTTCTTTTTCACAAATGACGGCTAATAACCAGCAAGTGTCCTCAGAAGAGCTGGAGCAGAACAAACCAACAGAAGATGAACCAGCCATTATCATGTTTACTTCAGGAACGGACTCTAACCCGAAAGCAGTATTGCATACCTATGAAACCTTTGTGCCGGCACATTTGTTAAATGGCAAAGAATATCAAGTGAATGAAAAGGATACGATCCTCAGTCTTACACCGCTTTGTCATATGTTCTCCTTGCCCATGATTATTATCGGGCTGACTTATGGTACGAGACATCATCTTGTCTCTGAGTATAAATTGGAGAACATTATGTTTATTTTAGAAAAAGAACTTGTCAGTTTTCTGATTGCTGCGCCTGCTCATCTGATAGATATGATTCATCATATTCGCAGTGAAAATGTAAGCGGTTTACCGCTGCGGCTGATATTGACAGGCGGTTCTAAAATACCTTCAGAGATGGTCAAGGACTTACGAAAGCTGGTTGGATGCAGTGTGGGTGCCCAGTGGGGGATGACGGAAATTTGTGCCGGCACGTTTACACGTCCGGATGATGACGAGTCCTTGACATGGGAAACGGTCGGCAAAGCTTCTCCTTCCGGGGAAGTAGTTGTTCTGGACGAAAATCATGAATTCTTGCCTGCTGGGGAAATTGGAGAAATAGGCTTTAAGGGGGTTTGTCTGTTTAAAGAATATTATAAAAACGCCTTGGATACGCAAGAATCCTTGACAGAAGGAGGTTTTTATCTGACAGGTGATCGGGGATGGCTTGATGAAAATGGTTACCTGCATTTTGTCGGAAGGACGAAAGATACCATTAACCGGGGAGGTTTGAAGTTCCATGCTTCAGAAATAGAAGAGGTTCTCCAGATGCACCCCAAAATACAGCAGGCAGCTTTGGTAAGTGTACCTGACCCTCGACTAGGTGAACGGGCTTGTGCCTTTGTTTCTCCCCGTGACGACCATTCCATTGAGCTGGAAGAAATCAAGGAATTTTTACTTAAGAATGGATTTGCAAAATATAAATTGCCAGAATACATGGAAATAAGAGGTTCTCTTCCGACTACACCTTCTGGAAAGATCATGAAAGGGCCGTTACGTGAGGAAGTAGAATCACTCATCAACCAATAAACTAGTTTTTTTCTTCTGTGACTTGATAATTGTGGAGCAGATGATCGATGAAGGCTTTACCTGCTGATGACATGAACCCTTTCTTTTGGTAGATGATGCCAACTTCTTTTTTGGGGATGGGATCACTGATAGGAATAACTGTCACTCTTGGATCGTTCATCTGTTCCACATATTTTTTAGGCAATATGGTAATACCTGCGTTATCAGCAGTTATTTCTAATAAGGAAAATAGGTCGGATAGTTCGATAATGGGATCGATCTTAATGCCGGATTCTTTACAATAATGATCGACGATTCTCCGTATGAAATAACTTGTTTGCAATAGTAACAGGCGAAATTTGGCCAATTCTTTCATTTTTATAGAAGGTCCAGACGCTAACTCATGGTTTCTGGAACAGACAATATACAGTTCAGCTGTAAATAAGCACCGGCTTTCTAAACGGTCGTCCTGAACAGGTAAAAAGACAACGCCAAGGTCATAGTTAAAATCAAGAACATTTGCTACTGTGTCTTCCGTAGTATTGTCTATAATGGATAGCTGGATATTGGGGTACAGCTTATGAAATGAAAGAATTGATGTATGAAGTAAATGGTTGCCTGAACTCCCAATCGTCAAACGACCTCGAGACAGCTCATTAATTTCGGCAATTTCTTTTGTCGCTTGATCGAGCTCGTAAAAAACACGGTTTGCCCGCTCCATGAGCACTTTGCCCGCATCGGTCATGAATATTTTTTTCCCTTTCTGATGAAATAATTTTGCCCCTACCCTGCTTTCTAAAATACGGATTTGCTGACTTAACGTCGGCTGGCTGATTCCTAAATTTTCAGCTGCCCGGGTATAGTGCAGCTCCTTACTGACAGCGAGAAAATACTCCAATAAACGAGTGTCCATAAAACCAACCCTTTCATAGTTACTGACTATTGTTTTTATAGGGATAATAGTATTGTACTATTAATATCACTGCCATACAATTAATTTATATCATTTTAATATTTAGAATATTTAAAAATATAGAAATGGCAGAAAGGTGGATTTTTGATGTCAGAGTCTTATACAACCAGCACAGCTTTTTTGGAGTCCCTCCACGAAGCGGGAGTATCTTATATTTTTTCAAACCTTGGAAGTGATCATCCGGGAATCATAGAGAGCTTAGCTATTGCCCGTAAACAAAATAAACAGCTTCCGGAAGTCATTACATGTCCTCATGAAATGGTAGCGTTAAGTGCCGCTCACAGCTATGCCCAGGTAACAGGTGAGCCACAGGCGGTAATTGTGCACGTGGAATGTGGTACACAGAATCTTGGTGGAGCGATTCACAACGCTTATAAAGGCAGAATTCCTGTTCTTGTTTTTGCTGGAGCATCCCCCTATACGCAGGAAGGCGAACTGACAGGAAGCCGGAATGAATTCATCCATTGGATTCAGGACGTTCCTGACCAGCGAGGCATTGTTAGAGGCTATATGAAATACGATAACGAAATCCGGACGGGAAAGAATGTGAAGCAGCACGTCCATCGTGCTTTGCAAATAGCAAATAGCCAGCCGAAAGGACCTGTATATTTAATGGGACCAAGAGAAGTGATGGAAGAAAAAGCTGTCCCTGTAACGATCTCTCGGGAAATGTGGCAGCCTATTGCCCCTAAAGCTTTGCCGCCACAAGAAGCAGGTCAAATAATCAGTGATCTCAGCAAAGCTGAGAAACCAGTCATTGTAACCTCATATCTTGGTAAAAACCAATCATCCGTTGAGGAACTGGTGAAACTGAGTAATAATTTTGCCATCCCTGTCATTGAATCGGTGCCGAATTATATGAACTTTCCATCCGATCACCCCATGCACTGCGGTTACCAGTGGAATACACCAGAACAGAATGAATTGTTGGGAGAGGCAGACCTTGTGCTTGTTTTTGATAGTGATGTTCCCTGGATTCCCACTACAAATAAACCTGCTGCCGACAGCACTGTCTACTACTTTGATGAAGATCCCGTCAAACAAAATATGCCACTATGGTACATCCCTTCTAAGCGATTCTATGAAGTAGATTCTTATACAGCATTAAAGCAACTGAACGAAACTATCAATACTGCTCCATTGCATGAGGAAATTGTCCGTAGCCGAAAAGAAAAAATTACAGCCTATCACCAAATTCAACGGGAGGAATGGAAAGAAGCGGAAAAATATAACCAGGATATCATCACCCCTGAGTATTTGACGGCTTGTATAAGAGAAATGATCGATGATAACACATTAGTCATTAATGAAGGCATTTCTAACTTTGATACAATTTACAAACACCTGCAAAGGAATAAAGCGGGGTCGATTATTGGAAGTGGCGGTGGATCGCTAGGATGGAGCGGAGGGGCAGCACTCGGCGCGAAACTCGCAGATAAGTCAAAAAAAATTGTAAGTCTGACAGGGGACGGCTCGTATATGTTCAGCGTTCCATCTACTGTTCATTGGATGTCACGAAAATATGAACTCCCTTTTTTAACTGTCATTTACAATAATCGAGGCTGGAAATCACCGAAATTATCCACATTAGGTGTCCATCCTCAAGGCACAGCTTATGATACGGATCAATTCTGGGTAGATTTTGATCCCCATGCTGATCTTGCTCAAATAGCAGAGGCAGCAGGCGGGGCGTTTGCTTGCACTGTTAAACGACCTGATGACTTGATTCCCGCGCTGGAAAAAGCATGGAAAGCAATAGAAGAGGGGAGATCAGCTGTTTTGGATGTTCAGCTTCCAACATGGAGACGTACAGAAAAAGAACTCGAATTAGCAGGCGTTCAGGAAAAGCAGGATATGGGCAGGTAACGCGACCATTACTTCACATAAAACAAAAAAAGGAGTGGATGTTATGGAAAACTTCGAAACTATGAACAAGAGCTTTATTAAAGGAAAGTGGGTTGAGGGAGCAAGCGAGAATGCTTATAACGATCTCAATCCATACGATGAATCTACCATTGCAAGCTTTCCTCTAGCCTCAAAAGATCAATTAGAAGATGCCTTTGAGGCTGCTCACCAGGCGCAAATGAAGTGGGCTGAAAGCACTGCTGAAGAAAGAAAAAGGGTCATTCATAATACTGCCGACTACTTGAAAGAACATCGGGAAGAAATCGCCCAACTGATAGTCAAAGAATCCGGTGGCACCATGCTCAAAGGAAATGTCGAACTGCAACTAACCCTGGAAGTTGTGGAGGAAGCACTTAACTATGCAGGAGAACTGGACGAGGTAAGGGAAATTCCTTCCTCTATTGAAAATAAAGTAAATAAAGTTTACCGGCTCCCATTAGGTGTCGTATCTTCCATTTCTCCTTTTAATTTCCCTATGAATCTATCAATGAGAAGTATCATTCCAGCGATTGCCCTTGGTAACAGCGTTGTTCATAAGCCTGACATTCAGGTCGGTTTGATTGGCGGGGTGGTCCTTGCTAAAGCCTTCGAGCATGCTGGTCTCCCTGGCGGTGTATTCAATATGGTTTTGACGGATATTCCGGAAATAGGTGACGGAATGATTACCAACCCACATGCTGAATTAATAAGTTTTACAGGCTCAACAGCAGTTGGTAAACACATTGGGGAAATCGCAGGCCGTAATTTAAAACGAGTTGCCCTGGAACTTGGCGGGAACAGCCCTTTTGTAGTTTTGTCAGATGCTGATGTGGACCAGGCTGTCCGTGCTGCAGTGTTTGGAAAATTTGTGCATCAAGGACAAATTTGTATGAGTATTAATCGCTTGATTGTACACAAAGACCAACATGATGCTTTCGTTGAAAAGTTAACCGAAAAAGTGAAAGCCCTTTCATGGGGAGACCCTGGTGATCCTGACACAGTAATAGGTCCATTAATCAATAGGCAGCAAATTGACAAAGCACTCAGCTATATCGTACAAGCAAAGAAGGAAGGTGCACACCCGATATTAGAAGGTAAGCTTGAAGGAAATGTCCTGACTCCTTCTGTCTTAACCCATGTCAGTAATAAGAGTGAGGTGGCAAAGTCGGAAATGTTCGCTCCGATTGCCCTTATCATTAAAGCTGAATCGGATGAAGAGGCTGTCGAGATGGCAAATGATTCTGCTGGAGGTCTAAGCTCTTCTGTGTTTACGAGTGACCTTGCCAAAGGAGAAGAAATTGCATTGAAAGTAAAAGCGGGAATGACTCATCTCAATGATCAGACCGTAAATGATGCACCAGACATTCCTTTTGGCGGTAACAAAGAAAGCGGCGTTGGAAGGTTTGGGAATCCGTGGGTGGTCGATGAGTTCACCTCGACAAAGTGGGTTTCCATTCAACGTGAAGCACGGTCGTTTCCTTTTTAAGAAATCTTTAATAATAGGAGGAATTATGATGCATAGACGCTTATCCTTCCTGATGACTTTGTTTGTAATTATGTTGGTGGCTACTGCTTGTGGAGGGTATTCCAACCCTAATAAAGAAGCAGCAGAAGAGCCTGTTAGTCCACTGACAGCCAACACTTCAAGCGCGGCTGCAAAAACCGAGACTGATGGTGATGTATTGACGCTTCGGCTAGGGCACCAGACCCCTAAAAAGACTAATTATCATCGAGCATCCGTTCGATTTAAAGAGCTGGTGGAAGAGAAAACAAATGGGAAGGTCCGCATAGAAATTTATCCATTTCGGGAATTAGGGACAGATCGAGAACTGCTTGAGGCCATGCAATTTGGAACCTTGGATTTGGGGATGATTTCCGGACCTCCGCTCGCTGGTTTTGCTCCAAAAGCATCTGTTCTGGATTTGCCGTATCTGTTTAAAGATTGGGAGCATGTAAACAACTTTCTCGGATCTGATGTGGAAAAAGAGTACCGTTCCTTGATGGAAGAAGTGAACTTGAAGATATTCGGAACAATGGCAAGAGGTTTTAGGCATGTGACGACTTCCAATGGACCAATCAAAAGTCCGGGAGATTTTAATGGCAAATCCCTTCGGGTGATTGAGAGCCCTGTCTACGTCGATTCTTATAAAGCACTTGGAGCAAGCCCGCAAAGTATGAATTTTGGAGATGCATACACTGCTCTTGAACAGGGAGCTATTGACGGTCAGGAAAATACGATTGACATCGTACATGATGAGAATGTCTTTGAAGTGAATGAGCATGTTTCCAAGACGGGAGTTCATTTCGTGTTTGGGTTTTTGATGGCAAGTAAAGACCGATTTGATAGTTGGCCGGAAGATGTGCAAAAAGCCATTTTAGAATCCGGAGAACAAGCTATTGAGGTAACGAATGAAGAGAATGAAGTCCATGAAGAGAAGTATGAAAATATCCTTAAAGAGGAAAAAGGGATGCAAGTCCACGAAGTGGACAAGGAACCTTTTAAAGAAAAGGTGGAAGTTGTTTATGAAGACTGGATAGATGAATATGGTAATGAAATGTTAAAAAAAATCCAGTCTTTAGAAGAAGAGTGAACGGTTAAGGAGTGTGCGGCCGGGATGGCACGGCATTGTTTGATGCTTATGATTGATTCCTGTTAAGCACCTCCTTCCTATGATCAAGCAACAAAAAGGAGTGTGGCAGTATTGAAACTCTTGGACAAAATCAGCTATTGGTTAGATTGGATCGTACGGAAGTTCATTACTATTTTCTTAATTGTGATGACCACGATTCTTGCGCTTCAAATTATCGAAAGGTCAGTATTTAATGGCGGATATGTATGGACAGACGAATTATCACGCTTTCTTATGATTGCTCTTGTGTTTTTTGGAGCTGCTGTGGCGATGCGGGATAATAGTCATATAACCGTGTCTGTTCTTGAAGAATTGAAGCCTTCTTTATCGAGGTGGCTGGCCCCTGCAAAGTGGGTGGTCATGTTGGCTTATTCCGTGATTTTGGTCAAATATGGAATAGATACCCTGGATATTGTAGGGCCCCAGCAATCTCCGAACATGGGGCTGTCCATGGGGGTTGTATATGCCATTCTGCCTGTCTCAGGCGCGATTATGATCGTCCATTTAATTGCCCGAATCGGAAAGAAACCATCAAGTGATAATGAGGTGAAAGAATAAATGGTTACATTTTTTTTAATTATTACAATTCTATTATTCTTGCTTGGAGTGCCTCTGGGAATCACGATCGGTTTTTCTTCTATGATTTATATTATGTTAGCGGATATAACCCCGATGATTATTATCCAAAGACTTTTTACAGGGATTGATGTGTCGTCATTAATGGCGATACCTTTCTTCATCCTTGCTGGTAACATAATGCTGACCGGTGGTCTGGCTCAGCGGATGATTGACCTTGCGAATTCCTTTATAGGACGAAGTACGGGGGGACTGGCTCTTGTAACGATACTAGGGTGTATGTTTTTTGCGGCGATTTCCGGAAGCGCGGTAGCAACCGCTGCAGCACTTAGTACGCTTATGGTTCCCGCTATGGTGAAAAAAGGGTATGATCATGATTTTGCTGCATCTGTGGTTTCGACAGCCAGTCCAATGGGAGTCATCATCCCTCCAAGTGTAACCTTGATTATATATGGAAGTCTTTCGGGTTCTTCTATCTCTGATCTATATACAGCAGGAATTCCAGCTGGAATCATAGTCGGAAGCGCCTTACTTATCGTCACGTATTTCATCTCAAAGAAAAAAGATTACAAAGGAACCGGAGAGCCATTTCAAATAAAAGAGTTTGGTACTTCCCTGTTTCGAGCTTTGTGGGCGCTTGGGACCCCGGTCATTCTAATTGGAGGTGTATTTTCAGGCATTTTCACCCCAACAGAATCAGGGGTTGCTGCAGTGATTTATGCGGTTATAATCGGGATGTTCATGTATCGAGAGTTATCCTTCAAGCAATTGATTACCGTATTTTTTGATTCAGCCAAAACGACCGCCACCATTATGTTCATTATTACTAATGCCTCCTTATTCGCGTTTATTCTCGCTTATGAAAACATTCCAAGCATGCTAGTATCTGGATTTTTATCTATGTCTGATAATCCGGTATTCATTTTGCTGATCATTAATATCATTTTATTGATCTTTGGAATGTTCTTGGACACTATCGCGATTCTGGTCATAGTGGTTCCAATGTTTTTGCCGGTCATTGACGCACTGAATATTGACCCTGTTTTCTTCGGTATAGTAGTGATCATCAATACAGCAATCGGTATGTGCACACCGCCGTTTGGAGGCACCTTACTGGTGACGACGGATACAACTAAAGTACCGTTAGTCCAATTATCCTCCCGTTCCCTATTTTCTATAGGTGCTTTAGTAGTTGCGTTGCTTATCGTTACCTATTTCCCTTATACGGTAATGTTCCCATTATGGTAGCACCATTCGATCAAAAGGAAAGGGGAAGTCAGTGATGGCTAAAATTACGATTATAGGAGGGGCGGGGACACTAGGTTCAGCTACTGCTTTTCAACTTGCCAAAAAGGTACATATATCTGAGTTATGCCTGATAGACATTAACCGCCCGCTATTAATGAACCATATCATGGATTTTCAAAACGCATTTCCAGCCCACACAATATATGCCGGTTCTTATGATGATTTAAAAGACTCTGAGATTGTGATCATTACTGCCGGTACTCCGAATCGAAATAATATCTCTTCCAGGAATGCATTCCTGGAAGAGAACCTGAAACTTTTCAAGTATTTTGGAGCTGGCATAAAAAAGTATGCTCCGGATGCTTTGATAGTGACAGCATCCAACCCGGTCGACGTATTGAATTATTACATGTATAAAGAATTTCAGTTTTCCCCTCATCAGTTAATTGGTTATACGATGAATGATACGTACCGATTTGAATGGGCAATTCGCCAGGTATTGGACCTTAAAAAAAATGACCAGCTGTTTACGCCAGTTCTTGGAGAACATGGAAATACGCAAGTTCCGATTTTCAGCCAGGTTTTGTTGAATAGAGATCCGTTATCTCTTTCAGAACAAGAGCAAAAGAATGTTCATGATAAGTTAAAAGGATGGTTTAAGGAATTCAATGAATGGAACATTAACCGGACGACCGGATGGACAACCGCAATCGGAATCAGCTCTGTTATCGATCACTTATTGGAGGAAAAATGCTCTGAAATAATAGCATCCGCTGTGTTGGATGGAAATTATAGCGTCAGTGAGGTAAGTCTTGGTGTGCCAATATCAATCAACAAAAATGGTATCCAATCCATACAGGAATGGGCTTTGAGTACGGAAGAACGTCAAGCCTTTCATTCCTCGTCAGATGCGGTCCGGGATATGATCGATAAATCTATTCCTATTCGAAAAAGGAGGGTGCTATGAATATTGTCATTGCAGGGGCAGGCGCAATGGGAGGCCGTTTTGGATCGATGCTGTTTCAAGCTGGGAATCAAGTAGTGCTAGTAGACGAATGGAAAGAACATATGAATTTTATTCAACAATATGGCCTCGAGGTAACTAATGAAGCAGGAAAAGAGGTGATCCATCTTCCCGCCTCTTTTCCGGAAACCCACAACGGGGAATATGACCTTCTAATTTTATTGACTAAAGCCATGGAGACCGAGCGCATGCTAAAAAAATGCCGGCATCTCATTAAGAAAAAGACGAAAGTACTTACCCTTCAAAATGGACTTGGAAATATAGAGGTTCTGGAACGTTTTATTCCAAGAAAAAGCATCTATGCTGGTGTTACGACTTTCGCTGCAAGGATGACTGCACCAGGCAGAATGGAGGCTTTTGGTTCCGGCGTTACAGAGATCATGCACATAGATAACGAGGAAACCCCAGAAGCAAATGAATTGGTGGATACATTCAATTATTCCGGGATACACGCTTCCCTCTCGAACGATGTGATGAAGAGTATCTGGAAAAAAGCGATATTCAATTCGGTACTTAATCCCTTATGTACCCTATTGGAATCAAGCGTCTCGGAAATAGGAAGCTATAAAGAAATTGATATTCTTATTGATGGAATGATTAAAGAGGCACTTCCTGTAGCGGCGGCGGAAGGCATCGGATTAAATTTTGATGAAATTAAGCATACCATTAAAACTGTGTTTGATCCGTCGATGTCTGGTTCACATATGTCTTCAATGTATCAGGATATATTAAGAGGAAGAAAGACAGAAATTGACTATTTGAATGGTGCAATCGTCCAGAAGGCAGAGAAACATGGCCTTTTTGTTCCTAGTCATTTATTTGTTTACCAACTGATACGTATGTTAGAGGAAAGCGCAAAGAAAAAATGCACCTCCGAAAATTCACAGGTGAGATAACGATAGTAGGTGACTTCTTCAACGGGAAGTCACTTTTTATTGTGCAGATATTTCTAAAAGGATTGAAATTTCAAAAAATATCATGTATTATCATAATTAGATAACTTAGTTCACTATATTAGTTTTTAATTATCTAACCTACCTAAAGGAGTGTTTAAAGATGGGGAAAAATGTTCTTAGTGAAGCGGAAATCAAAAAGTATTATGAAGATATGAAGAAAGATTCTATAGGGCCACTCTGGTATGACCTGGGCCATATGGTTACCAAGGAACCTGTGCATGATGTAGAGCCTTATTTGTGGAAATGGGAGGCACTCCGTAACTATGCATTACAAGCAGGTGACATCCTCGAACCTGGAAAAGATGCAGAGAGACGTGTCGTTTATTTGCAGAACCCGAGCCTGATGGAGCGAGGGCTGGTCGGATATGGCACCCACACCCTTTACGTTGGAATACAATTATTGCTTCCTGGCGAAATGGCGCCATCCCATCATCATTCGCAAACAGCGGTACGATTCATTATTGAAGGTGACGGGGCTTACACAGCTGTTAATGGGGAACGGTCTTATATGTCGCGAGGAGATATGATTCTTACTCCGGCATGGACATGGCACGAACATAAACATGAGGGAACGGAGCCGATGTTCTGGATGGATGGCCTGGATGTAGGACTTGTCAGAACCCTGGCTGCTTCTTACTTTGAACCATATGAAGGAGACTTCTATCCAGAGGAACCACCGGAGAATTACTCTACTAAGAAACTGTCTGGCGGAGCGTTTGCGCCCATCGGAGAAAAGCAGGAACCTGGCTACCCTTCTCCAATTTTCAATTATACATGGGAGCGTGCGAGCTATGAATTAGATAAGTTGAGCGAGTCACCGGATAACGAAAACCCTTTCGATGCTTATGCCATCGAATACATCAACCCTACAACAGGCGGACCTGCAGATGCGAGGATTGGTACGATGATGCAGAAGCTTGTCCCTGACCAGCACACAAAAGCCCATAGACACGTCCATAGTGCTATCTATCATGTTTTAGAGGGAGAAGGATATACAGTGATTGATGGCCAGAAATTCGAATGGTCCAAAGGAGATTTCTTTATCCTTCCACCTTGGAGCTGGCATGAACATGTAAATGAAGGGGCCGAAGATGCTTATTTATTTTCAATCAATGATAAGCCAGTTATGGAAAAACTGGATTTAGAGTTCGGAGAGACTTATTCCGACAATGATGGACAGCAAAAAATTGAGAAAGTATTCGAACCTGTAGATGAGACGGTGAAAACAAAGTAAACAAAATTGAGAATCCCGAGCTATTGAAAAATCCATGGCCATATCACAGGGAGGAAAACCAGTGAAGTTAGCTATATTTAATGATAACCAAATCGGTATTGTAGATAAGGAAAGAATTGTGGATATCACTGAAAATGTTAAGTGGGATAAGACGAAGCCTTTTGATTCCTTTGTTCAACTGATGGAATACTACGAAACAAATAAAGAGGAATTGGAATCGATGAAACAATCAGAGGACGCTTATTCGTTATCCGAGGTAAAGCTTCAGGCCCCTGTCCCTGCCACCGGCAAAATCTGGGCTGCTCCGGTTAATTACTTGAAGCACCAGGAAGAGATGAATCAGCAGTTTAACAACGCTCCACGCACGATTAAAGACATCCAGCTGTTTCTCAAATCTCCTTCTTCCCTTTCTGGTCCCTCAGATCCTATAGTGCTTCCCATGGAAGGCAGTCGGACAGACCATGAAGCTGAGTTGGGCTTTGTCGTCGGGAAAAAGGGCCGTAATATCAAGACATCAGAAGCCGAGGATTATATATTTGGATACTTTGCTCTATTAGATATTTCCGTTAGAGGTAACGAAGAACGCTCCTGGAGA
Organism: Thalassobacillus sp. CUG 92003; assembly: GCF_013618635.1. Taxonomy (GTDB): domain Bacteria; phylum Bacillota; class Bacilli; order Bacillales; family Halobacillaceae; genus CUG-92003. Next base: position 934 of record NZ_JABLSJ010000020.1, on the reverse strand, counting down.
AAATCCTTTGATACCTTTACACCGATTGGACCCTATCTCGTTACATCTGACGAAATAGACGACCCGAACAAATTGGATTTCAAGTTATGGGTGAATGATGAGCTTCGTCAGGATGGGAATACGAGACATTTGATTTATGATTGCAATAAATGTCTGGAAGCCGTAACCCAAAATATGACGGTTTACCCTGGAGATATCATTGCTACTGGTACACCTGAAGGCGTTGGGCCCATTCAAGAAGGGGATAATGTCAAAATCCACGTTCAGGATGTTGGGGAATTCACAGTACCGGTAATAGCAGGTTATCAGAAATAGGAGGTAGGCCAAGTGGAGCATATTTATGATATCAAGGTAAGATTTGGGGACACGGATGCGGCGGGTATCGTTTTTTATCCTAACTTCTATAAATGGCAGGATCAATCTACCCATGAATTGTTTGAAGCTGCAGGGTTCCGCGTCTCCAGACTTCAATTAGAAGAACAGATAATCACCCCTTTATTAGAAGCATTCTGCCAGTTTAAAAAACCGCTGTTCTTTGAAGACAAAGTAAGTATTCATTCAGAAGTAAAAGAAGTGAATAATAAAGTCTTCCGAGTAGAACATCACTTTATGAAGGGGGAGCAGTCAGTGGCAGAAGGTTATGAATTAAGAGCATGGACTTCGACTACTGGTGATAGACCAAAAGCTGTTCCTATGCCAGAGCATATTAAGGAAGTTTTATTAAAATAAGGAAACCTAGAAGGGCCGTGGCACTCGAAAAGAGAGAGCGGTACCTGCAAAAAACAATGAGACCCGAACCATTCCTATGAGGCCACTGAAAAAGTCCCTCTTATTCTAAAATCGCGAATTTTTCTCTAATCCCGAGAAAAGTTTGCGGTTTTCTTGTACACTGAACCCAATACATAAAAGTGAGGGATTCGGATGATTGAACGTC